>NZ_RWIR01000082.1 GCF_009764265.1 Pseudomonas sp. PB101
GGAAGGAGACACGGATTGATCAAACGAACTATGATTTTTCATGGACTCGCCCTCGCTGTCGATGGCTGTTTAGACTGCCACCGTGGCGCATTGACGCCTCGGCTTGGGCGAGTCCATCCAATTACAGAAGCATCTCAACGCAGTGCAATCACCGCCGCCCACTGCTCCGGGGTCACCGGCATCACCGACAGCCGCGAGCCTTTCTGCACCAGTGGCATCTCGGCCAGGGCCGTCTGTTGCTTCAGATAGTCCAGCTTCAACACCCGGGCAAAGGTCTCGACATGGGCGACATCGATCGCGCTCCAGGCGTTTTTGTCCGGGGTGGCCTTGGGGTCGAAATAATGACTTTCCGGCTCCAGCGCCGTCGGGTCCGGATAGGCGGCCTCGATAATCTTGCCGATTCCGGCAATTCCCGGTTCCGGGCAGCTGGAGTGATAGAAGAAGAACTCGTCCCCTACCGCCATGGCCCGCAGGAAGTTGCGTGCCTGATAATTGCGAACCCCGTCCCAGCGCGCTTTGCCGAGCTTTTCCAGCCCTTTGATCGAAAGTTCGTCGGGCTCGGATTTCATCAGCCAATAGGCCATGTCTTTTGCTCCTTGCGTGGTGATCGAGCAGCTTGTCGGCAATTTTATGACAAACCGACGGTCGGTTGACGTCAGCATTTGCGCAGCGGTTCACGTTGTCGCAAAATGCCGGCCTTTAAAGCTTGACGCTGCTGCACGGCCTACAAACGGAAACCGCTGCTGTCATCGTGTAGATATGCCTTTGGGGGGCAATCGATGAAACGCAAACCGGATTTACTATGGATTTTGGTCATTTTGTTTGGCCTTGGCGTCGTGACAACCGGCTATGCCCAAAGCCTGTGGGCCAACAAGACCGATGCACCGGTCGAACTCGCCCAATTGCAGCAACAGTCGACAGCCTTCAAGCGCTGATCCTGTTGCCGCGGCGCCGCTGATCGACGTGGCGCCTAGCCTGCGTAATACCAGGCCTTGTCAGTTACCGTGCCTTGCAGCGGTACATCCCAGCTCGCCTGAGCCAATCGCTCCACCTTCTGACACTCGTGGGCCAGCCCCAGCAGGGTCGGCTTGCGCCAGTCATTGCGGCGCGCCAGATAAGCCAGGCTCCGGTCATAGAAACCGCCGCCCATCCCCAGCCGTCCGCCAACATCGTCAAACCCCACCAATGGCAGCAACACCAGGTCCAGCGCCCAGATCTTGCGTTGCCGGGCGAGGTTCGCCCGTGGTTCGAGAATGCGGAAGCGGTTGGGTTTGAGTTTTTCCCCGGGACGGATGCGCTGGAACACCATTTTGGTACGCGGCCAGGCGCTCAGCACGGGCAGGTAAGTGGCCTTGCCCCGGCGCTGCGCGGCACGCAGCAACAGGCGCGGATCAATTTCACCGTCGGTCGGCAGGTAGAGCGAGATATGTCTGGCGCGGCGGAACAGCGGTTGCTGGGCCAATTGCTTGTACAGCCCGCGAGCGGCCTGGCGCTGCTGACTGGGTGTCAGTGCGCGGCGGGCCTTGCGCAGCATGCGTCGAAGTTGCGGGCGGGGGAGCAGCGCAGGTTCGGTCATGGATTTTGGTTTCGGCAGGACGGATAGGTGAAGCGTACCCGTAAAAACGCCAATGCCGGTATCAAAACCGGCATTGGACTGGAATCAGGCTCCCCGAATGTGTCGCTGTCGACTTAGCCCTTGAACCCGAAAGTTCAAGGTGGAAGATGCAGTAGGCTTTAAGGCTTTCCGTCTAGCGGACATGCACACCAGCCCAACGTGCAACCTCCAGGGTATAGCAAATCGGCTCAGGGACATCGCCAACTGGCAAACACCCCAGGGAGTGAGGTGATTATACCGCAAGCGCTGGCGCGAATCAGCCTTTAGTGACGTCCGGATCGGTGGCGAGCACCAGATCGACGCGATCGAGCAGGTCACGCACCTGTTCGCGGGTCGAGCCGCTGGCCTGGATATCCGGGCGTTCTTCCTTGTGCAGCAGATCGTGGGTGATGTTCAGCGCAGCCATCACGGCGATACGGTCGGCGCCGATGACTTTGCCGCTGCTGCGGATCTCGCGCATCTTGCCGTCCAGGTAACGGGCGGCGCTGACCAGATTACTGCGCTCTTCCTGAGGGCAGATGATCGAATACTCTTTGTCGAGGATCTGCACGGTGACGCTATTGCTTGAACTCATGAGTCTTGCTCCAGGGCCTTGAGGCGCGAAATCATCGATTCGACCTTACGCCGGGCGATTTCGTTTTTTTCAATGAGGTGCGCGCGTTCCTCGCGCCAGGTCTTTTCCTGAGCTAGTAAGAGTCCGTTTTGGCTCTTAAGTTGCTCGACTCGGGTAATCAGCAGTTCGAGTCTGGCCATCAGTGCTTGCAGGTCGGTGTCTTCCATTGTCTTCACTGTCTGATGGGTGTCGGACTTCTATAGGAGCGAGCCCGCTCGCGATGGTCGCCAACGTTAACGCTAGGTCCCTGACAGCCCATGGCGTTCTCGGGTTCATCGCGAGCAAGCTCGCTCCTACAGGGGTAGTCGATGTAGGATACAAGGCCTTCATTCTAGACATAGCGCCGTCTGGCGCCTAGCTGCCCATGACCATTCAGAATTCCCCGTACCAAGGCTTCGCCACCCTGCTGACTTCCAGCGGTCACAATGTCTCGCCGGCTGAACTGCACGGCCTGTTGCTCGGTCGCAGCTGTGCCGGCGCCGGTTTCGACGCCGAAGGCTGGCTGATCGACGCCGCCGAATTGCTCGAAAGCGAGCCCCAGGACAACGTCCGCAACGCCCTGATCGGCCTGCAAGCGATGGTAAAAGGCGAGCTCACCGGCGATGACGTGACCGTCGTTCTGCTGTTGCCGACCGACGACGCTCCACTCACCGAGCGTGCCGCCGCACTGGGCGAGTGGTGCCAGGGTTTCCTCAGCGGTTTCGGCCTGAACTGCCGTGACAGCAGTGCCCTGAGCACCGAGGCCAACGAAGTGCTGCAGGATCTGGCGGCCATTTCCCAGGTGCAAGATGCCCTGGAAGAGTCCGACGACGGCGAAAACGACTACATGGAAGTCATGGAGTACGTGCGCATCGCACCGCTGCTGCTGTTCTCCGAGACCAAAAAAGACCTGTCGGCTGCCGCCAAACCGTCGCTGCACTAATCGTTTGCCAGGGAACGCCATCTGCCCATGATCCATATCCCGAAATCGGAATACAGTCGTCGCCGCAAGGCCCTGATGGCGCAGATGGAACCCAACAGCATCGCCATCCTGCCCGCCGCCGCGGTGGCCATTCGCAACCGCGACGTCGAGCACGTTTACCGCCAGGACAGCGACTTCCAGTACCTCAGCGGTTTTCCCGAACCCCAGGCCGTACTGGTGTTGATGCCGGGGCGCGTGCATGGCGAATACATCCTGTTCTGCCGCGAGCGCAACGCCGAGCGTGAGTTGTGGGATGGCCTGCGTGCCGGGCAAGAGGGCGCGATTCGCGACTTCGGCGCCGACGATGCCTTTCCCATCACCGATATCGACGACATCCTGCCGGGGCTGATCGAAGGTCGTGACCGGGTGTATTCGGCCATGGGCAGCAACCCCGAATTCGACCGTCACCTGATGGAGTGGATCAACGTGATCCGCTCCAAGGCCAACCTCGGCGCCCAGCCGCCGAACGAATTCGTTGCCCTGGATCATCTGCTGCACGATATGCGCCTGTATAAATCGGCGACAGAAGTGAAAGTGATGCGCGAGGCGGCGCGGATTTCCGCCCAGGCGCATGTGCGGGCGATGCAGGCCTGTCGCGCCGGATTGCACGAATTCAGCCTGGAAGCCGAACTCGATTACGAGTTCCGTAAGGGCGGGGCGAAGATGCCGGCCTACGGGTCGATCGTCGCGGCGGGACGCAACAGCTGCATCCTGCATTACCAGCAGAATGACGCGCTGCTCAAGGACGGGGATATGGTGCTGATCGATGCCGGTTGCGAGATCGACTGCTACGCGAGCGACATCACCCGCACCTTTCCGGTCAGCGGCAAGTATTCAGCGGAACAGAAAGCGATTTACGAATTGGTGCTGGCCTCCCAGGAGGCCGCCTTTGCCGAAATCGCCCCGAACAAGCACTGGAATCAGGCGCACGAGGCCACGGTCCGGGTCATCACGACCGGGCTGGTCAAGCTGGGGCTTTTGCGGGGCGACGTCGACGAGTTGATCGCCAGCGAAGCCTATAAGGCGTTTTACATGCACCGCGCCGGCCATTGGCTGGGCATGGATGTGCACGATGTCGGCGAATACAAGGTCGGCGGCGAGTGGCGCGTGCTGGAGGTCGGCATGGCGCTGACCGTGGAGCCGGGGATCTACATTGCTCCGGACAACCAGAATGTTGCGAAGAAATGGCGCGGCATTGGCGTGCGTATCGAGGATGATGTAGTGGTCACCAAAACCGGCTGTGAAATATTGACGAACGGCGTGCCGAAAACCGTCGCCGAGATCGAGGCCCTGATGGCCGCTGCACGGACACAAGCGGCATGAGTCGAGTCAACCTGGCAATCATCGGTGGCGGGCTGGTCGGTGCCAGCCTGGCGCTGGCGCTGCAGGCCGGGGCCAAGGCCCGGGGCTGGAAGATCGTGCTGATCGAGCCGTTCGCTCCTGGCGACACGTATCAGCCGAGTTACGATGCGCGTTCTTCGGCGTTGTCCTTCGGCTCGCAGCAGATTTATCAGCGGCTGGGCGTCTGGCAGGAAGTCTCCCGCCGCGCCGAGCCGATCAAGCAGATTCATGTTTCCGACCGTGGGCGTTTCTCCACTGCCCGTTTGTCGGCGATGGAAGAGGGCGTTCCGGCGCTGGGTTACGTGGTGGAAAACGCCTGGCTCGGCCAATGCCTGTGGCAAGGCCTGGACAAGGACGTGATCAGTTGGCGCTGCCCGGCGGAAGTCACCCGCATGGAGCCGCTGCCCGATGGCTATCGCCTGACCCTCAACGATGAAACCACCCTGGAATGCGACCTTGCGGTGCTCGCCGACGGCGGTCGTTCCGGCCTGCGCGAACAATTGGGGATCGGCATTCGCAAGCGTCCGTACAACCAGAGCGCGCTGATTGCCAACATCACCCCGAGCGAAGCCCACAACGGCATGGCCTTCGAGCGCTTCACCGACGAAGGCCCGATGGCATTGCTGCCGCTGCCGGAAAACCGCTGCGCGCTGGTCTGGACCCGTCTGGGCATGGACGCACAACGCCTGGCGGCCCTTGATGAGCGCAGTTTCCTGAGCGAGTTGCAGGGTGTGTTCGGTTATCGCCTTGGCACATTGAAACAGGTCGGTGCACGGCATCTGTATCCGCTGACACTGGTCGAGGCCGAGGAGCAGGTGCGTTCGCATCTGGCGGTGCTCGGCAACGCGGCGCACAGCCTGCATCCGATTGCCGGGCAGGGGTTCAACCTGTCCCTGCGCGATGCCCAGGCCCTGGCCGATGCCTTGCTCGCCAGCGAGAAACCACTGGGCGACTTCGCCACGTTGCAGGCCTATCGTGAACGCCAGCGATTGGACCAGGACCTCACCGTGGGCTTCTCCGATCAGGTCACGCGTCTGTTCGGCAGCACCCAGCCGCTGGTATCCCTGGGGCGCAACATCGGTCTGCTCGGCCTTGATCTGCTGCCACCGGCCAAGCGTTGGTTCGCACGGCAGGCGATGGGGCTGGGGACGCGACCGGATGCGTAACTGGTTGATCCGCCGATCCGGCAAAGCCCGTCTGATGCGCTTTTTCATGAGCTTCTACCCGCCGTACTTCGGTGCAGGTGTGCGGGTGCAGCACATCAGCGATGATTTTCGTGACGTGCGGGTCAGCATGGGGCTGGGCTGGTACAACCGCAATTACGTCGGCACCCAGTTCGGCGGCAGCCTGTACTCGATGGTCGATCCGTTCTTCATGCTGATGCTGATGGAAAACCTGGGGCGCAAGTACATTGTCTGGGACAAGGCCGCCGACATCGATTTCATCGCGCCGGGCAAAGGCCCGGTATTCGCCCGTTTCACCATCGACGACACCTTGCTCGACGAGATCCGTCGGCAGACGGCCAATGGCGAAAAGTACCTGCCGCAATTGCAGGTCGACATTCATGACGGCGCCGGCCATCTGGTGGCGCGGGTCGGGAAAACCCTTTACGTGCGGCTCAAGCCGCAAGAGAGACAGGCTTAAAGCATGGAAATGCGCGCAGATCTGCTGATTGTCGGGGCCGGAATGGTCGGCAGCGCTCTGGCGCTGGCATTGCAGGACAGCGGGCTGGAAGTCCTGCTGCTGGACGGCAGCCCCATGAGCGTCAAACCCTTCAACACGCAGGCCGCGTTCGAGCCGCGCGTGAGCGCCTTGTCGATCGCCAGTCAGCGGATTCTCGAACGCCTTGGCGTCTGGGACGGCATCGCCGGGCGGCGCAGCAGTCCCTATACCGACATGCAGGTCTGGGATGGCAGCGGCACTGGGCAGATCCACTTTTCGGCGGCCAGCGTGCACGCCGAGGTGTTGGGTCATATCGTCGAGAACCGCGTGGTCCAGGATGCCTTGCTCGACCGGTTGCATGACTGCGACCTTGGGTTGCTGGCCAATGCTCGGCTGGAACAGATGCGCCGCTCCGGCGATGACTGGCTGCTGACCCTGGCCGATGGCCGTACGTTGCGCGCACCACTGGTGATCGCCGCGGATGGCGCCAACTCGGCGGTGCGTCGCCTGGCCGGTGTGGCGACCCGGGAATGGGATTATCTGCACCATGCCATCGTCACCAGCGTACGTTGCGCCAAACCGCATCAAATGACGGCCTGGCAGCGCTTCACCGACAACGGTCCGCTGGCGTTTCTGCCCCTTGAACGCGACGGCCAGCAGGACTGGTGTTCGATTGTCTGGTCGACCACGCCCGGCGAAGCCGAACGTCTGATGGCGATGGATGAACAAGGTTTCTGCAAGGCGCTGGAGCGCGCCTTCGAAGGTCGGCTCGGCGAAGTGCTGAGCGCCGACCCGCGCCTGTGTGTGCCCCTGCGCCAGCGCCATGCCAAGCGTTATGTGGCTGAAGGCCTGGCGTTGATCGGCGACGCGGCCCACACCATTCACCCGTTGGCGGGGCAGGGGGTGAATCTCGGATTCCTCGATGCCGCCGTGCTGGCCGAAGTGTTGCTGCAAGCGGCGACCCGTGGCGAACGCCTGGCGGATGTGAAAGTCCTTAGCCGTTACGAGCGTCGGCGCATGCCCCACAACCTGGCGCTGATGGCGGCGATGGAAGGTTTCGAGCGCTTGTTCCAGGCCGATCCGTTGCCGGTGCGCTGGTTGCGCAATACCGGATTGAAAATGGTTGAGAAAATGCCGGAAGCCAAGGCCTTGTTCGTGCGTGAGGCGCTGGGGTTGACCGGGGATTTGCCGACGCTGGCCAGGCCCTGAGATTTTTGCTGGGGCTAATGGACTCATCGCGGGCAAGCCCGCTCCCACAGTGGCCGGTGTGAAACATCAATTCGGTATACACCCGAAAACCTGTGGGAGCGGGCTTGCCCGCGAAGGCGTCAGCAAAAGCACCACAAATTCCAAGCTGTGCAACATCTGGTAACTCCTCCGCAGCCCGCTTCGATTGAGAAGGTAAATGTGAGTCCTTATCATTTGGCCTCATTTTTCAATCGAGAGACCGCTCCCATGTTGGCACCGAAGCGTCTACTGACTGCACTGGCCCTGACCCTGATCGCCAGCACCGCCGCCCAGGCTGCTGACGAGGTGGTGGTCTACTCCTCGCGAATCGACGATCTGATCAAGCCGGTATTCGATGCCTACACCGCCAAGACCGGCGTGAAGGTGAAGTTCATCACCGACAAGGAGGCGCCCCTGATGCAGCGCCTCAAGGCCGAGGGCGCGAATACGCCAGCCGACCTGCTGCTGACCGTCGATGCCGGCAACCTCTGGCAAGCCGAGCAGATGGGCATCCTCCAGCCGTTCACCTCGAAAACCATCGACGCCAACATTCCGCTGCAATACCGCGCAGCCTCGCATGCCTGGACTGGCCTGAGCCTGCGGGCGCGGACCATTGCCTACTCCACCGACCGGGTGAAGCCGGGTGAACTGACCACCTACGAAGCCTTGGCCGACAAGCAATGGGAAGGTCGCCTGTGCCTGCGCACGGCGAAGAAGGTCTACAACCAGTCCCTGACCGCGACCATGATCGAAGTGCACGGCGCCGCCAAGACTGAGGAAATCCTCAAGGGTTGGGTCAGGAACCTGTCCACTGACGTGTTCTCCGACGACACCGCCGTGCTGGAAGCGATCAACGCCGGCCAGTGCGATGTCGGCATCGTCAACACCTACTACTACGGCCGCCTGCACAAGCAGAAGCCGGAGCTGCCGGTGAAGCTGTTCTGGCCGAACCAGGTCGACCGTGGCGTGCATATCAACCTGTCGGGCATCGGCCTGACCAAGAACGCACCGCACCCGGAAGCGGCCAAGGCCTTGGTAGAGTGGATGACCACGCCTGAAGCGCAGAAAATCTTCGCCGACGTGAACCACGAGTTCCCGGCGAACCCTGCGGTTCAACCCTCGGAAGAAGTGGCGGCCTGGGGCAAGTTCATCGCTGACACCTTGCCAGTGGAAATTGCCGGCAAGCGTCAGGCAGAAGCGATTCGCCTGATGGACAAGGCTGGCTGGAACTAAGTCACCCTATATACTGCGCCCCGCCTATGCGGGGCGTTTGTTTTTGCGTTGCGCGCCTCTGACGATGTAGGAGCGAGCTTGCTCGCGATGAACGTCGGGGCACCGCGGACCGTCAGGTACCCCGCGTTATCGTTGACGTTTTTCGCGAGCAGGCTCGCTCCTACAGTGTCGATCTCATCCATTAGATAGTAGAGAACCAAGCCTGTGGCCCATCCCGCCCAACGCCGCTGGTATCCAGTCGTCTTCGCCATCGCTGCGCTGGTCCTGCTGCCCCTGAGCGTACTGCTGCTTTCCTGGCAAACCATCGACGTTCAAATCTGGTCGCACCTGTGGGACACGCAGATGCCGCGCCTGCTGGGCAACACGCTGACGCTGGTGCTCGGTGTCGGTGCGGGTGTCACCCTGCTGGGCGTCAGCCTTGCCTGGCTGACCAGCCTCTGTGAATTTCCCGGTCGGCGCTGGCTCGATTGGGCGCTGATGCTGCCCTTCGCGATACCGGCCTACGTACTGGCGTTCGTGTTTGTCGGCCTGCTGGATTTCGCCGGGCCCGTGCAAACCCTGCTGCGCGAGTGGTTCGGCAGTAGTCTGCGGCTGCCGCGCGTGCGTTCCACGGGCGGTGTGATCGTGGTGCTGGTGCTGGTTTTCTATCCCTATGTCTATCTGCTGGCCCGCACGGCATTCCTGGCTCAGGGCAAAGGCCTGATGGAAGCCGCACGGGTCCTTGGTCAATCGCCCTGGCAGGCGTTCTGGCGGGTGGCATTGCCCATGGCGCGGCCGGCCATCGGTGCGGGCGTGGCATTGGCGTTGATGGAGACCCTGGCGGATTTCGGCGCAGTGTCGGTATTCAACTTCGATACCTTCACCACGGCCATCTACAAGACCTGGTACGGTTTTTTCAGCCTGTCTTCCGCGGCGCAACTGGCCAGCCTGTTGCTGTTGGTGGTGATGCTCGTGCTCTATGGCGAACGCCGTGCCCGCGGGGCCAACCGGGCGAGCAACGAGCGACCACGGCTCAAGGCGCTGTATCACCTGCAAGGCGTAAAGGCGCTGGCGGCCACGACGTGGTGCGGTCTGGTGTTTGCCTGCGCTTTCGTCATCCCGATGCTGCAACTGGCGGTGTGGTTCTGGCAGCGCGGGCGCTTCGATCTCGACGAGCGCTACACCGGGTTGATCGTCCATACCTTGTATCTGGGTGCGATGGCGGCACTGATCACTGTCAGCGTCGCCTTGTTGCTGGCGTTTGCCAGGCGTCTGGCCCCTACCCGGGTCATTCGTTCCGGGGTCAGTCTGGCGAACCTGGGTTACGCCTTGCCGGGTTCGGTGCTGGCGGTCTCGATCATGTTGGCGTTCAGTTATCTGGACCGCGAGCTGGTGATCCCGCTTTCGAGCTGGCTCGGTGGCGTGGGCAAGCCGATGCTGCTGGGCAGTCTGTCGGCGTTGTTGCTGGCCTATCTGGTGCGCTTCGTCGCGGTGGCCTACGGGCCGTTGGAAAGCAGCCTGGCGCGTATACGGCCATCTTTGCCCGAAGCGGCACGTAGCCTTGGCGTCAGTGGGCCGCGACTGTTTTTCAAAGTGTATCTGCCATTATTGCTACCCGGAACGTTGAGCGCTGCGCTGCTAGTGTTCGTCGACGTGCTCAAGGAAATGCCCGCGACCCTGCTGATGCGCCCGTTTGGCTGGGACACGCTGGCGGTACGGATCTTTGAAATGACCAGCGAAGGAGAATGGGCGAGGGCATCTTTGCCAGCGTTGACGCTGGTGCTGGTCGGGCTGTTACCGGTCATCGGATTGATCCGGCGTTCAGCGCATCGAAACAGCTAGGTGTCAGTCCTACACCTTGCGGCTACAATGCGCGGCATTCGGTGCGGTCCGTCTGACAGACCAGGTAGCTGAAATCGGCTAAAGGCCCTTTGTTTCAAGGCATTCAGTCCGTGCAGCACTTGCCCGCACCTTCGCCACGCCCGGAAGGAGAAACCCATGGGACAGCGTACGCCTCTGTATGACCTTCATCTCGCACTCGGCGCGAAGATGGTCGATTTTGGCGGTTGGGACATGCCTCTGCATTATGGATCGCAGGTCGAGGAACACCATCAGGTGCGCCGCGATTGCGGTGTCTTCGATGTATCCCACATGACCGTAATCGACGTCGGCGGCCCCCAGGCCAAAGCCTGGCTCCGGCATTTGCTGGCCAATGATGTCGAACGCCTGCACAGCCCCGGCCGTGCGTTGTACAGCACCATGCTCAACGAGCAGGGCGGCATCGTCGACGACATGATCGTCTACCGTCTCGACGAAGGTTATCGCCTGGTGGTCAACGCCTCCACCCGCGACCAGGACATGACCTGGATGCAAGCGCATCTCGACGGTTTCGATGTACAACTGAGCGAACGTTCCGAGTTGGCGATGCTGGCCATCCAGGGCCCTCATGCCCGGCAAAAAATTGCCGAGCTGGTCAGCCAGTCCCGCGGCAACCTGATCCAGCTCCTCAAACCCTTCGAAGGCCTGTTCGACGGTGACTGGTTCATCGCGCGCACCGGTTATACCGGCGAAGACGGCCTGGAAATCATTCTGCCGGCCAATCAGGCGCCAGGCTTTTTCAACGATCTGGTCGGTGCCGGGATTTCCCCCATCGGCCTTGGCGCGCGGGATACCTTGCGAGTCGAAGCCGGCATGAACCTTTACGGCCAGGACATCCAGCAAGACATTTCACCGTTGGCCTCCAATATGGCCTGGACCATCGCCTGGGAGCCTGCCACCCGCAAATTCGTCGGACGCAACGCGCTGGAAGCCGAACAGGCCGCCGGGGTGCAGCACAAACTGGTCGGTCTGGTCCTTGAGGAGCGCGGTGTTTTGCGCGCTCATCAGGTGGTCCGCATCGCCGATGTTGGCGAAGGGGAGATCACCAGTGGTAGTTTCTCTCCTACGCTAAGCAAGTCGATTGCACTGGCGCGCGTGCCGATGGCAACAGCCGACCGCGCTGAAGTGGAAATCCGTGGCAAGTGGTACCCGGTCCGAGTGGTCAAACCGACCTTCGTACGCCACGGCAAAACCTTGATCTAATCTTTTCCAGCGGTTAACGACCGCTGACAATTTCCTGAGGACACAGAACATGAGCAATATCCCTGCCGACCTGCGTTTTGCCGAAAGTCACGAATGGGCACGTCTGGAAGCCGATGGCACCGTCACCGTGGGCATCAGCGATCACGCGCAGGAAGCGCTGGGTGATGTGGTGTTCGTCGAACTGACCGAAGTGGGCAATGTATTTGCCGCTGAAGATCAGGCGGGTGTCGTTGAATCGGTCAAGGCTGCTTCCGACATCTACTCCCCGATTGCCGGTGAAGTGATCGCGGTCAATGAAGAACTGAGCGGTACACCTGAGTTGCTCAACTCCGATCCGTACGGCGCCTGGATCTTCAAGATCAAGCCAAGCAATGCCGCAGACCTGGAAAAACTGCTGGACGCCGCCGGCTACAAGGCTGCCATCGGCGAATAAGCCTGACGCAACATCCCAAAGCCCCGATCCGTCGGGGCTTTTTTTTGCCTGACAAATCCTTACCTGCTCGCGATGGTCGTCAACGATGGCGCTGGAAGCCTGACACCGCGCGGTGTTCTCAGGTTCGTCGGAGCGCCGCCCGGAGCAGGCTCGCTCCTACAGGATTCGCGTCCGGTACTGGCTGCTATGCTGGTTTGACCGTGTTGCATCGACGCTGAGCGCCAGTCAAGAGAGAGCCCGTCATGTCCAAGATGCCGTCCCTGAGCCAGTTACGCGACCCCAATGCCTTTCTGCGCCGCCACCTCGGACCCGATGCCGCCGAGCAGCAGGCGATGCTCGACAGCCTGGGCCTGGGCAGCCGGGTCGAGTTGATCGAGCAGACCGTGCCGCCGGGCATCCGCCTCAACCGGACGCTGGACCTGCCCCCGGCGCTCGATGAAGAGGCCGCGCTGGCCAAGTTGCGCGGTTATGCCGAGCAGAACCAGGTCTGGACCAGCCTGATCGGGATGGGCTATCACGGCACCCTCACACCGGCCGTCATTTTGCGAAATGTGCTGGAAAATCCCGGCTGGTACACCGCGTACACCCCCTATCAACCGGAGATCGCCCAAGGGCGGCTCGAAGCGCTGCTGAACTTCCAGCAAATGACGATCGACCTGACCGGTCTTGAGTTGGCCAACGCCTCATTGCTTGATGAGGCTACCGCCGCGGCGGAAGCCATGGCCCTGGCCAAACGGGTCGCCAAATCCAGAAGCAACCTGTTCTTTGTCGACGAAAACTGCCACCCGCAAACCATTTCCGTGGTGCAGACCCGCGCTGAAGGTTTTGGCTTCGAGCTGATCGTCGACGCTGTGGATAACTTGAAACAGCACCAGGTCTTCGGCGCGCTGCTGCAATACCCGGACACCCACGGCGAAATCCACGACCTGCGGCCGCTGATCGATCACCTGCACGCGCAACAGGCCCTGGCCTGTGTCGCCACCGATTTGCTGAGCCTGTTGTTGCTGACCCCGCCGGGTGAACTGGGCGCCGATGTGGTGTTCGGCTCGTCACAGCGATTTGGCGTGCCCATGGGCTACGGTGGGCCGCACGGGGCATTTTTTGCCAGCCGCGATGAATACAAGCGGGCGATTCCCGGGCGGATCATCGGGGTTTCGAAAGATGCACGAGGCAACACGGCCCTGCGCATGGCCCTGCAAACCCGCGAACAACACATCCGCCGGGAGAAGGCCAACTCCAACATCTGCACGGCCCAGGTGCTGCTGGCCAATATCGCCAGCTTCTATGCGGTCTACCATGGCCCGGAAGGGCTCAAGCGGATCGCCCAGCGTGTCCACCGGCTGACCTGCATCCTGGCCGCCGGGCTTGAGCGCAACGGTATCACCCGGGTCAACCGGCACTTCTTCGACACCCTGACGCTGGAAGTCGGCGGAACCCAGACGGCGATCATCGAAAGTGCCCGGGCCGCGCAGATCAACCTGCGCATTCTCGGGCGCGGGCAGTTGGGCTTGAGCCTTGACGAAACCTGCGACGAAGCCACCGTCATGAAGCTGTTCGACGTGTTTCTGGGGGCCGATCACGGGCTGCGCATCGAGGAACTGGATGCTGAAGCCTTGCCTGGCGGAATTCCCGAAGGGTTGGCGCGAACTTCGCCCTATCTGCGCCATCCGGTGTTCAGCGCCCATCACAGCGAAACCGAGATGCTGCGCTACCTCAAGCAACTGGAAAACAAGGACCTGGCGCTCAACCAATCGATGATCCCGCTGGGCTCCTGCACCATGAAGCTCAACGCCACCAGCGAGATGATCCCGATCACCTGGCCGCAGTTCGCCAACCTGCACCCGTTCGTGCCCAAGGAGCAGGCCGTCGGGTATGGGCTGATGATCGAAGAACTGGAGCGCTGGCTGTGCGCGATCACCGGTTTCGATGCGATCTGCATGCAGCCCAACTCCGGCGCCCAAGGTGAATACGCCGGACTGCTGGCGATCCGCAAATACCATGAGAGCCGCCAGGAGGGTGGCCGCGACATTTGCCTGATTCCTTCGTCGGCTCACGGCACCAACCCCGCATCGGCGCAGATGGCCGGGATGCGGGTGGTCATCGTCGAGTGTGACGAGGCGGGCAACGTCGATCTGGATGACCTCAAGGAAAAAGCCGCGCAGGCCGCCGACAAACTCGCCTGCCTGATGGCGACCTACCCTTCGACCCATGGGGTGTACGAGGAGGGCATCAGCGAAATCTGCGAAGTGATCCATCATCACGGCGGTCAGGTGTACATGGATGGCGCCAACCTCAACGCTCAGGTCGGGCTGGCGCGGCCGGCGGATATTGGCGCCGATGTCTCGCACATGAACCTGCACAAGACGTTCTGCATTCCACACGGTGGCGGTGGGCCGGGCATGGGGCCGATCGGGGTACGGGCGCATCTGGCACCGTTCGTGGCCAACCATCCGGTGGTGCCGATCGACGGGCCGCACCCGCAGAACGGTGCCGTCAGCGCAGCGCCCTGGGGCAGCGCAAGCATTCTGCCGATCAGCTGGATGTACATCGCGATGATGGGGCCGCAACTGGCGGACGCCAGTGAAGTGGCGATCCTCGCCGCGAATTACCTGGCGCGACATTTGTCCGGTGCCTTCCCGGTGCTCTACACCGGGCGCAACGAACGGGTGGCCCACGAATGCATCCTCGACCTGCGGCCGCTCAAGGCGTTGACCGGCATCACCGAAGAGGATGTCGCCAAGCGCCTGATGGACTACGGCTTCCATGCCCCGACCATGTCGTTCCCGGTGCCGGGGACGCTGATGGTCGAACCGACCGAGAGTGAATCGAAGGCGGAACTGGACCGTTTCATTGGCGCGATGCTGAGCATCCGCGCGGAAATCAACGAGGTGCAGAACGGTAACTGGCCAGCCGAAGAAAACCCGTTGAAAGGCGCGCCGCATACGCTGGCCGACATCACCGGCTTGTGGGAACGGCCTTACAGCATCGTGCAGGCGGTCACGCCGGACGCGCACACCAAGGCTCACAAGTACTGGCCGGTGGTGAACCGGGTGGATAACGTCTACGGGGATCGGAACCTGTTTTGTGCGTGTGTGCCGGTGGACGATTACCGCTGATCTCTTGCGCAACGCTGGGCAAAAAAATGCCGCTCATGTGAGCGGCATTTTTCATTCGCAACGCTTACTCCGAAGCCACGGCATTCTTGGCCAGGATCGCGTTCGCCAGTTCCATGTCCGTGGCTTGCAGGCCCGGGTTGTCGGCGCGGACTTTCTGCATGGCCGCTTCCAGGTACGGACCGCGGATGCCGCCGTCGCTGGCGACGAAGCTGCTCGCGTCGTCCTGGGCCGCGACGACCAGCTTGTGATCCTTGGATGTCAGATAGCTCGAACCGGTGGTTGCACCGGAGGTAAGAACGTTACGCCAAAAAGTATCGGCCATCGCCGAACCGACAGGCAGGGACAACAGCGCGACGGTAGCGACAGCAAGTTTGAAACGCATGACAGGGTGACTCCACTGGGTTGACTACGCGGTTGGATTGCCAACCCCCAATCGAGTTCCGTGACCCCCTATTCGGCCGTTTCAACCAGCAGGATCGCGCCTTGCTGGCCGACCACCCGCACGCGGCTGCCAATGGCAGCGTCCGGCCCGCGGGCCATCCACACGCCGTCGGCCACCTTGATCTTGCCGCGACCGTCGACAATCGTTTCATGCACCACGAAGGTTTTGCCGATCAGTTCCTGGCCGCGCAGATTCAGGTGCGGTTGATCGCTCGGGCGGTTCGCCGTGCGCTGACGCCGCCACCAGTACAACGCGGTGGCGATCGACAGCAGGCCGAACAACAGGAACTGCCATTCCCAGGACAGGCTCGGCAAGAGGAAGGTCAAGACACCCACGGCGGCCGCCGCCATGCCGATCCACAACAGGTAGCCGCCGGCGCCGAACACCTCAAGAATCAACAGCACCGTGCCCAGCGCCAACCAGTCCCAGAACGAAAGATGCTGAAAAAATGCCCACATGGCGCGCCTCAGGCTTTCTTGTTATCGAAAGTGGCCTTGACGATTTCGCCAATGCCGCCAACCGCACCGATCATCGAGCTGGCCTCCAGCGGCATCAGGATCACTTTGCTGTTGTTGGCCGAAGCCAGCTTGCCCAGTGCATCGATGTACTTCTGCGCGACGAAGTAGTTGACCGCTTGCACGTTGCCGCTGGCGATGGCTTCGGACACCACTTTGGTCGCCTGGGCTTCTGCCTCGGCTTGCCGCTCGCGGGCTTCGGACTCCAGGAAGGCGGCCTGCCGGCTGCCTTCGGCTTCGAGGATCTGTGCCTGCTTCTTGCCTTCGGCGGTCAGGATCGCTGCAGCGCGCAGGCCTTCGGCTTCCAGGATTTGCGCGCGCTTGATCCGCTCGGCTTTCATCTGCCCCGACATCGCCGCCATCAGGTCGGCGGGCGGACTGATGTCCTTGATCTCGATCCGGGTGATCTTGATGCCCCACGGTGCGGTCGCTTCATCGACGGTGCGCAGGAGTTTTTCGTTGATGCCGTCGCGCTGGCTGAGCATGGCGTCGAGCTCCATCGAGCCGAGCACCGTACGGATGTTGGTTTGCAACAGGTTACGAATGGCGTGTTCGAGGTTGTTGACCTCGTAGGCAGCCTGGGCCGTGTTGACCACCTGGAAGAAACACACTGCATCGATTTGCACCGTGGCGTTGTCGGCGGTGATGACTTCCTGTGGCGGAATATCCAGCACGCTTTCCATCACGTTCATCTTGCGGCCGATGCGGTCCATGACCGGAATGATGATGTTCAGTCCCGGTTTGAGCGTGTTGGTGTAGCGCCCGAAACGCTCGACGGTCCATTCAAAGCCCTGGGGCACGACCTTGAAACCCATGAACAGAATGGCGACCACCAGGCCGACAAAAAGCAAAAGCACACTACCGATCTGCATAACGATTCCTTGTTGATGTGTGGATCTGTGGAGTTGCAATCGCTGGAGTGTAACGGCGCCGATGGCGGATAAGAACAACCGGGCTCAGTTCTGCTCGCTCTGGGGTGTGACTCGCAGGACCTCCTCGATGGTCGTCAGCCCGGCGGCGACCTTTTGCGCCCCTGAAAGCCGCAGGCTGCGCATGCCTTCCTTGAATGCCTGGCGGCGCACGGCCAGCAGATCGGTATCGGGACTGATCAACGCCTTGATGCCATCGCTGATCTGCATGATTTCATAGACCCCGGCGCGGCCGTGATAGCCGGTGTCGCGGCATTCCACACAACCGACGGCCCGCTGAGCATTGCCCGGCAACGGTGCCTGCCACGGGCGGGTCAGGGATTGCCAGTCGTCTTCGCCCAGCGTCAGCGGCGCCTTGCAATGCGGGCACAGGGTTCGCACCAGTCGCTGGGCCATGACGCCGAGCACCGTGGCCTTGATCAGGTAATGCGGCACGCCGAGTTCCAGCAGGCGGCTGATGGCGCTGGGCGCGTCGTTGGTGTGCAGGGTCGACAGCACCAGATGCCCGGTGAGCGCTGCCTGGATCGCCATCTCGGCGGTTTCGAGGTCGCGGATCTCGCCGATCATGATGATGTCCGGGTCTTGCCGCATCAGCGCGCGCACGCCGGCGGCGAAGGTCAGGTCGATGTTGTGCTGGACCTGCATCTGGTTGAACGCCGGCTCGACCATTTCAATCGGGTCTTCGATGGTGCAGAGGTTGACCTCCGGTGTCGCCAGTTTTTTCAGGGTGGTGTAGAGGGTTGTGGTCTTGCCCGACCCCGTCGGCCCGGTGACGAGGATGATGCCGTGGGGTTGGCGGGTCATGTCCTGCCAGCGGCGCAGGTCGTCGGTGGAGAAGCCAAGCTGGTCGAAGTCCTTGAGCAACACTTCCGGGTCGAAGATCCGCATGACCATTTTTTCGCCGAAGGCGGTGGGCAGTGTCGACAAACGCAGTTCGACTTCGCCGCCCTCCGGGGTCTTGGTTTTCACTCGACCGTCCTGGGGTTTGCGTTTCTCCGCGACGTTCATGCGCCCCAGGGTTTTCAGGCGGCTGACGATGGCCATGGTGACCTGGGGCGGGAATTGATAGACGTTGTGCAACACGCCGTCGATGCGAAAGCGCACCGTGCCTTGCTCGCGCCGGGGCTCGATATGGATGTCGCTGGCGCGTTGCTGGAACGCGTACTGGAACAGCCAGTCGACGATGTTGACGATGTGTGCGTCGTTGGCGTCCGGCTCCTGGTCGCTGGCGCCAAGGTTGAGCAACTGTTCGAAATTGCCCAGGTTAGCGACTTGCGGGTCGGCGCTGTTCGCCCCGGTGACCGATTTGGCCAGGCGGAAGAATTCTACGCTCAAGCGCTGGATGTCCACCGGGTTGGCCACCACGCGCTTGATCGGCAACTTGAGCACGTGGGTCAGGTCAGCTTCCCAGCCGCTTACATAGGGCTGGGCGCTGGCCACGGTGACCGCATCGCGGTCGATCGCGACCGCGAGAATCTTGTGGCGCTGGGCGAAGGCATAGGACATCAGCGGGGTCACGGCCGCGACGTTGATTTTCAACGGGTCGATGCGCAGGTAAGGCTGGCCGGCCTGCCTGGACAGCCACAGGGTCAGGCTTTCCAGGTCCAGCGGTTTGCCGGGACGGCTGAGGTCGCCCAACTGTTGGCTGGCGATGAATTCCAGTGGATGCATCTGGCCATGGGCTGGGTTGCGGCGCCGGGCGTTGAGCGCGTGTTCGGCCGAATCCTGGCTGATGAAGCCCTGCGCGACCAGTTCGCGCAGCACATCATTGAGATCCAGCCAGCGGTCCTGAAAGGCGATATGTGCGGACATGCGGGCTCCTTTTGATCGACAGTCGGCAAAGGATAGCCGTGGCCCGGCTGACCGCTGGGCCACTACCCGACGAAGCCGTTTCGGAGTTTTTCAGCCCGCCGCTTGAGCCGCTTCGGCCCATGCAGAGTCAGCTTCTTGCAGCTCAACCGAACAAACGCTGATCAGGTTACGAAGTTTTTCCGCAATCACTTGCGCGCGGTGCCAGCTCAGACCGTCGATGACGAGCTCGATGGACAGCCAGTCGTCCTCGCGCTGCACGTTGACCTGCTGTGGCGTGAGCATTTGCAAGGCGAACAGATTGAGGGCGCGACACAGCAGGTCCGGTTCTGCCTCGGCGAGCATTTGATAGCGAACACGACAATGGGCGTTGCTGACGTTCCAGACATCGGCGCGGGCAGGAGGGATGTTCACGGCTTCGAGATACGGCATGGTCAGGCTCCAGATTTACTGGAGAAATGTTTACATCCTGTGCCGGGCATTTCTTCTCTATGATTGGTCGTATTGCCGGAGTGAAGAATCAATCAATTCGCTAGTTACTCGATTAAGGGTTTTTTTATGCAAAGCGAGCTGGACAGCTATGACCGCAAGATCCTCGCCCTGCTGCAAGAGGACGCTTCGCTTTCCAGCGCACAGATCGCCGAGCAGGTGGGTCTCTCGCAATCGCCGTGCTGGCGACGGATTCAGCGGATGAAGGAGGAGGGCATCATTCGCGCCCAGGTGACCTTGCTCGACCGCAAGAAAATCGGCCTGAACACGCAGATCTTCGCGGAGGTGAAACTCAATGCCCACGGGCGCTCGAACTTCACCGAATTCACCGAGGCAATTCGCGGCTTTCCGGAGGTGCTGGAGTGTTACGTGCTGATGGGGGCGGTGGATTTTTTGCTGCGCATTGTCACTGCGGACATCGAGGCGTACGAGCGCTTCTTCTTCGAGAAGCTGTCGATGGTGCCGGGGATTCAGGAGGTGAATTCGATCGTGGCGTTGTCGGAGATCAAGTCGACGACCAGTTTGCCGGTAATGCGCTGATGATGCCTGAGGGCCTTTGTGGCGAGGGGGCAAGCCCCCTCGCCACAAGGCATTACAGGCGCAGCAACATTTTCCAGGCACGGTTCTGATACACCGCAATCGCCTGCTGCTTGCGCGCATCGAGGACTTCGTCGGTGATCGACTCGTTGGCCAGTTGCGCCAGTTTGTTCAGTTCGCCGTACAGGCGATCCATTTCCGGGATTTCCAGCACGTTACGCGCATGGTGCAGCCAGACCTGGATGCGTTCGATGCGCGGCAGTTGCTCGGCCAGGTCTTCCGGCTGTTGCTGGTAGCGCTGCAATTGCAGCGAAGTGGCTTCTTCGCCCAGCAGGCGCGGCAACCAGCTGCCCAGTTGCGCAGCGCCCTGGCGATTGCCGCGGGTGTTGCGGTCGGCGGCCCAGGTGCGGGCCAGCAGCCAGCGCGAAGTGGTCAGGGAGAACAGGCCCCAGCGCGGGTCTTCGAGTTCTTCGAGGAACTGCTCGGGCGCGGCTTTGCGCACGTCTTCGTCGTCCAGGCCGGCCTGGACCAGCGGGCGCCAGTCTTCCAGCAAGGCATCGAGGGCGATACGCAGGTCGTGGGTCGACTGACGCGGAGCGGCCTGGCCCAGGCTGCTGATCAGTGCGCGCATTTCCGCGAGGCATTCGACCCAGTCCTGCAACAGGCGCCAGTGACCGTTGAAGCGATACTGCTCGGCCAGACGCTGGCTGCTGCCGAGCAAATGCCAGCTCAGCGCGGCGAACGCGTCGTCCAGCGGTGTTTCGGCGGTGATCTGCGGCGCCGGCAGGCTCAACGAATAGCTGTGGGCGTCGTACAGGCGATAACCGCGCTCGGCCTTGCTGATGTCACACGGCATCAGGGCCAGCTTTTCGGCCAGTTCGGTGGCCAGTTCCAGCAGGGCTGCCGGCTCGCCTTCGCGCAGTTCCAGTTCCAGTTCGCAGATTTCTTCTTTCTGCTTGCCGACCACGACGTGACCCAGGTCCAGCGCGGCTTCGATGACCACTTTGGTCTTGCCACGGCCCCAGGCGATTTCCGCGCGTTCGCGGACGAAGTCGGTGGTGAAGATCGGCTTCAGGGTCTTCTTGTCCAGTTCGGCCAGTTCCTCGGGCCAGCATTCGCCGTCGAGTTTCTTCAGGTCGAGCTTGGCTTTGGGCAGGTTCCAGTCGTACTCGTTACGAACGGACAGGCCGGCGATGCTCTGGCCGCGGGTCTTGAGGGTCTGAATCACTTCTTCGCCATCCTTGCGCAGGCGCAGGGCGACTTTGGCCTGGGCCAGGTCGCGCTCGGGCGTGTCGAAGTACTGATTCATCAACTCACGGCGTTCCCAGCCACTTTTGTTGCGTTTTTTCAGTAACGGGTGCTCGCGCAGGGCTGCGAGGGTTTCGCGGCTGACGCGGAGTTTGATTTCGGTTTCTTTCTGCATGGCCGGAAAATCCAGGATCGGGAGCGCAGCCGGGGGAATGTGTGGCTGCCAAGGTCGTGCAGTGTACAGGACTCAAGGTTAGTACGCGCCGCGACGGTTTATTCCTGTCATCGGTTGGTTCTATGATGGACCTCAATTCGGGTGCCTGGAGTCAGCGATGCCATTGCCGTCGATGAAAGAACAATTCGCTGCGCTGATCGCTGCGCCGTCGGTCAGTTGCACCCAGCCCAGCCTCGATCAAACCAACCGCCCGGTCATCGACCTGCTGGCGACGTGGCTCGGTGAGCTGGGTTTTACCTGCGAGATCCAGCAGGTCAGCCCCGGCAAGTTCAATTTGCTGGCCAGTTTCGGTTCCGGCCCCGGCGGCCTGGTGCTGGCCGGGCATAGCGACACCGTGCCGTTCGACGGGGCGTTGTGGCAAACCGACCCGCTGAAGCTGACTGAAGTCGACGGTCGATGGGTCGGCCTGGGCAGTTGCGACATGAAGGGCTTTTTCGCCCTGGCCATCGAGGCGGTCAAGCCGCTGCTCGATCAACCGTTCAAACAGCCGTTGCTGATTCTCGCCACGTGTGACGAAGAAAGTTCGATGTCCGGCGCCCGCGCGCTGGCCGAAGCGGGGCGGCCGTTGGGGCGGGCGGCGGTGATTGGCGAGCCGACCGGGCTCAAGCCGATCCGCATGCACAAGGGCATCATGATGGAGCGCATCGACATCCTCGGTCAGAGCGGTCATTCCTCCGACCCGCGTCTGGGCCACAGCGCCCTGGAGGCCATGCACGATGCCATCGGCGAACTGCGTGGCCTGCGCCTGTTGTGGCAGCGCGAATTCCGCAATCCGCAGTTTGGCGTGCCGACGCCGACGATGAATTTTGGCTGCATCCATGGCGGCGACAACCCCAATCGCATCTGCGGCCAGTGTTCGCTGGAGTTCGATTTGCGGCCGTTGCCCGGCATGGACCCCAAGGTCCTGCGCGCCGAGATCCTGCAGAAGCTCAACCCGGTTGCCGAGCGGCATCAGGTCAAGATCACCTACGCGCCGTTGTTCCCCGAAGTGCCGCCATTCGAGCAGGCCGAGGATGCAGAACTGGTACGCCTTGCCGAAAAGCTCACCGGTCACAGCGCCGAAGCAGTGGCGTTCGGCACCGAAGCACCTTATCTTCAGCGCCTTGGCTGTGAAACGCTGGTGCTTGGCCCGGGTGATATCGCCTGCGCCCATCAACCGGGGGAATACCTCGAAATGTCACGTTTGCAGCCTACGGTGCATCTATTACGACAGTTGATTGAACATTACTGCCTGTCACCGGCCGAAACACAACACAAACTGTAGGAGCCGGCTTGCTGGCGATGAACGATGACGCGGATCAGCCGATGAACCGCAGCGCTTGCATCGCCAGCAAGCCGGCTCCTACAGGTTTCATGTATAAATTGCCGGTACCCCAACCCGTATTCATGAGGAGAGCGCGCGTGTCGCCAAGCCTGTTCCGACGATAACCATCAGCCCGCTGTGCGTTTTCAGTTTCGCCCTTTTTTCGGCTGCTATTTATTACAGGCCCAGGTTCATGCCCGAATACGTCAATTGGCTTCGTCACGCTTCGCCCTACATCAACGCCCACCGCGATTGCACCTTTGTCGTCATGCTGCCCGGCGACGGCGTTGAACACCCGAACTTCGGCAATATCGTCCACGACCTGGTGCTGTTGCACAGCCTGGGCGTGCGTCTGGTGCTGGTCCACGGTTCCCGGCCGCAAATCGAAACGCGCCTGGCGGCCCGTGGCCTGACCCCGCATTACCATCACGGCATGCGCATCACCGATGCCGCGACCCTGGAGTGTGTGATCGACGCGGTAGGCCAACTGCGCATCGCCATCGAAGCGCGCCTGTCCATGGACATGGCCTCGTCGCCGATGCAGGGCTCGCGTCTGCGGGTGGCCAGCGGCAACCTGGTGACGGCACGGCCGATCGGCGTGCTTGAAGGTGTCGACTATCACCACACCGGCGAAGTGCGTCGGGTCGACCGCAAGGGCATCAACCGTCTGCTGGACGAGCGCTCCATCGTGCTGCTGTCGCCGCTGGGCTATTCGCCGACCGGTGAGATTTTCAACCTCGCCTGTGAAGACGTCGCCACCCGCGCGGCCATCGACCTGGGCGCGGACAAGCTGTTGCTGTTCGGCGCCGACCTGGGCCTGATCGACGAGCACGGGCGCCTGGTGCGCGAACTGCGTCCGCAGCAAGTGCCGGCGCATCTGCAGCGGCTGGGCAGTAACTATCAGGCTGAATTGCTGGATGCTGCGGCCGAAGCTTGCCGTGGCGGCGTGGCCCGTAGCCACATCGTCAGTTACGCCGAAGACGGTGCACTGCTGACCGAGCTGTTCACCCGCGATGGTGGCGGCACCCTGGTGGCCCAGGAACAGTTCGAAGTGGTGCGCGAAGCGGCCATTGAAGACGTCGGTGGTTTGCTGGACCTGATCAGTCCGCTGGAAGAGCAGGGCATCCTGGTGCGCCGTTCCCGCGAGGTGCTGGAGCGCGAAATCGAGCAATTCAGTGTGGTTGAGCGCGAAGGCATGATCATCGCCTGTGCGGCGCTGTACCAGATCGCCGATTCGGATGCTGGTGAACTGGCGTGCCTGGCGGTGAATCCGGAATACCGCCATGGCGGTCGCGGTGATGAGCTGCTGGAGCGCATTGAAACCCGCGCACGGGCGCAGGGGCTGAAAACCTTGTTCGTCCTCACCACCCGCACCGCGCATTGGTTCCGCGAGCGTGGTTTCGAACCGAGCAGCGTCGACCGCCTGCCGTCGGCACGGGCGTCGCTGTACAACTATCAGCGTAATTCGAAGATCTTCGAAAAAGCCCTGTAACCGGGTTGCTTCCATCGCCGGCAAGCCAGCTCTTACACCGTTCAATGTAGGAGCTGGCTTGCCAGCGATCGGTTGCGAAGCAACCGCAATATTTACTCGGCTACGAACTTCGCACTGACATACGGCGAATAATCCGGCAGTACCGTTTCAACCTTCCCTTGCTCCTTCAGGAACTTCGCCGTCTCGCCAATCGCCTTGGCCGTGCCGCCGTCCAGCAGCGCAGTGCTCTGTTGCGCCTTGGTATCCGGGAAGGCGGAACCGGCCAGCAGCTCCGGTACATCAGCGGCGTTGGCACCGGTCAGTTTGGCGATTTTCTGCACAGGCACCGAATCAACCGTCCATTGGTCCTTATGCGCGGCATAGTCGGCGAACGAATCCAGGGTAACCCTGGCGAACTTTGCCACGACCTCCGGATGTTTTTCGGCGTAGTCCTTGCGCGCCACCCAGACTTCAAAGGTCGGCGCGCCCCATTGGCCTACCTGCGCAGCGTCGGTCAAGGTCTTGCCGGTCTTGCGAATTTCCCCAAGCGCGGGCGACCAGACAAACGCGCCGTCAATATCACCGCGCTTCCAGGCTGCCGCGATTTCCGCTGGCTGCAGGTTCACCACTTTGACTTTTGAATTGTCCAGGCCCCAGTGCTTCAGCGCTCCGAGCAGGCTGTAGTGGGAGGTTGAAACGAACGGCGTGGCAATGGTCTTTCCGATCAGATCTTGCGGTTTTTCGATGCCGCTGCCGTTGCGCACCACCAGCGCTTCGGCGGCATTGATCTGGGCCGAGACGATGAACGCGACAATCGGCAGGTTGCGCGAGGCAGCGGCGGCCAGCGGGCTGGAGCCGAGATTGCCGATTTGCACATCGCCCGAAGCAATCGCCGTGACCACCTCCGGGCCGCTGTTGAAGCGTCGCCAGTCAATCGGCTGGCCGATGGTTTTTTCATAAAGGCCATCGGCCTGGGGGACTTTGCTGGGGTCGATTCCGGTCTGGTAGCCGACGGTGAGATTCGCTGCCTGAGCCGTTAATGAAAATGCCAGGGATACACAAACTGTAACAATTGGTATGGATAGTGCGCGCTTGATCGTCATGGGGTCGCCTTTCGGTAAAGGATTTGTTTCCGAATTGCGTATGAAACTAATCGATCTAAGAAAGTAAAAATAAATACCTTTTAGGAATTAGCTTATGAGCCGAACCTTGTAATCCGGGGCGAGAAGCTAAATTCCTAAAAGGTATTAGAAAAGAAGCGGGTAATTCTTTTCAGGTTTATGACGAACTCATGACCCTGCATGGACCAAAAAAACGGGGATTAGACAATGGTCGTAGACACACATGGTTACGATTGACTTGTGGGTCACGCTCTGGCGCTAATCGCGCATCTTAGGATTTCGGGCGACGACCCGAGACCAGGAATACAAGAATTAGAATCGAGAGGAGCTACACAATGAACAAGTCCACCTTGGCTTTGGCCGTGGCCGTAGGGGTTTTGGCGCAGCAGGCAGGCGCCGCCGGTTTCCTGGAAGACAGCAAGGCGTCCATCAGCTCTCGAACCATGTATTACAACAACGATAACCGTGAAGGCGGTGCGGATCAGAAAGAGTCCGCAGAGGGCCTGAAATTCGATTATCTGTCCGGTTTCACCCAAGGCACTGTCGGTTTCGGTATCGACGCCCAGGCACTGCTGGGTATCCACCTGGACGGCGGCAAAGGTCACCACCCGGACAACAACACCTTCTTCCCGAGCGACAGCGATGGTTCGGCCGTGTCCGAATGGAGCCGTGCAGCTGCTAACGTCAAGGCGCGCTTCTCGAAAACCGAAGCCCACCTGGGTGGTGCGCTGGCACCCAACCTGCCGATCCTGGTCGCGAACGACAGCCGTCTGCTGCCCCAGACCTTTGACGGTGGCACCATCACGTCGAAAGAAATCGACAACGTGACCTTCAACGCAGGTCAGTTGGAACATTCGGCGGGTCGCGCCTCTTCGAACTCCACCGGCCTGGCCGTGGCTGGCGGTACAGAGGACAGCAACAAGTTCTACTACGGTGGTGCTGACTGGAAGGTCACCAAGGACCTGACCCTGCAGTATTACCACTCGAATCTGAAGGACTACTACAAGCAGGATTTCCTGGGCCTGATTCACGTCTACCCGATCAATGCCAACCAGTCCTTCAAGACTGATATTCGCTACTTCGACAGCAGCTCCGACGGCAAGAACGGTGATGCGGGTTTCCGTTTCAACAACAACAACGGTTTCGCCAAGAACCCGGGTGAGGTCGATAACAAGACCTGGAGCGCCATGTTCACCTACACCCTGGGTGGCAACGCCTTCCTGCTCGGTCATCAACGTGTCAGCGATGACGGTGGTTTTGTCTACCTGAACCAGGGCAACGTGGTCGATGGCAATGGCCGTCCGGAAGGGAACGGTGGCGCCAGCTTCTACCTGTTCACCGACTCCATGATCAACGGCTTTGTTCGTGCCGGTGAAAACACTACCTTCGGTCAGTACTCCTATGACTTTGCTGCATTGGGCGTACCGGGCCTGAAAACTTCGATCGCCTACCTGCATGGCGATGACATCAAGGCTACCAACGGCAGAGGTCCTGATGCGTCCGAGTGGGAGCGCGACATGCGGATCGACTACACCATCCAGCAGGGCACCCTCAAAGGTTTCGGCGTAACGCTGCGTAATGGCGTCTACCGTGGCAGTGAAGTCTCCAACAACCCTGATGTTGACCAGACCCGTCTGATCTTCAACTACACCTACAGCTTCCTGTAACCAGCCTTGCGAAAAAGCCTCGCCTGCGGGCGAGGTTTTTTTGGGGTTGATTTTAATATTCCATAATGATCTTTGCTGAGTATTTATTATTCTTTTTAGTTTTTGTTGATCCCGCTTAAAGTGCGTCCGTCCGACACTCATCCCTGAACTCGGATTTGGCAATTTCCTCCCTCGACAACTGATCAGGTTCAGGAATCGGCGCTGGCGCCGATACCTCGGTTCTGCCGTGGGAAGTCATATTCCGCAGCGATATTAAAAAATCTTAAGCAATTCTTTTTGGCTTTAAGGCCATGTATCCTGCCGCCCGCCAAACGACCGGCTTAGACGCTTTGCCGCGAATTTATGCATTCAGGATCCCGGGCAATCGATTCGGGACCAGGAACATCAGAATTAGAAACTAGAGGAGCGAAACATGAACAAATCCACCTTGGCCATGGCTGTGGCCGTCGGGGTACTGGCCCAGCAGGCAAGCGCCGCGGGTTTTATCGAAGACAGCAAGGCAACACTGGGGCTGCGTAACTTCTACATCAACACCGACAACCGTGACGGTGCCGGTGCCAACAAAAACGAAGAATGGGGCCAGGGCTTCGATCTGCGTTTCATCTCCGGCTACACCCAGGGCACCGTCGGTTTCGGTATCGATGCGATCGGCCTGTTGGGCGTCAAGCTGGATTCGGGTGGCGGTACCAACGGCGCCACGGCGACCTCTTACGGCGGCACGGTTTTCCCGAGCAAATCCAACGGTGAGGCGGTAGATGATTTCTCCAGCCTGGGCCTGACTGCCAAGGCCAAGGTTTCCCAGACTGAACTGAAGCTGGGCACCTTGCAGCCGAAAAACCCGGTGATCGTGACCAACGATGGTCGTCTGCTGCCGCAAACCTGGCAGGGTGGCCAGATCACTTCCGCCGAGATCAAGGACCTGTCGCTGGTCGGTGGTCAGATCGAAGCCGTCAAAGGCCGTAACTCCAGCAACAACGAGCAGATGTCGATTTCCGGCGCAAACACTCGCGGCACCAAGTTCCGCGACAGCAACAAGTTCATCTATGCCGGTGGCGACTACAAGATCACCAAGGACCTGACTGCCCAGTACTACTACGGCAACCTGGAAGAGTTCTACAAGCAACACTTCCTGGGCCTGGTTCACAATTGGGCAATCGGCCCGGGCGTGTTGAAGTCGGACTTCCGTTATTTCAACAGCTCTGACGACGGTGCCAACGGTCACGATCCGCTGTACTACACCACTGGCAACTACAACGCACCAAACGGCAAGGGCAAGGTCGACAACAACCTGTACAGCGGCCTGTTCCTGTATTCGGTTGCCGGTCATACCTTCGGTGGTGGTTACCAGGTCAGCAATGGCAGCAGCGACTTCCCATGGCTGAACCAGGGTGACGGTTCGTCGAACTACACCATCACCGATTCGCAAATCCAGAAGTTCGGCCGTGCCGGCGAGAAAACCTGGCAGGCACGCTACTCGTTCGACTTCGCCAAGGTCGGCGTACCTGGCCTGACGGCGGGCCTAGTGTATCTGCATGGCGACAACATCGACACGGTCAACGCCAAAGGTGGCGAGGCGGCCAATGGTGCCTCCGAGTGGGAGCGTGACCTGAGCGTTGCCTACGTGGTGCAGGAAGGCCCACTGAAGAACCTGGGCCTGGCGTGGAAAAACGCCACCTGGCGCACCGACCTGCCGAACACCCGTTCGCAGGACGAAAACCGCCTGATCGTCAGCTACTCGATCCCGCTGTTGTAATAGCGCTCGCGTAACCGAGACAAAAAAAGCCCCGCCCGGTATTGCACCGGGCGGGGCTTTTTACATGTTCAAGACGGGTTCACCCCCGTAATCCCGCCTTGAAGTTCCCTCTTTGCAGCAACTCAAGGCCTTCTCGAACCTTGTGGGGGATGTTCGGCGGGTTGCGCGTGCACGTCCAGTGAACAGATCTTTAATATTTCTTAATGATCTAAATAAATCGATATTTATTCTTTTTAATAGATAAAAAACACAGGCACAGTTGAACCCATCAAGCACTCACAAGGAGCAGCACCATGGGTATCAGACTTGGCGATATCGCCCCCGATTTCGAACAGAACTCCAGCGCCGGCACCATCCGTTTCCATCAGTGGCTGGGCGATAGCTGGGGTGTGCTGTTTTCCCACCCGGCGGACTTCACGCCCGTGTGCACCACCGAACTGGGTTTCACCGCCAGGCTCAAGGACGAGTTCGCGGCGCGCGGCGTCAAGGCCATCGCTTTGTCGGTGGACCCGGTGGAGTCGCACCACAAGTGGATCGAGGACATCAACGAAACCCAGAACACCGTGGTCAACTTTCCGATCCTCGATGACGCCGACCGCAAGGTCTCGGACCTCTACGACCTGATCCATCCCAACGCCAACGACACCCTGACCGTGCGTTCGCTGTTCGTGATCGACCCGAACAAAAAGGTCCGGTTGACGATCACCTACCCGGCGAGCACCGGCCGCAACTTCAATGAAATCCTGCGGGTGATCGACTCGCTGCAACTGACCGATAACTACAAGGTGGCCACGCCGGCCAACTGGCAGGACGGTGACGAGGTGGTGATCGTGCCGTCGCTCAAGGATGAGGATGAAATCAAACAGCGCTTTCCCAAGGGCTATCGGGCGGTCAAGCCTTACTTGCGCCTGACGCCGCAGCCCAATCGGTGAGTCATCAATATTTACGGTGTGGCTGATGCCGCCATCGCGAGCAAGCTCGCTCCCACAGGAGGTACACGGTCAACTGTGGGAGCGAGCTTGCT
>NZ_RWIR01000005.1 GCF_009764265.1 Pseudomonas sp. PB101
GCTTGCTGGCGATGGCGCCCTTGAGTACGCCATCGCCAGCAAGCCGGCTCCTACAGGTTGTTTAACAGCCTTCGGTGTTAAACGACCTCCAGCCGAACCTTGTGCTGGTTCAACAGCTGCGCCAGCGCCGGGGAAGGCTGCTGATCGGTGACCAGGCAATCGACCAGGCTGATCGGCCCCAGGCGAATCATGGCGTTGCGCCCGAACTTGCTGGAGTCGGCCGCGAGGATCACTTGCCGGGCATTGGCGATGATCGCCTGGGATACCCGTACTTCCTGATAGTCGAAGTCCAGCAGGCTGCCGTCCTCATCGATGCCGCTGATGCCGACCAGGGCGAAATCGACCTTGAACTGATTGATGAAGTCGACACTGGCCTGGCCCACCACGCCGCCGTCGCGGCGCACGTTGCCGCCGGTCAGCAGCACGTCGAAGTCGTCCTTGGCGCTGAGCATGGAGGCGACGTGCAGGTTGTTGGTGATGATCTTCAGATGACTGTGATTGAGCAGTGCCCGGGCAATCGATTCGGTGGTCGTGCCGATGTTGATGAACAACGAGGCATGGTCGGGAATCTGCGCGGCAATGGCTTCGCCGATACGCTGTTTCTCATCGCGCATCTGGTCGGCGCGCATGGCGTAGGCGGTGTTTTCAACACTGGAGTCGTAAGCCGCGCCGCCGTGGTAGCGGCGCAACAAATTGGCTTCCGCGAGCTGATTGATGTCGCGGCGGATGGTCTGCGGGGTAACGACGAACAACGTGGCCATTTCCTCGATGCTGACATAGCCGCGTTCGCGAACCAGCTCGAGGATTTGCTGCTGACGGGGAGGCAGATTCATGGGGCGTCCTTTGGGCTGCCGTGCAAAATTTGCCCATGATGCCGCAGGAATCTGCTCCCGACCAGTTACATACAGATACGAGCCAGCGTGTTGGCTTATTCAGCCTCGTCTTCAACCGCCCAGTCGCGGGTGCGGCTGACCGCTTTTTTCCAGCCGGCGTAGAGTTTTTCCTTTGCCGTTTCATCCAGCGTCGGCTCGAACTGGCGCTCGATCACAGCCTTGCCACGCAGCTCTTCCAGGCTGCCCCAGAAGCCACAGGCCAAGCCTGCCAGGTAAGCCGCGCCGAGTGCCGTGGTTTCGCGCATTTGCGGACGCTCGACCTGGGTGCCGAGGATGTCGGCCTGGAACTGCATGAGGAAATTGTTGGCCACGGCACCACCGTCCACGCGCAACGCCTTGAGACGTTCGCCGGAGTCCTGCTGCATGGCGTCCAGCACGTCGCGGGTCTGGTAGGCAATCGACTCCAGCGCGGCACGGATGATGTGGTCCACGCGTACGCCGCGGGTCAGGCCGAACAAGGCGCCACGGGCGTACGGGTCCCAGTAGGGAGCGCCAAGACCGGTGAAAGCCGGCACCAGGTACACACCGTTGCTGTCCTTGACCTTGTTGGCAAAGTATTCGGTATCGTGGGCGTCGTTGATGATCTTCAGCTCGTCACGCAGCCACTGCACGGTAGAACCGCCGTTGAACACCGCGCCTTCCAGCGCGTAGGCCACTTCGCCACGTGGGCCGCAAGCGATGGTGGTGAGCATGCCGTGTTGGGACTTCACGGCTTTGTCGCCGGTGTTCATCAACAGGAAGCAACCAGTGCCGTAGGTGTTTTTCGCCTGGCCTGGCTCGACGCACATCTGGCCGAACAGGGCGGCTTGCTGGTCGCCAGCGATGCCGCCAATGGCGATGCCGCTTTTGGTACGGCCATAAATTTCCGAGGACGATTTGACTTCGGGAAGCATCTCGCGCGGGATGTCCAGCACCTCCAGCATCTTCGCGTCCCATTCCAGGGTGTGGATGTTGAAGAGCATGGTGCGCGAAGCGTTGGTGTAGTCGGTGACATGCACCTTGCCGCCGGTGAATTTCCAGATCAGCCAGCTGTCGACGGTGCCGAACAGCAACTCGCCATTGCGCGCGCGTTCGCGGCTGCCTTCGACGTTGTCGAGAATCCACTTGAGCTTGGTGCCGGAGAAATACGGGTCGGTGACCAGGCCGGTGGTGTCGCTGATGTATTGCTCGTGGCCATCGCGCTTGAGCTGCTGGCAGATCTCGGTGCTGCGCCGGCATTGCCAGACGATGGCGTTGTAGATCGGGCGGCCGGTGTTCTTGTCCCAGACTACGGTGGTTTCACGCTGGTTGGTGATGCCGATGGCCGCCACCTGGTCGTGATGCAGGCCGGCTTGCGCCAGGGCCTCGACCATCACCGCGCTCTGGGTGGCGAAGATCTCCATCGGGTCATGCTCGACCCAGCCGGCTTGCGGGTAATGCTGTGCGAACTCCCGTTGGGCGGTGCAGACCACGTTCGCGTCGCGGTCGAAAATGATCGCGCGGGAGCTGGTCGTACCCTGATCGAGGGCAATGATGTAGTTCTTATTCTGTGTGTCGGTCATGTCGATTGCCTTGGACGAAATAAGGGAGTGAGGTCTGGCGCGTGATCAAAGGGCAGGGGGCACGCGCCAACGGTATCAAGAAGTTCTCGGTTTGCCGTCTATGGCAACTGCTGCATCCTTTGTAGCAGGTACGGCGCTGGGCAGATGGCGGGCAATCAGCCCGCGATAGGCAGCGGCGCCGAGGCAGGCACCGACAATCGGTGCAAAAACAGGAATCAGGAAATACGGAATATCGCGTCCGCCAGTGAAGGAAATTTCACCCCAGCCAGCGAAGAAAGTCATCAGTTTAGGGCCGAAGTCGCGCGCCGGATTCATGGCAAAACCAGTCAGCGGTCCCATCGAACTGCCGATTACCGCAATCAGCAGGCCGATCAGCAGCGGTGCCAGCGGGCCTTTGGGCAAACCATTGCTGTCGTCGGTCAGGGACATGATCACGCCCATCAGGATGGCGGTGATGATCACTTCGACCAGAAACGCCTGGGCGGTGGTCAGCACAGGGTTCGGGAAGGTGGAGAACACCGATGCCAGTTCAAGGCTGGCCTGGGTTCCACGAACCATATGGTGCGTTTGTTCGAATTCGAAGAATAGATTGCTGTACAGCGTGTAAACCAACAACGCTCCACAAAAGGCACCAGCGACCTGGGCGAGAATGTAGAGCGGCAATTTACGCTTTTCGAAATCGGTAAAAATGCTCAGGGCAATACTGACGGCAGGGTTCAGGTGAGCACCGGAAACCCCGGCGGTCAGGTAGATCGCCATGCTGACGCCGACGCCCCAGATAATGCTGATTTCCCACAAGCCAAAACTGGCACCCGCGACCTTGAGCGCGGCAACACATCCCGTACCAAAAAAGATCAGCAGCGCCATACCCAGAAACTCGGCCATGCATTGGCTCGAGAGCGACGGTTGTTGCAAAGCAGTTGTCATTGAAACCTCAATTCTTTTTGTTGTCTGGCGCTTTTCCCATCATGGTCGAAGCGCGGTTTTCGCCGAGGCAGGATGTGCATCCTGGTCGCGGTTTACTGCTGGCTACTGCGGTAGGACGTTTCGTACAGTTTCAGAAACGAAAAAATATAGACAAGAAACGCTGCTGTCAAAGGTCGAAAGTGAACCGTCGGTCACAAAGAAACTATTCGCTGTATGAATGAACGAGTTGTTGATGAATGGGATGGCCAGGCAATGGCGTCATGGATACTCCGCCGTAGAGCCTTTTATTGATCAATGTCCTAGAATCATGCGCTGTATTTTTCTTCTGCCGCCCAGTCTGGAGCTGTCATGACCCCCGCATTGGATTTGTTGAAAAAGGTTCGGGCCGAACATCGCGTACACAGTTACGAACATGACCCCAAGGCTGCCTCCTACGGGCTGGAAGCAGCGGAAAAACTCAGCCTCGATCCGGCGCGGGTGTTCAAGACCTTGCTGGCGGCCAGCGAAAAAGGTGAGTTGCTGGTGGCCGTGGTGCCGGTTGCCGGCAGTCTGGACTTGAAAGGGCTGGCCCACGCCGCGGGTGTGAAAAAGGTCGAAATGGCTGATCCGGCCGCAGCCCAGCGCTCTACTGGCTATCTGCTGGGCGGGATCAGTCCGTTGGGGCAGAAGAAGCGTTTGCGCACGTTCATCGATAATTCGGCCCAACCCTTCGCCAGCATTTTTGTCAGTGCGGGTCGGCGCGGCCTGGAAGTCGAACTGGCACCGACGGTGCTGGCTGAACACACCCAGGCGAAGTTTGCCGATATCGGCCGTGCCTGAGGCGCCGGCACGGCGCTGTATGGTGAAAATCGGCCTGCTCTGTCACTGGTGCCGGTTCGACCAACGCGGCATGCTCGACGGGTCTGACACAGGGAGAAGGTTATGCAGCTTGAGTTTCATCAGGTCGACGCGTTCAGCAATCAGCCATTTGGCGGCAACCCGGCGATGGTCTATCGGCTCGATACCTGGCTCGCCGATGAGTTGATGCAGAAGATTGCTGCCGAGCACAACCTCGCCGAAACGGCGTTTGTCGTGCGCGAAGGGCAGGGCTGGCACATCCGTTGGTTTACACCGACCACCGAGGTGCCATTGTGCGGGCACGCGACGCTGGCCAGCGCCTATGTGTTGTTCGAGATCTATAAAGAGCCCGTCGAGCGCCTGGACTTCACCTGTAAATCCGGCCCGCTGAGCGTGACCCGGGAGGGTGGGCGGTTGTGGCTGGATTTTCCGACCATCGTGCCGACGCCAGTGAGCGACACTCTGGCTATCGAACGTGCACTGGGTGTGAACGTCGTGGAGGTGCTGGCTTCGAACGAGCTGTTCGTGGTGCTCGAATCCGAGCAGGCCGTGCTCGACTGCAAGCCGGACATGGTTGCCCTGGCGAAACTGCCGTGGCTGGGCGCCATCGTGACGGCACGAGGCAGCCAGCACGATTTCGTCTCCCGCTATTTCGCACCGGCGATCGGCATCAATGAAGACCCGGTGACTGGATCGACCCATTGCCTGCTGATTCCGTACTGGTCCGAGCGTTTGGGCAAGTCGAGCCTGACGGCGTGTCAGCGTTCGGCGCGGGGCGGGGAGCTGTTCTGCCGCCTGGAAGGCGATCGGGTGAAGATTGGCGGGGATGCGACGCTCGTAGCGAGCGGCACGCTAATGTTGGGCTAATGCATATCCACTGTAGGAGCGAGCCTGCTCGCGATGGTCTCAAGGGCACCGCGTTCATCCAGGATGAACGCGTTATCGTTGACGTCCATCGCGAGCAGGCTCGCTCCTACAGGTTTTTGTGTGTATCAGTGGGCGGTGCTGTAGCGCCGCACACCTGATTCAACGGCAGGAATCTGCGCCGCCGTGCTGCCGGACGCCTGGAACAGCACCAGGTGTTCAGCCGCGACACGAATGCCCACATCGGCCCCGACCTGACGATCGACATGGCTCGGGAAAATCGACTCCAACTGTGCGCCTGTCGGCAGCTGCAAGCGATACAGGGTCGACGCACCCAGGAATGTCTTGCCGGCGATTCGCGCCTTCAGCGCGCTGTCCGGTGCATAGACGATATCGTCCGGGCGCAGCAGCACGTCCACGGCGCCGCCTACCGGCCAGGTATAGGCCCGATTGCCGCGCAACTCACCCAGCTCGGTTTGCACCGACTCCGGGCTGCTCAACTGACCGCGAATGAAATAGCCCTGGCCGATGAAGCTGGCCACAAAGGGTGTCAGCGGTTCGTGATACAGGTTGTAGGGCGTATCCCACTGTTCCAGTCGACCTTCCTTGAACACGCCAACGTGGTCGCTGACGGCGAAGGCTTCTTCCTGGTCGTGAGTCACCAGAATCGCGCTGGTGCCACGGGCCTTGAGGATGTCGCGCACTTCATGGCTGAGCTTGCGGCGCAATTCGCCATCGAGGTTGGAGAATGGTTCGTCGAGCAGCAGCAGTTGCGGTTCCGGCGCCAGGGCGCGGGCCAGGGCGACACGTTGTTGCTGACCACCGGACAGCTCATGAGGGAAGCGCTTGCCGAGGTTCTTCAGGTTGACCAGTTCCAGCAACTCTTCGACGACGCGATCTTTTTGCGGGTGCTTGCGGATGCCGAAGGCGATGTTGTCGGCCACGCTCAAATGCGGAAACAGCGCGTAGTCCTGGAACACCATGCCGATGCGACGTTTCTCCGGGGCGAGGGTGAACCCGGCGCTGGAGATGGTTTCGCCCGCCAGCTGGATTTCGCCTTCGTGTACCGGTTCGAAGCCGGCAATCGCCCGCAGGGTGGTGGTCTTGCCGCAGCCCGAGGAGCCCAGCAGGCAACCGATGTCGCCAGCGTTCAAATGCAGGTTCAGGTTCTGCACCACGCGCTGGTCCTGGTAGCCGCAGGCGAGGTTGCGCAGGTTAAGCAGTAATGGCTGGCTCATGCGTGGTGATACGAAGGTGGGACGAGGAATTCGAGCAGGGCTTTTTGCGCATGCAGACGATTTTCCGCTTGATCCCAGGCCACCGAGCGTTTGTCGTCGAGCAGGTCGACGCTGATTTCCTCGCCACGGTGCGCCGGCAGGCAATGCATGAACAGCACGTCGTCAGCGGCCAGGTCGAGCAGGGCGCGATTGACCTGGTACGGGGCGAACAGCTTCAGGCGTTTGGCGGTTTCTTCTTCCTGGCCCATGGAGGTCCAGACGTCGGTGCTTACCAGATGGGCGCCGCGCACGGCATCTTTCGGGTCGCGAACGATGGTGACCCGATCGCCGGCCTTGGCCACGAATTCAGGATTGGGCTCGTAGCCTTCCGGGCAGGCGACGCGCAACTGGAAGTCGAACTGGATGGCCGCTTCTATATAGCTGTTGCACATGTTGTTGCCGTCGCCGATCCAGGCCACGGTCTTGCCCTGGATGGAGCCGCGGTGTTCGAGGAAGGTCTGCATGTCCGCCAGCAACTGGCACGGGTGCAGGTCATCGGACAGGCCGTTGATCACCGGTACGCGGGAGTTGGCGGCAAATTCGGTCAGGTTGCTGTGGGCAAAGGTACGGATCATCACCGCATCGAGCATGCTCGACATGACGATGGCGCAGTCGCCGATCGGCTCGCCTCGGCCCAGCTGGGTGTCACGTGGCGACAGGAAGATCGCCTGGCCACCGAGCTGGATCATGCCGGCCTCGAAGGAGATCCGGGTGCGGGTCGAGGATTTCTCGAAAATCATCCCCAGGACGCGGTTTTTCAGGGGCTCGAACAGTACGCCGCGGTTACGCAGGTCCTTGAGCTCAACGCCTCGACGGATCACGCTGACCAGCTCTTCGGGCGTGCAATCCATCAGGGAGAGAAAGTGCCTTGCGCTCATCATTGACTACCTTTTTGCTACAAACCGCAGATGCTCAAAGCCTTGTTTAACGGAACAACGGGCGAGACCTGCGGCGTAAGCCGCACGGGGCGACGAAATAGGGGAAGGCGCGATCTTATAATTAAATGTCGCGTCTTACCAATAGGGCTACAGTTTTTAGGGAGTTTCAGAGGGGCTACGGGTTCACCGGGGTAGCGCTTTTGAAGCCTGTTTCCTGATAGCAGCGCCTCATTTGTACACCGGCCCCTCGGGGCTTGGCAATCAGGCGGGGCGGCAATGGTGCGCTGACAGTCGGTTTCCGACCTGTCATTCATCAGCGCCGGGCTCGACGAACACTGCCTTCGAACTGAACTTCGGCGGCCATCGGCCGGCCTGATAACCCTCGATTCACAAGACGAACGTCGCTGGTGTAGCGACGGGTCTGGCGCCATAGTTTTGTTTCCGCGGCTTACGTTGCCCGCCCCATGACAAGACAGAGACTGGCCATGACCAAGACTCTCCATCACCGTGCCTGCCATTTGTGCGAAGCGATCTGTGGCCTGACCATCGAAACCACCGAGGTCGAAGGCGGCAAGGTCCAGATCACGTCGATCAAGGGCGACCCCCTGGACACCTTCAGTCGCGGGCACATCTGCCCCAAGGCCGTGGCGCTGCAAGACATCCAGAACGATCCGGACCGCCTGCACCAGCCCATGCAGCGGATAGGCAATGAGTGGCGGCCCATCGAATGGGAGGCCGCATTCAACCTGGTCGCCGAACGTCTCGCGGCCATTCAGGCGCATCACGGGCAAAACGCCGTGGCGGTCTATCAAGGCAACCCCAGCGTGCACAATTACGGGCTGATGACCCACAGCAATTACTTCCTCGGCCTGCTGAAGACCCGCAACCGGTTTTCCGCGACGTCGGTCGATCAACTACCTCATCACCTGACCAGTCATTTGATGTACGGCCACGGTTTGCTGCTACCGATCCCGGACATCGATCACACCGATTTCATGCTGATCCTGGGCGGCAATCCGCTGGCTTCGAACGGCAGCATCATGACCGTGCCGGATGTGGAAAAACGCTTGAAGGCGATTCAGGCCCGGGGTGGCAAAGTGGTGGTGGTCGACCCGCGCCGCAGTGAAACGGCGGCGATTGCCGATCAGCATCTGTTTGTGCGCCCTGGCGGTGATGCCGCGCTGTTGTTCGGACTGCTCAACACCTTGTTCGCCGAAGGCCTGACCCGCGACAGCCATCTGCCCGTTGATGGACTGGAGGAGGTGCGGGAGGCCGTCGCGGCGTTCACCGCCGAGGCCATGAGCCCGTTGTGCGCCGTACCGGCCGAACAGATCCGCCAGTTGGCGCGGGACTTCGCCGCAGCACCGAGTGCGGTCTGCTATGGCCGCATGGGCGTTTCGACCCAGGCCTTCGGTACACTGTGTCATTGGGTGGTGCAGTTGATCAACCTGGTTACCGGTAATCTCGATCGCGTGGGTGGTGCCTTGTGCACCGAGCCAGCAGTGGACCTGGTGGCGACGACTTCGGGCGGGCATTTCAATCTGTGGCAGAGCCGGGTATCCGGGCGCCCGGAATACGCTGGAGAATTACCTGTCTCGGCGCTGGCCGAGGAGATGCTCACCGAAGGGGAAGGGCAAGTCCGCGCGTTGATCACCGTGGCTGGCAATCCGGTACTGTCCACGCCCAATGGCCGAAAGCTCGAGCAGGCGCTGGACGGGCTGGAGTTCATGGTCAGTATCGACCTGTACATCAATGAAACCACGCGTTACGCCGACCTGATCCTGCCGTCGACATCGGCGCTGGAAAACGACCATTACGACACCACGTTCAACCTGTTTGCGGTGCGCAACGTCAGCCGTTTCAACCGCGCCGTCCTCGCCAAACCCGAAGGTGCATTGCACGACTGGGAGATCTTCGTCGGGCTGGCCAAGGCATTTGCCGCCAGGACCGGCAAAGAGTTGAAACCCACCATCGCCCCGGCGCAAATGATCGATCGCGGTCTGCGCATGGGAATGTACGGCGACACGTCCGAGCACAAGCTGTCGCTGGCGACTTTGTTCGATCATCCCCATGGCGTCGATCTGGGCGCGCTCAAGCCTAACCTGGCACCACGCCTGAAGACTTCCAATCAACGCATCCAGGCCGCGCCGGCAGCGATTGTCGCTGACTTGGCGCGCTTCGCAGCCTTGCAGGCGCCGGCCGCCGACGAGTTGTTGATGATTGGCCGCCGGCATGTGCGCAGCAACAACTCATGGATGCATAACTATCACCGTTTGGTGAAGGGCAAGCCGCGTCATCAGTTGCTGATGCATCCGGACGACCTGGACAGTCGCGGTCTCACTGACGGACAGCGGGTGCGAGTCAGTTCGCGGGTGGGTGTGATCGAAGTCGAAGTGCTTGGCAGCCTGGACATGATGAAAGGCGTGGTCAGTTTGCCCCACGGTTGGGGGCATGCGCGGCCGGGCGTGCAAATGACGATTGCCAGCAGCCAGCCGGGCTCCAGCGCCAACGACCTGACCGACGAATGTCGGGTTGACGAATTGTCGGGCAATGCCGCACTCAATGGCGTGCCGGTGACCGTGGCAGCCGCTTGAGTCAGACCGACGGAGAGACCGAGCAGCGCGCTCGGCTTTCCGTTACAATGCGCCACCGTGCCGACCCATGAGTCGGAAAGTTCAGCCGAGGTGCTCCATGGATATCATCGAAACGATTAAAGAGCAGATTGCCAACAACACCATTCTGCTTTACATGAAAGGCTCGCCGAATGCCCCGCAGTGCGGCTTCTCCGCGAAAGCTGCACAGGCCGTGATGGCATGTGGCGAAAAGTTTGCGTACGTGGACATCCTGCAGAACCCGGAAATCCGCGCCAACCTGCCAAAATACGCCAACTGGCCGACTTTCCCGCAATTGTGGGTGGGTGGCGAGCTGGTCGGCGGTAGCGACATCATGACCGAGATGGCTGCTGACGGTTCGTTGCAGACCACCATCAAGGCTGCTGTTGAAGCCGCTGCTGCCAACAAGTCCGAAGCCTGATTCGGTTCCTGTACCTGTAGGAGCGAGCTCGCTCGCGATGGTCGTTAACGATAACGCTGGGAGCCTGGTTCCCCGCAGCGCTCTCTAGTCCATCGCGAGCATGCTCGCTCCTACAATAAAAGCAGCAGGCACAAAAAAGCCCCGCCTCTTTAAAAGAGAGCGGGGCTTTTTATTGCATCGAGATTAACGGCGTAGAACTTACTCGTCTTCGCCCATCTGCGATTGCAGGTAGTTCTCGATACCAATCTTGTCGATCAGGCCCAGTTGGGTTTCCAGCCAGTCGATGTGTTCTTCTTCGGACTCGAGAATGTCTTCGAGCAGTTCACGGCTGCCGAAGTCGCCAACTTTCTCGCAATGTGCGATGGCCACTTTCAGATCGGCATGGCCGGTTTTTTCAATACGCAGGTCACACTCGATCATTTCCTTGGTGTGCTCGCCGATGTGCAGCTTGCCCAGGTCCTGAACGTTCGGCAGGCCTTCAAGGAACAGGATCCGCTTGATCAGCTTGTCCGCGTGCTTCATCTCGTCGATGGACTCGTGGTACTCGTGCTTGCCGAGCTTGTTCAGGCCCCAATCTTCATACATGCGCGCATGCAGGAAATATTGATTGATCGCGACCAGCTCATTGGCAAGGATCTTGTTGAGATGCTGGATGACTGTAACGTCGCCTTTCATGATGGGGTCCTGCCCTGTAATAGCTGTCAATAGAACAGAGTTTGAGCCGCGTATTTGCTAGTGTCAAACCTAAGTTATTGAAACTTAAATGAAAATTAATCGGAATAAGAATGTTTGTGTTCCGCGTCTAGAGCATAACTAGTTGATTTTCAGACATAAAAAAACCGGACATATGTCCGGTTCTTTAAAATTCGATATTCAAGCGGCGCTAAATTCTGCTGGATAGGGAATTGCAGCCTGGGCCGTTTGCAGTTTTGTCAGGGTCTCGCGGACCACTTCCTTGGCCAGGCAGGCACATTTGCCGCATTGGCTGGCTACGCCGGTGGCCACGCGGACTTCCTTGTAGCTGCAGCATCCTTCATAGATCGCATCGCGGATTTGACCGTCGGTGACACCAGTGCAGAGGCAAACATACATAAGGAAGGACCGTCGCTGATTCTGTCTCAATTGCGATGGATCTTAATGTTAACGAGAATGATTGTCAAAGTGGTTTCAGGGCGCTTTTCCTCATAAGTGCGGATGGCTGACGAACGGTCTGCCTGGCAAGTCGGTGATGCAAAACCGTCGGGGATTTCATCGCAAGGGGAAAAAACAGCTAAGCCAGCTCAAACACGCGGTGTATGATGTCCGGTCTTTTGCGACCGGGGATCGTGTCACAGGGCTGTCGCCTCAGGGTGGCAGGCTGATGCGAACCCTGTTTCTCACGCTATTACACCAGGAGATATCCAATGAGCGTACTCGTAGGCAAGCAAGCCCCTGACTTCACCGTACCGGCCGTACTCGGCAATGGCGAGATCGTTGACAGCTTCACCCTGTCTTCGGCGATCAAAGGCAAATACGGCCTGGTGTTCTTCTACCCGCTGGACTTCACCTTCGTTTGCCCGTCCGAGCTGATCGCTCTGGACAACCGCATGTCCGAGTTCAAGTCGCGCAACGTTGAAGTGGTCGCTGTGTCGATCGACTCGCACTTCACTCACAACGCCTGGCGCAACACCCCGGTCAACAATGGCGGTATCGGCGAAGTCCGCTACACCATGGCTGCCGACATCAAGCAGGAAATCATGAAGGCCTACGACGTTCAGTCCGCTGACGGCGTGGCTTTCCGTGGCGCGTTCCTGATCGACGACAAAGGCGTTGTCCGTTCGCAGATCATCAACGACCTGCCGCTGGGCCGTAACATGGAAGAGCTGCTGCGTCTGGTCGACGCTCTGCAATTCCACGAAGAGCACGGCGAAGTCTGCCCTGCCAACTGGAAGAAAGGCGACAAAGGCATGAACGCTTCGCCAGAAGGCGTTGCGGCTTACCTGACCGAGCACGCTGCCGCGCTGTAAGGTACCAGGTACAAAAAAACCGGCCCTCGAGGCCGGTTTTTTTATGCGTTGGATACTGACCCTGTAGGAGCGAGCCTGCTCGCGATGGAATCAAGAACACCGCGGGGTGTCAGGCTCCCCGCGTTATCGTTGACGTCCATCGCGAGCAAGCTCGCTCCTACAGAAAAACATCAATCGTCGAAATCTTCCCAGCCACCCATCTGTTTCCAGCGATTGACGATGCCGCAGAACAGCTCGGCCGTCTTCTCGGTGTCATAGCGTGCCGAGTGAGCCTCACGACCGTCGAAGTCGATGTCCGCTGCCTGGCACGCCTTGGCCAGCACGGTCTGACCGTATGCGAGGCCGGCGAGCGTCGCGGTATCGAAACTGGAGAACGGATGGAACGGATTGCGCTTCATGTCCAGGCGCGCAACCGCTGCATTCAGAAAGCCCAGGTCGAAACTGCTGTTATGCCCGACCAGGATCGCCCGCTTGCAGCCATTGGCCTTGAGGGCCTTGCGCACGCCGCGGAAGATATCGTTCAGGGCAGACTCTTCACTCACGGCCATGCGCAGCGGGTGATCAAGCTTGATCCCGGTGAACTCCAGGGCCGCCGCTTCAATGTTCGCGCCTTCAAACGGCTCGACACGGAAGAAGTAGGTGTGATCCGGGTACACAAAACCCTTTTCATCCATGGCGATGGTGGTCGCGGCGATCTCCAGCAGGGCGTCGGTGGCGGAGTTGAAGCCACCGGTTTCTACGTCGACGACAACCGGCAGGTAACCACGAAACCGTGCGGCCATTGGATGGCGGGAACCGCCTCCGCCACCATTGCCTTCCAGTTCGTCGTCGAAATGCTCTTCACTCACGCGTGTTCCTCCAGCAGGCGCCAGCGCAGTTTTTCACCGGCGCGCAGCGGGATAACGGTCAGCTCGCCAAACGGCAGGCTGGCAGGGGCGGTCCATTCTTCGCGGACCAGGGTGATGCGATCGGTATTTGCCGGCAGGCCATAGAAGCGCGGGCCGTTGAGGCTGGCGAAGGCTTCGAGCTTGTCCAGCGCATTGCGCTGTTCGAAGGCTTCGGCGTACATCTCGATCGCCGCGTAAGCGGTGTAGCAGCCGGCGCAACCGCAGGCGGCTTCCTTGGCATGCTGGGCATGGGGCGCCGAGTCGGTGCCGAGGAAGAACTTCTCGCTGCCGCTGGTGGCGGCGTCGAGCAGGGCTTCCTGGTGCGTATTGCGCTTGAGGATCGGCAGGCAATAGAAGTGCGGCCGAATCCCGCCCACCAGCATGTGGTTGCGGTTGTACAGCAGGTGATGCGCGGTGATGGTCGCGCCAACGTTGGCCGAAGCCGAGTTGACGAACTGCACGGCGTCCGCGGTGGTGATGTGTTCGAACACGACCTTGAGGGTCGGGAAGCGCTCGACCACACGGCGCATGTGCTCATCGATGAAGATTTTTTCGCGGTCGAATACGTCGACATCGCCGCGGGTGACTTCACCGTGAATCAGCAACGGCATCCCGACTTCGGCCATGGCCTCGAGTGCAGGGAAGATCTTGTCGATGCTGGTAACACCGGAGTCCGAATTGGTGGTCGCGCCAGCCGGGTACAACTTGGCGGCGTACACGAATCCGCTGGCCTTGGCCTCGCGGATTTCTTCAGGCTGGGTGCGGTCGGTCAGGTACAGGACCATCAGTGGTTCGAACTGGCTGCCGGCCGGGCGGGCAGCGAGAATCCGCTGGCGATAGCCGTCGGCTTCGGCCGCGTTGCGCACTGGCGGAACCAGGTTGGGCATGATGATGGCGCGGCCAAAAGTGCGCGCGACATCCGCGACGGTATTGGTCAACACGGCACCATCGCGAAGATGAATGTGCCAGTCGTCGGGACGCAGCAGGGTCAGGCGGTCGGACATGAGGGGATTCCAGGCGGGTCAAACTGAGGGGAATGCTACCGGAAAAGACTCTTGCAGGCACTCGCTATCAAGTTTTACGGGAAGCTTCCGATATCCAACAGGTATGCCGTAAACATCTGTGTGTCGGTCTTTTTGTTGTAGAAGCCAGTGGAGCCTCCCGTGCGCCAGCGTTATTTAGCCTTGCTCAGTGTGTTTGCCAGCCTTCCCGCGATGGCGCTGACTTTCCAGACCCGTATGGAGAGCATTGAGTGGACGGTCGAAGGTGACAAGTTCGAATGCCGCCTGACGCAGCCGATTACCGATTTCGGTTCGGGCGAGTTCGTGCGCAAGGCCGGTGAGCAGGCAACGTTTCGTCTCAAAGCCTATAACCCGATGATGGGCGGCGGTTCGGCGACTTTGCTGGCCGCTGCCGCACCGTGGCAACCGGGGCGTGACGACATCAACCTGGGCACCGTGAGAATCGGCAGCGGCAATGTGTTGTTCAACAGTTCGCAGGTCCAGGCCGGACGCCTGATCAGCGGATTGATGGACGGTCGCAGCCCGGTGGTTCGCCACTCCTCGGCGGACGGCCGGGTGTCGGAAGTGCGTCTGCTGCCGGTCAGGTTCACCAAGGCGTTTGCCGATTATCAAGGCTGTGTGGCGAAACTGTTGCCGCAGAACTTCGAGCAAGTGAAGCAATCGGAGGTCGGCTTCCCCGGTGGCGGAATCGAGCTCGACAGTGCTGCGAAGGCCAGGCTTCAGGTCATGCTGGAATACATGAAGGCCGACCCGACGGTCAATCACATCGAGCTTGACGGTCACTCCGACAACAGCGGCAACCGCCTGACCAACCGCGACCTGTCGCGACGCCGGGCCCTGGCAGTGATGGATTTCTTCAAGGCCAACGGCATCCAGGAGTCGCAGATCACCCTGCGCTTCCACGGCGAACGTTATCCGCTGGCACCCAATACCAACAATGCCAACCGCGCGAAGAACCGCCGTGTAGCGGTACGCCTGGAGCGTGGAGCACCTGCCGAACAAGTCGCCCCGCAAGCAACGAAGGCGGCCGCTTCGGCTACTTCCTGACTACTTGGTCATCGTCGCGCTCTCGACATAATCTGTCGCTTCGTCGTCATAAGCTGTCGCGCCACTGTAAATTATTCTGTATGAGCGGTAGACTTCCCGGCTTTCCGTAGAACCCCGTGGAGTGATGGCATGGCGGACGTAAACAAGGTCGTTCTGGCGTATTCCGGCGGCCTGGACACTTCGGTGATCCTCAAGTGGCTGCAGGATACTTATAACTGTGAAGTGGTGACCTTCACCGCTGACCTGGGTCAGGGCGAAGAGGTCGAACCTGCACGCGCCAAGGCTCAGGCCATGGGCGTCAAAGAGATCTACATCGACGACTTGCGCGAAGAGTTCGTGCGCGATTTCGTTTTCCCGATGTTCCGCGCCAACACCGTTTACGAAGGCGAGTACCTGCTGGGTACTTCCATCGCTCGTCCGCTGATCGCCAAGCGCCTGATCGAAATTGCCAACGAAACCGGCGCAGACGCCATTTCCCATGGCGCCACCGGCAAGGGTAACGACCAGGTTCGTTTCGAACTGGGCGCCTACGCCTTGAAGCCAGGTGTGAAAGTGATCGCTCCGTGGCGCGAGTGGGACCTGCTGTCCCGTGAAAAGCTGATGGACTACGCCGACAAGCACGCGATTCCGATCGAGCGCCACGGCAAGAAGAAATCCCCGTACTCCATGGATGCCAACCTGCTGCACATCTCCTATGAAGGCGGCGTGCTGGAAGACACCTGGACCGAGCACGAAGAAGACATGTGGAAATGGACCGTCTCCCCGGAGAACGCGCCAGACAAGCCGCAGTACCTGGAACTGACCTACCGCAACGGCGACATCGTCGCGCTGGACGGCGTCGAAATGACTCCGGCCACCGTGCTGGCGACCCTGAACCGTATCGGTGGCGAACACGGTATCGGCCGCCTCGACATCGTCGAGAACCGTTACGTGGGCATGAAGTCCCGTGGTTGCTACGAAACCCCTGGCGGCACCATCATGCTGCGCGCCCACCGTGCGATCGAATCGATCACCCTGGACCGCGAAGTGGCTCACCTCAAAGACGAGTTGATGCCGAAATACGCCAGCCTGATCTACACCGGTTACTGGTGGAGCCCTGAGCGTCTGATGCTGCAACAGATGATCGATGCGTCCCAGGCCCACGTGAATGGCGTTGTGCGCCTGAAACTGTACAAGGGCAACGTGATCGTCACTGGTCGCAAGTCTGACGAGTCGTTGTTCGACGCCAACATTGCCACCTTCGAAGAAGATGGCGGCGCGTACAACCAGGCGGACGCGGCGGGCTTCATCAAGCTCAACGCCTTGCGCATGCGCATTGCAGCGAACAAAGGCCGGAAGCTGTTCTGAGACCTTTGAAATCGTGAAGGGTGCCTGATCTCGTCCAGCACGAGGTCAGGCACCTGAAAAAGGGGGGACGCCGGTTACTGCGTTGTCCGGTGTTTTCGTTGCCGCTGACGGTTTCCTGTTTTTCTCCTTTCACTGGTCTGTCCTGATCTATGCGTTGTTGTTTGCGGGTTGTCCGGCCTGATCAATGACCGTCAACCTGTGCGAGTCCGGGTTGTAGGCGACGTAAAAGGCGCCGCTGCGCTTCCCGGTCTGCTTTGAAAGTTTGAGCGCACTGGCTTTCAGTAAAACCTCCGAAACGGCACACGTGACAAACAGAATCACGTACGCCGTCTGTTCCTGTGGCCTCTGGACTCTCTCCAGTAGCGCTGCGAATTCAATCTCCTTGCTCATCCAGCGCGTATCCACGATGGACAGGTCCTTTACCGCTTGCGCCAACTGAAGTCGATGCTGAGCGAAGACGTGGGTGTGCAGGCCAATCTCCGTTGGCGGGTCTTGTGCGCCGCAGGGCGTTCGGACCGACTGCTGGCCATTCATTGGCGTTTCCGGAGCGGGAATGCCGGATGACTTCCCGGATGTTTTTTTTTCCGATCGCCCGGCATCATCCATGACCTTCATGAAGTGTTTTCCCTTTTCAAAGTCGGATGGCGCATACAGTGATCTGTAGTTGAAGTTTAGTGTCGCGAAAAAAAGCAAAAGTAAATAAAACGGAAAGCTGATCAGAAACCAGACATAGAGTTCTTTTTCTTCTTCGCCAAGGAAGGGTAGCGAAACAGCGGCTGAGGTTTCAGAGAGCGTTGCGAATATGGCAATGATTGTCATTGGGTTGGTCGTTCGTTTTCTGTCCTGTTCAGTGCTCATGTTGAATTCTCTTTTCTTGAATGAGGTCTCAAGTTTTTAAGTGTTGCTTATTGTAGTTGCTGTTGTTTTTTGTTGGCTCTAGTGATTGTTGTTCGTTGTTTGTTGCTCTTCGATTTTTTGGGCGGTGGTTATGTTAATGATTGCGCAAAAAATATTATTTGCTGTAAGAGTAGTTGGATGCTTGGTGTGTGATATTTCTGGTCTTAATGTTGAATGCGTAAATATCGGTTACGTTTTTACGGGAAAGTTGAAGCCGATGTTTCTCAGGGAGGTGGCTGGGTCCTGGAAAATTCTGGCCATAAATCCACAGGGACGATTGCTGAAAACTGCGAATCCTGACGCTGATACAGTTTTCAACTCATTCCGTGCCAAGGATTTTTGTAGGAGGAATCCGTGTTGTTTGTAGGGTATGTCTCTTGGTGCGGGTGGCTGGAAGGGGCGACATGCCATGGGTGAAACGACTAGGCTATTGTGCGGGCTCTAAAAATTCGAACAGCGAAAATTGGACTTGCCCATGAATAAAGTGCTGATCGTGGATGATCACCCCGTCATTCGTCTTGCGGTACGTATGCTAATGGAACGTCATGGCTACGAAGTTATTGCAGAAACCGATAATGGTGTGGATGCACTGCAACTAGCCCGTGAACTTACGCCGGACATTGTCATTCTGGATATCGGGATTCCGAAGCTGGACGGATTGGAAGTGATTGCGCGTTTGTCTTCGACCCCGACGCCGATGAAAGTGCTGATCCTGACGTCCCAGGCTCCGGGGCATTTTTCCATGCGCTGCATGCAGTCCGGTGCAGCCGGTTATGTCTGCAAACAACAGGACCTGACGGAGTTGCTCAGTGCAATAAAGGCCGTGCTGTCAGGTTACAGTTACTTTCCCAATCAGGCCCTGCATACCGTGCGCTGCAGTTTGGGGAATGCCAGTGAGGCCGATATGGTTGATCGGTTGTCGGGGCGGGAAATGATGGTCCTGCAACAGTTGGCCAGAGGGAAGACCAATAAAGAGATCGCCGATGGAATGTTTCTCAGCAATAAAACAGTCAGCACATACAAGACCCGGCTTTTGCTGAAACTGAATGCAAGGTCGCTGGTCGATTTGATCGAGCTGGCCCAACGCAATGGTCTGGTGTGATGGCATAACAGCGCTTCAAGGGGCGTCCACCGAAAGATGGCACTTAGTAAAAAGCCTCCGTTTCGGGAGGCTTTCAGGTGTCATAAGTCAAAATCGTAATCGGCCAATTGCTTCTGCAGTCGGCGCTCCTCCAGCAGGTTGTCGATGGTGCGGCGTTTGCTCAGATTAGTTTTCGCTACTTCTACCACCGGCTCGGCGTCATCGGTTTCGGCGGTGGTGAAGTCGTCTTCTACGTCCAATTGCTCTTTGCCAGTACTCATTTAGTTGCTCCAGGCTAAGAAGGCCTTTGGCGCCCCTTATATCGACAATCTCCCGGCGGGTAAAAAAGATTTTTTCAATCGAAAAGTCATAAAACCCAATAGCGCCTCAATCGTCTGAGGTTTTCTGCTTGTATTCGCACAGGTCCTCGATCCGACAGCTTCCGCACCGGGGCTTGCGGGCCAGGCAAACATAGCGGCCATGAAGGATCAGCCAGTGATGGGAGTCGAGCAGGTACTCCCTGGGCACGAACTTCATCAGCTTTTTCTCGACTTCCACCACATTCTTGCCGGGCGCGATGCCGGTGCGGTTGCTGACTCGGAAAATGTGCGTGTCGACGGCCATGGTCAGTTGGCGGAATGCCGTGTTGAGCACCACGTTGGCGGTTTTGCGGCCGACGCCGGGCAGCGCTTCCAGCTCTTCGCGGGTTTGTGGCACTTCACCTGCGTGACGCTCGACCAGCAAGCGGCAGGTTTCGATCACGTTTTTCGCTTTGCTGTTGTACAGGCCGATGGTCTTGATGTACTCCGACAGCCCCTCGACACCCAGGGCATGGATCGCTGCCGGGGTATTGGCGACCGGGAACAGCCTGGCTGTGGCCTTGTTGACGCCGACATCGGTCGACTGCGCCGAGAGAATCACGGCGATCAGCAATTCGAAGGGGGAGGAATAGGCCAGCTCGGTCTTGGGTTCCGGGTTGTCCTCGTGCAGCCTGCGGAATATTTCCAGACGTTTTGCGGCATTCATGGGCGGTGCGTTTCCTCGAGGCAATCAATGTGTGGGAGTGGGGCGCCGGGCCTGCCAGGCGGCGATCAGCAGTCCAAGCAGAATGAAACCGCCAGGAACCAATGTGGCCAGGTGCAAGCCGCCATCAGCCAGCAGCCCCCAGCCACTGTGTGTTGTGCCGAACAGCCACGATAGATGGTTTCCAAGCGTCCCGTTGCCGATGACTTCGCGCAGCAGGCCCAGCGCGACCATCAGCGCGGCAAACAGGCCGTCCAGTCGCAGGCGTTGGTGCCAGCCCTGCTGAAAGTACCCGGAGTGTTCCAGTACGACGCATTGCAAAGCGATCAAGGCGCCATAGAACCCCAGATGCTGCTGCCATTGCAGCGACCAGGCCTGGGCCATGAGTTGCGCGCAACTGGTGAGCGTGGCGGCAAGCAGGATGCTGGCCAGCAGGCGGGTCGCCGGGACCAGTCGGGATCGCAGGACACCCATGGCTAGACCGAACAACCGAGTCACTATCAGGAACATGAGGATCAGGCCCAGTGCGGCCATCAGCGAGTGAGTGGCGCCGATCAGCGGCGTCAGCATCAGGGCGTTGCGCAGAGTCGCCGAGTTATCCATGGTCCGGGTTCCCGAGCAGTTGTTGCCGGTGTTCATCGAAGTAGCGCAAGGCATCGTGGATGGCATTGATCACCGCTCTTGAGGTGATGGTCGCCCCCGCGATCTGATCGAACTGCCCCTGATCCTTTTTCAGCGCCCAGCCACTGTCACCGGGTCCGGTTCGCGATTTGCCGGAAAAAATCTGTAGCCAGGCATTGGGCCAGTCGGCGATCCGCGCCCCCAGTCCAGGTGTTTCCGATTGCTTGAGGGTTTTGACGCCGAGCAACCTGCCATTGGCGTCGACAGCGATCAGCAGTTCGATGGCACCGGCGTAGCCAAGGGTTTGACTGCGCAGCAACACTGCGACGGGTCGGTCTGACCGCATCGCCAGATAACCACCGAGCAAGGTGCTGTTGGTCAGGGCAGTCGTTTCGATCCGGACGGGGTGTTCGAGTGGTTGATTGTCGTAGCTGTCCGAGGGGATCAGGTCCAGCAGATTACGGCTGTCGATCAGACGCTGTTCGGCAGCAATGCGCGGCGCGCTGCCGAGCTGCACGAAGTACGTCGCGCCAAGGCCAAGTACGGCCAAAAGCAGCAGAAGCGCGATGCTCGACGACCTGCTCATGACACCTCCGGCTGTTGTCTGGCTGCGATGAACCGCTCCAGCGCCGGTACGCACAGGTTCATCAACAGCACGGCAAAGGCGATGCCGTCCGGATAACCGCCCCAGGTACGAATCAAGTAAGTCAGCAGCCCGACGCCCGCGCCGAACAGCAGTTTTGCCCCGGGGCTTCTGGCGCCGGACACCGGTTCGGTGATGATGAAGAACGCCCCGAGCATCGTTGCGCCGGTCAGCAGGTGAAACAGCGGCGAGCCATGAGAGTCGGAGCCGGAACCGTTCCAGCACAGCAGGCTGATGATGAACAGGCTGGCCAGCATGCCGACCGGTGCGTGCCAACTGATCACCCTTCGTTGCAGGAGAAACAGTCCACCCGCCAGAAACGCCAGGTTCACCCATTCCACCCCGCGACCGCCGAAGTGGCCGAATGCCGGGTTGCCGGCAAACAGTTCATCCATGGTCAGGCTTCTGTTGATCCGCAGGCTGTCCAGTGCCGTGGCCTGCACCCAGGCATCCGGTGCAAGGCCGCCACCGAACACTTGCTGCAAGCCACTCGACAGGTCCATGCCATGGGACGATGGCCACTGGGTCATGGCTTGGGGAAAGGCCACCAGCACCAGAGCAAAACCGAGCATCGCCGGGTTGAAGGGATTCGAGCCGACGCCGCCATACAGGTGCTTGCCGAAAATCATCGCAAAAACGCCAGCACTGAGCGTCAGCCACCATGGGCAATAAGGCGGCAGCGCCAGCGCCAGCAATGTGGCAGTGACCAGTGCGCTACCGTCGCTCAGGGTCGGTCGCAGCGGTCGCTTGCGCCAATGCACGACGGCGGCCTCGGCCGCCAGTGCCGCAGCGGCCGCCAGAATCAGGTTGATCAACACGCCCCAGCCGTACAGCCAGAACGCCGCCAGCATGCCCGGCAGCGTGGCCAGCAACACCAGTTTCATCGCCTGTTGCAGGCGATCGTCCACCGCTTCAAGGGCTGGCATGGGCGTCCACCAGACGTTCGGCTTCTGCGAGTGCGCGCTCCAGGGCTTCGATTTGCTGCGCCGGTGCTTCGTTGGCCTGGGCCTTCTTGAGTTCGGCTCGGCGCATGGCCAGCTGGATTTTGGCCCGTTTCAGATCGGCATCCGTTGACGACACGGCGGCAACCGTCAGCGCGGGGGCTGGGGGAGCGGCGCTTTCCAGTTGCGCCAGGTTCTGTTCGGCAGCTTCGAACTGCTGTTGCAGGACGATCAACTGCGATTGCTGTTCGAAGGTCGGCGGATGCCCAAAGGCCTTCAGCGATTTGTGCAGTTGCGCCCGACTCATCGCCACGTCGATCCTGGCCTTTTTCAGCGCCGCATCGGCATTGGCGGCTTTCTGTGTGCGCACACGTTCGAGGGCAGCCTGCACCGGGTCGACAGCTGCTTGGGCAGGCTGCGCGGCGCGTTGCCGGGCCAGGCGTTCGGCGATTTTCTGTTGCTCTTCACGCTGCAGGCGGGCATTGCGTTGTTCGAAGCGGCGCCGTGCGTGATCGCGCTTGAGGGTACGGGCCTGCCGCGCCTGTGGTGTCAGGGCCAGCCCTCCGACAATGGGCAGTACCGTGTTCGACGGTAGCGGGCGCATTTCGATGCAGTCCACCGGGCACGGTGCCACGCAGAGGTCGCAGCCGGTGCACTCATCGATGATCACCGTGTGCATCAGCTTGGCCGCGCCGACGATGGCATCGATCGGGCAGGCCTGAATGCACTTGGTGCAACCGATACACTCGGCTTCGCGGATAAAGGCGATCTGTGCAGGTGCCGAGCCGCGAGTGATGTCCAGTTGCAGAACCGGCACTTCCAGCAGTTCGGCCAGGGCCGCGATGGTTTCGTTGCCGCCGGGCGGGCACTTGTTGATCGGTTCACCGCTGGCGATGCCTTCGGCGTACGGCTTGCATCCGGGATGGCCGCACTTGCCGCATTGGGTCTGCGGCAAGAGTGCGTCGATGCGTTGAATCAGACTCATGTTTTGATCAGTCCGCTGAATCCGAGAAAAGCCACTGCGACCAGGCCGGCACCGATCAGGTCGATCGGCAGGCCGCGAAAGGGCAGGGGCACATCGTTGTCGGCCGTGCGCTCGCGTAAATCAGTGAACAGGCTCAACACCAGCCAGAAACCCAACCCTGCACCGAGGCTCAAGGCTGCGGCGTGAAACATGCCTTTGTCCTCCTGAGCAATGAGCAAGGCCACGCCGAGCACGCCGGCATTGCCCAGCAACAACGGCCAGAGGCCTTCGAAAGGCAAAGTCGAAAACACCCGTGCCAGCAGCTTCAGCAACGGGCTGATCAGCAGCACGCTCAATGGCAGAAACACAAACAGACGCAGCGCCGTCAATTGCAGGGGCACCAGCAGCCAGTGATAGAGCGCGTAGCCGAGCATGCCCACGATCAGCATCAGGCACGTTGTCGCAATGCCCAGGGCATGGACCTGACGGCGCTGGCCGGCCAACAGCGGGTCGACGGCCAGCGGCCAGTGCAACACGAGGTTGTTGATCAGGGCGGCGCTGATAAGCGTAAGCAGGATTTCGGTCATTGTTCATGCCGGCAGGAGCAGTAGTTTTTGTAGGAGCTTAGGCATTATCCGGCAAGGACGGAGGGTGGGCCAGACATGAAAATCCCACAGTCGCGCCAGGCACGACTGTGGGATCGGTTCAACGCAGAAACTTACTTGATGCGCTGACCAGGCTTGGCGCCGCTGTCAGGGCTCAGCAGGTAGATCTCTTCACCGCCAGGGCCGGCCGCCATCACCATGCCTTCGGAGATGCCGAACTTCATTTTTCGTGGCTTGAGGTTGGCGATCATCATGGTCAGGCGACCATCGAGCTTGGACGGGTCCGGATAAGCGCTCTTGATCCCGGAGAACACGTTGCGGGTCTCGTCGCCAATGTCCAGGGTCAGGCGCAACAGCTTGTCGGCGCCTTCCACGTGTTCAGCCTTGACGATCAGCGCGACGCGCAAATCGACTGCCGCGAAGGTATCGAACTCGATTTCCGGCGACAGCGGGTCCTTGGCCAGTTCGCCATTGCCGGCAGGTGCGGCTGCGCCGGTGTCGGTCTGGCTGGCGGTCAGGTCTTCTTTCGAAGCGTCGGTCATGGCTTGCACCTTCACCGGGTCGATGCGGGTCATCAGCGGCTTGAACTCGTTCAACTGATGGTTGGCGAGCAAGGTGGCGTGATCGTTCCAGGTCAGCGGCGCAACGTTGAGGAACGCCTCGGCATCGGCGGCCAGCAATGGCAGCACCGGCTTGAGGAAGATCACCAACTGGCGGAACAGGTTGACGCCGGTGGCGCAGATGGCCTGGACTTCATCCTGCTTGCCTTCCTGTTTGTTCAGCGACCACGGTGCCTTGTCGGCGATCCAGGCGTTGGCGCGGTCGGCCAGGCCCATGATCTCGCGCATGGCGCGGGCGAAGTCGCGGGCTTCATAGGCGTCGGCAATGCCTGGCGCGGCGGCCAGGAAGGCTTCGGTCAGTTCAGGCGCGGCGTTGGTGTCGACCATCACGCCGGCATTGCCCTTGTTGATGAACCCGGCGCAGCGGCTGGCGATGTTGACGACTTTGCCGACCAGGTCGGAGTTGACCTTCTGCACGAAGTCTTCGAGGTTCAGGTCGAGGTCGTCGACGCCACGGCCCAGCTTGGCCGCGTAGTAGTAGCGCAGGTATTCCGGCGACAGGTGGTCCAGGTAGGTGCGGGCCTTGATGAAAGTGCCGCGGGACTTGGACATCTTCTGGCCGTTGACGGTCAGGTAGCCGTGTACGTTGATCCCGGTCGGCTTACGGTAGCCGGCGCCTTCGAGCATGGCTGGCCAGAACAGGGCGTGGAAGTTGACGATGTCCTTGCCGATGAAGTGGTACAGCTCGGCGGTGGAGTCCTTGCCCCAGAACGCGTCGAAGTCCAGCTCCGGCGTGCGGTCGCACAGGTTCTTGAAGCTGGCCATGTAGCCGATCGGCGCATCCAGCCACACGTAGAAGTACTTGCCCGGCTCGTCGGGAATCTCGAAGCCGAAGTACGGCGCATCGCGGGAGATGTCCCACTGCTGCAGGCCGGCGTCCAGCCATTCGGCGATCTTGTTGGCCACGGCATCCTGCAGGGTGCCGCTGCGGGTCCAGGTTTGCAGCATTTGCTGGAAGTCCGGCAGCTTGAAGAAGAAGTGTTGGGAATCCTTGAGCACCGGGGTGGCGCCGGAGATCGCCGACTTCGGATCCTTCAGGTCAGTCGGTGCGTAGGTCGCGCCGCATTTTTCGCAGTTGTCGCCGTACTGGTCTTCGGTGCCGCATTTCGGGCAGGTGCCCTTGATGAAGCGGTCGGCCAGGAACATTTTCTTTTCCGGGTCGAAATACTGGGTGATCGAGCGTGTGGCGATGTGCCCGGCGTCACGCAGCTTCAGGTAGATCTGGCTCGACAGCTCACGGTTTTCTTCGGCGTGAGTGGAGTGGAAGTTGTCGAAGTCCACCAGGAAGTCGGCAAAGTCGGCGCTGTGTTCAGCCTGGACGTTGGCGATCAGTTGTTCCGGGGTGATGCCTTCCTTTTCCGCGCGCAGCATGATGGCCGAACCGTGGGCGTCGTCGGCGCAGACATAGATGCATTGATTGCCGCGGTGCTTCTGGAAGCGCACCCACATATCGGTCTGGATGTATTCCAGCATATGGCCGAGGTGAATCGAACCATTGGCATAGGGCAGGGCGCTGGTGACGAGGATCTTGCGTGGCTCGGACATGGGGCTCGGCTACTTGATGAAACGGAGGTCGGCCACTATAAAGCGCCGGCGCATATTTTTCACCCTGTGAGCCTGTTTCATTGGATGAGTAACAGGTAAAGGCTTTGATCTTTTCAACATCCCGCCGAACGCTTGGAACAGGTACGATACTCACCATCTTTTCCAAGTCCTGTTTTCGGAGTTGCCCATGAGCGCCGTCAATCGCGCAGCGGTGGAAGCCGTCCTTCGCCAATACACCGACCCATACCTGAACCAGGACCCGGTCAGCGCCGGGTGCGTGCGCAACATCGAGGTCCAGGGCGACCGCGTCAGCGTTCAGCTTGAGCTGGGTTACGCCGCCGGGCTGTTCAAGAGTGGCTGGGCGCAGATGCTGGAAATGGCCATTCAGGGTCTGGATGGCGTGGCAAGTGCCAAGGTCGAAATCACCAGTGTGATCGCTGCGCACAAGGCTCAGGCGCAGATACCGGGCCTGGCGAACGTAAAAAACGTGGTGGCCGTGGCGTCCGGCAAGGGCGGCGTGGGCAAATCCACCACGGCGGCCAACCTGGCCCTGGCCCTGGCCCGCGAAGGCGCCAAGGTCGGGATTCTCGATGCGGACATCTACGGTCCGAGCCAGGGCATCATGTTCGGTATCCCGGAACGCACCCGTCCCGAGGTCAAGGACCAGAAGTGGTTCGTGCCGCTCAAGTCCCATGGCGTGGAAGTGATGTCCATGGCGTTCCTGACCGACGACAACACGCCGATGGTCTGGCGCGGGCCGATGGTCTCCGGCGCCCTCCTGCAACTGGTGACCCAGACCGCGTGGGGCGACCTGGATTACCTGGTCATCGACATGCCGCCAGGCACCGGCGACATCCAGCTGACCCTGGCGCAGAAAGTGCCGGTGGCCGGTGCAGTCATCGTGACCACCCCGCAGGACCTGGCATTGCTGGACGCGCGCAAGGGCGTGGAAATGTTCCGCAAGGTCAACATTCCGGTGCTGGGCGTGGTGGAAAACATGGCCGTGCACATCTGCTCCAATTGCGGACATGCCGAGCACCTGTTCGGAGAGGGTGGCGGCGTGAAACTGGCCAATCAGTATGGCGTCGAGCTGCTGGCCTCATTGCCGCTGTCGATGTCCATTCGCGAGCAGGCCGACGGCGGCAAGCCGACGGTGATCGCCGAGCCGGACAGCCCGATTGCCCTGGTTTACCAGGAACTGGCCCGTCACGTTGGCGCGCGGATCGTATTGCAGGAAGCGTTGACGCCGGCGATGCCGAACATCAGCATCAGCGACGATTGATAAGCTTTTGTAGGAGCCCGGCTTGCCGGCGATGGCGGATTTGAATACGCCATCGCCGGCAAGCCGGGCTCCTACAGATCATTGCTCTGCTTTAAATACGCAACCCGCCATCCATCTCCAGAATCCGACCGGTGTAATAGTCGTTCTCGAAGATATACGCCGCCGAATGGGCGATTTCTTCCGGCTTGCCCATGCGCTTGAGCGGAATCCCGGCGGTCATTTTCTCCAGCGCCTCAGGCTTCATGCCCAGGGTCATTTCGGTTTCGATGAAGCCCGGTGCAATGCCGGCGACACGAATGCCGTAACGCGCCAGTTCCTTGGCCCAGGTCACGGTCGCCGCAGCGACACCGGCCTTGGCCGCCGAGTAGTTGGTCTGGCCGACGTTGCCGGCGCGGGAAATCGACGAGATATTGATGATCGCGCCGCTGTTGTTCAGCTCGACCATCTTCGCCGCGACTTCCCGGGTGCACAGGAACACGCCGGTCAGGTTGACGTCGATGACAGCCTGCCACTGCGCCAGGCTCATCTTGGTCATTTCGCCATCCTTGACCTTGAGCAGCAGGCCATCACGCAGGATCCCGGCGTTGTTGATCAGGCCGTGGATCGCGCCGAAATCCTCGGCGACCTGGGCGACCATGTGTGTCACTTGCTCTTCATTGGCGACGTTGCACAGGTACGCGCGCGCCTCTACACCCTGGGCCTTGCAGGCCGCGACGGCGTCGTCGAGTTTTTCCTGATTGAGGTCTACCAGTGCGAGTTTCGCGCCCTTGCTGGCGAAATACTCGGCCATGGAACGGCCTAAACCCTGGCAACCGCCAGTGATAATGATTACTTTGTCAGTGAGTTGCATTCGCATGCCCCCGGCAGCAGGTCTGAGTGGTTTCCTTGTAGAGAGCCTCTCGATCTGCGCCTGATGTGGCCCGGCTGCACATGAGATCTGCCCCCGATGGCGTGCTGGGACTTTCACCAGCAGCTCGTCCGTTTTTTTGACGGATTCTATTTAAGGAGTCATAAATTGAGCGTTGAAGCGGCTAAGCATGCACGAGAATTGCTCCTCAAGGAATACCGTGGAGTGCTCTCGACGCACTCCAAATCGATGCCCGGTTTTCCGTTCGGCTCCGTGGTTCCGTACTGCCTGGACGAGTTGGGCCGACCGCTGATCCTGATCAGCCGCATCGCGCAGCACACTCACAATTTGCAAAAAGACCCTAAATGCTCGCTGTTCGTGGGCGAGCGCGGGGCTGAGGATGTCCAGGCCGTTGGTCGCCTGACCTATCTGGCCGAAGCTCAGCAGATCGAAGACGAAGCCGCGATCGAAGCCGCCTCCGAGCGTTACTACCGCTACTTCCCGGAATCGCAGGGTTATCACCAGGCTCACGATTTCGACTTCTGGGTGCTCAAGCCGGTTCGTCACCGCTACATCGGTGGTTTTGGCGCAATTCACTGGGTCAATGACCTGACCCTGGCCAACCCGTTCGCCGGCAAGGCCGAAGTGAGCATGGTCGAGCACATGAACGCCGATCACGCCAAGGCCATCGCCCATTACGTCGATCTGGCCGGGTTGCCGAACAACGTGCCAGCGCAAATGGCCGGTATCGATACCGAAGGCATGCATCTGCGGATCGGCCAGAGCCTGTACTGGTTGCCGTTTCAAGCGCCTTGTAATACCCCGACACAAGTCCGCGAAGCCTTGGTTTCTCTGGCCCACGCCGAACATTGGCCGAAAAATGAAGAGGCCGACGCTTGAATTCACGAAACGGCGACGTCATCTAAGGTGAACTGGCAAGGCATTCTTGCGTTGAGGAACCATTTGATGCGCCCTTTTTTGTTGCTCTTTCTGCTGTTCCCGGTGTTGGAGCTGTTCGTATTCGTCAAGGTGGCAGGGTCTATCGGGTTTTTCCCGGCCCTGCTGCTGATCATTCTCGGCTCGATGTTCGGTGTGTTCGTGCTGCGCGTCGCCGGCCTGGCCACGGCGCTGCGTGCCCGTGAAAGCCTGAACCGCGGCGAGCTGCCAGCCCAGACCATGCTCGAAGGCCTGATGCTGGCATTGGCCGGTGGCCTGCTGATTCTTCCGGGTTTCATCAGCGATGTGATCGGCCTGGTCATGCTGCTGCCGTTCAGCCGTCGCCTGCTGGCCAATAAAATGCGCCAGCGCGCCGAAGAGCAGGCCATGCGTCAGCGAGCGTTCGCCGACGACCTGCAAGCCCGTGGCGGCCCGGCGCCTCGCGAACCGCTGGGCCGCGAGCCCAACGTGATCGAAGGCGAGTTCGAACACCGCGATACCAAGTAATACGCCCATCGACACGGCACCTTCGGGTGCCGTGTTCGTTTGCAGGGCAGCGAACAGAAAATTTTTCGCTCCCCGCCCTTGTAATAAGCTTATGCGCCCTTATGTAACGGTCACCGCAAGGTTTCTGGCGAATACGCCAGACAGACTTCCGCGGTTCGCTTGACGAACCGCAACCGGCACCGCCGGCCTTTGTTAAACCCGCCGGGACTACACCGGCCGATGAAAACCACAATTAGGAGAGATCGACAATGAAGCTTCGTCCTCTGCATGACCGCGTCGTCATCCGTCGCAGCGAAGAAGAAAAGAAAACCGCTGGCGGTATCGTCCTGCCAGGTTCGGCTGCTGAAAAAGCCAACAGCGGCGAAATCCTCGCTGTAGGCACCGGCCGCGTATTGGAAAACGGTGAAGTGCGTGCACTGTCCGTGAAAGTGGGCGACAAGGTTGTGTTCGGTCCTTACTCCGGCAGCAACACTGTGAAAGTCGACGGCGAAGACCTGCTGGTAATGAGCGAGAACGAAATCCTCGCTGTTATCGAAGGCTGATACCCCCGTTCATTTTCCGCTACTACAAAGTATTTAAGGAATATCGATCATGGCTGCTAAAGAAGTTCTGTTTGGCGATTCCGCCCGTAAAAAAATGCTCAAGGGCGTCAACGTCCTGGCTGACGCGGTAAAAGCGACCCTGGGCCCGAAAGGCCGTAACGTGATCATCGAGAAGAGCTTCGGCGCTCCGACCATCACCAAGGACGGCGTTTCGGTCGCAAAAGAAATCGAACTGGAAGACCGTTTCGAAAACATGGGCGCGCAGCTGGTCAAAGACGTTGCCTCCCGTGCCAACGATGACGCAGGCGACGGCACCACCACCGCTACCGTTCTGGCTCAGTCGATCGTCAACGAAGGCCTGAAAGCCGTCGCTGCCGGCATGAACCCGATGGACCTGAAGCGTGGCATCGACAAGGCGACCATCGCCATCGTCAAAGAGCTGAAAAACCTGTCCAAGCCATGCGCTGACACCAAGGCAATCGCTCAGGTTGGTACCATCTCCGCCAACTCCGACAACTCCATCGGCGACATCATTGCCGAAGCCATGGAAAAAGTCGGTAAAGAAGGCGTGATCACCGTTGAAGAAGGCACTGGCCTGGAAAACGAACTGTCGGTTGTAGAAGGCATGCAGTTCGACCGTGGCTACCTGTCCCCGTACTTCGTCAACAAGCCGGAAACCATGGTTGCCGAACTGGACAACCCACTGGTTCTGCTGGTCGACAAAAAGATCTCGAACATCCGCGAAATGCTGCCAGTGCTGGAAGCCGTTGCCAAAGCCGGCCGTCCACTGCTGATCGTTTCCGAAGACGTTGAAGGCGAAGCCCTGGCGACTCTGGTCGTGAACAACATGCGTGGCATCGTTAAAGTCGCAGCCGTCAAGGCTCCAGGCTTCGGCGACCGTCGCAAGGCCATGCTGCAGGACATCGCCGTTCTGACCGGCGGTACCGTTATCTCCGAAGAGATCGGCCTGAGCCTGGAAGCCGCTACCCTGGAAAACCTGGGCAGCGCCAAGCGCGTGACCATCTCCAAGGAAAACACCATCATCGTTGATGGTTCTGGCGTAGCAGGCGACATTGAAGCCCGTATCGCTCAGATCCGTGCTCAGGTTGCCGAAACTTCCTCGGACTACGACCGTGAAAAACTGCAAGAGCGTCTGGCCAAGCTGTCCGGCGGCGTTGCAGTGATCAAGGTTGGCGCTGGTTCCGAAGTAGAAATGAAAGAGAAGAAAGCCCGCGTTGAAGACGCCCTGCACGCTACCCGTGCAGCCGTTGAAGAAGGCGTGGTACCTGGCGGTGGCGTTGCGCTGATCCGCGCTCTGCAAACCCTGAACGATCTGAAAGGCGACAACGCTGATCAGGACGTAGGTATCGCTGTTCTGCGCCGTGCCGTTGAAGCACCGCTGCGTCAGATCGCTGCCAACAGCGGTGACGAGCCAAGCGTTGTAGTCAACGAAGTCAAGAACGGCAAAGGTAACTTCGGTTACAACGCTGCGACTGGCGAATACGGCGACATGATCGAAATGGGTATCCTGGACCCAACCAAGGTCACCCGTTCCGCGCTGCAAGCTGCATCGTCGATCGGCGGTCTGATCCTGACCACCGAAGCTGCTGTTGCTGATGCACCGAAGAAAGACGGCGGTGCTGGCGGCGGTATGCCAGACATGGGCGGTATGGGCGGCATGGGCGGCATGATGTAAGCCAGCCTTACCCCTGTACGAAAAAACCCCGCCTGCGCAAGCAGGCGGGGTTTTTTTATTCATTCATTTTGAGAGTCACATAAATCCCTTGTGGGAGCGTGGCTTGCCCGCGATGGCGTCGGATCAGGCGCCGACAGGTACCGCGCAGGCCTCGCGTTTAGCCCTCAGGGCCGGTCGATACAGAACGTAGTAATACGACCCCAGACAAATCAGCCAGCAGAACACCGCCGTCCACACGTTGTGCGAGAAGAAGTGCGCGCCCTGCATCATCCGCGCGATGGAGAACACCGAGCCGAGGGCAAAGGCGAAAACCAACGCTGCGCGAGCCATGCGCGGACGACGGTCACGCAGTACGAAAAACAGGGCAAACAGGGTGAACCCCGTAGCCGCATGGCCGCCGGGCCAGCAACGTCCCGGTTTATCGGTAGGCGGGCGAGGGCTCAGCAGTTCGCTGTAGGTCTCGTGACCGCCAAATTGCTCAAGGCTCCATGGACACTGCACCGCAGTCACCGCCTTCATGGGCGTGACAAAGGACGTCGCCAGGCCCAGGGACAGCACCAGGCAACCCAGTTCTCGCTTGAACGGTTTGAGCCTGGCCATGAAGAACGAAGCGATGTAACCGAGGATGGCAAACACCGAGAAGGCGATGACCACTTGCTTGGCCCGATCGTGCAGGATGTCCTCGAGGAAGTAACTGTGGCGTCCGATGAAGTCCCCGGCGACCGGGTCGTAAAACAGCCTGGCCAGGTCCATGTCCAGCGTGGTCAATTCGAGCAACACCAGAATGATCGCAGCAATGGCGGGGACTCCAAGGCACACCCAGAAATTGAGGGGGCGAGGAGCGGGGCGGGAAAGGCTCGAAACCATGCTAGTTCCTTGATCAGTGAAGTGTTCTCGAATGCGCAGCCGCGCAGAGTTTGAACCCGTTTTTGTCGTTTGGGTGTGAATCACTGGTGAAAAACTCGTCAAGGCTGTAAACGGTCAGTTTCCACGCTTTTACGCTTCACTCAGTCCTAGCCGTGAGCTGAACTTCGCCTTAAGCTGCGCGGGCCATGACGGCCGTTACTGTGGACGGAGAGATACCCATGCGAATTCTATTGGTTGAAGACAACCGCGATATCCTGGCCAATCTGGCCGATTACCTGGGGCTCAAAGGCTATACCGTGGATTGCGCGCAGGACGGCCTGTCGGGCCTGCATCTGGCGGCCACCGAGCATTACGATTTGATCGTGCTCGATATCATGTTGCCCGGCATCGATGGCTATACCTTGTGCAAGCGCCTGCGCGAAGACGCGCGCCGCGATACGCCGGTGATCATGCTCACCGCCCGCGATCAACTGGACGACCGCCTGCAAGGCTTCAAGTCCGGCGCCGATGATTACCTGGTCAAGCCGTTTGCCCTGTCTGAGCTGGCGGCGCGTATCGAAGCGGTCATGCGCCGGACCCAGGGCGGCGGGCGACGCACCTTGCAGGTCGGCGACCTGAGCTATGACCTCGACACCCTGGAAGTCACCCGCGAAGGCCGGCTGCTGAAGCTCAATCCGGTCGGCCTGAAGTTGCTGGCTGTGCTGATGCAGAAAAGCCCGCACGTGCTGCGCCGTGAAATTCTTGAAGAGGCACTCTGGGGCGACGATTGTCCGGACAGCGACAGCCTGCGCAGCCATGTGCACCAACTGCGCCAGGTGATCGATAAACCGTTCGCCAAGCCGTTGCTGCAGACCGTGCACGGTGTGGGTTATCGCTTGGCCGAGGGGCGTGATGGAGTTTAAGCAGAGCCTTTCTCAACGCATCATCATTGCCTTTGCGCTGATGAGCGCACTGGTGGCGGGCGCCTTTGCCATGGGTATCGTCGCGACCGTGCACCTGGTGGAAGAAAAACTGATTTCGGCTGGCTTGGGCGGCGATTTGCAGCGCTTGTTGCTGATGGACAATGTCACGGACTGGAGCCATCGCCCCGAGCCGGACCAATTGTTCTACTTCAGCAATGGGCCGGGCGATTTCAGGTTGCCCAAGGATCTGCGGCACCTGGAGCCGGGCTTTCACGAAGTGTTCCGTGAAAACCTGTCGTACCACGCCATGGTCGAGATCGTCGACGGTCGACGGTACGTGCTGTTGCAGGATCAGAGCGACTTCGAAGAGCGTGAGCGGGTGCTGTTTGCCGTGGTGCTGGTGGGTTTCGTACTGAGCCTGGCGCTGGCGGTGTTCCTCGGCTGGGTCCTGGCGCGCAAGGTCATGGCGCCGGTGGTGCGGCTGGCCCGCCAGGTGCGCCATCGCGATCAGTTGCTCGGTCTGGCCCCCCCTTTGGCGCCGGACTATGCCGCCGATGAGGTGGGCGAACTGGCCGTGGCCTTCGACGCCACCCTCGGGCGCTTGCGCCAGGCCCTGACCCGCGAGCGCTTGTTCACCAGCGACGTCAGCCACGAATTGCGCACACCCCTGATGATCCTGGCCAGTTCCTGCGAGTTGTTGCTGGAAAATCCGGGTATCGATCAGCGCGGTCGCGCTCAGGTCGAACGCATCGCCCGGGCTTGTGAGGAAATGCGTGAGCTGGTGCAAACCTTCCTGATGCTCGCCCGTGCCCAGCGCGAAGACACCGGCGTGGCCCCGCAACAGCCGCTGAGCCAGGTGGCCGAGGGTTTGCTCAGCCTGTGGCGCGGGCCCATTGAAAACAAAGGGTTGAAGCTGATCTTCGAACCGGGCCAGCCTGAGGCCAAAAGCTACAACGCGACGCTCCTGCACGCGGTGATGGGCAACTTGCTGCGCAATGCCTTGCATTACACGGAACAGGGCTTCATCCGCCTGACCCTGACGGGCACGGGCTTCCTGGTCGAAGACTCGGGTGTGGGCATTCCCGAGGAAAAACGCGAGGCGATGTTCGAACCCTTTGTCCGGGGCAGCGAAAAGCGCGGGGAGGGCTTGGGCCTGGGGCTTTCACTGGTGCAGCGGATTTGTGAAAACCAGGGCTGGAGCGTCAGCCTGACCACCATGGAGCCCAATGGCTGCCGTTTTCAGGTGGAGTTGTCGCGAGCCTGATCAGTTGCGCCGGACGTCCAGCAAACCCTGTCAATTCTGTAAAATCCTGTAATACTTCAAGGTCAACATGACAAATTTTTCACAAATGGATCACTTGGCACCGACACGTTGATACCTAAGGTAGTTGCTATCAGAAGTTCAGGAGACCTGATGATGGACGGCCCGATCAAACTCGATTTTTCCGAAAAGTATGACGATCAACACGCACAGCGTTATCTGCGTAAGCACCAGGACGGTCTCGGCCGTAAATTGTCTCACTGGCGTGACGTGCAACTGGGACGCAAGGCACTGGCCCTGGTGGGCGAGCCTGGCCTGGTCCTCGACTTGCCGTGCGGTGCAGGGCGTTTCTGGCCCATGCTCGCGGAAAAGCCCAACCGCGTGATCATCGGCGCCGATAACTCGGAGTCCATGCTGAAGATAGCAACCCAGGCGCAACCGGCCGATGTGGTGAAACGGGTACAACCCTTGCACACTTCTGCATTCGACATCGCCTTGCCGGACAACGCCGTCGACAGCATTTTTTGCATGCGCTTGCTCCACCACATCGGTGAAGCCGAGCATCGCCTGGCTATCTTGCGTGAATTCGAGCGCGTTTCCCGTGACAGCGTGATCCTTTCGCTGTGGGTCGATGGCAACTTCAAGGCCTGGAAACGCAAGCGTTCAGAGAAAACACGTGGGCAGGAAGGTTACCAAAACCGGTTTGTGTTACCGGCCGCTACTGTAGAAAAGGAATTTGAACAGGCGGGTTTCCGCATCCAGGAACAACTGGACTTTTTGCCGCTCTATGCCATGTGGCGAGTTTACGTATTACGCAAGAGGTAACAGGATGGCAGTGCAGTGTGCAGCAGAAACGGAAGTCGCTCCCCAGGACCGCTTCGATTATTTCTGGAATCAGCGCGGTGAATGGGTAGAAGAACCCAACGTCCGTCGTGGCGGGGAAAGCGGCGTTCAACGCGTTACGGGCAGTGATGGTCAACTGCTCTACGTCAAGCGTCAGACCGGGCATATCCATCGCAGCTGGCTGCACCCTTTCGGGCGGCCGACCGTACTGCGCGAGCAAGCTGCGCTCATCGGTGTGACCGCGCTTGGCGTAAGGGTTCCGCACATCGTTTTCTGCGGCGCACAGCGCGACCCGGTGCACAAATGGCGTGCCTTGCTGGTCACCAAGTCGCTGGATGGCTTTGAAGAAATCGAGCGCTGGTACGAAGGTGGCGGTCGCGAACGCCATGGTGAAGCCGTCAACGACCGCGTACTCAAGGACCTGGCTGAAAACCTGGCCCGCATGCACAAGGGCCGCTGGCAGCACAGCTGCATCTACATCAAGCACGTGTTTGTTCGCGTGACCGGTGAAGGCGAGTCGGCCAAGGTCGAGATTGCCCTGATCGATCTGGAGAAATGCCGCCAGCGTTTGACTGCCTATCGCGCAGCAGCCCATGACATGAAGCAATTGCGTCGCCACTCGTCGTTCAGCGATGCGGACTGGAAAAAGCTCGTCTACTTTTATGAGACGGCGTTTGGCAGCGCTATCAAGGGTTTATAGCGATGAAACTCGAAATTGCACGAGGTTTGTTTCTGGTAGGAGCCTTGGCAGTTGCATCAATCGCGATGGCAGCCTGGGAGCAACCACGCCCCCAGGTGCTCAGCTCGGTAAACGCAGAAGATCACTGTCCGTTGCCACGGGTTGCGAAGGCATCCGTGGCCACTCGACCCGATCATGACCTGTTGTTGTTCATGTTCGGACTTTCTCAGGGATTGAGGCCGCAAAGTTGAACCGATTGAAGCCCAAATGAAAGGCCTCGCATTTGCGAGGCCTTTTTTTCGGGCTTTCATTGGTTTGGTCACGGTCCCTTGTAGGAGCCGGCTTGCTGGCGATGGTCGTTAACGATAACGCGTATGAACTGGATAAACGCGGCGCACTTGAGTCCATCGCCGGCAAGCCGGCTCCTACAGGGTCAAGGGTGTTCTTCGGGTTTATCGGGTTTGGCCAGCAGCGTGTACACGCAAGGCAGTACAAACAGGGTGAACATCGTCCCGATCGACATGCCCGTGGCGATGACCGTGCCGATGTCGAACCGGCTGACCGCGCCAGCTCCGGTGGCGATGATCAATGGCACCATGCCGAACACCATCGCCGCGGTGGTCATCAAGACCGGACGCAGGCGGATGGCCGCCGCTTCCTCCACGGCTTCCCGTGCCGTCAGCCCCTTGTCCTTGCGTAGCTGGTTGGCGAACTCGACGATCAGAATGCCGTGTTTGCTGATCAACCCGATCAACGTCACCAGCCCGACCTGGGTGTAGATGTTCATGCTCGACCAACCCAGGAACAGCGGAATCAATGCGCCGCAGATAGACAGCGGTACGGTGACCAGGATCACCAGCGGGTCGCGGAAGCTTTCGAACTGGGCCGCCAGCACCAAAAAGATGATCGCCAGTGCCAGGGCAAAGGTGACCCACAGGGCACTGCCTTCCTGAACATACTGTCTCGACGCCCCGGCGTAGTCGAAGGAAAAACCGACGGGTGCCTCTTCCCGGGCGATCTGACGCACCAGGTCGATGGCTTCCCCCATGCTCACCAGCGGCACGCCGGACAGGATCGCCGAGTTGAGCTGCTGGAACTGGTTCAACTGACGCGGTCGAGCACGGTCGGTGATGGTGATCAGGGTCGACAATGCCAACAGCTCGCCCTTGGTGTTCTTCACGTAGTAATTGTTCAGCCAGTCCGGATTGTCGCGGAACGGCCGCTCGACCTGGGCAATCACCTTGTAGCTGCGACCTTCAATGGTGAAACGGTTGATTTCGGCTTCACCCAGCAGGGTCGCCAGGGTTCCCCCCAGATCCTGCATGGAAACCCCCATCTGCGCGGCCTTGGCGCGGTCGATATCGACCACCACTTCCGGTTTGTCGAAGGCCAGGTCAACGTCGACAAAGGCGAACTTGCCCGACTCCATCGCGCGTTTTTTAACCCGGTCGACCACTTGTAGCAGCAGTTCGTAATCGTTGGCGGAGTTGATGACGAACTGGAACGGCAGGCCTTCACCGGTGCCCGGCAAGGACGGCAGGTTGAAACCGAAAACCTGCAACCCGGGGATGCTTTCCAGTTTGCTCTGAACCTCGGGCAGGATCGCCATCTGGGTTCGGTCGCGCTCGTTCCATGGCTTGAGCAGGAAACCGCCGATGCCCGACTGCACGCCGTTGAAACCGTTGATCTGGAACGACGAGTAGTACTCGGGAAACGCCTTGAAGATCGAGATGAACTCGTCGGTGTAGGTGTTCAGGTAGTCGAGGTTGGTCGGTTGCGGGGCGTTGGCCAGCATGAAAATGATGCCCTGGTCCTCGTCCGGCGCCAGCTCCGACTTGGTGAACTTGAGGAACACCGGAATCAGGCACAACACGATCACCGCGAACACCAGCACCACCGGCCGGGTGTTGAGGGTGCCGTGAAGCATGCTCTGGTAGCGGCGCTTGAGGCTTTCGAAAATCATGTCCAGGCGATGGGCCAGGCCGCTGGGGTTCTCATCGTGACGCAGGAGGAACGCACACATCATCGGTGACAGGGTCAGGGCGACGATGCCGGAAATCACCACCGCACCGGCCAGCGTCAGGGCGAACTCCTTGAACAGCGCACCGGTCAGGCCGGTCAGGAAGCCAATCGGGGCATACACCGCCGCCAGGGTGATGGTCATCGACACCACCGGCATGGCGATTTCCCGGGCGCCTTCAATGGCGGCGTCCAGCGGGGTCTTGCCCTCCTCGATGTGGCGATGAATGTTTTCCACCACCACGATGGCGTCGTCCACCACCAGACCGATGGCCAGCACCATCGCCAGCAGGGTGAGCAGGTTGATGGAATACCCCATCATCTGCATGAAGAACATCACGCCGATCATCGACAGCGGGATGGTCACCACCGGGATCACCACCGAACGCAGGGCGCCGAGGAACAGGAACACCACCACGATCACGATCAGTACCGCTTCGAACAGGGTTTTCACCACTTCGTCGATCGAGGCCTGGATGAACAGGGTGGCGTCATAGGCGATTTCACCCTTGAGGCTCGGTGGCAGCTGAGCCTCAAGGTCCGGCATGATCTTGCGCACTTCCTTGATCACGTCCAGCGGGTTGGCGCCGGGCGTCGCCTTGATGCCGATGTACACCGAAGGGGTGCCGCCGAACGAGCTGATGGTGTCGTAGTTCTCCGCACCCATTTCCACGCGCGCCACATCGCGCAGCAGCACACGGCTGTCGCCGTCGACCTTGAGCGCAATGGCGCCGAAGGCTTCGGCCGACTTGAGCTCGGTATTGGCGTTGATGCTGGTGACCACGTATTCGCCTTTCAGCTCGCCAGCCGCCGAGAGGAAGTTGTACTGGCGTACCGCGTTGGTCACATCGCTGGCACTGAGGCCGAAGCCGGCGAGCTTGACCGGGTCCAGCCACAGGCGCATCGCAAACACCTGGTTGCCGAGGATCTCGGCTTCGGCCATGCCGGGCAAGGTCGCCAGTTTCGGCTGGATCACCCGCGACAGGTAATCGGTGATCTGCGGGTTGTTCAGTTCCTTGCTGAAGAAGCTGATGTACATCAATGCTGACGCATCGGCAGATTCCTTGCTCAGCACCGGGTCTTCCGCGTCCTGGGGCAGCTGGTTCTTGACCTCGTTGGCCTTGGCCAGCAGTTCGGTAAACAGACGGTCGTTGTTGGCGCCGACGCGTGCGTAGATCGAGATCACCGAAAAGTTCTGGCGACTCACCGAGGTCATGTAGTCGATGCCCTCGGCGCTGGCCAGGCTTTGCTGCATCGGTTGGGTGATGTAGCCCTGGATGGTCTCGGCGTTGGCCCCGGGGTAAGCGGTGGTCACCGTGATCAGGGCGTTTTCCATTTGCGGATACTGGCGCAGCGGCAGCTTGCTCCAGGCCTGGAAGCCCAGCAGCACAATCAGCAGGCTGACCACGGTTGCGAGAACCGGGCGGCGAATGAACGGGTCGGTAAAAGCCATGGGGATTCCTTGATCAGTCCGCACGTGGCGGGCTGTTCTGCTCGGCCAGGGTTTTATCGTCGCTGATGGCAATGTGTGCGCCGTTATCCAGTTTGAGCTGGCCGGCCGTCACCACTTTCTCGCCGTTCTGCACGCCTTTGGTGATTATCACTTGCCCCTCGCGGCGTTCGCCGGTTTCGACAAAACGCCGCTCGGCGATCAGCACTGGCTGGCCCTTGTCATCCTTTTCCGGGTTGCCGTCTTCGCCCTTCTTTTGCACGGCGACATACACCGAGTTGCCGTAGAGCGTGTAGGTGATCGCGCTTTCCGGCACCACGATGCGTGGTTGCGGGTCGGGCAGGAGCACGTCAAGGCTGGCGAACATCCCGGGCAGCAACTTGCCATCGGGGTTGGCGAGGGTGGCGCGGACCTGCACGTTACGGGTGCTGTTTTCGACTTTGGGATTGATTGCACTGATGCTGCCGGGGAACGTCCGGGCCGGATAGGCCGAAACGATGATCTGTACCGGCTGGCCAATGGCGACCTTCGGCACCGATTGTTCCGGTATGAAAAAGTCGACGTAAAGGCTGCTGAGGTCCTGCAGGGTGGCGATCATGGTGCCGCTGGCGACGTAGTCGCCGACGTCCACCTGGCGAATGCCGATGGTGCCGCTGAACGGCGCGAGGATGCGTTTTTTCTCGAGCGCAGCCTTCAGCTGATTGACCGTGGCCTTGTTCTTTTTCAGGACCGCCGAGAGTCGGTCGAACTCACCCTTGGAAATCGCCTGGCTGCCCACCAGCTGGCTGCCACGACCGTAATCCACCTGGGCCAGCCCGAGATCGGCCTGAGCGGTTTCCAGGAGGGCGGATTCCACGGCGCTGTCGAGTTGCACGATCGGCTGGCCGGCCTTGACCTTCTGCCCCGACTCAAACTGCACGTCGGTGACGGTGCCGGCGATTTCCAGGCTCAGGTCGACACCTTGCAGGGCCGTCAGGGTGCCCACGGTAGGCAGCCGGGCTTGCCACGGACGTTCGGTGGCGGTGGCCACCGCGACATTGATCGGCGGTTTGGGCGCAGAGAAGCCTTGAATCATCGTGTAGACAGAGAAGGCTTTGTACGCGCCCAGGACCAGCACAATCAGCAGCACAACACCCAACATGATCAGCATGCGGCGACGCAGCATATTCCAGTTCCTTGGAGAAAATCAGGTGAGACAGTCGCGCACATTACCGCGACTGGGACAGGTAATCCAATGGCTGTTTATTGGAACTCCATAACCTGTAGGAGCCGGCTTGCCGGCGATAGTGCCGTTGAATTTACGGTGCTCTCGAGATTGCCATCGCTGGCAAGTCAGCGCCTGCAAGGGGAGGTATTTATGCCATCAGATGCAGATGGTTGTCCCAGAGCCCTGCGGGTAGCTCCAGCGGCTTTGCGACGAGGTCAGCCTTGCGGCAGTCGTAGTAGCGGCAGCGCCCCTGACCCGAAGTCACGACAAAACCATCGGCCACGGCGCCGACCCCGGCACAATCGGGCAGTGGTGCATCCAGGCGTACTTCACCGCTGTCCAGGTCCCAGATGAAAAACCGGTTGCCCCGTGGTGCAGTCAACGCCACCAGGCGCAAGTCGCTGTGTATCGCGACGCTGGCGGTGTAGTGCCCCATGGCCTGCAACTGGTGCTCGGGCACCGGGAACGCGACGAAGGGCTGACCCGGACGCTTGATCGCCAACAGCTCCGACGACTCGTGGGCCGCGCCCATGAACTGCTGGCTGGCGACGATGGTGCCGTCGCTGGCGATGGCCAGGTGGCGCACGCTGTTCATATGTTGGGCGAGGGTTTCCTTGCTCAGCAGGGTGCCATCGCGGTGCATCAGGACCAGGCTCGGCTCCATGGCGTTGAGGTTCATCTCCACCCGGCTTTCGGCCTCGGTGCGAATCCCGCCGTTGGCCACCACCAGGGTTTCGCCGTCGGGCATCCACGACACCTGGTGCGGACCGAGGCCGTGGGTGGAAATCTCACCGCTGTGCACCAGCCGTTCACCCTCGAATTTGTACACGCCGAGCAGGCCGCGACCCGGATCGGTGGTGTCGTTTTCGGTGGCGTACAGCCAGTCGCCGCTGTGATGGATGACCGCGTGTCCGTAGAAGTGCCGGTTCGGCTGTGACACCACGGTTTGCAGGAGCGCGCCGTCGCGCAGGTCGATCAGGTAGCTCTCGGTACCCGGACGGCGAGCGACGAACAGCGCAATAGGCTGTGTCGGGTGGTTGATGATGTCGTGGCAACGCTGGCCGACGCGGGTGGCGAACTGCAGGGTGCCATCGAGCCGATAACCGACGGCGTAATGCCGGCCATCGGTATCGTCCCGCGCCGAAAGCAACAACGGACTCTTGTCCTTTTGCCTGAACAGCTTCCAGCCGCCCAGCGTCACCGCTCCCAGCAACAAACTACCTAGTGTCAGAGCCTGGCGTCGCAGCATGGAACTCGCCCTCATCAGTCACCGTCGTTGGCGTTGAAGCCCAGCTGGATGCCCAGCGCCTTGGCCAGATCAGCCTCGTGCAGGCGATGGACAACGTTGAGGCTGTCGTACAGTTCGTTGAGTTGCTGGCGGCCGGCGTCGTCATTGAGCATTTCGGTCAGCGGACGCTGGATGCCGGCGAACAGTTTCAGCGAGGCGGCATAGGCTGCATCGATCTTGTCGGCCAAGGGCTTCTGCTCGCTCGGCAACAGGCCGCGCAAGCCTTTGTTGTCCACACCTTCCCAGACCGTTTTGGCAGCCGCGAGGCTGGCTTCCAGGCTGGTCAGGGACGACTGGCTACGCCAGGCATCGGCCTGGAACGGTTGCGGCACGCCCTTGCTCTGGCGGCCCATCGGCGTGCCGAGTTTTTTCTTCAGGGTGTCGATGGCGGTGACCTGCACCCGCAGCAGGTCGGCGATCGCTTCATGGGAGTCGGCATAACGCTGGTTCGGGAATTTGCTCATTTGCGCGAGCATTCCGTCGGTGTTGTTCCAGCTTTGCAGGATTTCTTCGGCCAACTGTTTCTGGCGTTCACCGATGGCGACCAGCAGCGGGCAGTACTTGGCCTTCTGTTCTGCATTGGCCACGTCAGGCTTGCTGTCGAACAGAATGTATTCGTAGGCCGAGAGGCCCTGCACCACGACGCTGGACTTGGCCAGCGCTGCGGCATCGATTTGCGGCTGGGCGATGACCAGTTGCTCGACCTGACGGCCGACCAGGTTCTTCTTGTCCGGCCAGAACTGCACTTGCCACGAACGGTTGCCTTCGGCCAGCGGCCCGATCAGCAGTGGTTGCAGCTCGGCCCAGGCTTTTTGCGCATGCAGGAAGTCGGCACGGGCCGTTTCCAGGGTTTCCTTGCCTTGGCAGTAGGCGAGGGCGCTGACCGCCAATTGACGGTCGGCTTCAACCCAACGGGTGTAGGTCGGCAGGATCACCGACTTGGCGATGGCCGCCGAGGTGACTGCTTGCGGATCCTGTGGCGAGCAGGCGCCCAGGGCGAGTGCGGCAAGGCTGGTGAACAACAGTTTGGGACGGAACATGTCGGGCTCCCGCGAGTGGAATGCGTGTTAAAGGGAATTCAGGAACGCCAGCAACGCACTGCGCTGCTCGGCATTGAAAGACAAAACCTGTTGCTGCGCCGCCGTCGCCTCGCCGCCGTGCCAGAGCACCGCTTCGAGCAGGTTGCGGGCGCGGCCGTCATGCAGGAACTGGGTGTGGCCGCTGACCGCCTGTGTCAGGCCGATGCCCCACAACGGCGGGGTACGCCATTGGCGGCCGCTGGCCTGGAATTCCGTACGGTTGTCGGCCAGGCCGTCGCCCATGTCATGCAGCAGCAGATCGCTGTACGGGCGGATCACTTGATTGGCCAGTTCAGGTTCGGCGGCGTTGGCGACGGTGGTGTATTTCGGTGTGTGGCAGGATTGGCAGCCGGCCTGATAGAACAAGGTTTTGCCGGCCAGCACTGCAGGCGCGTTGATATCACGACGGGCCGGGACGGCAAGGTTGCGGCTGTAGAACAGCACCAGTCGCAGGATGTTATCGCTGACTTCCGGCTCGCCATCCGGGCCGGTGCCACTGGGTGCCTGTTTGCAGGCAGTTTGCGCGTCCGTGCAGTCATCCATGGGTCTCAGGCTGGTCGTGAGGCCCATGTCACCGGAAAACGCGTGAACATTTTGTTGATTGAGGTTCGGTTGTCCGGCTTTCCAGCCGAATCGTCCCAACACTGTCTTCTGTTGGGCGTCGTCCCACACCTGGTTCGGACGTCCAGCGATGCCGTCGTTCGCCTTGGCCTGTGCCTCGGCGTTGGCCAGGATCGCCTCGTCGGGAATCGCTTCGAGCAGGCCCAGGCCAATCATCGGCGGCGCTACGCGTGCCGAGAAACGCGTATCGGGGTGCATCGGGCCGTAGCCCAGCTGGGTGATGTTCAGGCTCGGTTTACGCAGCTCGACTTCGGTGCCGTCCTTGAACCGCACCGGCACGGCAGTGTAATCGACCCGTACTTTGCCTTCGGGGGCTACGCCGGGTACGGCCATGTCCTGGAACTGGCCACCGTAGACAGGCTCGGGCACCACGCCGAGCTGTTCGATGACCCCGGCATACGCTGGGGCGTCGGGAATCGACAGGCGTACCAGCATCGACACGGCGTTCACATCGTCCGCAGTCGGCGGATGGCCGCGGCCGTCCTTGATGTGGCAGCCCTGGCAGGCATTGGTATTGAACAGCGGGCCAAGGCCATCGCGGGCGGTCGTCGTCGACGGGGCGATCACCCAGGGGCTGCGGAAGAAACTGTTGCCGACGCTGAAATCCACTCGCCGTGACGGTGGCAGATTCGCCGAGGGCATGGAAAACGCGTTCTGATCGGTCTTGCGCACCGTCGCACTGCCACCTGAGCGGGCTTCACCGGGTTCGGCCTGGGTGAATTTCGGGGCGTCATCGCAGGCACTCAGGCCCAGGGCCAGAAACAGTGCGGACAAGCGAAGAGGCAGCGGGGGCATCAGAGATCCTGCAAGACGAGCAAAACAAGGGCGCAAAGTCTAACAGGGCATGGGAAATTGAATAAGAGGAATTATCGTTTGCTTGATGTGGGGCAGGGTTTTTCACTTGAGACCGCGGCGCTGCCATCGCGGGCAAGCCCCGCTCCCACAGGGATTGAAGGTGCACACAGATCATGTGTTCAGCACGGATACTGTGGGAGCGGGCTTGCCCGCGATGAGGCCATGAGCATCGCCCAAAAAACAGGCATGAAAAAGGCGACCCGAAGGTCGCCTTTCTCACTCAGCCAGCGTTGATCAGAATTCGTGATCAGCGTTGTCCGGGTTCAGGTCGGCGATGCCCAGTTTGCCAGCGGCGGATTCGATCGAACCGGTCTGCTTGACCAGGGCGGCGATGGCGTCACGGACGATCTGGTTGCCTGCGGTGTTGCCGGCAGCGATCAGTTGGTCGTAGTGCTCACCCTTGTTGGCGTGATCAACCATGATCTGGATCTTGGCTTCGGTGGCGGCCAGGTCGTCTTTCAGGGCGGTGTCGGCAGCCGGGTCGGCCTTGGCCACCAGGGACGACAGGCTGGCGCCGGTCATTTTGGTGCCGTCGACACGAGTGTATTCACCCAGGTACACGTTACGAATGCCCTTGGCATCGTAGAAGTGCGAGTTGTGAGTGTTGTCGCTGAAGCAATCCTGTTCGTCTTCAGGAGAGTTGGCTTCCAGGGAAACCTTCATGCGCTCGCCCGCCAGTTCGCCCAGGGACAGGCTGCCCATGCCGAACAGCATTTTGCGCAGGCCGGATTCAGCCGGTTCGGCTTCCAGCGTGGCGCGGTAGTTGTCGGCCACGTTCGGCTTCCAGTTGCCGACCATTTCTTCCAGGTCGCTGACCAGCAGTTGAGTCACGGACTTCAGGTAAGCACGACGACGATCGTTGTGACCGCCGGTAGCGCCTTTGCCTTCCAGGTAGTCCGAAGCCGGACGGTTGCCGGCGCCAGGGCCGGTGCCGTTCAGGTCCTGGCCCCAGAGCAGGAATTCGATGGCGTGGTAGCCGGTGGCGACGTTGGCCTCGGAACCGCCCAGTTCGTTCAGGCTGGCGAGTTTTTCCGGGGTGATGTCTTTGACATCGACCTTGTCTTCGCCGATCTGCACTTCAGTGTTGGCGATGATGTTGGCGGTCGCACCCGGGTTGCCCAGGGCGTGCTCGTAGGACTTGTCGACGTAGTCGATCAGGCCTTCGTCCAGTGGCCAGGAGTTCAGCTGACCTTCCCAATCGTCAACGATGGTATTGCCGAAACGGAACACTTCGCTCTGCAGGTAAGGCACGCGAGCGGCAACCCAGGCAGCCTTGGCGGCTTTCAGGGTGTCGTCGTTCGGCTTGGCGAGGAAGGCGTCGACGGCGGTTTGCAGGGTCTTCGCAGTGGATTCGGCATCGCTGTAAACGGCGAAAACGATGTCGGCGTAGTGAGCGACAACGGCTTTGGCAGCGGTTTCGTCGACTTTACCGGCAGCGGCAGGCGCAGCGGCTGGAGTAGCCGGGGCAGCCGCAGTGCTGGCAGCTGGCGCAGGCGCGGCAGCTTTGTCTTTGTCTTTGCCTTCGCCGCAACCAGCGAGGGAAATAGCGATGGCCAACAGACTGGCGGTAGCCAGAGGCATACGAATCATGGCGAACATCCTGCTTCGATGAGGGGGTGGAGTGGTGCTATGCGCACGCAAAACTGCGACATAATGCAAATCTTTCGCATTATGTGTAAAGGGTTGTAGCTGGAAATATTTCTTATTCGCTGTGGGAGCGAGCCTGCTCGCGATGGACGTGAACGATGACGCGTTCATTCTGAATGAACGTGTTGCTCTCAGGTCCATCGCGAGCAAGCTCGCTCCTACAGGGGGCTGGGTTTACAAAATAGCGGCATTGCTGCGTTGGGCCTGTTTCAAATAGGCACCCAGTTCCCGCGCCGGCAACGGTTTGCTGTAGTGATAGCCCTGACCTTCGTGGCAGCCTTCGGAAATGATGTAGGCCTCTTGCTCGGCGGTTTCCACGCCCTCGGCAATCACCTGCATGCCCAGGCTCTTGCCCAACTGGATGATGGCGCGAACGATGGTCGCATCGTCGTCGTCATCGAGCAGGTCCTGAACGAAACTCTTGTCGATCTTGATCTTGTCCAGCGGCAGGCTCTTGAGATAGCTCAAGGACGAATAGCCGGTGCCGAAGTCGTCGATGGCGATCAGCGCGCCGGAGCGGCGCAGGCTGAGCAAGTGCTGGGCGGCCGTGCTGATGTCTTCCATCAGGCCGGTTTCGGTGACCTCCAACTCCAGGCTGCGCGGTGGCAGGCGGTACATCTGCAGCAGGTTGTTGACCACCCGCGGCAGTTCGGCGTGGTGCAATTGAACCGTGGACAGGTTCACCGCCATGCGCAGGTCGCTGAAACCCTGGTCATGCCACTCGCGTAGCTGTTTGCAGGCCTGGTCCAGCACCCATTCGCCGATGGCGATGATGGTGCCGTTCTGTTCGGCCAGCGGGATGAACAGGTCTGGCGGCACCAGGCCGTGCTCGGGGTGTTGCCAGCGAATCAGCGCTTCGACGCCGACCACGCGGTGATCGCGGTAGCTGATCTGCGGCTGGTAGACGAGGTAGAACTGATTGCGGATCAGCGCATCGCGCAGGTCTTTTTCCAGTTCGCGGCGACGGCGCATTTCGGTGTCGACGCTGGCGATATAGAACTGATAGCGGTTGCGCGACCGGGTCTTGGCCAGCGTCATGGTCTGCTCGGCCTTTTGCAGCAACTTCTCGGTGCTGTCGCCATCTTCGGGGAACAGGGTGATGCCGATGGTGGCGCGCAGGCGGATCTCCTGATGGTCGAGGGCAAACGCCGCTTCCAGATCATCGAGAATGCTTTGCGCCAGCTCGGCGGCTTCGTAGGGTTGCTCGATATCGGCCTGGACCAGGGCAAACTGGTCGCCACCGAGGCGGGCGAGGGCGCCCAGGCGGCCGCTATGGCCCCGCAGGCGATCGGCCAGGGCCAGCAGCAACTGGTCGCCGGTTTGATAGCTGAACTGCTCGTTGATGCCCTTGAAGTCGTCGAGGCCGACACACAACACCGCGACCCGGCGCTGCAACTTGCCGGCGTCGATGAGGATCTTGTCCAGTTGCTGCTGCAATTGCTGGCGGTTCGGCAGTCCCGTCAGGAAGTCGTACTGGGACATGCGCAACAGACTGTTTTCCGCTTCGTGACGCAGATGGGTATTGCGTTCGATGGATTCGAGCAACTGGTTGGCGGTGTTGATCCAGATGCCCAGTTCGTTTTTCTCGTGGCCCTTGAGCAGCGGGATCTTGTGTTCGCTGGGGCGGTCCGGATTGATTTCGGTGAGGTGCTCGATGATCCGTGACAATGGCTTGGTCAGCAGCCAGTGATAGACCAGGTACAACACCAGCCCCATGGCGAGCGCGCGCAGTACGCCGGAGATGAAGATGATCACCGAGCTGACAATGAACCCCTGGCCGTAGGTGGCGGTGTCGAGGGTGATGCTCAGGTCGCCGTAATACTCGCTGTAAGGCCCGCGACCGACCAACTGAGTGGTGAAGGTGCGTTCCTTGCCAAGAATCAGGTCGGTCAGCCAGCGGCTGCTCGATTGCTGCAGCTCGCGGGATTTCTGCGCGAGCATGGCTTCGTTGGGATGGCCGATGGAGGCCTTGCGCACGGCGTCGTCCTGGAACAGGCCTTCGATCACCTGCATGCCCATTTCCCGGTCCAGGCTGTAGACGGCCTGGGTCGAGGGGTCGCGAAACATGTCGAGGATGCGCTCGGCATCGCCAGCGACGGCCTGGCGGGTTTTATAGGCATCGAACACGATCTGTGCGCAGCTCAAGACCACGCCGACGATCAATGCCGACAGGAGCACGACCCGGAGCAACTTCACCGACAAGCTGTTCTTGAGTTCCAGCTTCAAAGGGTTATTCCTTGTTCCGTGCGGGTAGCATCAAGTTGCCATGAGTATTGGCAATCCCGTGATGGCAGTCAAAGGGACAATCATCCTTGGGGGATTTTGCCTGCAGCTTGGCCGATTTGCAGTTGTCTTGACGAGTTTGCCTATTAGTACTGTGTCGGTTGTCGAGTCCTTCAACTTGAGGGGCGGGGGGTAGATATTTTCCTTTTGTTTGATGTTAGCTGTCTGTGGTGGTGGGGCAAGGTGAGTGGGTTTGGGTTTTTAACGGAGTGCATATCCGTTTCTGCGGTAACGGCCACTTATGGTTTCGCCCTTACGGCGAGTCACTTTTAACAAGCGCCCGGCCCTGTAGGAGCGAGCTTGCTCGCGATGGACGTCAACGATAACGCGTGCTGCCTGATTGCCCGCGTTGTCCTGGCGTTTTTCGCGAGCAAGCTCGCTCCCACATGGGATGGCGCGGTGTAGGAAAGCGCCAGAAGTTTCCCACGCAGTTTTCAGGTTGTCCGTCGGAAGCGGGCTGAATAGCCTTTGGCTGTCGCTGAAAACTCAGCGATCGGGTGTGAGAACCCGGCAAGTCATAGTCATCCAGTGCCAGTGTCCGCATAATTGCCGCCAGCTTATACGCTGTCTGTAAGTGCGTTATGGCGGCTGTGTGCGGGCAGACTTATGTCTGGCCGGGTGCCTATGACCGGTTTCTCACCTCGCACATAGCTGCCACCTCTTTGCCGTGTGAGAACGGCAATGGGCGGCACCCACCGCATAGGAATATTTCAGTGGATAAGTTAATCCCCGATCCCCCCAACAACACCACCAAACCCTACACCCCCAACACCATGTTCATGATCGTCCCGGACATGGGTACCGAATCCCTGCTGGCCCACGCCTGTGAATCACTGGCTTCGGCCAATGTCATGGCGAGTGATTTCGCCACCTTCCTGACCGGCCCTCAGCGCAACATGGCGTTGGCCATTGCGCAGATCATCATGCTGGCGGAGCTGGCGGTGAATCGTGCGTTGGATAATGTCGATCCGCAGTAGTTGGCAGGCTGACCGCATTATCGTTCTTCGCGAGCAGGCTCGCTCCCACAGTGGTCCGGTGTAGACCGACCCAATGTGGGAGCGAGCCTGCTCGCGAAGGGGCCCTGACGAACGCTGAAAATCCCGGGCAATAAAAAACCCGGCTAAAAAGCCGGGTTTTCTTGACTGGCGTCGAGCTTAAGCGGTGAAGGTTTTGCCTTCGAACTGCTCAGCCACGAATTTCCAGTTGACCAGGTTCCAGAACGCTTCGACGTACTTTGGACGAACGTTGCGGTAGTCGATGTAGTAAGCGTGTTCCCAGACGTCGCAGGTCAGCAGCGGGGTGTCGCCGTTGGTCAGCGGGTTGCCGGCGCCGATGGTGCTGGCCAGGGCCAGGGAACCGTCAGCCTTCTTCACCAGCCAGCCCCAACCGGAACCGAAGGTGCCGATGGAAGTCTTGCTGAACTCTTCCTTGAACTTGTCGAACGAACCGAACGCTGCGTTGATGGCATCGCCAAGTGCGCCGGTTGGTTGACCGCCGGCGTTTGGCGCCAGGCAGTTCCAGTAGAAAGTGTGGTTCCAGACCTGAGCGGCGTTGTTGAAGATACCGCCCGAGGAAGTCTTGACGATTTCTTCCAGGGTCTTGCCTTCGAACTCGGTGCCTGGCACCAGGTTGTTCAGGTTCACGACGTAGGTGTTGTGGTGCTTGTCGTGGTGGTATTCCAGGGTTTCCTTGGAAATGTGCGGCTGCAGGGCATCGTGTGCGTACGGCAGCGGCGGCAATTCGAAAGCCATATTGATTCTCCTAATCAGGTCAGTTGCGGTGAGCGCAAGGCCGATCACGGGCGGCCAGACAAGCGCCGGGGAGTTTGTACTCTTTGCGGCGCAGGGAGTCGGATCATAGCACCGGGGGGGCGGCATAACCACGCAACAACTGTGTGGAATAGAGGTTCCGCGAATCAGATGGCCGTGATCAACTGCAGCGCTACGGCAAACATCATCACTGCCACCAGCAGATCGAGAATTCGCCAGGTACTGGGGCGGGCGAGCCAGGGTGCCAGCCATGCCGCGCCGAGCGCCAGGGTGAAGAACCACAGCAGCGAGGCACTGGCCGCGCCGACGACATAAGCGCCGGGCTCGGTTTGTTGTGCGCCCAGGGAGCCGATCAGCAACACGGTGTCGAGGTAGACGTGCGGATTGAGCAACGTCACCGCCAGCGCGCTGAGCATCACCGCGCGCAGCGAGCGTACGGTCTGGCCTTCGCCCTGTTCGAGGCTCTGCTTCGAAAAGGCCCGGCGCAGTGCCTGGCTGCCGTACCACAACAGGAACGCTGCGCCGCCCCAGCGGGCAATCGCCAGCAGTGTCGGGTTTTGTGCCAGCACCGTCGCCAGGCCGAAAACCCCGGCCGCCACCAACAAAGCGTCGCAGGCCACACAGAGCGCCGCTACCGGCAGGTGATGTTCGCGGCGCAGGCTTTGCGCCAGGACAAACGCATTCTGGGTGCCGATCGCCATGATCAGGCCAAAGGCCACGAGCAACCCGTTCACATAACTTTGCCACATGATTTTTTACTCCGCGTTGGCTGCCAGATCCCGCAGCACCTGCAGGGCACGGTCGGCATCGGCCTGGCCGACAAACAAATGGTCGTGGTAGTAGCCGGCAATCACGTTGCAGCTGATGCCGGCCTTGCCCAATGCCGTGGCGAACGCGGCGGTCAGGCCGACCGCTTCGAGGGCCGAATGCACGTTCAGGGTGATCCAGGCGGCGACGTAGTCGAAGCTGAACCCGGCGCGTTCGGCGTGAGCGCGTTCGAGAATCACGGTCAGGCCTTCCTGTTCGCGGAAGCTGCCGACAATCTCCAGACCCGCAGGCAACTGACCGTCGCGCAGGGTGCAGAACACGTATTCGCCGGCATTGAGTTGCGGGCTCATGCTGCGCAGCAGCGTTGCCAATGAAGTTTCGCCAGCCATGTGGGTGATCCTTGTTCAAGAGTTCTTGCTGGTCATTGTCCTTGGGAAGGCTGTATAAGAAAAACCAATCTTGCTGATCGCTCATTAGGAAAACTGATGTTCGACTATAAATTGCTCTCTGCCCTGGCCGCCGTGGTCGAGCAGGCCGGTTTTGAACGGGCGGCCCAGGTGCTGGGCCTGTCGCAATCGGCGATATCCCAGCGCATCAAGCTGCTGGAAGCCCGGGTCGGCCAGCCAGTGCTGGTGCGGGCCACGCCGCCGACGCCGACGGAAATCGGTCGACGCTTGCTCAACCACGTGCAGCAAGTGCGCCTGCTTGAACGGGATTTGCAAAGCCTGGTGCCGGCGCTGGATGAAGAGGGTTTGCCGGAACGCCTGCGGATCGCCCTGAATGCCGACAGCCTGGCCACCTGGTGGGCGCAGGCGGTGGGGGCGTTTTGCGCGGAGCAGCATCTGTTGATGGATCTGGTCGTGGAGGACCAGACCGTCGGCCTCAAGCGCATGCGTGCCGGTGAGGTGGCCGCCTGTGTCTGCGCCAGCGAGCGCCCGGTGGCCGGCGCGCGCAGCGTGCTGCTGGGGGCCATGCGTTACCGTGCACTGGCCAGCCCGGCCTTTATTGCCCGGCATTTTCCGCAAGGCGTACGCGCCGATCAGTTGGCCCGCACCCCGGCGCTGGTGTTTGGCCCGGATGATTTCCTGCAGCATCGCTACCTTGCGTCCCTGGGTGTCGAGGGTGGTTTCGAACACCATCTGTGCCCGTCTTCCGAAGGTTTCATTCGTCTGACGGAAGCCGGACTCGGCTGGGGGCTGGTGCCGGAACTGCAAGTGCGCGAGCAACTGCAAAGGGGCGTATTGCAGGAGTTGCTGCCAGATAAGCCGATCGATGTGCCGCTGTACTGGCATCATTGGCGCAATGGCGGCCAGTTGCTGGGGATGCTCACCGATCAATTGGTCAGCGCATCGAAACAATGGCTGGTGCCCTTGGCCTGACGCGCAGCGTCAAGACCTGACGTAATACGCAAATCGAAATATTTCGGAGCAATACATGAAGATTCTGGTTACCGGCGCAAGCGGCTTCATCGGCGGGCGCTTTGCGCGCTTTGCCCTGGAGCAGGGCCTGGAAGTGCGGGTCAACGGTCGCCGGGCCGAAAGCGTGGAGCATCTGGTACGTCGTGGAGCCGAATTCATCCAGGGTGACTTGAGCGACCCGGAACTGGCGCGCGAACTGTGTGCGGACGTCGAGGCCGTGGTGCATTGCGCCGGTGCCGTCGGTTTATGGGGACGTTATCAGGACTTCCACCAGGGCAACGTCCAGGTCACCGAGAACGTAGTCGAAGCCTGCCTGAAGCAACGGGTTCGGCGGCTGGTGCATTTGTCGTCGCCGTCGATCTACTTCGATGGCCGCGATCACCTGGGCCTGACCGAAGAGCAGGTGCCCAAGCGTTTCAAGCATCATTACGCCGCCACCAAATACCTGGCCGAGCAAAAAGTCTTCGGCGCCCAGGAATTCGGCCTCGAAACCCTGGCCCTGCGCCCGCGTTTCGTCACCGGGGCTGGCGATATGAGCATCTTCCCGCGTCTGTTGAACATGCAGCGCAAGGGTCGCCTGGCGATCATCGGCAACGGCCTGAACAAAGTGGATTTCACCAGCGTGCAAAACCTCAACGAGGCGTTGCTCAGCAGTTTGCTGGCCAGCGGTTCGGCGCTGGGCAAGGTCTACAACATCAGCAACGGCGCGCCGGTGCCCTTGTGGGACGTGGTCAATTACGTCATGCGTAAAATGGACGTCCCACAGGTCACCCGTTATCGTTCCTACGGCCTGGCCTACAGCGTGGCGGCGCTCAACGAGGGGGTGTGCAAGTTGTGGCCGGGGCGCCCCGAGCCGACGCTGTCGCGGCTGGGCATGCAGGTCATGAAGAAAAATTTCACCCTGGACATCAGCCGCGCCCGGCATTATCTGGATTACGATCCCAAGGTCAGCCTCTGGACCGCGCTTGATGAGTACTGTGGCTGGTGGAAGGCGCAGGATATTCGCTGATGAAGCTCAAACCGCGCCCCCCTTTCTGAACCGGATACGGGCTTCGGGGTCAATGGTTGCGCCTGTGGGGTTATACTGCGCGGCATAAAGCCATTATGTGATTCATTAAGGTTGATTCAATGTCCATGCGAAACGATGCCAACGACGACTTCGACGATGTACCGAGCCTGCGTGCAGACGTTCTCGATGACGATTATCCGCCCACTGTCCGCTCGGTCGTGCACCCGCGCACGGCACCGGTGGTGAAGGTCAAGGCGGCGAGCACCGGTCCGCTGTGGGCGTTGGTCGGGGCGTTGTTCTTTGCGTTCGCGGGCCTGGCCTGGTGGAGCTTTCAGCAGATTTCCCTGATGGAACAGCAATTGGTCGCGACCCAGGAAAGTTTCGCCCGGATCAGCGAGGAAGCGGCAGGGCGCCTGCAGGATATTTCCGGCAAGGTGGTTGCCAGCCAGACCAGTGTCAGCACCGACAGCGAGGCCTTGAAGCTGCAAATCCGCCAGCTGGAAAGCAAGCTCCAGGACCAGAGCACCCAACAGCAAGGCGTCGCCGGCCAGGCCTCGGACCTGGACAAGCGACTGGCACAAATGACCGCGCAAACCACCGAGGCGGACAAGCGCCTGGCGCAGTTGACCGCTCAGGACAGCGAACACCAGGCGACCAATACGCAGTTGCAGGCCGAGGTCAAAGCCTTGACTGCGGAATTGACCGCCCTGAAAAATGCCCCGTCCGACGCGGAAAAATTCGATGCGCAGCTCAAAAGCCTGGGCGCCGATATCACCGCATTGAAGAAACAAGGCAACCCGAGCGCAGCCATCGAGCGTCTCGAGCAAGACATGCTCGTGCTCAAAAGCGTGCAGGACAACCGTCCGGCCGCCGCGCAGGGCGCGACCAACACTGCCGAGTTCGATGCGTTCCGCAGCCAGGTCACCCGTAACATCAATACCCTTCAGGCGCAGATCCAGAACCTGCAACAGCAATTGCGCACCAAGCAGTAATCGTCTGCCCGGGAAGACCCGCGACTGCTGAAATCCATGCATCCCCCATTGCCGTCTACGCTCTTGAAACATCATCAGGAACGAGGGATGCGCAATGGGGTATTTGCATAGGTTCGCCTTGCTGTGCGGCATGTTTTTGCTTTGCCTGGGGCAGGCGCAAGCGGCCGGGACGGAAAAGGACGACAGCAAGGCGGCCATCGCCCTGCTGGAAAAAGCGTTGGCCTACTACCACGAGCATGGCGACAAGGCGTTTGCGGCATTCAGTCGCCAGGGCGAGTTTGTCGACAAGGACCGTTATGTCTTCGTGCTCGACACCAAGGGCGTGATGCTTGCCAGCGGCGGGCCTTCGTCGGCGTTGATTGGCCGCGACGTATCGGAGGTGCTCGGGCCGGACTTGCAGAAAACCTTCAAGGACGCCCTGAAAGTGCCGGAAGGCAATGGCATTCAGCAGGCGGAATATCGCTGGCAGAATTGGAACGACGGCAAGGTCGAGCGCAAGCATGTCTACTACCAGCGCATCGGCCAGCGGATTCTGGCGGTCGGTTATTACCTGCCCCGGGCTTCCGCCGAACAGGCCATGGCCTTGCTCAACAAAGCGGCAACCGATCTGGCCAGGGACGAGAAGGGCACCCTGACGGCCATCAACTCCCTCAAGGGCGGCTACCTGCAGGATGACCTGTATGTCTTTGTCGTCGACCTGGACACCCAACGGTACGTGGCCCACGGCACCAACCTGCGGCTGATCAATACCGACTTCAGCAAGATCGTGGATCCGGAAGGCAAGCCGGTGGGCGAGCCGATGCTGGCGCTGATGGGCAAGCAGGATTACGGCGAATACGAATACCGCTGGAAAAACCCGGTGACCGGCAAGGTCGAGAACAAGCATGCCTACCTGAAGAAAGTTGGGCATTTTCTGGTGGCGGTCGGGTATTACAGCCCTTGAATTTAAGGTGTTTGACATGACGTCATCGCTGGCAAGTCGGATCGCCGCACCGCAGCTCCCACAGGTTTGAGTGTTGACCACAAATTTTGTGAGCGACATCAATACTTGTGGGAGCTGCGGTGCGGCGATCCGACTTGCCAGCGATGGCCGCAACACGGTCTACCTATCGAACCTTGTCCTCACGTCCGCGCAACAACATGTTCGGCATGGCAATCGCCGCCGCCAGCCCCAGCAACGACACCACCGCACTGACCGTCAGCAACTGCCGGAACGTCAGCAACAACTCCGCGCGCAAGGCGTTCTGCGCCTCGCCCGGTGCGGCGTTCAAACCGTCGAGCAACACATTCCCCGAACTGCCTTCGGCAATCAGCGTCGAACTGGCCAGGTGCGCGAAACTGGAATCCTGCAACAACGCCAGCAGCAGCGCCGACATCAAGGCCACGCCGACCGCGCCTCCCAGCGAGCGAAACAGGTTGGTGGTGCTGGTGGCCACGCCGATGTCGCGTTGTTCCACCGAGTTCTGCGTGCCCACCAACGATGTCGGGAACTGCATGCCGGATGAGATCCCGCAGAGCAACATGAACAGGCTGCTCAACACGAAGGCCTGCGGCGGGCTGAACGCCATGCCGAGAATTGCGATGGGCATCAGCGCAGCGCCAGTGAGGATCATCGGTTTGTAGCGCCCGGTCACCGAAGTGCGACGGCCGGCGAAGTACGCGCCAATCGGCAAGCCCATGGCCAGCGGCAACAGGTGCAAAGCGGCGCTGTCGGCACCGGCGCCAGTCACGCTCTGGAAGCGCAACGGCATCAGCACGATCAGTGAGATGGCCTGGAAACTGGTAAAGAAAATCGTGCACCAGCACAGGATCGCATTGCGGTTGGCGAACAGATGCATGGGCAGCAACGGCTCCCGCGCCCGCCGCTCGTGAACGACGAACAGCCCCAGCACCAGCACCGCACAAGCGAGCAGCGCCAGCACTTCGGCGCTGTGCCACGAATGACCCTGGCCGACCTGGGTGATGCCCAGCAACAGCGCCGTCAGCCCTATGATCATCAGCACGGTGCCCAGGTAATCGATGACCGGCTTGCGTTGCGGAACCGGCAGCCCCACCAGTGTGCGACGGGCCACCAGCCAGGCACCCAGGCCCAGCGGCAGGTTGATCAAGAACACCCAACGCCAGGACAGATACTCGGTCATGTAACCGCCGAGCACCGGGCCGGCCACACTGGCCACCGCGTACATGCTGCTGAAGTAACCCTGATAACGCCCGCGTTCCCGTGGCGGCACGATGTCACCGATGATGGCCTGGCTGACCGAAATCATCCCGCCGGCGCCGATGCCCTGGAAGATCCGCGCCAGGACCAGTTGTTCCATGCTCTGGGCCATGCCGCAGAACACCGACGCCAGGGTGAACAGGCCCATGCCGAACAGCATCAGCTTGCGCCGCCCGTACAGGTCGCCGAGTTTGCCGTAGATCGGCACCGCCACGGTCATTGCCACCATGTAGCCGGAAATCACCCAAGCCAGCAGGCTGACGTCCTTGAATTGCGCGGAGATGGCCGGCATCGAAACCGCGACGATGGTCTGGTCCAGCGCCCCGAGAAAGATCGCCAGCATCAGGGCGATCAGCACGCTGCGGATGGCGGGTTTGGGTGTGTCAGGCTGGTGGAGATTGGTCACGGGAAAACCTGCGGGCAGTGATTGACCCGCACGAGGCAAGGCGAGCGGGAATGCTCGCCAGTGTAAGTCGATAGCAGGCTATTCGATAGCCTCATAAGGAAGCCCGACGTAGTTTTCCGCTATGGTTTTTCGACCGGCCTCTGAGCCGACGAAATACTCCAGTTCCGACTCGGCAATGCGCTGGCTGAAGGCATCGTGGTCGTCGAAACGGTGCAGCATCGAGGTCATCCACCAGGAAAACCGCTCGGCCTTCCACACCCGGCGCAGGCAGATCTGCGAGTATTTCTCCAGCAAATCGCGGCGATCCTCACGGTAAACCTTGAGCAGGATGTTGAACAGCGTACTCACATCACTGGCTGCCAGGTTCAGGCCCTTGGCGCCGGTGGGCGGGACGATGTGTGCGGCATCGCCGACCAGGAACATGCGGCCGTACTGCATCGGTTCGACCACGAAGCTGCGCAGCGGCGCGATGCTTTTTTCGATGGACGGGCCGGTGACCAGTTTGTCCGCCAGCGCTTGTGGCAAGCGCGACTTGAGTTCGTCCCAGAAGCGCTGATCGGACCAGTTATCGACGTGATCGCTGGTGGGCACCTGCAGGTAATAACGGGTGCGGGTCGACGAACGCATGCTGCACAGGGCGAAGCCGCGCTCGTGGCGGGCGTAGACCAGCTCTTCGTGGACCGGCGGGGTATCGGCGAGGATCCCGAGCCAGCCGAACGGATAGACCCGTTCGAAGACTTTCAGGCTGTCGGCGGGAATCGATTGGCGCGCCACTCCATGGAAGCCGTCGCAACCGGCGATGTAGTCGCAATCGAGGCGATACAGCTCGCCGTCCTTCGCAAAAGTGACAAACGCTTCGTCGGTTTTCATGCCATGGGGAACGACGTTGTCGGCTTGGTAAAACGTCTGGGCACCGGCCTCCCGACGAGCGGCCATCAGGTCGCGGGTGACTTCGGTCTGGCCGTAGATCATCACGCTTTTGCCACCCGTCAGGGCATGCAGGTCGATGTGCACCTGGCGCCCGTCGAGGGCCAGTTCGAAGCCCGTGTGGACCAGCCCCTCGGCGTCCATGCGCTGACTCACGCCGGCCTGGCGCAACAGCTCTACCATGCCCTGTTCAAGCACGCCGGCGCGGATTCGGCCGAGTACATAGTCCGGGGTCTGGCGTTCGAGTATGACGGTGTCGATGCCGGCGTTGTGCAGCAGTTGGCCGAGCAACAGGCCGGAAGGGCCGGCGCCAATGATGGCGACCTGGGTTTTCAACGTTTTCATTGTTTTTATGACTCGCAAGCTTCACGCGACCAGGGCCGGTGAATGATTTTTATGGATCGAGTGCTTGCATTTTTCCCTTGCGGGTCTGTCAATTGAAGGTGAAAACTGAGCCGATAGCTGTACATTCTGCCAATCGGGGCGATTATCGCCCATCATCTACTCCGAGACCTGGATTGAAGTGATGAACAAGCCTGACCTGCCTTCGATTCCGGTGTTCAAGCTCTACGGTGAAAGCCTGGACTGGCCGACCCCGGACTTGCTGCACTGTGAAACCATTTCCATACGCAGCCGCGAACATCATTGGCAAATCAAACCCCACCGCCACGCTGATTTGTGTCAGTTGCTCTTCGTATTCAAAGGTCAGGCCGAGCTTGAAATCGAAGGCAAGCGTACACAATTGATAGAGCCGGCCATCCAGATCCTGCCACCGTTGTCGGTGCATGGCTTTCGCTTTTCCGAAGACGTGGAAGGCTTTGTCGTGACCCTGGCCGCGCCGCTGATCGCCCACCTGCAAATGCAGCTGGGGCAATCGGTCAACGCCCTGGCCCAGGCCGAAAGTTACCCGGCAGGCAAGGACGCCGAGTACCTCAACAGCCTGTTCAGTGCCTTGCAGAGTGAATACACCAGCCATCAACCGGCGCGGGAAATGCTCATGCATTCGCTGGTCAGCGTGATCGTGGTGTGGGTCAGTCGCCAGGTGATCCAGCGTCGCACCGCCATGGTGCGACCGCAGCGGGCCCGGGAGTATCTCAACGGTTTCATTCAACTGGTGGAAGAGACCTATCGCCAGCACGTCAAGGTCGAGGACCTGGCGCACCGGCTGGGGATTTCCGTGTCCCACCTCAACGGCACCTGCCGTGAGCTGGCGGGGCAACCGGCGCTGCAGATCATGCACGAGCGGCAATTGCTGGAGGCCAAGCGATTGCTGACCTACACCGGCATGACCATTTATGAAATGTCCGACGTGTTGGGGTTTTCCGATCCGACCAACTTCACGCGCCTGTTCCGGCGTCGTGTGGGGATTTCGCCAAAGGCGTTCCGCGACCGCTTGAAGGCCGATCAGGACAACGAAGCCTGACCCCCTTCGTTATCGGAGGGCGTTGAGGGTGGCGTTGTGGGGAATGCAGCGCTCGAAGTTGCAGCTTGCGTACTCACGGGGCAGGTTGCGCAGTTGCTCGACGCGCCAGGCGGCAGCGCCGTACAGCCCGAGCGTGACGGCACAGGTGATGAAGATGGCGAGGTATCTTCTTGTTTTGATGTTCATGGCGTTGACCTCTGAACGAATACCTTTCGGTATTACTTTGAGCATAGGTCAGCGCCTGTGAGTTGCCAGCAAGCCGAGTCATGGATGTACCGCGACATTCAGAACGCTGATGTCTCCTGTGGGAGCGGGCTTGCCCGCGATGGCGTCAGGTCAGTCGACAACAGTGTTGAATGATCAACCGCAATCGCGGGCAAGCCCGCTCCCACAGGGTCCTAAAGCCCCACATCCCACTCCGGTTCTTGCGGAAATCTAAGCACCAGGAAATCCAGCAAGCTGCGCAACGCCGCCGGCATGTGCTTGCGCGAGGCATATACCGCGTACACGTTCATTTGCCGCGGTTCGGCCGCCGGCAACAGGCGGATCAATTCGCCGCTGTGGATGTGCACGCCGGCCTGGTACGTGGGCAGCATTGCCACCCCGGCGCCGGCGATCGTGGCGCGCAACAGCGTGCTGGCCTCGTTGGCGCTGATATTGCCCTGCACTGGCACCGACACCTGCTCGCCGTCCTGCTCGAAATGCCAGAGGCTTTTGCCGAAGTAGGAATGGGTCAGGCAGTTGTGCAGGCTCAGCTCCTCGACCCGTTGCGGTGCCGGATGCTCGCGCAGGTAAGCGGGGGAGGCGCAGATCACCGAGCGGCAGACCGTCAGGCGACGGGCGATCAGGTTCGGGTCCAGGTCGTTGCTGGTACGGATCGCCAGGTCGATGCGCTCATCCACCAGGTTCACGGTGCGGTCGAGCATCTGCATGTCGATGCTGACACCGGGGTAGCGTTTGACGTACGCGGTCATGGCATCGGCCAGTTGCGCCTGGCCGAACGAGGTGCTGACGCTGATCCGCAGCAGGCCGCGCGGCGCTTCGTCCGGTTCGCTGACGGCGGCTTGCATGTCGGTGGACAAATCGAGCATCTGCCGACAGCGGGGCAGGATTTCGCTGCCGGCGGCGGTGAGGCTCAATTTTCGCGTGGTGCGGTGCATAAGGCGCGCGCCGACCCAGTCTTCCAGTTCCGCCAGATACCGCGACACCACCGGCCGTGACAGCTCCAGGTGATCGGCGGCGGCCGACTGGCTGCCGAGGTCGACCACCGTGACGAACACACGCATTGCTTGAAGACGATCCATGATTTGCCCGCTTTCAGAAACAAACTATGTTCAAGCATCGCATTTTTTGTACTGAGTCAGACAACTAAGCTCTGTTCCACTGTAGGAGCGAGCTTGCTCGCGATGGTCGTTAACGATGATGCGGGTTACCGCTTGAATGCGGCGTCTTCGAGTCCATCGCGAGCAAGCTCGCTCCTACAAAAAGGCAAAAGCCATTCGGACAATGGAGCAACAAATGATCGGTTTTACCACTTTCAAACGCGTATTACTGGCCAGCGCCGCTCTCGGCTTCGCCGCCCATGCCGCCGCCTCGACCCTGACCCTGGATGTCTACAACCCCGGCGAAAAAGCCATCTTCCCGGTGACCTCGGTGCTGGTCAGCGGCGAGAAGGAAGCGATCCTGGTGGATGCACAATTCGGCAAGTCCCAGGCCGAACAGGTGGTGGAAAAAATCCGCGCCAGCGGCAAGCAACTGACCACCATCTACATCAGTCACGGTGACCCGGACTATTACTTCGGCCTCGATACCCTGACGGCCGCGTTCCCCAAGGCCAAGGTCCTCGCGTCGCAGCCGACGGTCGACCATATCAAGCAGACCGTCGACGGCAAACTGGCGTTCTGGGGGCCGAAAATGGGCGCCGATGTGCCGGCCAAAACCATCGTGCCGGACGTGCTCAAGGGCGACAGCCTGATTCTCGAAGGGCAGAAGTTGCAGGTGGTGGGGCTCGAAGGCCCGCAGCCGGATCGCAGCTTTGTGTGGATTCCGTCGATCAAGGCCGTGGTCGGTGGTGTCGTGGTCGCGCAAAACATCCACGTGTGGATGGCCGACACGCAAACGCCACAGTCCCATGCCGATTGGTTGGCTACGCTGCATTCCATTGAAACCCTGAAACCGCAGACTGTAGTGCCCGGTCATTACCTCGGTGAAATCGATCGTTCACTGAAGGCAGTGCAGTTCACCGCTGCTTACATCAAGGCCTTCGACGAAGAAACCGCCAAGGCCCGGGATTCTGCCGCGTTGATCGCCGCGATGAAAAAACGCTACCCGAACCTGGGCGATGAAAGCTCCCTGGAGCTGAGCGCCAAGGTCGCCAAGGGCGAGATGAAGTGGGGTGAATGATTCAAGCGGTAGCAAGACTTTGATTTCAATACTTTCAAGCCAACTGGAGAACGTCATGAGCAATATCGCAATCATCGGTGCCACCGGTCGTGCCGGTAGCCAACTGCTGGAAGAAGCCCTGCGTCGCGGTCACAGCGTTACCGCGATCGCCCGCGACACGGCGAAAATCGGCCAGCGTGCGGGTGTGGTCACGCGCAACGTCGATGCTCTGGATGCCAGTGCCTTGCAGGCGGCCATCGAGGGGCACGACGTCGTCATCAGCGCAGCCCATTTCGCGACCTTGCCGGCCAGTGCCGTGATCGGGCCGGTGAAGAAGGCCGAGGTCAAGCGCTTGCTGGTCGTCGGCGGTGCGGGGTCGCTGTTGTTGCCTGACGGAACACGGGTGATCGACAGCAAAGGTTTTCCGGAGGCGTACAAGGCCGAAGCCAGTGCCGGGGCGGAGTTCCTGGGGAGCCTGCGCCTGGAAAAGGAGCTGGACTGGACTTTCCTGTCGCCATCGGCCGAGTTCGTCGAGGGGCAACGCAGCGGGAAATTCCGCGTCGGCCAGGATGATTTGCTGGTGAGCAGCGAAGGGCGCAGCTGGATTACCTTTGCCGATTATGCGATTGCGCTGCTCGACGAGGTTGAAGCACCGAAGCATTCGCGGCAGCGGTTTACCGTCGGTTACTGATCAACACCTGTAATTGGATGGACTCGCCCAAGCCGAGGCGTCAATGCGCCACGGTGGCAGTCTAAACAGCCATCGACAGCGAGGGCGAGTCCATGAAAAATCATAGTTCGTTTGATCAATCCGTGTCTCCTTCC
>NZ_RWIR01000083.1 GCF_009764265.1 Pseudomonas sp. PB101
CCGCTCCCACAGGTTTCATGTTGTACGCAAAACCTGTGGGAGCGGGCTTGCCCGCGATAGGGCCCTAACTCCCACCGCAAATCCTGAGCAACAAAAAACCCGCTGAAATCTCTTTCAGCGGGTTTCTCATTTCAGCAGCCAGGAAGATCAGAAATCCTCCAACCGCCACACTTCATAAGCCGGCGTCTCGTAGGGATGACTCTGCTTCAGAGCCGCCACCACCGCGCGAATCAACTCATCCGCCACCACCAGCTCGACCTTCCATTCCTCGACCTGCTCGACCTGCCCTGCCTCGCCAATGAATGGCTGACTGCCGTCCAGCGGACGAAACTGGCCAGTGCCAAGCACCTGCCACGCGCAGTGATCGTAAGCGCCGATCCGCCCGCCACCGGCGGCGAATACGGCGCTCTTCACGACGTCGACATGACTGTCGGGAACAAAAAAGCCGAGCTTGTACACAGCGCTTAGTTAACCCACACGCGAGCGTTACGGAACATGCGCATCAACGGTGCATCTTCCTTCCACTCATCCGAACGCCACGAGTTCTGCACGGCACGGAACACACGCTCCGGGTGCGGCATCATGATCGTTACGCGACCGTCGCGGCTGGTCAACCCGGTGATCCCGCGCGGCGAGCCGTTCGGGTTCGCCGGGTAGCTTTCGGTGACCTTGCCGTGGTTGTCGACGAAACGCATCGCCACGCAACCGGACAGATCGGCCTCCAGCAGTGCCTCTTCGCTGGCGAACTCGGCATGACCTTCGCCGTGGGCGATGGCGATCGGCATACGCGAACCGGCCATGCCTTGCAGGAAGATCGAGTTCGACTCCTGGATCTGCACCATCGCGACACGGGCTTCGAACTGCTCGGAACGGTTACGCACGAAGTGCGGCCAGAACTCGCTGCCCGGAATCAGCTCGTGCAGGTTGGACATCATCTGGCAACCGTTGCACACGCCGAGGGTGAAGCTGTCGTTACGCTCGAAGAAACCCTGGAACGCATCGCGGGCACGGCTGTTGAACAGTGCCGACTTGGCCCAGCCTTCACCGGCACCCAGTACGTCGCCGTAGGAGAAACCGCCGCAAGCGACCAGGCCCTTGAACTCGTTCAGGTCGACACGGCCGGCCAGAATGTCGCTCATGTGCACGTCGATCGCGTTGAAACCGGCGCGGTCGAACGCGGCCGCCATTTCCACCTGACCGTTGACGCCCTGCTCACGCAGCACGGCAACCTGTGGGCGGATGCCTTTCTTGATGTAAGGCGCGGCGACGTCCTGGTTGACGTCGTAGCTGAGCTTGACGCTCAGGCCCGGGTTGTCTTCTTCCAGCAGTACGTCGAATTCCTGATCGGCGCAGTCGGCGTTGTCACGCAGGCGCTGGATCTGGTAGCTGGTTTCGGCCCACTGGCGTTGCAGCAGCCGACGCTGGCCTTCGAACACGGTGTCACCGTTGAAGGTGATGCTGATCTCGCCATTGTTGATTGGCTGACCGATCACCGACACGCAATCGCCCAGGCCGGCAGCGCTGAACTGCGCGAGGATGTCCGGGGTGGCGTCCTGGCGAACCTGGATCACCGCACCCAGTTCTTCGTTGAACAGGATGGCGGCGATGTCGGCGGAGGTTTCCGCCAGACCGTCGAGGTTCAGGCTCAGGCCGCAGTGGCCAGCGAAGGCCATTTCCACGGCGCTGGTCAGCAGGCCGCCGTCGGAACGGTCGTGGTAAGCCAGCAGGTGGCCGTCGGCGTTCAAGCCCTGGATCACCGCGAAGAAGGCCTTCAGGTCTTCGGCGTCATCGACGTCCGGAGCCTGCTTGCCGAGCTTGCCGTGAACCTGTGCGAGGATCGAGGCGCCCATGCGGTTCTGGCCGCGACCGAGGTCGATCAGGATCAGGTCGGTGGTGCCCTTGTCCATGCGCAGTTGCGGGGTCAGGGTCTGACGGATGTCCGTCACTGGCGCGAAACCGGTCACGATCAACGACATCGGCGAAGTCACGGACTTGTCCACGCCTTCATCGTTCCAGCGCGTGGCCATGGACATCGAGTCCTTGCCCACCGGAATGGTGATGCCCAGCTCAGGGCACAGGTCCATGCCGACCGCTTTCACGGTGTCGTACAGACGCGCGTCTTCGCCCGGGTGACCGGCCGCCGACATCCAGTTCGCCGACAGTTTGATGTCGGAGATCTTGCCGATGCGCGAAGCCGCGATGTTGGTCAGGGTTTCGCCGATGGCCATGCGGCCCGACGCCGGAGCGTCCAGCAGCGCCAGCGGAGTACGCTCGCCCATCGCCATCGCTTCACCGGTGTAGACGTCGAAGCTGGTGGCGGTGACGGCAACGTCGGCCACCGGCACCTGCCACGGGCCGACCATCTGGTCACGGGCCACGAGGCCGGTGATGGTGCGGTCGCCGATGGTGATCAGGAAGCTCTTGCTGGCCACGGCCGGGTGATGCAGAACACGCTCGACGCACTCGGCGATGTTCAGGGTCGACGGATCGAAGTCGTCGCCCAGTTCGGCTTCACGCACCACCGAACGGTGCATGCGCGGCGCCTTGCCCAGCAATACTTCGAGTGGCATGTCCACCGGGCTGTTGCCGAAGTGGCTGTCGGTGACGGTCAGCTGTGGTTCGGCAGTGGCTTCGCCGACCACGGCGAACGGGCAACGCTCGCGTTCGCAGATCGCCTTGAAGCGCTCGAAGTCAGCCGGGCCGACCGCCAGGACGTAACGCTCCTGGGATTCGTTGGACCAGATTTCGTGCGGGGCCATGCCCGGCTCGTCGTTTGGAATGTTGCGCAGTTCGAAACGGCCACCACGGTCGCCGTCGTTGACCAGTTCCGGGAAGGCGTTGGACAGGCCGCCCGCACCTACGTCGTGGATGAAGCTGATCGGGTTCTTGTCACCCAGTTGCCAGCAACGGTCGATGACTTCCTGGCAGCGACGTTCCATCTCAGGGTTTTCGCGCTGTACCGAAGCGAAGTCCAGGTCTGCCGAGCTGGTGCCGGTGGCCATGGAGGAAGCCGCGCCGCCACCCAGGCCGATGAGCATCGCCGGGCCGCCGAGCACGATCAGCTTGGAGCCGACCAGGATCTCGGCTTTCTGGACGTGTTCTTCACGGATGTTGCCCATGCCGCCAGCCAGCATGATCGGCTTGTGGTAACCGCGAACTTCGTCACCGTGCGGGGTGGTGATCGACTGCTCGAAGGTACGGAAGTAGCCGGTCAGGGCCGGACGACCGAATTCGTTGTTGAACGCAGCGCCGCCCAGCGGGCCTTCGATCATGATGTCCAGCGCGGTAACGATGCGCTCGGGTTTGCCGTACGGCACTTCCCACGGCTGTTCGAAGCCCGGGATCTGCAGGTTCGACACGGTGAAACCGGTCAGGCCAGCCTTTGGCTTGGCGCCACGGCCGGTCGCGCCTTCGTCGCGGATTTCGCCACCGGAACCGGTGGACGCGCCGGGGAACGGAGCAATCGCGGTCGGGTGGTTGTGGGTCTCGACCTTCATCAGGATGTGCACCGGTTCCTGCACCGCGCCGTACTGGCGGGTTTCAGGGTCCGGGAAGAAGCGACCGGCCACGGAACCGACGATCACCGAAGCGTTGTCCTTGTAAGCCGACAGGACGCCTTCGCTGTGCATCTGGTAGGTGTTCTTGATCATGCCGAACAGGCTTTTTTCCTGGCTCTGGCCGTCGATGTCCCAACTGGCGTTGAAGATCTTGTGACGGCAGTGCTCGGAGTTCGCCTGGGCGAACATCATCAGTTCGATGTCGTGCGGGTTGCGCTTCAAGCCGACGAAGGCGTTGACCAGGTAATCGATCTCGTCTTCGGCCAGGGCCAGGCCCAGCTCGGTGTTGGCTTTTTCCAGCGCGGCGCGGCCGCCACCCAACACGTCGATGGCGGTCAGGGGTTTCGGTTCGGCGTGGCTGAACAGGCCGGCGGCCTGTTCGAGGTTGCCCAGGACGATCTGGGTCATGCGGTCGTGCAGCACATCGGCAACCAGCTGGGCTTCAGCGTCGCTGAACTGGCCGGTCACGTAGAACGCGATACCGCGTTCCAGGCGCTGGATCTTGGTCAGGCCGCAGTTGCGAGCGATGTCGCTGGCCTTGCTCGACCACGGCGAGATGGTGCCGAAACGCGGCAGTACCAGAAACAGACGACCGGTCGGTTCTTGTACCGGAACGCTTGGACCGTACTTCAGAAGGCGCGCAAGCACCTGCTGTTCGTCGCCGGTCAGGACGCCGGTAACTTCGGCGAAGTGAGCGAATTCAGCATACAGGCCACTGACAGCCGGAACCTTCTGGCTCAGTTGCTCAAGGAGCTTGCTGTGGCGAAAGGCAGAAAGGGCAGGAGCGCCGCGCAGGATCAACATCTTCGGGACAGCCTCGGGAAGGGGTGTGCTTTGAGGCCGTGCATTCTAGCCTAAACAGCCCGCGACATCACCCGAAACGCTACGCACGGTTGCACTCGGGTGCCATTCTGTGTTTCTGCCTCGAAAGTCAGGTTAATCGGCGATTGGATGAACGCTTATTTTTACTGTAACAAAATGCAGGAAATGCCCATTCCTGCGGGGTTTCGCCTGGTTTTGTGATCGCTAGCAGACAAGCCCCTCGCTGTCGAGATATGGCGCCCGTGGTCCTTTGCGTATACTGCGCAGATGTTTTCCCCAACGGCTTTGCGTCCGCGGTACGCCAAATGGCTGATCGCAACCGGACTCTTCCTGATGCTCGGTGGCTGTGTTGATGAACCCAACACGCTCGAGCGCGTAAAGGAGGATGGTGTGCTGCGGGTGGTCACCCGAAACAGCCCCGCCACCTACTTCCAGGATCGCAACGGTGAAACCGGCTTCGAATACGAGCTGGTGAAGCGCTTCGCCGACGATCTGGGGGTCGAGCTCAAGATCGAGACCGCCGACAACCTCGATGACCTGTTCAACCAGGTCGGCAAGCCCAACGGCCCGGTGCTGGCGGCTGCCGGCCTGGTCAGCAGCGAAGAACGCAAGAAGCAGGTGCGCTTCTCGCACTCCTACCTGGAAGTCACCCCGCAGGTCATCTACCGCAACGGCCAGTCACGGCCGACCGACGCGAAGGATCTGGTGGGCAAGAAGATCATGGTGCTCAAGGGCAGCACCCACGCCGAACAACTGGCGCAGCTTAAACAGAAATTTCCCGGCATCGAATACGAAGAGTCTGACGCGGTCGAGGTCGTCGATCTCCTGCGCATGGTCGACGAAGGCCAGATCGACCTGACTCTGGTCGACTCCAACGAAGTGGCAATGAACCAGGTGTACTTCACCAACATCCGGGTCGCCTTCGACCTCGGTGACGCCAGCAACCAGAGCTGGGCCGTTGCGCCGGGCGAAGACAACAGCCTGCTCAACGAAATCAACGAGTACCTCGACAAGGTCAAGAAAAACGGCACCCTGCAACGTCTCAAGGACCGCTACTACGGGCACGTCGACGTCCTCGGCTACATGGGCGCCACCACCTTTGCCCAGCACTTGCAGCAACGCCTGCCCAAGTACGAACAGCACTTCAAGGCCTACGCCAAGAAAGAGAAAGTCGACTGGCGCCTGCTCGCGGCGGTCGGTTACCAGGAATCGCTGTGGCAACCGGCCGTCACCTCCAAGACCGGTGTGCGCGGCCTGATGATGCTGACCCAGAACACCGCGCAGGCCATGGGCGTGTCCAACCGCCTCGATCCCAAGCAGAGCATCATGGGCGGCGCCAAGTACCTGGCCTACATGAAGGAACAACTGGACGATTCGATCCAGGAACCGGACCGCACCTGGTTTGCCCTGGCGGCCTATAACGTCGGCAGCGGGCACCTGGATGACGCACGCAAACTGGCGGCCAAGGAAGGGTTGAACCCGGACAAATGGCTGGATGTGAAAAAGATCCTGCCGCGCCTGTCGGAAAAGAAGTGGTACAGCAAGACCCGTTACGGCTACGCCCGTGGCGGCGAGCCGGTGCACTTCGTGGCGAACATCCGTCGCTACTACGACATCCTGACCTGGGTCACGCAGCCGCAGCTTGAAGGCGATCAGGTCGCCGAGGGCAAGCTGGTGGTTCCGGGTATCGACAAGAGCAAGCCGGCGCAGGAGCCTGCGCCGCTCTGACTGCCACCCAAAATCATTGTGGGAGCGAGCTTGCTCGCGATAGCGGCCTGACAGTCACCACCTATGCTGACTGAAAGGACCTCATCGCGAGCAAGCTCGCTCCCACAGGGTTTTGTGTCGTTCTTCAGGCCTTGGCGGCCGCCGCCAGAATCAGCGCCTTCATCTCCGAAACCGCCGACTTGAAGCCAACGAACAGCGCATGGGCCACCAGCGCATGGCCGATGTTCAGCTCGTTGATGCCCTTGATCGCCGCCACGGCTTCAACGTTGTGATAGTGCAGGCCATGGCCGGCATTGACGATCAGGCCCTGGGCCAAACCAAACGCCACGCCATCGGCCACGCGCTTGAGTTCTTCGGCGACGTCGGTCGGCGTCTCGGCATCGGCATAACGCCCGGTGTGCAGCTCGATGGCCGGTGCGCCAACGCGACGGGAAGCTTCGATCTGACGCTCATCGGCATCGATGAACAGCGACACCTCGCAGCCGATCTTCGACAGACGCTCGACCGCCGCCTTGATCCGCGCTTCCTGCCCCGCCACGTCCAGGCCGCCTTCGGTGGTCAGCTCCTGACGGGTTTCCGGCACCAGGCAAATGTGCGCCGGGTGGATGCGCTCGGCGAACAACATCATTTCTTCGGTGACGCCCATTTCGAAATTCATGCGGGTTTGCAGCACGTCCTTGAGTATCAGAACGTCGCGTTCCTGAATGTGCCGACGGTCCTCGCGCAGGTGCACGGTGATGCCGTCAGCGCCCGCCTCTTCCGCGTCCAGTGCTGCCTTGACCGGGTCCGGGTAACGGGTGCCCCGGGCCTGACGCAATGTGGCAACGTGGTCGATGTTCACGCCAAGAAGAATACGGGTGCTGGTGGTCACGGAAAACGCTCCAGAAGAAGAGAAAGTTCGGTGCACAGCATACGGGGTGATCAGGGCTTGCGAAACAGCTCGCGACTGACAAGTGGACGGCCACCCAAGTGAACGGCCAGTGCCTGGCGCATCAGACGCTTGGCGGCAGACAGTGCGCCGGGGGCGGACCAGTCGGCGTCAGCCATGGCCAACAGTTCGGCACCGTTGAACAGGCCCGGTTGCAGCAGATAGACACGTTCAAGCCCCGCATCCACTTGCAAACGGTAGAGACCGTCCGGAGCGATGGGTTGATCATGAATATCAGCCGTCAGGGAAAAACCGTAGCCGAGGTCATCGAGCAAGCGCCACTCGAAGGAGCGCAACAAGGGCTCCAGCGGCCGACCTTCAGCCAGCGCCAGCAAAGTCGCGGCGTAATGGTCGAACACCGAGGGGAGCGGATCTTCAGCGGGCAACAGGCGAATCAGCAGTTCATTGAGGTAAAGGCCACTGAACAACGCCTCGCCATTGAGCCAGGTGGAAACCCCGGCACTTTCCATGCGCCCGACATTCTTCAACTCGCCCTTGCCGCGAAACTCCACTTCCAGCGGCACGAATGGCCGCGCCAACGTCCCGGCCTTGCCCCGCGCGCTGCGCAACACCGCCCGCAGCCGGCCTTGCGGCGTGAGGAAGTCCACCAATGCACTGGTTTCGCGGTAGGCGCGGGAGTGCAGGACGTAGGCGGGTTGCGGGATGGGTTGGGACATGGGAATCGCCGATCTCAATGGAACGCAGGTTTACAGACAACCAGAAATCAATGTGGGAGCGGGCTTGCCCGCGATGGCGGCTTCACATTCAACCTCTCTATTGAATGTTACATCCTCATCGCGGGCAAGCCCGCTCCCACAGGGTTCTACGGTGCAACGCCAATCGGGTTTACAAGTCGCCATAACCCAACGAACGCAACGCACGCTCGTCATCGGACCAGCCGCCCTTAACCTTGACCCACAGGTTGAGCATGATCTTGGAGTCGAACAGCAGCTCCATGTCCTTGCGCGCCTCGGTGCCGATGCGCTTGATGCGCTCGCCCTTGTCGCCAATGATGATCTTCTTCTGGCCGTCGCGCTCGACGAGGATCAAGGCATGGATGTGCAGGGTCTTGCCCTGCTGCTTGAACTCTTCGATCTCGACGGTGATCTGGTACGGCAGCTCGGCGCCCATCTGGCGCATGATTTTCTCGCGAACCAGTTCAGCGGCGAGGAAGCGGCTGCTGCGGTCGGTGATCTGGTCTTCCGGGAAGAAGTGATCGTTTTCCGGCAGGCGCTCGGCGATCACGCGCTCCAGTGCATCGAGGTTGTGCCCGTGCTGTGCGGAAATCGGGATGATCTGCGCATTCGGCAGCTGCTCCTGCAACCAGCTCAGGTGCGGCATCAGCTCGGCCTTGTCTTCGATGCGGTCGGTCTTGTTCAGCGCCACGATCAGCGGGCCGGTTACGTACTGGACGCGCTCGAGAACCATCTGGTCTTCGTCGGTCCACTTGGTGCGGTCGACCACGAAGATCACCACGTCGACGTCTTTCAACGCCGCCGAAGCGGTCTTGTTCATGTAGCGGTTCAGGGCCTTCTCGCCACCCTTGTGCATGCCGGGGGTGTCGACGTAGATCGCCTGCACATCGCCCTCGGTCTTGATGCCGAGCATGTTGTGGCGGGTGGTTTGCGGTTTGCGCGAGGTGATCGCCAGCTTCTGACCCAGGATGTGGTTCAGCAGCGTGGACTTGCCCACGTTCGGACGGCCGACGATGGCAACATAGCCACAGCGAGTTGCGTTTGTATCAGTCATTGCCATTCTCCACACCCAGGGCAATCAGTGCTGCGGCGGCCGCTACCTGTTCGGCAATACGACGGCTCACACCCTGACCTCGGCTTTTTTCGTTCAGTAAGATGATTTCGCATTCGACGAAGAACGTCCGGCAATGCGGCTCACCCTGGATATCCACCACTTCGTAACGCGGCAGCTCGCAACCACGGGACTGCAGGAATTCCTGCAGGCGGGTCTTCGGATCCTTGTTGGTGTCGACCAGCGTCAGGCCTTCGAACTCGCCGGCCAGCCAGGCCAGCACACGCTCGCGGGCCATTTCCATACCGGCATCGAGGTAGATCGCACCGATCAGCGCTTCAAGGGCATCGGCCAGGATCGACTCGCGACGGAAACCGCCGCTTTTCAGCTCACCGGAACCCAGGCGCAGGTATTCGCCCAGATCGAAACCACGGGCCAGTACGGCCAGGGTCTCACCTTTCACCAGGCGCGCGCGCAAACGCGACAACTGGCCTTCGCGGGCCAGCGGGAAGCGCTCGAACAGTGCCTCGCCGGCGACGAAGTTGAGGATGGCGTCACCGAGGAATTCCAGGCGTTCGTTGTTACGCCCGGCAAAACTGCGGTGAGTCAGGGCCAGGACCATCAGTTCCTGATCCTTGAAGGTGTAGCCGAGCTGACGCTCTAGACGGCTTAAGGAGACGCTCACGGTTTACCCACGCTGAGTTCGTGGTTCGATTGCACTGCCATCGCCATGAGGCGGCGCAGGCTTGGGACAATTAACGCTGTGTTCAAAAATAACGTCCTGAATATCATTGGCTTCATGCTTTTTCCGTCACCTTCTTCAGGTTCCAGAAACGCATTCGGCGCTGTGTTCAACAGCGCCGTGTTTGATTACTTGATCAGGCCAACCCGCGAGAAATTCGGCAGGTGACTGAGTTTTGGTTCCGGCCAGCTCATCCAGACCGCGAAGGCCTTGCCGACGATATTCTTGTCGGGAACCATGCCCAGCAGATCCTTGGGAATGTTCGGATCATCCCAGTAGCGACTGTCGTTCGAATTGTCGCGGTTGTCGCCCATCATGAAGTAGTGCCCGGCCGGCACGGTCCACGAATGGTCCGGCATGGCGCGGTAGCGGCTCATTTCCTTGCGGATCATGTGCTCGGCCGCACCGAGTTTTTCCTTGTAGAGCTCGGCGCTGCCCAGCGTACCCGGCTCGGAGCCGACCAGTTGCTCGGCAATCGACTGACCGTTGACGAACAGGCGCTTGTCGGCGGTGTAGCGAACCGTGTCGCCCGGCAGGCCGACCACACGCTTGATGTAGTTGACGTTCGGATCGCTCGGGTAGCGGAACACCATGACATCGCCGCGCTGCGGATCACCGACTTCGATGACTTTCTTGTCAATCACCGGCAAGCGGATCCCGTAGGAAAACTTGCTCACCAGGATGAAGTCGCCGACATCCAGGGTTGGCTTCATCGAACCGGAAGGAATCTGGAACGGCTCCACCAGGAACGAACGCAGCACCAGCACGATGAACAACACCGGAAAGAACGACTTGCCGTATTCGACCAGCAGCGGTTCTTTGTTCAGCTTCTCGACCACGACCATGTCAGGCTGGCTGACGCTGCCCTGATAGGAGGTGATGGCGGCACGCCGGCGCGGAGCGAGGATCAACAGATCGAGCAACGCCAACAGGCCGCAGACAAACACGGCGATGACCAGCAACAGCGGGAAATTTAGTGACATAGGACCTAACTATCCAACCTGAGCACTGCAAGGAAGGCTTCCTGTGGAATTTCCACGTTGCCGACCTGCTTCATGCGTTTCTTACCGGCCTTTTGCTTTTCCAGCAGCTTTTTCTTACGGCTGACGTCACCACCGTAGCATTTGGCCAATACGTTCTTTCTGAGCGCCTTGACGGTTGTCCGCGCCACAATCTGCCCGCCAATGGCGGCCTGGATTGCCACGTCGAACATCTGCCGCGGAATCAGTTCCTTCATCTTCTCGGTCAGCTGGCGACCTTTGTAGTGCGAATTGTCACGGTGCACGATCAGCGCCAGGGCGTCGACCTTGTCGCCGTTGATCAGCACGTCCAGTTTCACCAGGCTGGCCGATTGGTAACGATCGAAATGGTAGTCCAGAGAAGCATAGCCGCGACTGGTGGATTTCAGACGGTCGAAGAAGTCCAGCACCACCTCGTTCATCGGCAAGTCGTAGGTCACTTGTACCTGGGAGCCGAGGAACAGCATGTCGACCTGTACACCGCGTTTTTCGATGCACAGGGTAATGACGTTGCCCAGGTGCTCCTGCGGCACAAGAATGTTGGCGCGCACGATCGGCTCGCGCATGTCCTCGATGGCAGACAGGTCCGGCAGCTTGGACGGGTTATCGACGTAGATCGTCTCGCCGGACTTTAGCAGCAGCTCGAAGATTACCGTCGGCGCCGTGGTGATCAGGTCCAGGTTGTACTCGCGCTCCAGGCGCTCCTGGATGATTTCCATGTGCAGCATGCCGAGGAAGCCGCAACGGAAGCCGAAGCCCAGTGCGTCGGAGCTTTCCGGCGTGTATTGCAGCGACGAATCGTTGAGGGTGAGCTTTTGCAGCGCCTCGCGGAAGTCTTCGAAATCGTCGGAGCTGACCGGGAACAGGCCGGCGTATACCTGCGGCTGGATGCGCTTGAAGCCTGGCAGCACGTCGACGTCCGGCGTCGAGCTCAAGGTCAGGGTGTCGCCCACTGGCGCGCCGTGAATGTCCTTGATGCTGGCGATGATGAAGCCCACTTCACCGGCCTTGAGGTCGGCGGTCGGGGTGTGTTTCGGGTTGAATACACCGACGCTGTCCACCAGGTGGATCTTGCCGGTGGATTTGACCAGGATCTTGTCGCCCTTCTTCACGCGGCCATGGCGCACGCGAACCAGGGAGACAACGCCCAGGTAGTTGTCGAACCAGGAGTCGATGATCAACGCTTGCAGCGGATCTTCGTAGTTGCCGGTCGGCGCGGGAATGGTGGCGACCAGGCGCTCGAGCACCTGGTCGACGCCCAGACCGGTCTTGGCCGAGCACTCGACCGCGTCGGTGGCATCGATGCCGATGATTTTTTCGATTTCTTCTTTAACACGGTCCGGATCGGCCTGTGGCAGGTCGATCTTGTTCAGCACCGGCATCACTTCCAGGCCCTGCTCGATCGCCGTGTAGCAGTTGGCAACCGACTGCGCTTCAACGCCTTGACCGGCGTCGACCACCAGCAGCGCGCCTTCACAGGCAGCCAGCGAACGGCTCACCTCATAGGTGAAGTCAACGTGGCCGGGGGTGTCAATGAAGTTCAACTGGTAGTTGATGCCGTCTTTGGCCTTGTAATACAGAGTAACGCTGTGCGCCTTGATGGTGATCCCGCGCTCGCGCTCGAGGTCCATGGAATCCAGAACCTGGGCTTCCATTTCGCGCTCGGCCAGGCCGCCACACATCTGGATGAAGCGATCGGCCAGCGTCGACTTGCCATGGTCAATGTGGGCGATGATGGAGAAATTGCGGATATGACTCAAATCACTCACGGATCAACACTCAAAAAGGCTGCAGGCATAGCCCGCCGAAAAATAGCCGGGAATTGTACCTGATCCACGGTGCAAGCGTCACGTTCGCAGGTCAGACGGCACCTACAAAAACGCCCCGGTCTTGCGACAGGGGCGTTTTTTATCGTCAAAGCGGCCGGGAAATGCCCGTCATCAACCTGCTCGACGCAACAGCCAGAGCCCCGCCACGGCACAAACGCCTGCCGGCACCAGCACCGAAAGCAACGGCGGGAAGCCGAACACCTGGCTCGAAGGGCCCAGCAGATCCTGCACGATGCGGAAGGTGAAGCCCACCAGCACGCCGGTGAACACACGCTGCCCCAGCGTCACCGAACGCAGCGGACCGAAGATGAAGGAAATCGCCATCAACACCAGGGCGGCAGTCACCAGCGGTTGCAACACCTTGACCCAAAATGCCAGCCAATAGCGGCTGTTGCTCAACCCCTGGTCCGCCAGGTAGTGGATATAGCCCCACAGACCACTGATCGACAGCGACTCCGGCACCATGACCACAGTGCTGAGCAACTGCGGACTCAAGGCCACGCCCCAACGCTCGGTCGGGGTCGAAACCACTTCCGTGCTGCGCTCGTGGAACAGCGTGGTGGTGACGTCCGTCAACTGCCAGTGATCGGTGTCGAACTCGGCACGCTTGGCGAAGCTTGCCGAGAGCATGTGCCGTTCGTTGTCGAAACGGTAACGGGTCACGCCGTACAGGATGCCGTTGGGTTGCACCGAGTTGACGTGAATGAACTCGTCGCCCTGGCGGTGCCACAAACCGTGCCTGGCGCTTTGTGCATCGCCGCTGCCCTGGGCCAGCGAGCGATTGGCCTGCGCGGCGGTTTCAGCGGGTGGAGCGACGTACTCGCCGATCAGCAAGCCGGCCAGCATCAATACCAGCATCGGCTTCATGACCGCCCAGACGATGCGGCCGATCGACACACCGGCAGCGCGCATGATCGTCAATTCACTGTTGCTGGCCAGACTGCCCAGGCCGATCAGGCAACCGATCAGCGCGGCCATCGGCAGCATCTCGTACATCCGGCGCGGCGCCGTCAGCGTCACATAACTGAGGACATCGACCAGGGTGTAGGTATCGCTGACTTCCCCCATCTCGTCGATGAAGGCAAACAGTGTCGCCAGGCCGAGAATGATCCCCAGCACCGCCAGAATCGCCATGAACACGCTGCTACCGATGTAGCGATCGAGCTTAACCACGGGCCACCTCCAGCGCGCTGCGGCGACTCGCCATCTTCAAGCGCAAGGGTTCCCAGTAGAGCAAGCCCAGGCCAATGGCCAGGAAAATCCCGTGCACCCACCACAAGCCCAGCGCTGCGGGGATCTTGCCTTTATCGAGGGCGCCGCGGGCGGCAATCAGAATGCTCAGGTAAGCCATATAAAGAAGAATCGCCGGCAGTAATTTGAGGAATCGGCCCTGACGCGGGTTGACCCGCGACAGCGGCACCGCCATCAGGGTCACGATGAATACCAGCAGAGGCAGCGATATGCGCCATTGCAATTCGGCGCGCGCGCGAACGTCTTCACTGCCGAACAACGAACGGGTCGGCATCGCGTCACGGTCGGTGACTTCGTCGCTGACCTCGGGTTTAGGCAGCAACACGCCGTACTCGTCGTACTTGATCGCCCGGTAGTCGGCCTGGCCCGGACTGCCGTCATAGCGATAGCCGTTATCCAGGATCAGGTAGCGGTTGCCGTCCGGACGAATTTCCTGACGCCCCTTTTCCGCCACCAGGACGGAAATTCCGCGATCCTTGTTGTTGGAGCTGATGTTCTTTTGCGAGATGAACACACCGCCCAGATTGACCCGGTCATCCGACATGCGCTCGGTGTAGGTGACCCGGGTGCCGTCACGCAGGGACTGGAAGCGGCCCGGCTCGAGGGTATCGAATTCGGTCAGGGCATCCTGCTTGTTCAACAGCAGTTGAAACTGATTGGCCCCCTGTGGCGCCAGGCTCAGGCTCAACCACGCCACCACGAGTGCAACCAGGGTGGCCGGGAACAGCGTCATGCAAAACAACCGCTGCTGGCTCATGCCGGTGGCCGAAAGCACGGTCATTTCGCTTTCGAGGTACAGGCGCCCGTAGGACAACAGGATCCCGAGAAACAGCCCCAGCGGCAGGATCAGCTGGAGGAAGCCCGGCAGGCGAAAGCCCATGATCAGGAACAGCGAGCCCGGATCCAGCAGGCCCGACGCCGCCTGGGCGAGGTATTTGATGAAGCGACCGCTCATGATGATGACCAGCAGCACGGCGCTGACGGCGCTCAGGGTCAACAGGACTTCGCGGGACAGATAACGGAAGACGATCAAACCAGACACTCCAGGGTTGTCAGGCTAAGGCGGCCAAACAAGCAAACGTATCAGACAGCCCGCAAGGCAGAGCCGCCGAAAAAGATGGCGCATTATCCTGTGATTGGGTGCGCCTGTCACTGCGCAATGCATCCCCCCTTGTAGGAGCGAGCCTGCTCGCGATGGTCGTCAACGATAACGCGGGGAGCCTGACACCCTGCGTCACTCTTGGGTTCTTCGCGAGCAGTCGAGCGTCGACCGGCTGCTCCCACAATCGTACAACCGAGGGTTGTCAGCCGCCGGTAGCGAGGTTCAAACTGCGGCCTTTGTCGCCGGTCGATCCTGGCGCCTTTCTTTCTATAGGCAATCGACGCACATAAGGTGTCGGGCGCATGCGTGATAACCATCAATTCAGGGACCCGGACATGGAACTGGTTGTAAAAAGCGTCAACCCGGAAACGTTGAAGACCGCCACTCTCGTGGTCTCCGTCGGCGAAGGCCGCAAGCTCGGCGCCGTCGCCAGGCAACTCGACGAACTGAGCGGCGGCGCGATCAGCGCCGTGCTCAAGCGCGGCGACCTGGCCGGCAAGGTCGGCCAGAGCCTGTTGCTGCACAGCCTGCCGAACCTCAAGGCCGAGCGCGTGTTGCTGGTGGGCGTTGGCAAGGACGACGAACTGGGTGACCGCCCGTTCCGTAAAATCATCGCCGGCATCCTCAATACCCTCAAGGGCCTGGGCGGCAGCGATGCGGTGCTGGCCCTGGATGAAGTGGTCGTCAAAGGCCGCGACAGCTATGGCAAGACCCGCCTGCTGGCCGAAACCCTGGTGGACGGCGAGTACAGCTTCGATCAGTTCAAGAGCCAGAAAGCCGAACCGCGCGCCCTGAAGAAGATCACCCTGCTGACCATCAAGGCCGCTCAGGCTGAAGTGCAGCGCGCCGTGACCCATGCCACCGCGATCGCCAACGGCATGGCCTTCACCCGTAACCTGGGCAACCTGCCGCCGAACATCTGCCACCCGACTTTCCTCGGTGAACAGGCAAAAGACCTGGGCAAGGAATTCAAGGACCTGAAAGTCGAAGTCCTCGACGAGAAGAAGATCAAGGCACTGGGCATGGGTTCGTTCTACGCCGTCGGCCAGGGCAGCGCCCAGCCACCGCGCCTGATCGTCATGCAATACAACGGCGGCAAGAAATCCGAGAAGCCATACGCGCTGGTCGGCAAAGGCATCACCTTCGACACCGGCGGCATCAGCCTCAAGCCGGGTGCCGGCATGGATGAAATGAAGTACGACATGGGCGGCGCCGCCAGCGTGTTCGGCACCCTGCGTGCCGTGCTGGAACTGAAGCTGCCGATCAACCTGGTGTGCATCCTGGCCTGCGCCGAGAACATGCCGAGCGGCAACGCTTCGCGTCCAGGCGACATCGTCACCACCATGAGCGGCCAGACCGTAGAGATCCTCAACACCGACGCCGAAGGCCGCCTGGTGCTGTGCGATGCCCTGACCTACTCCGAGCGTTTCAAGCCGCAAGCGGTCATCGACATCGCGACCCTGACCGGCGCCTGCGTAGTCGCCCTGGGCTCCCACACTTCGGGCCTGCTGGGCAACAACGACGAACTGATCGGCCAACTGTTGAGCGCCGGCAAGGCCGCCGACGACCGCGCCTGGCAACTGCCGCTGTTCGATGAATACCAGGAACAGCTGGACAGCCCGTTCGCCGACATCGCCAACATTGGCGGGCCGAAAGCCGGCACCATCACCGCTGCCTGCTTCCTGTCGCGCTTCACCAAGAACCTCAACTGGGCGCACCTGGACATCGCCGGCACCGCCTGGACCAGCGGCGGCAAGGACAAGGGCGCCACTGGCCGTCCGGTTCCCCTGCTGACCCAGTACCTGCTGGACCGCGCCAAGGCCTGAAACCGATGATTCCTGGCGGCGCGGCTTTCAGGCCGCGCCGCCAAGGGTCAAGGAACCGTAATGACCAAAGTCGACTTCTACATTCTGCCCAGCGCCGATCCCTCGGCACGCCTGGATTTCGCCTGCAAGCTCACCGAAAAAGCCTGGCGCATGGGGCACCGTGTCTACCTGCATTGCAGCGACGCGGCCCAACGTGACGATCTCGATGCGCGACTGTGGGCATTCAAGGGCGAAAGCTTCGTGCCCCACGGCCCTGCCGACAGCGAACCGGACGGTCTGATTGTCCTGGGGGTGGGCGATGACTGCGGTCAGCATCAGGACTTGCTGGTCAATCTCGACCTGAAAGTCCCGGCCTTCGCCAACAAGTTCGCCCGGGTGGCGGAAGTGGTGGTGGAAGACCCGACGATTCGCCAGGCCGCGCGGGAGAGTTTCCGTTTCTACCGCGAACAGGGCTATCCTCTGCAAGATCACCGTTTACAGCGACTCTGAGCCTGCCAATGGACACTCCAAAACCGCTGCAACAGTCCGCGCACCTGCTGGACGACCTTGAGTCGATCCGCCAATTGCTCGGCGATGACAACCTGCAACCGCCCCTGCTGACCGACACGGTCGAGGACGGCGACCAGGAACAGATTCCCATGCTGTTCGACGCCGTGAGCGAGCCTTCGCCGCCCGTCGAACCGACAGCACCTGCCGCAATCGTTGAACCGGTCGCCGCCGCTGCGCCGGCACCCGCCGCCAGCAAGAACCCGGATGACCTGTTGCACCTGGACAGCGAACTGCGCGCCGCCGCGCAGTTGATCATGCAAGACGTGATCGACGATTTCGCCCCGCACATCGAGACCGAAATCAAACGCCGCCTCAGTGCACGCCTTGAGCGGTTGTTGAGCCAGTACAACGACTGAACCCCAGCCTGTACACGAACCATTTTTTGTAGGAGCCCGGCTTGCCGGCGATGACGCCCTCAAGGACGCTATCACCGGCAAGTCGGGCTCCTACAGAGAGCGGCACCCGTTTCTTCAGGCGCTCAAGTAACGCCCGATCAACGCAATCCCGCTCACCAGCACCAGCCACGTCACCAGGCGCACGAACGCTTCGCGGGACAAGCGCATGGTCAACCTGCGTCCCGCCCACAACCCCAGCGCCATGGCCGGCAGCAGACAAACCGCCAGCACCAGCAGCGGCAAATCGGCATACACCCCGGCGATTGCAAACAGGCTAAGACGCACTATCGTACTGCAGCTGATCAACGCACTTTGGGTCGCGCGAGCCGCCTCTTTAGGCAAACGGCTGTTCAGATAGATCGCATAAAGAAAGCCGCCGCTGCCAAACAACGCGCCAAACATTCCACCCACAGTCCCCATGGGCAATGCCCAAGCGGCGGACAACTGCGCCGGACGCGCTTTTATCCACAGGCTGTAGATCGCATAGGCGCTGATAAACAACCCCATCAACAGCAGTAACAGATCGGACTTGAGGTTCAGCAGGAAAATCACCCCCAGCGTGCATCCCACCGCCATGCAGGGCAGTAACCGCAACAACTCCGGCCTGGCGACATCGCGCCGCGAAGGCAGCAGATTGCCGAATGCCGCGACAAAATCGAGCAGCACCAGCAACGGCACGATCTTCGACAATGGCATGAACAGAATCAGAATCGGCCCCGCCACCAGCGCGGTGCCGAAACCGGCGATGCCGAACACGATGTAGGCCAGGGCGATGCCTGCACCGATTACCAGCCAGTCCAGCGGGCCGAAAGGCCATTGGTTGAATAACTCAATCACATCCATTTCCCTATCTTCCATAAACATGCGCCACGACTTTACCCCTGTGGGAGCGAGCTTGCTCGCGATGGCGATCTGTCTGGTGAATCAATGCTGAATTTGCGGCCCCCATCGCGAGCAAGCTCGCTCCCACAGGGGTCTCCTCAATGGATTTGTGAGCAGTCATGGAGATTGCCGGGCAAATGCCTTTAAACTGCGCCCCATGATTAAAGATCCCTTTGCAAGACTCGGCCTGGACCGCGAAGTCCTGACCGTCAGCCAGCTCAACGGCCGCGCGCGGGTGTTGCTCGAAGACGTGTTCAGCAACATCTGGGTCGAAGGCGAAATCTCCAACCTCGCCCGCCCGGCGTCGGGTCACGTTTACTTCACGCTCAAGGACAGCGGCGCCCAGGTGCGTTGCGCGCTGTTCCGCCAGAACGCCGCACGGGTTCGCCAGGCCTTGAAGGACGGCCTGGCGGTCAAGGTCCGTGGCAAAGTCTCGCTGTTCGAAGGACGCGGCGATTACCAACTGATCCTCGACACCGTGGAGCCGGCCGGCGATGGTGCCCTGCGCCTGGCCTTCGATGCACTCAAGGAAAAGCTCAGCGCCGAAGGCCTGTTCAGTGCCGAGCGCAAGGTGCCGCTGCCGGCGCATCCGCAGCGCATCGGCATCATCAGCTCGCCTACCGGGGCGGTGATCCGCGACATCATCAGCGTGTTCCGTCGCCGTGCACCGCAAATACAACTGACGTTGATCCCTACGGCCGTGCAGGGCCGCGAAGCCACCGCGCAGATTGTCCGCGCCCTGAAACTGGCGGATGCCCGCGGTTTCGACGCACTGATCCTGGCCCGGGGCGGCGGCTCACTGGAAGACCTCTGGTGCTTCAACGAAGAAGCCGTGGCCCGTGCCGTGGACGCTTGCGTGACGCCGATTGTCAGCGCCGTCGGCCACGAAACCGACGTGTCGATCAGTGACTTCGTGGCCGACGTTCGTGCCCCCACCCCTTCCGCTGCTGCTGAATTGCTGGCACCGGACTCCAGCGATCTGGTGCGTCGGGTCGAAAGCCTGCACCGCCGGCTGGTGATGCGCATGCGTGACCGCCTGATGCGCGACCGCCTGCGCCTGGAAGGCATTTCCCGACGCCTGCGTCACCCCGGCGAGCGCCTGCGCCAGCAAGCGCAACGCCTGGACGACCTGGACATGCGCATGCGCCGCGCGTTCGAGCGCAGCCTCAACACCCGTCGCGAACGCTTGATCCGCCTGGAAACCCGTTTGGCCGGACAACATCCGGGCCGGCAACTGGCAATGCTGCGCCAGCGCCTCGACAGCCTGGCCGAACGCCTGCCACGGGCCATCCGCGAAGGGCTGAAGAACCGCCGCCTGCAATTGCACAGCCAGATGCAGACCCTGCATGTGGTCAGCCCGCTGGCGACCCTCGGCCGTGGCTACAGCATTTTGCTGGACGAGCGCGGCAACGCGATCCGCAACGCCGCGCAAACCCATACCGGCCAGCGCCTGAAGGCCAAACTCGGCGAAGGCGAACTGCAAGTGCGGGTCGAAGACAATCACCTGACGCCTGTCACCCTTTCTTTACTGGATTGATCCATGCCGCGTTTTCTCGCTCCGCTGCTGTTGCTGTGCCTGACCCTCAACGCCCACGCCGACAGCTACATCACCCGCCTGTTGAACAAACCGGTGCCGGGCGGCGTTGCGGTGTTGGACCTGGGTGCATCCGCCCAGGCGCCAAAAGCCACCTATCAAGGCAAACCCGTGCTGGTCGTGAAGGAACAGAACAACTGGCTGGCCATCGTCGGCGTGCCGCTGACGGTCAAGCCGGGGACCCAATCGATCAGCAGCGGCGGCCGCAATCTGAATTTTACGGTTGGCAACAAGAAATACCCGGAACAGCGCATCACCCTGAAGAACACCCAACAGGTCAATCCGGACCCGGAAAACCTCAAGCGCATCGAGCGTGAACTGGCCGAGCAGATTGCCGCTTACCGCACGTTCAGCCCCAACACCCCGAGCAATCTGCTGCTGGACAAACCGGTGAACGGGCCACTGTCGAGCAAGTTCGGCGTGCGGCGCTTTTTCAACGGTGAAGAGCGCAATCCCCACTCAGGCCTGGACTTCGCTGTGCCCGGCGGTACGCCAATCAAGACCCCAGCCGCCGGCAAGGTGATCCTGATCGGCAACTACTTCTTCAATGGCAACACAGTGTTCGTCGACCACGGGCAGGGCTTCATCAGCATGTTCTGTCACATGTCGAAAATCGACGTGACAGTCGGCCAGCAACTGGCCCGTGGCGGGGTGGTCGGTAAAGTCGGTGCAACCGGCCGCGCGACCGGACCGCACATGCACTGGAATGTCAGCCTGAATGATGCACGGGTCGATCCGGCTATCTTCATCGGCGCATTTCAACCTTGAATTTTCGTTGAGGCTTCTGACTCCTTCGCGGGCAAGCCCGCTCCCACAGGGATCGCGCTGCACCTGTGGGAGCTGCTTTCTTCAATTGCGCGCCGCTCGAACCTCGCGCAAACAACATGATCATCGCAACCATTTGAAGCAATAAAATCTCGATAAACACCCGCTCACGAGTATTCCTCTCAATTTTTTTCGACTGCTTGCCAACCTCCCCCCTCGCGGTTAGGGTTGAAGGCATGAAAACCTCTCACACCCTCATTCAGCTCCGTCAACACCGCAGCCTGTGCCTCGTCAGCGCACGACTGCCGGGTTGAATCGTGGTGCCTCGTCCCAAACGTTTCCCCAAGAACTTTTGATCCACCGGCAGGCCGCCTTTTTTCGGCCCACACAATAAGGATTTCCCGATGAGCATGCTCAAAGACCCGTCTTCGAAATACCGCGCGTTCCCGACCATCGACATTCCGGACCGCACCTGGCCATCGAAAACCATCACTGCCGCGCCAATCTGGTGCAGTTCCGACCTGCGCGACGGCAACCAGTCGCTGATCGAGCCGATGGACGCCGTAAAGAAGCTGCGCTTCTGGAAAACCCTGGTGCAGGTCGGCGTGAAGGAAATCGAAGCGTCGTTCCCGGCCGCCTCGCAAACCGACTTCGACTTCGTCCGTACCCTGATCGAAGGCAACCACATCCCGGACGACACCACCATCCAGGTGCTGACCCAGGGCCGTGAAGACCTGATCGAGCGCACCTTCGAATCCTTGCGCGGTGCGAAGAAAGCCATCGTGCACCTGTATAACGCGACCTCCCCTTCCTTCCGCCGCATCGTCTTCAACCAGGACAAGGACGGGATCAAGGCCATCGCCGTGAACGCCGCCAAGCTGTTCGTCAAATACGCCGCCATGCAGCCGGACACCGAGTGGACCTTCGAATACTCGCCGGAAACCTTCAGCGCCACCGAACTGGAGTTCGCCAAGGAAGTCTGCGACGCGGTGATCGAGGTCTGGAACCCGACGCCCGAGCACAAGATGATCCTCAACCTGCCGGCCACCGTTGAATGCGCGACCCCGAACATCTACGCCGACCAGATCGAATGGTTCGGCCGTCACATCAACCGTCGTGACAGCGTGATCATCAGCCTGCACACCCACAACGACCGTGGCACCGGCGTAGCTGCCACCGAATTGGGCCTGATGGCCGGCGCCGACCGTGTCGAAGGCTGCCTGTTCGGCAACGGCGAGCGTACCGGTAACGTCGACCTCGTGACCGTGGCGTTGAACCTCTACACCCAGGGCGTGCACCCTGAGCTGGACTTCTCCGACATCGACGGCGTGCGCAAAGTCGTCGAAGAGTGCAACCAGATCCAGGTGCACCCACGCCACCCGTACGTCGGCGACCTGGTGCACACCGCGTTCTCCGGCTCGCACCAGGATGCGATCCGCAAGGGCTTCGCCCAGCAGAAATCCGATGCATTGTGGGAAGTGCCGTACCTGCCGATCGACCCGGCCGACATCGGCCGCAGCTACGAGGCGGTCATCCGCGTCAACAGCCAGTCGGGCAAGGGTGGTATCGCCTATCTCCTGGAACAGGAATACGGCATCAGCCTGCCGCGTCGCATGCAGATCGAATTCAGCCAGGTCGTGCAGCGTGAGACCGACCGTCTCGGCCTGGAAATGACCGCCCAGCAAATCCACGCACTGCTGCACAGTGAATACTTGCAGGCCAACACCCCGTACGCGCTGGTCAGCCATCGCCTGCAGGAAGAAAACGGTCACAGCGCCGTCGAAGTGGAAGTGGCCAGCAAAGGCCAGGGCGAGACCAACCTGCACTGGCGCGGCAAAGGCAACGGCGCCCTCGAAGCGCTGGTGGCCGGCCTGCCGATTCCGGTGGAAATCATGGACTACAACGAACACGCCATCGGCGCGGGCACCAATGCCAAGGCCGCGGCCTACATTGAACTGCGCGTGAACGGTGAACGTGCGGTGCATGGCGTCGGCATCGACGAAAACATCACCACCGCCAGCTTCAAGGCCCTGTTCAGTGCACTGAACCGTTCGTTGAGCCAGCCGGAAGCGAAAGCGGCGTAAACCACCGCTGAAATGCAAAAGGCCCCGAGACGTGAATCTCGGGGCCTTTTTTTGCCTGCTTGTTTTATGTTGTCTGAACCGGCCCCTTCGCGGGCAAGCCCGCTCCCACAGTTGACCGTTGCTAACACAAATTTTGTGTACACCCACATACCCTGTGGGAGCGGCGGTGCGGCGATCCGACTTGCCCGCGAAGAGGCCCTGTCAGGTGCCGAAAATACTAGGTGAACTCGAAAGTGTCAGCATCCAGATTCGCAGGAAATCTGGTGCGATACGCCGCCAGCTCTGCCGCATCCAGCACCACCTTGAACACCCCGTCAGCCTCGCCCGCACTGAGCAGCGTTTCACCCTGGAAATCCAGCACCTGACTGTCGCCGGTATAGGCAAAGCCCTTACCATCAGTCCCGATGCGATTCACCGCGGCGACATAACACAGATTCTCGATCGCCCGCGCCGGCAGCAAACGGTTCCAGTGCTGGCGTCGTGCACCCGGCCAATTCGCCGTGTACAACAGCAGGTCAGTGTCCTGAGCGTCGCGACTCCACACCGGGAAGCGCAAGTCGTAGCAAATCAGCGGCCGTACACGCCAGCCCTTGAGCTCGAACTGCACCTGGCGTTCGCCGGGGGTGTAGTGGTTATGCTCACCGGCCATGCGGAACAGGTGACGCTTGTCGTAGTGCAGCACCTCGCCATCCGGGCGCGCCCACAGCAGGCGATTGCGATGACTGCCGTCGGCGGCCTGAACGATCACACTCCCGGTAATCACCGCTTCAAGCCTCGAAGCCTGAGCCCGAAGCCATTTGCTGGTGGGACCGTTTTCCGCTTCGGCGAGGGTCTCGGACTCCATGGAAAAACCGGTGGTGAACATTTCCGGCAGAATGATCAGGTCGGCGCCGCGAGCCTGCTCCAGCAACGACTCGAAATGCTCCAGATTGGCCTGCCGGTCGTGCCAGGCCAGCGTGGTCTGGATCAGCGCCACATCCAGATTGGGCAATGCACTCAGATCACGCATAGCTTCTCCGCCGCTTCACGCAGGGTCTCCTCACGCTTGGCAAAACACAGCCGCACCAGACGCTGGCCTTCGGGCGGCGTCTGGTAGAACACCGAGATCGGGATACTGGCCACGCCATGTTCGCGAGTCATCCACAGGGCCATCTCGACATCGTTGAGGTCCGGGCGGATCTGCGAGTAATCGACCAACTGGAAATAGGTGCCGGTCACCCGGGTGAAGCTGAAACGCGATGGCGCCAGCAGATCGCAGAACAGATCGCGCTTGGCCTGATAGAACGCCGGCAGCTCTTCGACGTGCTCAGGGTGCTCGGCCATGAAATCGGCCAAGGCATATTGCAGCGGCGTTACACCGCAGAAGTTGACGTACTGGTGCACCTTGCGCAATTCCGCCGTCAGGGCCGGTGGCGCGACCACGTAGCCGGTTTTCCAGCCGGTGACGTGGTAGGTCTTGCCGAACGAGCTGACCACGAATGCACGCTGATACAGCTCCTCATGCGCCAGCACGCTGACGTGGGGCACGCCGTCATACACCAGGTGTTCGTAGACTTCGTCGCTGATCACATAGATGTCGCGATCACGGATCAAGGCCGCCAACTGGTCGAGCTCGGCACGGCTGATCAGCGCACCACTGGGGTTGTGCGGGGTGTTGATAATGATCATCCGCGTGCGCGGGCTGAGTGCCTGGGCAAGCTTCTCGAAGTCGATACTGAAGTCGTTCAGGCCCAGTTGCACATGCACGCAACGACCGCCGGCCAGCTCTACCGAGGGCTCGTAGCTGTCGTAGGCCGGGTCAAACACGATGACTTCGTCACCGCTGTGGATAACCGCCTGAATGGCACAGAAAATCGCCTCGGTCGCGCCGGGGGTGACCGTCACCTCGGTATCCACATCCACCTGCACGCCATAGCTGCGGGCGATCTTCAGCGCAATCTGCTGACGCAACACCGGCAGGCCGGTCATTGGCGAATATTGGTTATGGCCGCTGGCGATATGCCGGCCGACCGCATCGCACAGGGCCTGCGGGGCCGCGAAATCGGGAAAACCCTGGGACAGATTGAGCGCGCCGGTCTGTGCCGCGAGCTGAGACATCTGCGTGAAGATAGTGATGCCGACATTCGGCAGCTTGCTGGTGATCATCGGTGGTTCCCTGCTCTACACCCGGCTCTACGGCGGCGCGGGGGAGTCCGAGAATAGCCCAAACGGAGCCCATAAAAAAAGGGCGCATAAAGCGCCCTTTCTGGAACCCGATCCTGTGGGAGCGTGGCTTGCCCGCGATGGCCACGCTGCGGTGTAACAGGAACACCGCGCAATCGTTCATCGCGGGCAAGCCCGCTCCCACAGGAGTCGAGCAAGCCGTAGATCAGCGCTTGTCACGACGCTTCTTGTCGGCCTTCTTGTGGTGCGACATCAAGCGACGCTTCTTGTTGACCTGACGGTCGGTGAGCGAGTTCTTGTTGCCTTCGTACGGGTTCTCGCCGCCCTTGAACTCGATGCGGATCGGCGTACCGACCAGCTTCAGCACACGGCGGTAAGTGTTTTCCAGATAGCGCACATACGACTTCGGCACTTTCTCGATCTGGTTGCCGTGGATCACGATGATCGGCGGGTTCGCACCACCCAAGTGGGCATAGCGCAGCTTGATCCGGCGGTTGTTGACCATCGGTGGCGCGTGCTCGCCAACGGCGTCTTCGAGGATCTGGGTCAGACGGTTGGTCGGCCAGCGGGTGACCGCGGACTTGAACGAGTTCTGTACGGAGGCATAGAGGTTGCCCACGCCAGTGCCGTGCAGCGCCGAGATGAAGTGGATGTCGGCGTAGTCGACAAAGAACAGACGACGTTGCAGCTCGACCTTCACGAAGTCGCGCTCGCTCGGCGTCATGCCGTCCCACTTGTTGATCGCGATGACCAACGCACGACCCGACTCAATGGCGAAGCCCAGCAGGTTGAGGTCGTGATCCACCACGCCTTCGCGGGCGTCCATCACGAAGATCACCACGTTGGCGTCTTTGATCGCCTGCAGGGTTTTGACCACGGAGAACTTTTCGACTTCTTCGTGGATCTTGCCGCGCTTGCGCACACCGGCGGTGTCGATCAGCGTGTACTTCTCGTCGTTACGCTCGAACGGGATGTAGATACTGTCGCGGGTGGTGCCGGGCTGGTCGTAGACGATGACCCGGTCTTCGCCGAGCATGCGGTTGACCAGGGTCGACTTGCCGACGTTCGGACGGCCGATGATCGCAATCTTGATCCCGTCTTTTTCGCTTGGACCAGGAATGCGCTTGGCTTCCTCGCCTTCGGCGACGTCTTCTTCCTCGCCTTCTTCCGGCTCTTCTTCGTCTTTCGGGAATTCGCTCAGGGCGATTTCCAGCATCTGGGTGATGCCACGACCATGAGCGCCAGCGATCGGGATCGCGTGTCCCATGCCCAACGGAGCGAATTCGGCGCGGGCCATTTCAGGGTCGATGTTGTCGACCTTGTTGGCAACCACGTAGGAACGCTTGTTACGTTTGCGCAAATGCTCGGCGATCATCTGGTCGGCGGCGGTAAAACCGGCCTTGGCATCTACCAGGAACAGCACAACATCCGCTTCTTCAATGGCCAGCAGCGATTGCTCGGCCATTTTTTCGTCCATACCGTGCTCGTCACCGGAGATACCACCGGTGTCGACCAGAATGTAGGAACGCCCTTGCCACTTGGCCTCACCGTACTGGCGATCACGGGTCAGACCGGACAAGTCGCCGACGATGGCGTCGCGAGTCCTGGTCAGGCGGTTGAACAAGGTGGACTTGCCGACGTTTGGTCGGCCCACCAGGGCGATTACGGGAACCATGCGGCTCTCCACTTCGTTATTTCAGAAAATACAAAAGCCGCTGCGAGGCAGCGGCTGGTGCTCGGGGCAATCACTGTGTGCTTTTCTGTGGGAGCGAGCCTGCTCGCGAAAAACGCCAGGGCAGCGCGTTTATTCAGGACGCCAGCGTCATCGTTGGCGTCCATCGCGAGCATGCTCGCTCCTACAGTTGTACAAACAGTGAAGCCGCTTGGGGGTTAAACCCCAAGCATAGTTGTTACTTGATGGTCAGGGCTTCCAGTTTGCCGCTGTTGCCATATACATAAATCGTGTCGCCCACCACCAGCGGACGGGCACGCAGGCCGTCGCTGTCGATGCGCTCACGGCCAACGAAACGGCCGTCCACCTGACTCAGCAGGTGCAGGTAACCTTCCAGGTCACCGACTGCAACGTAGCTGGAGAACACTTCCGGGGCCGACAGTTGACGGCGGGCCAGCGAATCGTTGCTCCACAAGGCTGTGGTGGAACGCTCGTCGACGCCTTCAACGGTACCCGAAGACAGGCTTACGTAAACGGTGCCAAAACCCTGGGCAACACCGGCGTAGCTGGAAGCATCACGCTGCCAGAGCTGGCGGCCGCTTTGCAGGTCCAGAGCGGCAACGCGCCCCTGATAGCTGGCGACATACAGGGTCTCGCCCGACAGCAGCAAGCCACCGTCGATATCGACCACGCGCTCCAGCTCCGAACGACCTTGCGGGATCGCTACGCGCTGTTCCCACACCGGCACGCCGTTGGTGATGTCCACGGCAACCACTTTACCGGTCGACAGGCCAGCCACCGCAAGGCGGTTAGTCACGATCGGCGCACTGGTACCACGCAGGGTCAGTACCGCAGGCGTGCTGTCATAGATCCAGCGACGGTCACCGGTGGCGGCATCCAGGCCGATCAGACGATCGTCCTGGGTCTGAACCACTACGACGTCACCGTTGTTGGCTGGCGGCGCCAGTACTTCGCTGGACACGCGAGCGCGCCACTTTTCTTCACCGTTGATCGCGTCCAGGGCAACGATTTCACCCTTGATCGTACCAATGGTGACCAGACCGTAAGCAACGCCAACGGCGCCGGAGACAGGCAGCTCGAGGTCTTTCTTCCATTTGACGTCGCCGGTGTGGCGGTCCATCGCCATCAACACGCCAGTGACGTCGGCGGCATAGATGGTATCGCCATCGATGGCCGGAACCAGCATGTTGTAGGTTTCGCCCTGACCGTCACCGATCGAACGACTCCATTGCTTTTGCAGAACCACTTCTTCCTTGAAGTCGACCAGCTCGGCCGGTGGCAGTTCTTTTTTGCTGTTGCTGCTGCAACCCGCGGCCAACAAGGCCAGGGCCAGCAATGCTGCATGTTTCCAACGAATCACGTCACGCATCCCCTTTGGCCAGGTCGTCCAGCTTGATTTGCAGGCCACCGACCGCCGCTTCATCCGACAGTGCCGCCTTGGCTTTTTGATACGCCGCGCTCGCTTCTTCGGTACGGCCCAACTGCACCAGCAGGTCGCCCTTGAGCTCTTCGCGAGTGGCCAGGAATGCCTTGTCGGCATCGCCTTCGAGCAGTTTCAGCGCTTCGTCGGCCTTGTTCTGCGCGCCGAGCACCTGAGCCAGACGCTGACGGGCGATTTCGCCCAGCGCCGGGTTGGCCGGTTTGGCGACAATGGCTTTGAGCTCGCTGGCTGCGTCGTCCAGCTTGCCGCTGTCGACCGCGACCTTGGCCACGAACAGGCTGCCGTACTGCGCGTAGGCGCTGCCGCCGAACTCGCTGTTGAGCTTGCCGGCCAGGTCCGAAACACGGGCCGCATCAGGCTTGCCGTCAGGCGTCAGCGTGGTTTCGAGCAATTGCTGATAGAGAATCGAGGCGCCTTGCGACTGATTGCTCTGATACTTGTGGAACGCCTGCCAGCCGAACACGATGACCAGCGCCAACAGGCCGCCAGTCACCAGGGGCTTGCCGTTGCGTGACCACCACTCCTTGAAATCCGCCAGCTGTTCGTCTTCGGTACTCGACACCCCAATACTCCTTAATCGCTAATTCGGCTGTTTAGACAGCTTCAACCCTGCACGACGCAGGTGGCCAGGTGCGCTGCAAGCGCATCCCAGGCAATGCTTTGTTGTTCGCCCTGGCCACGCAGGGGTTTGAAACCTACCACTTGCTGGGCCATTTCGTCGTCACCGAGGATCAGCGCGTACAGCGCACCGCTCTTGTCGGCCTTCTTGAACTGGCTTTTGAAACTGCCGGCGCCGGCGTTCACTTGCAGGCGCAGGTTGGGCAACTGGTCACGCACGCGCTCCGCCAGGGTCAGGCCGGCGAGTTCGGCGGCTTCACCGAAGGCGCAGAGATAGACATCAACCTGACGGGAAATTTCTTCCGGGATCTGCTCCAGGGTTTCCAGCAGCAGCACCAGGCGTTCGATGCCCATCGCGAAGCCTACGCCCGCGGTCGGCTTGCCGCCCATCTGCTCGACCAGACCGTCGTAACGGCCGCCAGCGCAGACGGTGCCCTGGGCGCCGAGTTTGTCGGTGACCCATTCGAAAACGGTCTTGCTGTAGTAATCCAGCCCGCGCACCAGCTTCGGGTTGATCACGTAAGGAATGCCGGCGGCGTCCAGGCGAGCCTTGAGGCCCTCGAAGTGCACGCGGGATTCTTCGTCGAGGTAGTCGGCCATTTTCGGCGCATCGACCAGAATCGCCTGGGTCTCGGCGTTCTTGGTGTCCAGGACGCGCAGCGGGTTGGTCTTCAGGCGGCGCTGGCTGTCTTCGTCCAGCTTGTCCAGGTGTTGCGACAGGAACTCGACCAGTGCTTCGCGATAACGACCACGGGACTCGCTGGTACCCAGACTGTTGAGCTCGAGTTTCACCGCATCGCGGATGCCCAGCTCGCCCCACAGGCGCCAGGTCAGCACGATCAGCTCGGCGTCGATGTCCGGACCGTCGAGGTTGAACACTTCGACACCGATCTGGTGGAACTGGCGATAACGGCCTTTCTGCGGGCGCTCGTGACGGAACATCGGGCCGATGTACCAGAGCTTCTGCACCTGGCCACCGCCGGTGATGCCGTGCTCCAGCACTGCGCGCACACAGGCCGCCGTGCCTTCAGGGCGCAGGGTCAGGGAGTCGCCGTTGCGGTCGTCGAAGGTGTACATCTCTTTTTCGACGATGTCGGTCACTTCACCGATCGAACGCTTGAACAGTTCGGTGAACTCGACGATCGGCATGCGGATCTGCTTGTAACCGTAGTTATCCAGCAGACGCGAAACGGTGCCTTCGAAATGACGCCACAAGGGGGTCTGTTCGGGCAGGATGTCGTTCATGCCACGAATGGCTTGCAATGACTTGCTCACAAAATTTCCTTAATTCGTTCGATCAGCCGCGCGCAATAACGGCAGCGTCAGCTTCGACCTTTTCGGCCGCTTTCTGGCGGATCAAGCGTTCAAGCTCATCCACCAGATTGTCATTCGTCAGTTTCTGCGACGGCTTGCCGTCGATGTAAATCAGGTTCGGCGTACCGCCGGTCAAGCCGATATGGGCTTCCTTGGCTTCACCCGGGCCGTTGACCACGCAGCCGATGACCGCGACATCCAGCGGTACCAGCAAATCTTCGAGGCGCCCTTCCAGCTCGTTCATGGTCTTGACCACATCGAAGTTCTGCCGCGAGCAACTCGGGCAGGCGATGAAGTTGATGCCACGGGAACGCAGGTGCAGGGATTTGAGAATGTCGTAGCCGACTTTCACTTCCTCGACCGGGTCGGCCGCCAACGAGATGCGGATAGTATCGCCAATCCCTTCGGCGAGCAGCATACCGAGGCCCACGGCGGATTTCACCGTGCCTGAACGCAAACCACCGGCTTCGGTGATGCCCAGGTGCAGCGGCTGGACGATTTCCTTGGCCAGCAGGCGGTAAGCTTCAACGGCCATGAACACGTCGGAAGCTTTCACGCTGACCTTGAAATCCTGGAAGTTCAGGCGCTCGAGGTGCTCGACGTGACGCAAGGCAGACTCGACCAGCGCAGCCGGGGTCGGCTCGCCGTACTTCTTTTGCAGGTCTTTTTCCAGGGAACCGGCGTTCACGCCGATGCGGATCGGGATGCCGCGGTCGCGGGCGGCATCGACCACCGCGCGCACACGGTCTTCGCGACCGATGTTGCCCGGGTTGATCCGCAGGCAGTCAACGCCCAGTTCGGCTACGCGCAATGCGATCCTGTAGTCGAAATGGATGTCGGCAACCAGGGGGACTTTGACCAGTTGCTTGATCTTGCCAAAGGCTTCGGCGGCGTCCATGTCCGGTACGGAAATCCGCACGATATCGACACCAGCCGCTTCCAGGCGATTGATTTGCGCGACAGTGGCCGCGACATCGTTGGTGTCGCTGTTGGTCATGCTCTGCACAGCGATAGGCGCATCGCCGCCAACAGGCACGTTACCGACCCAGATCTTGCGGGATTCGCGACGTTTGATTGGAGATTCGCCGTGCATGACTTATTGACCCAACTTCAGGCGAGCAGTCTCGCCACTGGTGAACGGAGCGACATCGACCGGTTGGCCGTTATAGCTGACCTGAGCGCCGCGGGCAAAACCCAGACGTACGGCGAACGGTGGCTTGCCATTGACTGCCAGGCTGTCGCCTTTGCGCTTGAGACCGCTGAACAGCACCTTGCCGCCACCGTCGGTCACTTGTGTCCAGCAATCGGCGGTGAACTGCACCTGGACCTGGCCTTGACCGGCCACTGGCGCGGTTGCCGCCGGAGCAGGCGCGACAGGCGCAACCGGGGCAGTCACCACCGGGGCCGGAACGACAGGAGCTGCCGGGGCCGGAGCTGCCGGGGTCACCGGCGCGGCGTTGTGAGCAGGCGCGGCCGGAGCAACCGGCGTTGCAGGGGTGACGGGTGCGGTCGCCTGAACCTCTGCCGGTGCTTCAGCCGGAGTCTCGGCCTGTGGCAGCGCGAGGGCGGTGCTGCCTTCGGTCTGACCTTCCACGACGGCCTGGTCTTCCGGCTCGTCCAGCGGATGAATCTGCGTCGTACCGTCGGCGCCTTCGACTTCAACGTGCTCCGGAGCCAGGCCGATCAGGTCCTTGGTGCGCATCGACGTCTGATCCTGCCACCAGACAAAACCGCCGCCAATCACCGCGACCAGCAACAGCAGGCTGACGATACGCAAAATGGTATGGGAAACCCGCACCGGCTCTTCGATACGGCCCAGGCTGTGAACACTGCTGCCCTGGGAATCGGTGCCGGTGGATTGATCGAATTGCTGGACCAGAACGGCCTGGTCCATGCCGAGCAATTTGGCATAGGCGCGAATGTAGCCGCGGGCGAAGGTATGCCCGGGCAGCTTGTCGAAAGCGCCGGCTTCCAGATTGCTCAGGGAAGTAGTGGTGAGGTTGAGCTTGAGAGCCACTTCGGCCAGCGACCAGCCATTGCTTTCGCGGGCCTGGCGCAAAGTCTCACCGGGGTTAACGCGATTCGCTGCTACAACTTCGGGATGCGCCGCTTTCATCATTGCTCCGACAGGTATTGCTGATATTCCGGCGTACCGGGATAGAGTCTTTTTAGTTGCAGGCCTTGGCTTGCGGCCTTGTCGCGATCTTCGAACACTTTTGCCAGCCGAATGCCGAGCAATAGACTACGTGCATTTTGTTCGGAGAGCTGGCTAAAACCGTCGTAATAGTCTCGCGCGGGCACATAATGCCTGTCTTCGTAAGACAACTCAGCCATTTCCAGCAATGCACGAGGTTGTCGCCGGTTCAGGCGCAGGGCTTTTTCCAGTTGCTCCCGGGCCAGCTCGCGCTGCCCCAGCATCGCAGCGGTCATGCCGAGGTTCTCGAACACCCGCGAACGCTCAGGATACAGCGTATCGGCAGCCGCTTGTTCAAAGCGCTCGTAGGCTTGCCTGTAACGTTCCTGCCCGAAAAGAAAACTGCCGTAGTTGTTGAGGATTCGCGCATCGGAGGGACGGGAGGACAGTGCCTTGCGAAAATGCTCGTCGGCCAGCTCAGGCTCCATCTCGGCCTGGAACACCAGCGCCAGCGCCGCGTTGGCATCAGGGTCGGAGCCATCGAGCTCCAGCGCTTTCTTCAGCGGAACCTTGGCGCGTTCGGTCATGCCTTGCTGCAAATACCCGATACCGAGTTGCACATACGCCCCGCGCGCTTCATCACGGCCCTTGCTGGTCTTCATCGGGTTGTAGTCACCCGAAAGCACGCAGCCAGCACACAGGCTGGCCAACAGCAAAAGCAGCGCAAAGCGCAGGGACATAGAGATCCTCTCTTAGTTGTTGTTCGCAGCGTTCGTCGCCAGATCGCTGTCGGCGTTCAATTCACGCACGGCGATGTAACGTTCGCTGCGACGGGTGCGATCCAGCACCTGTCCTACCAATTGACCACAGGCGGCGTCGATGTCTTCACCACGGGTGGTGCGGACGGTGACGTTGAAACCGGCATGATGCAGCTGATCCTGGAAACGACGAATGGCGTTGTTGCTCGGCCGCTCGTACCCGGAATGCGGGAACGGGTTGAACGGGATCAGGTTGATCTTGCACGGGATGTTCTTGAGCAGCTCGATCATTTCCACGGCGTGCTCGACCTTGTCGTTCACGTCTTTGAGCAAGGTGTACTCGATTGTCAGCACGCGCTTTTCGCCCAGGGACGACATGTAGCGCTGGCACGACTCGAGCAGCATCTTAAGCGGATACTTCTTGTTGATCGGCACCAATTGGTTACGCAATGCGTCATTCGGTGCGTGCAGGGACAACGCCAGGGAGACGTCGATGTGCTTGGACAGCTCATCGATCATCGGCACCACGCCGGAAGTCGACAGGGTCACACGGCGCTTGGAAATGCCGTAGCCCAGGTCGTCCATCATCAAATGCATGGCCGCGACGACGTTGTCGAAGTTCAGCAGCGGCTCACCCATGCCCATCATCACCACGTTGGTGATGGCACGGTCGACGGTTGCCGGGACGCTGCCAAAGGATTTGTTGGCAATCCACACCTGGCCGATGACTTCGGCGGCGGTGAGGTTGCTGTTGAAGCCTTGCTTGCCGGTGGAGCAGAAACTGCAATCCAGGGCACAGCCTGCCTGGGACGAAACGCACAAGGTGCCGCGTTTGCCCTGGGGAATGTACACGGTCTCGACGCAGCTGCCGGACGCCACGCGCACCACCCACTTACGGGTGCCGTCGCTGGAGATGTCCTCGCTGACCACTTCCGGACCGCGAACTTCAGCAACAGACTTGAGCTTTTCGCGCAAGGCCTTGCTGACGTTCGTCATGGCGTCGAAATCATCGACACCAAAGTGGTGAATCCATTTCATTACCTGACCGGCACGGAAACGCTTCTCCCCGATTGAGTCGAAGAATTTTTCCATTTCCAGCTGAGTCAGACCCAGCAGGTTGATTTTTACAGTCGATGTAGTCATGGATTCACCTTCACTCTTAAGCCAATGCTTAGCGAGTGGTTACTTCAGTAGCTGCGAAGAAGTACGAGATTTCGCGAGCGGCAGCGGCTTCGGAGTCCGAACCGTGTACGGCGTTGGCGTCGATGGAATCAGCGAAGTCAGCGCGGATGGTGCCGGCAGCAGCTTCTTTAGGGTTGGTAGCGCCCATCAGCTCACGGTTCAGAGCGATAGCGTTCTCGCCTTCCAGAACCTGAACGACAACCGGACCGGAGATCATGAAAGCAACCAGGTCGCCGAAGAAACCACGAGCGCTGTGCTCAGCGTAGAAGCCTTCAGCTTCGGCTTTGGACAGTTGCTTCAGTTTCGAAGCTACAACGCGCAGGCCAGCTTTTTCAAAACGAGTGGTGATCTCGCCGATCACGTTTTTAGCAACGGCGTCAGGCTTGATGATGGAGAAAGTACGTTGAACAGCCATGGTGTAACTCCAGAAACGGTAATTTACGAAAAATTAAACCCGCGAATTATACGCGGGTTCTCGGGTATTGCCTAACCTGCGGCGTGGCTCAGTCGCGTTCTTCGATCCAGTGGGCCTGAATGGCCTCCAGGATCTTTTCGCCACAATGCTCAGGCAAGTCGTCGAAATCGGGCAATTCCATTACCCATTTACGCAGATCGACGAAGTTGACCGACATAGGGTCCACGTCGGGCTTGCTTTCGGCCAGCTGGATCGCGATCTCCAGCACATCAGTCCACTTGAGTTTCATGACAATTCCTTGAATCAGTGCGGTGCTTCGGCTGCGTGGTTGAGCGAGTACTTCGGAATTTCGACGGTCAGGTCTTCGGTACCGACCTTGGCCTGACAAGCCAGACGCGACTGAGCTTCCAGCCCCCAAGCCTTATCAAGATAGTCTTCCTCCAGCTCATCAGCCTCTTCCAGCGAGTCGAAACCTTCGCGAATCAGACAGTGGCAAGTGGTGCAGGCGCAGACGCCGCCGCAGGCACTTTCCATCTCGATGTGGTGTTCGTGGGCCAGTTCGAGGATGGAGGTACCGGTTTCGGCCTCAACAACCATGCCTTCAGGGCAGAACTTCTCGTGTGGCAGAAAAATGACCTGCGGCATCGTTATTCCTCAATCTCATTCAGGTTGCGGCCCGCCAGAGCGGCTTTCACGGTCGAATCCATACGACGGGCGGCAAAGGCATCGGTCACTTGCGACAGACGCTTGGTCTGTTGCTCGATGGCGAAACCATCGGTGCCTTTCATCAGTTCGGTCAATTCCTGCACCTGCATGTCGATGACAATGCGTTCTTCGGCATCGAGCAAGCGCTCGCCATCGACTTCAAGCGCAGCCTGCACGGCCTCGACCAGACGCTGGGCATCGACCTGTTGCTCGCGCAATACGCGGGCAACCTTGTCGTCGTTGGCATGCTGGAACGAGTCCTTGAGCATCTTGGCGATTTCGCCGTCGGTCAGGCCGTAGGACGGCTTGACCTGGATGCTGGCCTCGACGCCCGAACCCAGCTCACGTGCGGAAACACTGAGCAGACCGTCGGCATCGACCTGGAAGGTCACGCGAATCTTCGCCGCACCGGCCACCATCGCCGGAATACCGCGCAATTCGAAGCGTGCCAGGGAGCGGCAGTCGCTGATCAGCTCGCGCTCGCCCTGCAATACATGGATCGCCATGGCCGACTGGCCGTCTTTATAAGTAGTGAAGTCCTGGGCGCGGGCAACGGGGATGGTGGTGTTGCGCGGAATCACCTTCTCCATCAGGCCGCCCATGGTTTCCAGCCCCAGGGACAACGGAATCACGTCCAGCAGCAGCAGTTCATCGCCATCGCGCTTGTTGCCCGCCAGGGTATCGGCCTGGATCGCGGCACCAATGGCCACCACTTGATCCGGATCGATTTCAGTCAGTGGCTGACGACCGAAGGCCTCTGCCACGGCTTCGCGAACGCGAGGCACGCGGGTCGAACCGCCAACCATGACGACCGCATGCACGTCTTCCAGCTCGACACCGGAATCGCGAACAGCGCGACGGCAGGCTTTCAGGCTGCGCGCGACCATCGGCTCGATCAACGCATCGAAGGCTTCGCGGGTCAGCTCGGCTTTCCAGTCGCCGTGGGCCACTTCGACCGACGGGGCATTGGTCAGCGCTTCCTTGGCCGCACAGGCGGTTTGCAGCAGTTGACGTTGCGCGCCCGGATCGAGATCGGCGGACAAACCGGCGCTCTCGATGATCCAGCCAGCAATGGCGTGGTCGAAGTCATCGCCGCCCAGGGCGCTGTCGCCACCGGTAGCCAACACTTCGAAGACACCGCCGGTCAGGCGCAGAATCGAAATATCGAAGGTACCGCCGCCCAGGTCGTAAATCGCGACCAGGCCTTCGGCGTGCTGGTCCAGACCATAAGCCACGGCTGCCGCGGTCGGCTCGTTGAGCAAACGCAGCACATTCAGACCGGCCAACTTGGCCGCATCCTTGGTGGCTTGACGCTGAGCGTCGTCGAAATAGGCCGGAACGGTGATCACCGCGCCGACCAACTCGCCACCCAGGGTCGCTTCAGCGCGCTGACGCAGGACCTTGAGGATATCGGCAGAGACTTCGACCGGGCTTTTCGGGCCCTGGATCGTCTCGATGAACGGCATGTGCGACTCGCCACCGACAAAGCGGTACGGCAACTGATCACCCAGCTGCTTGACGTCGGACAGACCACGACCCATCAAGCGCTTGACCGACAGCACAGTGTTCAAGGGATCGGTAGCGGCAGCCAGCTTGGCGGATTCGCCAACCTCGACGCGATCGGCGTGATAGCGCACGGCAGACGGCAGGATGACCCGCCCTTCTGCGTCGGCAAGCGGCTCGGAAAGACCACTGCGCAATGCAGCGACCAGCGAATTGGTAGTGCCCAAGTCGATCCCCACAGCCAGGCGACGCTGGTGCGGTTGAGGACTTTGGCCGGGTTCGGCGATCTGCAGTAGGGCCATCGTTATCAGGACTTATCTGTATATCAGGCGTGCGACCGGAGCGGCACTGGGTTAATCGTCGAGGCGCTCTTCTAACTGGCGCACTTCGTAGGTGAGCTTGTCGAGGAACTGCATGCGCCGCATCAGGCGTTCGGCCTTTTCGCGTTGCGCGGCATCGTTCCAGCAAGCTGCGAAGCTTTGGTTCAGTTCATCCTGGGCAGCCTTCAGGCGACGCTTGAAGACGGCAACGCCCTTGAGGTCGGCGCTGTCCTGCAGGTCTTCGAGCTCTTCACGCAGCTCCATCTGCTGCAGAAGAAACTCCGGATCATGCACCGTGACCTCCAGCGGCAGCTCGCCACCATTCAAGGCGAGCAGGTAACGCGCGCGCTTGGGTGGGTTCTTGAGCGTCTGGTAGGCCTCGTTGAGGCTCGCGGATTGCTCTAGCGCCAGCCGCTGCTCACGCTCGGAAGCGTCGGCAAAGCGGTCCGGATGAACACTGCGCGCCAACTCACGGTAGCGCGTAGCCAGCTGGTCGAGGTCCAGATCGAAACTCGGTTGCAGCTCAAATAAAGCGAAATGACAAGGAGTTCCCACGACAAGCCTCAGATGTTGAAGCTTTCGCCGCAGCCACATTCACCGCGTACGTTGGGGTTGTTGAACTTGAAGCCCTCGTTCAACCCTTCCTTGACGAAATCGAGCTCGGTGCCGTCCAGGTAGGCCAGGCTCTTCGGGTCGATGATCACTTTTTCGCCGTGACTCTCGAACACCTGATCCTCTGCAACCACCTCGTCGACAAACTCCAGCACGTAGGCAAGGCCGGAACAGCCCGTGGTGCGAACACCCAGACGAATCCCTTCACCTTTGCCGCGCCCGTCGAGGGAGCGCCGCACGTGTCGAGCAGCCGCTTCTGTCATGCTGATAGCCATCGGTGACTCCTTACTCGTCGCCAAAACTCGAAAATCAGATCAAGCCTTTCTTCTGCTTGTAGTCGCGAACGGCCGCTTTGATAGCGTCTTCAGCGAGCACGGAGCAGTGAATTTTCACTGGCGGCAGGGCCAGTTCTTCAGCCAGCTGAGTGTTCTTGATGGTTTCCGCTTCGTCCAGGGTCTTGCCCTTCATCCACTCGGTGGCGAGGGAGCTGGAGGCGATAGCCGAACCGCAGCCGTAGGTCTTGAACTTGGCATCTTCGATGATGCCGGCGTCGTTGACCTTGATCTGCAGGCGCATAACGTCGCCGCACGCCGGAGCGCCGACCATGCCGGTGCCGACATCAGGATCTTCCGCGTCCATCTTGCCGACGTTGCGCGGGTTTTCGTAGTGGTCGATGACCTTTTCGCTGTAAGCCATGATTCTCAATCCTCACTCATCAGGGCCGCTCTTGAGACCCTGCAGTTGCGCTGCGTTTACCGCCGCGCTGCTACAGGCCCCGTATCCGGCGGCTTCTATAGTTAGTGTGCCGCCCACTCGATCTTCGAGATATCGACGCCGTCTTTGTACATGTCCCACAGCGGCGACAGAGCGCGCAGCTTGGTAACGGCCTCGCAGACTTTCTGCGCGGCGTAATCGATTTCTTCTTCGGTGGTGAAGCGGCCGAAGGTGAAGCGGATCGAGCTGTGTGCCAGTTCGTCGTTGCGGCCCAGGGCGCGCAGTACGTACGAAGGCTCCAGGGACGCCGAGGTGCAGGCCGAACCGGACGACACCGCCAGATCCTTGAGTGCCATGATCAGCGACTCGCCTTCAACGTAGTTGAAGCTCAGGTTCAGGTTGTGCGGAACGCGGGCGGTCAGGCTGCCGTTGACGTACAGCTCTTCCAGGTGCTCGACCTGCTTGTAGAAACGGTCGCTCAAGGCCTTGATGCGCACGTTCTCGGCAGCCATGTCTTCCTTGGCTACGCGGAACGCTTCACCCATGCCGACGATCTGGTGAGTGGCCAGGGTACCGGAACGCATGCCGCGCTCGTGACCGCCACCGTGCATGGTCGCTTCGATACGTACGCGCGGCTTGCGGCTTACGTACAGGGCGCCGATGCCTTTAGGACCGTAGGTCTTGTGGGCAGAGAAGGACATCATGTCGACTTTCAGCTTCTGCAGGTCGATTTCGACCTTGCCGGTGGACTGAGCGGCGTCGACGTGGAACAGGATGCCTTTGGAACGCAGCAACTCGCCGATCGCAGCGATGTCGTTGACGGTGCCGATTTCGTTGTTCACGTGCATGACCGAAACCAGGATGGTGTCGTCGCGCAGTTCGGCTTCGATCATCTCAGGGGTCACCAGGCCATCAGTACGAGGCTCGATGTAGGTCACTTCGAAGCCTTCACGCTCCAGTTGGCGCATGGTGTCGAGGACAGCCTTGTGCTCAATCTTGGTGGTGATCAGGTGCTTGCCTTTGGTGGCATAGAAATGTGCCGCACCCTTGATTGCCAGGTTGTTGGATTCGGTGGCGCCGGAGGTCCAGACGATTTCGCGCGGATCGGCGTTGACCAGATCGGCCACCTGACGACGGGCGTTTTCGACGGACTCTTCAGCTTTCCAGCCGAACACGTGGGAACGGGACGCCGGGTTACCGAAGTTTCCGTCGACCAGCAGGCATTCACTCATCTTTTGCGCGACACGCGGATCAACCGGGGTAGTCGCAGAGTAATCAAGGTAAATCGGCAATTTCATGGACTATCTCCTAAATCAGGCTGGCTGGCGTGCCGTTAGCTCTGTGGCTGTCATTCGACGGCGGACGCTTCAATCTTGTCCAGGCGTGGCGCCTTGCTGTTGCAACGGCGTTGATCCTGACGCTGGGCTACTTCTTGCACCTCACGGCGAGTCACAAGGTCAGCCAAGCTGATACCGCTCAGAAATTCGTGGATCTGCAGGCTCAGGTCGCACCACAAGTGGTGAGTCAGGCAAGTGTCACCTTGATGGCAATCACCCTGGCCCTGGCATTTGGTGGCATCGACCGATTCGTTCACCGCATCGATCACCTGGGCGACCTGGATGCCCTGCATGTCGCGGGACAACTGGTAGCCGCCGCCTGGACCGCGAACGCTGGACACCAGGTTGCTGCGGCGCAATTTGGCGAAAAGCTGTTCGAGGTAGGACAGGGAGATGCCTTGGCGCTCGGAGATATCGGCCAGGGACACGGGCCCGTGCTGCGCGTGCAACGCCAGGTCAAGCATGGCGGTCACGGCGTATCGGCCTTTTGTAGTCAGTCGCATGGACAATTACCACGGAGTTCGGAATGGGGCGAGTATGCAATTCCCGAGTATTTAAGTCAACTATAAGACCTAGTACTTTAGTCAGGTTTACCCGCAAAAGAGCGGGCGCATCATAGCAAAGGCTGGGTGTGAACAGCCAGTAGTACCGAGTTATCGTTCATCGCGGGCAAGCCACGCTCCCACAGGGCCTCGGCTGAAACACAGATTGTGTGAACACCGAAAATCCCTGTGGGAGCGGGCTTGCCCGCGATGGGGGCGACTCGGTCTAGCCGGCCTGGCTCTGATCCTTGTCCTTCACACAGGCGAAGTCTTCTTCGCGCAGTTCAGGCAGATCTTTCGCACAGTAATTACTGCCCAGATCCTTCAACGCCCCGCACATCCCCTCCAGCCGCCCATCGACCGCCTGCAGATGATCGAGCAATTGATTGATGGCACGCGCCACCGGGTCCGGCATGTCTTCTGTGACGCCGTAGGCATCAAAACCGATCTTCTCGGCCATGGCCTTGCGCTTGGCATCCTGCTCTTCGTCGGGCTTGACGATGATCCGCCCCGGAATGCCCACCACAGTGGCGCCCGGCGGCACTTCCTTGGTCACGACAGCATTGGAACCGACCTTGGCCCCGGCACCGACGGTGAACGGGCCAAGCACCTTGGCGCCCGCCCCGACCACGACACCATCACCCAGGGTCGGGTGACGCTTGCCCTTGTTCCAGCTGGTGCCACCCAGGGTCACGCCCTGATAAATGGTCACGTCATCGCCGATTTCGGCGGTTTCACCAATGACAATGCCCATGCCATGGTCGATGAAGAAACGACGACCGACCTTGGCACCCGGATGGATCTCGATCCCAGTCAACCAGCGACCGAAGTTCGACACCAGCCGCGCCAGCCATTTCAACTCATTGCGCCACAGCATCCCCGCCAGACGATGAATCCAGATGGCGTGCATGCCCGGGTAGCAGGTCAGTACTTCAAAAGCGTTACGCGCCGCCGGGTCTCGGTGGAATACGCTCTGGATATCTTCACGCAAACGCTCGAACATCATTAATCCTTCCGCTTTAGAAGCTCACCACGGGCCGCTTTCTGGGTTTCCGTGAGGATGCCACGCAATATATTCATTTCCGCCCGGCTGACCGAGCTGCGTCCGTACAACCGGCGCAGGCGCGCCATCAAGTGCCGCGGCTTTTCCGGATCGAGGAACTCGATGGCCACCAGGGTCTGCTCCAGGTGCTCATAGAATCGTTCCAGCTCGTCCATGGTCGCAAGCTCAGCGCTTTTGACCGAAGCCACTTCTTCCTTCTCGACCTTGCTCGGCTGGCCTTGGGCAGCGAGCCAGGACATGCGCACTTCATAACCCAACACCTGCACCGCTGCCCCAAGGTTCAGCGAACTGAACTCAGGGTCTGAGGGGATGTGCACGTGATAATGACATCGCTGCAGCTCTTCGTTGGTCAGGCCGGAATCTTCACGACCGAACACCAGGGCAATTTCCGCGCCCTGCCCGGCTTCCTCGACCACTTTGGTACCGCACTCGCGGGGATCGAGCAGCGGCCAGGGAATCCGCCGGTCGCGGGCGCTGGTGCCGAGCACCAGGTTGCAGCCGACCAGGGCATCTTCCAAAGTGGCGACGACTTGCGCGTTTTCAAGGATATCCCCGGCACCGGAAGCACGGGCATCGGCCTCTTGGTGCGGGAACAGCCGAGGTTCGACCAGCACCAGCCGCGACAGGCCCATGTTCTTCATGGCACGCGCAGCCCCGCCGATATTGCCCGGATGACTGGTATTGACCAGGACGACACGAATGTTTTGCAGCAAGGGAGGCGCTCTCGAACACGATAATCGGGAGCGGAATCTTACAGCTCATCCTACCGTTAAGCCATGAAAGCGAACGTCGTCCTTCTCCTGTAGAAACTTTCTGATAGAATGCCCGGCTTTCTTTAACAACCTTAGGTGACACATCCATGCAGCCCATGCTGAATATCGCGCTGCGCGCCGCCCGCAGCGCCAGTGAATTGATCTTCCGCTCCATCGAGCGCCTGGATACCATCAAGGTCGACGAAAAAGACGCCAAGGATTACGTATCCGAGGTGGATCGTGCCGCCGAACAGAAAATCATCGACGCCCTGCGCAAGGCCTACCCGAATCACTCGATCCTGGGTGAAGAGACCGGCATGCACGCCGGCACCGGCATCGAAGGCGAAGAGTACCTGTGGATCATCGATCCGCTGGACGGCACCACCAACTTCCTGCGCGGCATTCCTCATTTCGCTGTCAGCATTGCCTGCAAATACCGCGGTCGCCTGGAACACGCTGTTGTTCTGGACCCGGTTCGCCAGGAAGAATTCACCGCCAGCCGTGGCCGCGGCGCTCAACTGAACGGTCGTCGCCTGCGCGTCAGCGGCCGCACCAGCCTGGACGGCGCCCTGCTGGGTACCGGCTTCCCGTTCCGTGACGACCAGATGGACAACCTCGACAACTACCTGGGCATGTTCCGCGCCCTGGTTGGCCAGACCGCCGGCATCCGCCGCGCAGGTTCGGCGAGCCTGGACCTGGCCTACGTGGCCGCCGGCCGTTTCGACGCGTTCTGGGAGTCGGGCCTGTCCGAATGGGACATGGCTGCGGGCGCCCTGCTGATCCAGGAAGCGGGCGGCCTGGTGAGCGACTTCACCGGTGGTCACGACTTCCTTGAAAAAGGCCACGTCGTTGCCGGCAACACCAAATGCTTCAAGGCAGTGCTGACGGCGATCCAGCCGCACCTGCCAGCCTCGCTGAAGCGCTAAGCTTCCCGCGACAGAAAAAGCACCCTTCGGGGTAATGCCAGTCAGTTAAGCTGACTGGCATTTTTATTTCTGATCGGATACTTCGGCGATTTGAGCCGGATGGCGCGAGGATAAATACGCTCCTCTCGCCGATGAGGCAGGACATAGTGCGGGGCTGAG
>NZ_RWIR01000084.1 GCF_009764265.1 Pseudomonas sp. PB101
GCCTGCGCACAGGGCGAGCATTGCGTGTGCCGAGAGCTAGGGCGCAGGCAAAAACATGGGCGCACGTCAGCGAGGATGTCATGATCTCCAGTCGCCCTGCTGAGGTGGAAGACCGGGCTGTACCCGGGCATTGGGAGGGTGACCTGATCATCGGTTTGAACCGATCCGCGATTGGAACGCTGGTCGAGCGCTCAACTCGATTCACCATGCTCGTCCATCTGCCTCGTGAAGAAGGCTACGGGCTAATTCCCCGGACGAAGAACGGGCCGGCTCTTGCTGGTTACGGGGCTGTTAGCATGGCCAACGCACTGAAGAAAACAGTGAATGACCATCCTGTCGAACTGTGGCGATCTTTGACATGGGATCGAGGTAAAGAGCTATCAGATCACGCTCGATTTACCATCGAATCCGGAGTGAAGGTTTTCTTTGCTGACCCCCATAGTCCATGGCAGCGCGGTACGAACGAAAATACGAACGGTCTTCTACGGCAATACTTCCCAAAAGGTACCGATCTGTCTCGATGGGGAGCCCAGGAGCTCCAAGCCGTAGCTCATGTGTTGAACACGAGACCCCGGAAAACACTCGGTTGGAAAACACCTGCCGAAGCACTGAATGAGTATCTAAAATCTGTCCAACAATCCAGTGTTGCGACGACCGGTTGAATCCGCCTTGGCAGCCCTGGTCGGAGTGAAATAGCAACTCAGGCATCGGACGGCGTAACGCCACTGCCAGCTTAAGTGCTTTCATAGACAGCTCAGTATCAGCGGTTCGCGAACAAGCCCACCCCACGATCCTGCGTGAAAACAGGTCCATCACCACGGCCAGATACAACCAGCCGCTCCCCACCTTGATGTAAGTGATGTCGCCTGCCCAAAGCGTGTCAGGCCGGACCGGATTGAAACGACGATCAAGTATGTTCGGTGCAGCGACTGCCGGCTTCGTCGCACGGCGATAATGGGCGTAGCGAGGCCTACGCCGGTGCAAACCGAAGGTCTTGATCAAGGTGCGCATTCGATAGCGGCCAATGAAAATGCCTTCTTTTCTTAATTCCTTGGATAGCCCGCGAGTACCTAACGCTTTGCGATGCTCCTTATGCAATGCACGGAGTTTGCGCCCCAGCCATCGCTGCGCAGGTAGCAACAGTTCGGGTTTGCGCTTCACGTAATAGCTGCTGCGGGCCAGACCGAACACGGCGCACATACGCCTAATCGACATCGCGCCTCTAACGCCATCAATCACTTGGTTCGACCAAACAGAACCTTTAGATGAGAGGGCAATTGCTTTTTTAGCACTTGGTTCTCAGCTTCGAGTAGCGCCAATTTCGCCTGAAGCGACTCGATCAGTTCCTGATCCTGCAGTCGAGGAGGTTGCACCATCCCTTCCTGCTCTCGCCGCCAACGCGAAACCCAGCGGCGCAGGGCTGTAGCGCCAACACC
>NZ_RWIR01000085.1 GCF_009764265.1 Pseudomonas sp. PB101
TGCGCAAAGACGTGCAGATGGTGTTCCAGAGCCCGTACGCCTCGTTGAACCCGCGGCAGAAAGTCGGCGACCAGCTGGCCGAACCGCTGCTGATCAACACCAACCTGAGCGCCGCGCAACGTCGCGAGAAAGTCCAGGCGATGATGAAGCAGGTGGGCTTGCGTCCCGAGCACTACCAGCGTTATCCGCACATGTTCTCCGGCGGTCAGCGCCAGCGGATCGCCCTGGCCCGCGCAATGATGCTGCAACCGAAAGTGCTGGTCGCGGACGAACCGACCTCGGCGCTGGACGTGTCGATCCAGGCCCAGGTGCTGAACCTGTTCATGGACCTGCAGCAGGAGTTCAACACCGCCTACGTGTTCATCTCGCACAACCTGGCGGTGGTGCAACACGTGGCCGATGACGTGATGGTGATGTACCTCGGTCGCCCGGTGGAAATGGGTCCGAAGAACGCCATCTACGAACGCCCCCTGCACCCTTACACCCAGGCCCTGTTGTCGGCAACGCCAACGATTCACCCGGACCCGAACAAACCGAAAATCAAGATCGTCGGCGAGTTGCCCAACCCGCTGAACCCGCCACCCGGCTGCGCGTTCCACAAGCGCTGCCCGTACGCCACCGAACGTTGCAGCACTGAAGAGCCGGCCCTGCGCCTGCTCGACGGGCGCCAGGTGGCTTGCCACTACGCCGAGCAATTCCTCGACGGCGCGGCATAAAAACGCCTCGGTCACCGAGGCGCACTTGAATCAGGCAAACCCCTTCTCTTTCGATTGCGTATCAATCGACGGAGGAGGGGTTTTCTTTTGCCTGTCGAGATATTGCAACGGACTCAAAACTCGATCAGATCGTCCAGAATAGTGATGCCAGTTCCGAAAAGGGAAGCTTTTATTCTTAGAGACATGTCGCCGGGATTACCCCTCAGTACATAGATATGATCCGACAATTTGGAGCTTTCAAGTTTGTAGAGCTTAAGGGCACCAGCGTTCTTTCCAGGGCTCAGTTTCAAGCAGGCCTGAATCTTGGTCGCTCGCGAAGTGACGTTATAGGGGTTTTTTCCATAGATGGTCTCGGAGAGTTTCTGGAGCGGCATGGCGTCCGGCGCGAGATCGGTGACGTATAAGCCGGCATACCCGCGCTGGGGCTTGCCAAAGGCATTGTTTGTCGAGTTATCCAGCAATGCGCCACCTTCCGCGCGAAAGCGTCCGAGTTTCTCTTTATTGACATAGTGATACATGTGTTCAGGCCAGTCAGAGGGTGCCAGCTCCTTTTCCGTCACAGCGGGAAATGGGTCGTAGTGTCTTAACGGCCCTGCAGTTTTTTTTGCCGGTGGTGATGCGCCATCGTCGGGAGTGCCTGCAGCTCGCTTCCCCTGCCTTACGCCTGCACGCAACCGTAACCGGGTATCGATCGACCATTGTCCCGTACCGTCACGTCTGATAAACGGACCGGGAACTCCGGTATCGATCGGGTGAATGACCATTTCCACCCCTTCCTCGATGGATGCCCGGAACAGACGTCCATCGATCAACGCATGCCATCTGTTCTGATAGCGGTAAAGCCCTCTATAGCGTCCTTGGATAACCGGAGTTTCGAGCTCTTTCGGCATTTCGACTTTGAAATTATCGAGCCACCGAATCTGACCTGGAGACAGCTTCTGCCGGGGCGTCGACCATGAAAAATCGGTCAGTGCCGAATCGAAATGAACGGGAGTACCTGGCGGCGCAGCGTCTGTTTCTTCGATGACCAGCTGTTCCGCTGCCAACTTCTCTTGCACATCTTGCACAGGTATTTCGGCGGGCTCTTCACCCTTTACCGAGAGCTTCGATAGGCGGGGAGAGTGCAGAAGCACCATGCCGATATTCAGCAAAAGATCGATGACGGCGACTGATTTATCTGTCACACGTTTATCTTGCAGCGCCCGCAGATCATCATTGAGGCTGACGGTGAATTGTATCAGCCAGCCGGCGACCGCTGCCGGGCCGGTCAAGAGCGGCAGGATAGATTCGAAGATCAGCCATCCACCCTTTTTGAACAATGCCCAACGACTATCGGCGTTGGAAACCGCTGTTACTGTCGCGAGCTCGACCAGTGCCTGGCTGTTGGCAGCGAACAAAGCCTGGAAAATATCACCGCGCAGTTCCTCAGAGGGTACCAAATCCAGACTTTTGTACTTCATATAGCCAGTAATGAGACCAGAACCGGCAAAGATCGGTACATTCGTTAAATAGCTCTCAATGGGACCACTGACAAAAATCGATTCATACCAAGTGTCGATGCTATCCCTGACTTCACCTGATTGCGTTATCGCTTCCTGCAACGCTGCCAATGAGGGGTATTCAATCAACGACTCAGGGTAGAGCGGGCGGTAGAGAATATGCGGGCCGGCTTCGCTGTCACGCGAGCCGATGACAAACATGTTCGGTACTACTCCTCCATATAGCGTGAGTGATTTGATAACGATCACCTGTCCTGCCACTGGATCATCGGGGTGGTTGCTCATTACGGCGGCGACATAACGAAAGCCCGACTCAGTGAAACCGCAGGTGCGCCTGATTTTGTTTTCCAGAGCTAACATCGGCAATTGAGTGCGCAGTTGACAGGCATATATTTTCGTTCTTGCCTGAACTTCCATCTTGTTATCGATCAGATGCCGCCTGAGTGTTTCAGGATAGGTTTTACCGATATCGACGTTTTGGACCAGCTCTTTGAGATAGTCCCCATCCAGCCAATCGGGCAAAGCCCGCCCAGTCTGGCTGCGGACCGTGATTTTTCCGCCTGGCAGGCCTATGAGGTTTTCCAGGGCAAAGTCGATCAGGTTCAAATACACCGGCTCGATCCACCCCCACCCCCCCGGCACACCATGAGCGACGGCGATCTTCAGTTCAATGTCAGCCGGGGCAATGTACGACGCAGCAGTGTCATGGTGGTCGTGTCGGATCCGTTCTTGCAGGACCCGTTCGGTAAACTGGCGTATCGGTTCGATATCTTGAAAGAAGGATTGCCCTTTGTTTTCTTGATGAGTTGCAGCTAGCGTGGTGAGGTATTGCCGATAGGTGAAGCGATCGCTGTCTGAGGCGTCTTGCAACCAGTCGGGCATCGTCTCCTGTATACGAACAAGCGCGCTGTTGTCTTGCGCCAAACCCAAGTCGAAATCTACGCTCAGATCGGTCAAGTGAGCGAACTGCTGCTCCACTGTGTCGAACATCTGGTCGACGGGTAACTGCACATTGTTCAGCTGATTCAAGCAATCTTCGAATAATACCTGGGTCAGGCAGTCAAAAATATTTCCATCAGGCTCCAGACGCTGCCACTGGAGCCCATCAAGCACCCAGCGGCGGTTCAGTTTTTGCCCTATCTCTGTCGCGAGTCCTTCCAGAGTTTGAAAGATCAGTATCTTGCCAGAGGGCTCATAAAGCAGAATCAGCTCATGGTCGATCATTGTCCGGGTGATCAATAAAGCTGGGTAGGGCATTGAAAGTTGATGGTGTGCGGCATCCAGAGTGACTTCGATGATGCAAGCCCGGGCATGGTCTTGCCCGTAACGTGCCTGTCGCTGTGTCCTGTCGGGGCAGGCCACGACTTGTAGCAGGGTCGCGCGCAGTTCCTCGTCCAGTCGCCAGGGGTTGCTGGAGTTCAGGGCGTTGGATGACAGATTGTCCTTGAGCACGTCTGCAAGCCACAACCATCGGCTTTTGCCCGTGCTTGCGGGCTCTTGCCAAAAACTCATCAGTGCTTGTTGCAAGTCGCCAATCATTGCTTCGCAGGCACTGTTGATGATGTCTGCAATGGTATCTGTCGGTATGTTGGGCACAACTGTTGAACGGGCACTGGGCATCTGTGCCAGTAGATATCGAGTTTGCGGGTAAGTTGCGAGGCGACCTTGGGCAAATACCTCCAGCAGTTCATCAAGCAAAGGTATACGTCGACTGTTTTCGTCTGGCGATTTCTGCGAAAGGTCAATAATCAGGAGGAGGTCAACGTCAACGTCAACGTCAAGTTCAGGACAGCGCTCGCTGAGCAAGCGCTGAAGAGTTTGTTTGGCTACGGTGCGTAATGTAGGCCGTGCCGCAAACTGCTGGTTGATTGCGTGCACCAGCCCAAAGGGCGAGTAACGATTTTTTGTATCAGGAGTGTTTTTAGGCATTTCCGGGATTCCTTCCATGGAATGTGAGCAAACAGGCGCAATACCTGCGTCCAAGGAAAGCAATAGCAGACTGGCAGTTCATTTATCGTGAACGGAATGAAGGGTAACAAAAGAGTCACTGCGCGCTTTTGCTTTACACAATTGCGATTGAGCATCTGCATATGCCCTTGAACACCGCAATCTCGCTTTTTTGCAGAAAAGTAACTGTCATTGCTTAGAGTTTCGAACACCCGGCTGTTTTGTTTGAATCCTGTCGGTGACTCATGGGCTGTGCTGACAGGCTTGTCACACGACACACGGTCTATATCCAGAAGTGTTCAAACTAAAAGGACAGACCTGGTCTTCGGCAGTGTCGTCATTCCTGTCGCACAGCATGATTATTCCCAAGTGGAGTTGATCGACGGTTGTCTGCAGTGTGATGGAAATCCTACAAGGGTCCGGAAGAAGGGGTTTGTTTTGTCTGAAATTTACGTCTGGCTGTCGCCTTCATCGGCATCATCAGAGTCCGGCTCGTCTGTGGTCGAGTCGTCGTCGTTGTCAGCACCACCCTGCCCCTGATCTCCCGGCTCCGATTCGGATTTGGCGAGCATCAACCCCGCGTAACCCGCCTGCCCGCTTGAAGCCTGTTCCCCGTGATCGACGCACTCGGCCCACGCCAGCGAAGTTCCGAGCGAGAGCATCACCATCACCTTCAACAGCAGTAAAACGCGAAACAACCTGTTCATAGCCGATTCCTTCCTTTCGTAGAGTGCCTGTCTGGCGCTGAGTCAAATCTAGTTCCGATCAGCCGGGTTCTCCAGATTGGATGCTCTGGCGCGAAGGAAAATGCAGCGGGTTTAGAGACCGGTTTGGAATAGGGGTTATTCCCAACGACTCCTGTAGGAGCGAGCCTGCTCGCGATGATCTCGGCCGCGCTGCGTTTATCCTGAAAGGGCGCGTCATCGTTAGCCTCCATCGCGAGCAGGCTCGCTCCTACAGGGAATTGCGCCAGGCAATAAAAAACCCCGCTGCTTTCGCGAACGGGGTTTTTGATTTTCAACTCAGCGCTTAATGATGCTCGCGCGTCGCACGGAATTTCACGTCCGGCCAGCGCTCTTCCATCAACGCCAGGTTGACCCGCGTAGGCGCGAGGTAGGTCAGGTGACCACCGCCGTCCAGTGCCAGGTTTTCCACGGCCTTGTTGGAAAATTCCTCAAGCTTCTTCTTGTCGCTGCATTCGATCCAGCGCGCGGAATAAACGGTGATCGGCTCGTAGGAGCACTCGACCTTGTATTCCTCTTTCAAGCGGCTGGCGACCACATCGAACTGCAGCACACCGACGGCGCCGAGGATGATGTCGTTGCTGCGCTCCGGGAAGAACACCTGGGTCGCGCCTTCTTCGGCCAGTTGCTGCAGACCTTGACGCAGTTGCTTGGATTTCAGCGGGTCTTTCAGGCGTACGCGACGGAACAGTTCCGGAGCGAAGTGCGGGATGCCGGTGAAGCCCAGGACTTCGCCTTCGCTGAAGGTGTCGCCGATCTGGATGGTGCCGTGGTTGTGCAGGCCGATGATGTCGCCGGCAAACGCTTCTTCCAATTGCTCACGCTCAGAGGAGAAGAAGGTCAGCGCGTCGCCGATCCGCACGTCCTTGCCGGTGCGCACGTGGCGCATCTTCATGCCTTTTTCGTACTTGCCGGAGCAGATACGCATGAAGGCGATGCGGTCGCGGTGTTTCGGGTCCATGTTCGCCTGGATCTTGAAGATGAAGCCCGAGAACTTCTCTTCCACCGGCTCCACGGTACGCTCGTTGGCCACGCGCGCCAGTGGGCGCGGCGCCCAATCAACGACGGCGTCGAGTACGTGGTCGACACCGAAGTTGCCCAGTGCGGTACCGAAGAACACCGGGGTCAGTTGACCGTCGAGGAACTCCTGCTGGTTGAACTCGTGGCAGGCGCCCTGCACCAGTTCCAGCTGCTCGATGAAGCGCTCGTACTCATCACCCAGATGCGCCCGGGCTTCATCGGAGTCGAGCTTCTCGATGATCTTGGTTTCGGTGCGCTCGTGGCCGTGACCGGCGGTGTACACGATGATGTAGTCATCGGCGAGGTGGTAAACACCCTTGAAGTCGCGGTAGCAACCAATCGGCCAGGTGATCGGCGCCGCCTTGATCTTCAGGACCGCTTCGATTTCGTCGAGCAGTTCGATCGGGTCGCGGATGTCACGGTCGAGTTTGTTGATGAAGCTGACGATCGGCGTGTCACGCAGACGACAGACGTCCATCAGGGCGATGGTCCGTGGCTCTACACCTTTACCGCCGTCGAGCACCATCAAGGCCGAGTCCACCGCCGTCAGGGTGCGGTAGGTATCTTCGGAGAAGTCTTCGTGGCCCGGGGTGTCGAGCAGGTTGATCATGTGTTCGCGATACGGGAACTGCATGACCGACGTGGTAATGGAAATACCCCGCTGCTTTTCCATTTCCATCCAGTCGGAGGTGGCATGGCGGTCGGATTTACGAGATTTCACCGTACCGGCTACCGCAATCGCCTTGCCCATCAGCAAGAGTTTCTCGGTGATGGTGGTCTTACCGGCATCGGGGTGGGAAATAATGGCGAAAGTGCGGCGTTTCGCGACTTCGGCGGCCTGTTTGGTCATGGGAAATCGCCTGGCAGGTGATTCAAAAAAGGGCGCAGATTATAGCCCAAGTTGATGGAAGAACCGAACCGTTGAGCACATTAGGGGTGGCCAAATGCTGCTTCAGATGGGAACCTTTTAAGTCACGGAGACGTCCACTCCCCCGTAACGACCACTCGTCGGGGGCCTGAAACACCTGCAATTCAGCCTGACGAGGCTGTGCTCATGGCTCGATATGCCGTACGCGCACCCCTGTAGGAGCGAGCCTGCTCGCGATGGACGCCAACGATAACGCTGGGTACCTGAAGGTACGCGTTGTCTGGACGTTTTTCGCGAGCAGGCTCGCTCCTACAGTGAAGCGCGCTCGGCAAGAGCTGCTTATCGCGATCATTTTTTCGGCAGCCAGGAATGGCGTTGCCACACGAAAATCTGTTCGCCGACTGAAAAAAGGAGTCCGCCTGTGGCTATCCGCTATGGCAAAGGGCTGATGGGAGGCGCGCTGGTAATCGCCCTTCTGGCCCTGCTGATCCAATGGATCGGCATCAACACGATCGAACACTACCGCGACGATTTGTTGTTTTACCTGCAAGCTCACCTGATTCTCGTCCTCGCGTCCATGCTGGCCGCCCTTGTCGTGGGCATTCCTGCCGGCATCCTCCTCAGCCGCCCGTCCATGGTCGGTCGCGCCGAGCGCTTCATGCAGTTCTTCAATATCGGCAACACCGTTCCGCCTCTGGCCGTCCTGGCCATCGCCTTGGGCATCCTCGGCATCGGCAGCGGTCCCGCCATCTTCGCCCTGTTCCTCGCCTCGTTGCTGCCCATCGTGCGCAACACTTACGAAGGCCTGAAAAACGTCCAGGGTTCGCTCAAGGAAGCTGCCACCGGCATCGGCATGACCCCGCGCCAGGTGTTGTGGAAAGTCGAATTGCCCAACGCCGTGCCGATCATTATCGGTGGCGTGCGCGTGGCGCTGGCGATCAATGTCGGGACCGCGCCGCTGGCGTTCCTGATCGGCGCCAACAGTCTCGGCAGCCTGATCTTCCCCGGCATCGCCCTGAACAATCAGCCGCAACTGTTGCTCGGCGCCGCGTGTACCGCGCTGCTGGCCTTGTTGCTGGATGGACTGGTGACACTCGCCAGCCGTCTCTGGCTCGAACGCGGCTTGCGCCCGTCTTAAGCCCCGGCAAAGGAATCGTCATGAAAACATCAAGCTTTTTACTAGGCTGCGTCCTGCTGTGCGCAGGATTTGCCCAGGCTGCGGAAAAACCGGTTATCCGCATCGGCGCCCGGGTGTTCACCGAACAGACCCTGCTGGCGGAAATCACCTCGCAGTACCTGCGCACCAAAGGTTACGAAGTGCAAGTGACCGGTGGTCTGGGCAGCAACCTGGCCCGCAGCGCCCATGAAAGCGGCCAGCTGGACATGCTCTGGGAATACACCGGCGTTTCGCTGGTGGCCTACAACCACGTCACTGAAAAACTCGACAGCGAACAGTCCTACGCCCGGGTGAAAGAACTCGACGCGAAAAAAGGCCTGGTCTGGCTCACTCCGTCGAAATTCAGCAATACCTACGCCCTCGCCCTGCCGAAGAACGTCGCGGACCAATACCCGCAGATCAACACCATCAGCGAGCTGAACACGGTGCTGCGCAAAGAAGCCAAGACCAACAATCTGGTGGCGCTGGATACCGAGTTCGCCAACCGCTCGGACGGACTGGATGGCATGGTCAAGCTGTACGACATGAACCTGACCCGCAAGAACATCCGCCAGATGGACGCCGGGTTGGTCTACACCGCACTGCGCAACGGCCAGGTGTTTGCCGGCCTGGTCTACACCACCGACGGTCGCCTCAACGCTTTCAAGTTGAAACTGCTGGAAGACGACAAGCATTACTTCCCCGACTACACCGCAGCGCCCGTGGTGCGCCAGGCCTACCTCGATGCGCATCCGCAACTGGTCGAACAACTCAAGCCGCTGGCCGAACTGTTCGACGACAACACCATGCGCGAGCTCAACGCGCGGGTCGATGTCGATCACCAGAGCCCTTCAACCGTTGCCGCCGATTTCCTGCGCCAACACCCGATCAATTAAGGAGGAAAAGTCATGGAATTCCTGAACGCCTTTTCCCATCTCGACTGGCCACTGGTCCTGCATCTGACGAGGCAACACATCACCCTCGTCGGTATTGCCGTGACCCTGGCGATTCTGGTCGGTGTGCCGCTGGGCATTTTGATGACGCGCTTCCCGAGCCTCGCTGGCCCCTTGCAGGCCAGCGCCACGGTGCTGCTGACCGTGCCGTCGATTGCCCTGTTCGGCCTGCTGCTGCCGTTCTACTCCAAGTTCGGTCAGGGCCTCGGTCCGATGCCGGCGATCACCGCCGTGTTCCTCTACTCGCTGCTGCCGATCATGCGTAACACCTACCTCGCGCTGACCAGTGTCGAACCGGGCATCCGCGAAGCCGCGCGCGGCATCGGCATGACCTTCGGCCAACGCCTGCGCATGGTCGAGCTGCCCATCGCCGTGCCGGTGATCCTCGCCGGCGTACGCACCGCCGTGGTCATGAACATCGGCGTCATGACCATCGCCGCCACCATCGGCGCCGGCGGCCTGGGCGTGCTCATCCTCGCTTCCATCAGCCGCAGCGACATGTCGATGCTGATTGTCGGCGCCGTGCTGGTCAGTGTGCTGGCGATCATCGCCGACCTCATGCTGCAAGTGCTGCAACGCTCGTTGACTCCAAAAGGACTCCTGAAATGATCGAACTTCAAAACCTCGGCAAGACCTTCCAAAGCAACGGCAAAGACGTGAAAGCCGTGGACTCGGTGAGCCTGACCGTCAATGAAGGCGAAATCTGTGTGTTCCTCGGGCCATCGGGTTGCGGCAAGAGCACCACGCTGAAAATGATCAACCGCCTGATCAAGCCGACCTCGGGCAAGATCCTGATCAACGGCGAAGACACCACCGGCCTCGACGAAGTGACGCTGCGCCGCAACATCGGCTACGTGATCCAGCAGATCGGCCTGTTCCCGAACATGACCATCGAGGAGAACATCGTGGTCGTGCCGAAGCTGCTCGGCTGGGACAAGCAGAAGTGCCACGACCGCGCCCGCGAATTGATGAGCATGATCAAGCTCGAACCCAAGCAGTATCTGCATCGCTATCCACGGGAGTTGTCCGGTGGCCAGCAGCAGCGGATCGGCGTGATTCGCGCACTGGCGGCCGATGCGCCGCTGTTGCTGATGGACGAACCGTTCGGCGCGGTCGACCCGATCAACCGCGAGATGATCCAGAACGAGTTCTTCGAAATGCAGCGGGCGCTGAACAAGACCGTGATCATGGTCAGCCATGACATCGATGAGGCGATCAAGCTTGGCGACAAGATCGCGATCTTCCGCGCCGGCAAGCTGTTGCAGATCGATCACCCGGACACGCTGCTCGCGCATCCGGCGGATGAATTCGTCAGCAACTTCGTCGGCCAGGACAGCACGCTCAAACGCCTGTTGCTGGTGAAGGCCGAAGACGCGGCGGACAACGCGCCCTCCGTCAGCCCGCAAACCCCGGTGGCCGAAGCGCTGGAGTTGATGGATGAACACGACCGCCGTTACGTGGTGGTGACCTGCACCGAGAACAAAGCCCTGGGTTATGTAAGACGTCGCGACCTGCACCGTCAGACCGGTACCTGTGCGCAGTACCAACGCGAGTTCAACGCCACGGCAGCGTACGACGAGCATTTGCGCATCCTGCTGTCGCGCATGTACGAGTTCAACAGGGCGTGGTTGCCGGTGATGGATGCCGAGCGGGTGTTTTTGGGAGAGGTGACACAGGAGTCGATTGCGGCTTATTTGAGCTCAGGCCGGTCGCGGGGGATGAAGACCAGCATCGTGTCACCGGCCGAAGCGGTCATCAGTTAAGACTCTAAATCTGTAGGAGCCGGCTTGCTGGCGATAGCGGTAGGCCAGACGATAGGGATTTCATCTGCAAAATCGCTTTCGCCAGCAAGCCGGCTCCTACAAATGTCGTTGTTGGCCATTTTTTTTGTGATGAACAGACCGGAAAAAAATATCAACACGCCCTGCGACACAAACCACACATAAACACCTGTCACAAAAGCCAAAAAACGCCCCGAAACGACCTTCTCGAGGCAAACTTCGCCCATATTGTCGCCATCGTACTTCCTAGCGACTTAGCGCACAAAAGCATCGAACGTGCAGGTATTTTTAACACTTCAGAATTCTTCGGGAACATCCGACTGTCATCTGAGTCGGTTACAACGAGTGAAGAACGTAACGCACGTCAGAAGCGTGCAAAAACGCGACATTTTTTGTTGATCTCAAGCCCCTCACGCCCTAAAGTTCGCGCCGAACGTCCATGCTGGAAACGATCCATCCGGCTCAAGTACTGACGACGAGACAGCAAGGCCAAGGGAAAGCTGCACTTCCCATGGCCTTTTTGCTTTCGGCGACATGCCTTGGGAAGTAGGCGAACCAAAGTGGGGATACGGAGGACGTTCATTTGCACCCATTGATCAAATTAGTTTGCCCTTAGGTAGGAGTTCCCAGCATGTCGATCAACGTCGAAGATTATTTCGCGCGCGCCACTTTTGACAAAATGAAGGCGTTCGCCGACAAGCAAGAAACCCCGTTCGTGGTGATCGACACCGCGATGATCAGCCAGGCCTACGATGACCTGCGCGCCGGTTTCGAATTCGCCAAAGTTTATTACGCGGTCAAGGCCAACCCTGCCGTCGAGATCATCGACCTGTTGAAAGACAAGGGTTCGAGCTTCGACATCGCCTCGATCTACGAGCTGGACAAGGTCATGGACCGCGGCGTCAGCGCCGACCGAATCAGCTACGGCAACACCATCAAGAAATCCAAGGACATCCGTTACTTCTACGAGAAGGGCGTGCGCCTGTTCTCCACCGACTCCGAAGCCGACCTGCGCAACATCGCCAAGGCCGCTCCGGGCTCGAAAGTCTACGTACGTATCCTGACCGAAGGCTCGACCACTGCCGACTGGCCACTGTCGCGCAAATTCGGCTGCCAGACCGACATGGCCATGGACCTGCTGATCCTCGCCCGCGACCTGGGCCTGGTGCCTTACGGCATCTCCTTCCACGTCGGCTCGCAGCAGCGCGACATCAGCGTCTGGGACGCAGCGATCGCCAAGGTCAAAGTGATCTTCGAACGCCTGAAGGAAGAAGACGGCATCCACCTGAAGCTGATCAACATGGGCGGCGGCTTCCCGGCCAACTACATCACCCGCACCAACAGCCTGGAAACCTACGCTGAAGAAATCATCCGTTTCCTCAAGGAAGACTTCGGTGACGATCTGCCGGAAATCATCCTGGAACCTGGCCGTTCGTTGATCGCCAACGCCGGCATCCTGGTCAGCGAAGTGGTACTGGTTGCGCGTAAATCCCGCACCGCCGTCGAGCGTTGGGTGTACACGGATGTGGGTAAATTCTCCGGCCTGATCGAAACCATGGACGAAGCCATCAAGTTCCCGATCTGGACCGAGAAAAAAGGCGAGATGGAAGAAGTGGTCATCGCCGGCCCGACCTGTGACAGCGCCGACATCATGTACGAAAACTACAAGTACGGCCTGCCGCTGAACCTGGCCATCGGTGATCGCCTGTACTGGCTGTCGACCGGTGCGTACACCACCAGCTACAGCGCCGTCGAGTTCAATGGCTTCCCGCCGCTGAAGTCGTTCTACGTGTAAATACACCACGCTGAAAACAAAAAGCCCATGACGCGTCATGGGCTTTTTTGTTTTCTACGCACATCCCTGTGGGAGCGAGCTTGCTCGCGATGGCGATAGGTCAGTCAGCATTGATGTTGAATGTCATGACGTCATCGCGAGCAAGCTCGCTCCCACAAAGGCTCAAGAGACTCGGGTTAATTCGACGACTCGATGATGGAATTCGTGGGCCAGCGCCTGAATCCTCGGATCGGTCGCGCCCATCAACGCCTGACTCGCCACCCGCAAAAAATTCAGGTTGCCACCGGCCAACGCCTTGCGCAGCCAGACCAATGCATCCTCGATATTCCCTTCGCCGGTCAACACCGCCGCAAAGCTGAACTGCCCGCGAAAATCCCCGCCCTCGGCCGAACGTCGATACCAGTTACGAGCCGCCGCCGGATCCGCCGGACAGACCCGCCCTTCTTCCAGATACCGTCCCAACAGATTCATCGATTTCGCATGACCCAACTCAGCTGCACGGCGATAGAGATTCAGCGCTTGAAGCGGATCCTCAACCACCCCGCGCCCGGTCGCCAGCAGATTGGCGTAGTTGTACATCGCCCAATCCAGCCCGGCCTGCGCCGCAACTCGATAATGCCGTGCGGCAAGCGATGGATCGGCAACACAACCCCAGCCGTGTTCATGACAACGCCCGAGCATGTTGCGCGCCATCAGGTGCCCCTGGTTCGCGGCGATGCCGAACCAGCGCAGCGCCAGCGGCTGGTCCCGGGCGATGCCCTGGCCGTCGAGCAAAATCTGCCCGAGCAAGGCCTGGGCTTCGACCTCCCCTTCACGTGCAGCGATCAGGATGGCCTGGGCCGCGCGGGCCGGGCTTTCGTCGAGCATCGCGCGCAGGCGCTCGCCGTCGAGCATTTCCTCGCGGCGTAAACGAAAATCCGCCACTTACACCTCGACCCAGCGACGCAACAGGTTGTGATACGTACCGGTCAGGCGAATCAGCGATGGATGATCAGGCACATCACGGGTCAGTTGCTGGATGGCCCCATCCATCTCGAACAACAGGGCACGCTGGCTGTCTTCGCGCACCAGGCTTTGGGTCCAGAAAAACGAGGCGAATCGCGTTCCGCGTGTCACCGCGTTGACCTTGTGCAGGCTGGTGCCGGGGTACAGCACCATGTCACCGGCAGGCAATTTCACCCGCTGGGTGCCGAAGGTGTCCTGGATTTCGAGCTCGCCGCCGTCGTAATCCTCGGGCTCGCTGAAGAACAGCGTCGCGGACAGATCCGTACGCACCCGCTCGATGCTGCCTTGGGGCTGACGCACCGCGTTGTCGATATGGAAATCGAAGCTGCCCCCGGCGGTGTAACAGTTCACCAGCGGCGGAAAAACCTTGTGCGGCAGCGCAGCCGACATGAACAGCGGATTTTTCCACAGCCGCTCCAGCATCGCCGCGCCAATCTCCTTGGCCAGCGGATGCCCTTCAGGCAACTGCAGATTGTGTTTGGCCTTGGCCGACTGGTAGCCGGCGGTGACCTTGCCATCGGCCCAGTCTGCCTGCTGCAGAACCTCGCGAATGCGCTGCACCTCGTCTTTTGCGAACAGGCCGGGAATGTGCAGCAGCATGACAAGACACCTGAAAACAAAGGGACGTCAATGGTATTGATTCTTATTGCCAATGTAAAACCCGGCAGACGAATGAGTCAGCAAAAACCGTAAGGGTAAATTGTAAAGAATGTAAATTCAGTGCGAATAGTAATGTTTCGCAATTGTTACGAATACGTATTTACCCTATATTCCGCCGCCTCAAATCCTTGGGGAGGGGAATTCAAATGTCGCGTCAACAACCACAAGTACCGGTCAGTTCACCACGTTTGCTCGCATCGGCCATCGGCATGGCGATTACTGCCGGGTCTGCGGGCCACATGGTTTTCGCGGCGGAAAAAACCGACGGGAAAGCACCGGACAATGTGATTTCGCTGGGCGCCACCGCCATCACCGGCGAAGCCCAGGACGAGACAACCTACAACGTCGAGAAAGCCTCCTCGCCCAAGTACACCGCGCCACTGATCGACACGCCGCGCTCGGTGACCGTGGTTCCGCAACAAGTCTTGAAAGACACCGGTTCGATGAACCTGCAGGACGCGCTGCGCACCGTTCCAGGCATCACCTTCGGTGCCGGTGAAGGCGGAAACCCGCAAGGCGACCGGCCGTTCATCCGCGGCTTCGACGCCCAGGGCGACACCTACCTGGACGGCGTACGCGATACCGGCTCCCAGAGCCGCGAGATCTTCGCCGTTGAATCGATCGAAGTCAGCAAAGGCCCGAACTCCGCAATCGGAGGCCGTGGCGCAGCCGGTGGCAGCATCAACCTGGTCAGCAAGAAAGCGCACCTGGGCGACTCGCTCGACGGCGGTTTCACCTGGGGTTCCGACCAGACCCAGCGCTACACCTTCGACGGCAACTACCAGTTCACCGACACCGCCGCCGGCCGTCTGAACCTGATGAGCCACGAGAGCAACGTCGCCGGGCGTGACAGCGTCGACTACGACCGCTGGGGTGTTGCACCGTCCCTGGCCTTCGGCCTGGGCACGGACACTCGCGTCAACCTCGACTACTACCACCTCGAAAGCAACGACACGCCGGATTCGGGCATTCCGTACTCCATCCCGGCCGCAGGTTCGGCCGCGCGCACCAAGGCCAACCCGGACAAGCCGAACGACGGCGGCGACAGCAGCAACTTCTATGGCCTGACCGACCGCGACTTCCGCAAGGGTCGCACCGACACGGCCACCTTCGCCATCGAGCACGACCTGAGTGACGCCCTGACCATCAAGAACACCCTGCGTCACGGCTCCAGCATGCAGGACTACATCCTGACCCAGCCCGATGACAGCAAAGGCAACGTCAACAACGGCAGCGTCTGGCGCCGCGCGAATACCCGCGTGAGCAACACCGAGACCACCACCAACCAGACCGACCTGTTTGGTGATGTCTACATCGCCGGCTTCAAGAACAGCTTCTCCACCGGCGTCGAATACACCCACGAGGAAAGCGAAAAATCCTCGTACAACGTCAATACCGACACCACGCCGGGAACGCCAGCGGTGACCACCAACTGCTCGCCGGCACTGATCGGCGCGCCTAGCGGTTACAACTGCACCTCGCTGTCCAACCCGACTCCGAACGATCCGTGGAACGGCGCCATCTCGCGCAACTATGCCGGCACCGACACCAAGGCCAACACCTACGCGCTGTATGTGTTCGACACCCTGACGCTGTCCGAGCAATGGCTGGTGAACATGGGCCTGCGTTACGACCACTTCGACACCGACTACAAAACCTACAACAGTTCCAGCGTGACCACGTCCAAGGGCGATGACACCAGCGAATTCGTCACCGGTCAGTTCGGTGTGGTGTACAAGCCAGCGGAAAACGGCAGCATCTATGCGTCCTACGCAACGTCCGCCACTCCGCCGGGCAACACCCTTGGCGAAGGTTCGGAAGGCAACCCGTTGGGTGGCACACCGGATCGCAACGGCAACCTGCTGAAAAGCGACATGGAGCCGGAAACCACCAAGAACTACGAAATCGGTACCAAGTGGGACCTGCTGAACGATCGTCTGTCGCTGACCGCCGACATCTTCCGCACCGAGAAAGACAACGCTCGTGTGCAGACCAACACCACCACCTATGAAAACGCCGGTAAAACCCGCGTTCAAGGTGTCGAGCTGTCGGCCAGCGGCAAGCTCACCGACAAATGGCAAGTGTTCGCCGGTTACGCCTACATGGACAGCGAGCAAGTCGATGGTGGTGACCTGCCGGCAAACAAGATCAACAACGGCAACGAACTGCCTAACACGCCGAAAAACAGTGCCAGCCTGTGGACGACCTATCAGGTCACGCCGAAGCTGACCATCGGCGGCGGTGCGTTCTATGTCGATGACGTATTCGGCAACGTCGCCAACACCACCATGGTTGATTCCTACGTTCGTTACGACGCGATGGCAGCCTACAAGCTGAGCAAGAACGTCGACCTGCAACTTAACGTGCAGAACCTGACCGACGAAACCTACTACGACAAGGCGTTCTCGACTCACTTCGCCAATCAGGCGGCCGGTCGTACCGCTTTGCTGAGCACCAACTTCCACTTCTGATGGAAATTTGACTACGCAACCTCTTCTGTAGGAGCGAGCTCGCTCGCGATGGTCTTCAACGATGACGCGGTTAGCCTGAAACCCCAGGTCGTTCTTGAGTTCATCGCGAGCAAGCTCGCTCCTACAGAGGTCGGTGTTGGCGCAGGCCCCGTTCATACCGTGAACGGGGCCTTTGTGCGTAAAAAAGAATGCTTCTCGACAACCCCACGGCATAATGCGCGCCGTGATGAATCAAATTGAACGAACAAGGCGAGCGACGTGTTGAAGAAAACCCTGTTCCAGTTGCACTGGTTTTTCGGCATCAGCGCCGGGCTGGTCCTGGCCCTGATGGGCATCACCGGGGCGATGGTATCGTTCCAGGATGAAATCCTGAGCGCGCTCAACCCTTCTGTGTTGCAGGTCGAAAAACAGGTCGCCGGCGTGCTGCCACCTGTCGAACTGGTGGAGCACATCGAAGCCGCATCGGGTAAGAAAGTCTCGATGCTCACCGTGGAAACCGACAGCGGCAATGCCGCCAAGGTGTGGTTCACCCCGCCACCGGGTGAGCGCCGTGGCGAGATGCGCTACTTCGATCCCTACACCGCCGAGTTCCTCGGTGATGCCTCCGGCCAGGGCTTCTTCGGCCTGATGCTGCAACTGCACCGCTTCCTCGCCATGGGCGATACGGGTCGGCAGATCACCGGCGCCTGCACCCTGATCCTGGTGTTCTTCTGCCTGTCCGGCCTGTACCTGCGCTGGCCACGCCAATGGAAAAGCTGGCGCGCCTGGCTGACCCTGGACTGGAAGAAAAAGGGCCGCAGCTTCAACTGGGACCTGCACTCGGTGGCTGGCACCTGGTGCCTGGTGTTTTACCTCCTGGCAGCCTTGACCGGCTTGTCCTGGTCGTACGAGTGGTACAACAAGGGCCTGACCCGGTTGCTCTCTGATTCACCGCAAAACGAACGCGTTCGCGGCGGACGTGGCCCCGCGCCGCAAGGTCCGACACCGACAGCCGATTACGCGGCCATGTGGAGCAGCATCTACAGCGCGGCCGGCCCGCAACTCAGTTCCTATAACGTGCGCATGCCGCCAGTGGCCGGCCAGCCAGCGACCGTTTACTTCCTGCTGAAAACCTCGCCGCATGACCGCGCCCTGAACCAGATCACCCTCGACCCGACCACCGGCGTGGTCAAACGGGTCGATCGCTACAGCGACAAGCCCCTCAAGGCGCAACTGCTGACCAGCATCTATGCGCTGCACGTCGGCAGTTACTTCGGCATCGTGGGACGCATCATCCTGACCGTCACCTCGCTGAGCATGCCGTTGTTTTTCATCACCGGCTGGTTGCTGTACCTGGATCGTCGCCGCAAAAAACGCCAGATCAAGGACGCTCGCCAGGGTCTTGTGACACCAGCGAATGACGCACCGGCGTGGCTGATCGGGTTCGCCAGCCAGAGCGGGTTCGCCGAGCAGTTGGCCTGGCAGACCGCCGGACAATTGCAGGCCGCTGGGCTACCGGTGAAGGTGCAGCCGCTGGCGGACGTCAGCGAGCAGGATTTGCAGGGCTCGAGCAACGCACTGTTCGTCGTCAGTACCTTCGGCGACGGCGAAGCGCCGGACAGCGCCAGGGGGTTCGAACGCAAGGTTCTGGGCCGCTCGCCGAGCCTGGAGCGCCTGAACTATGCGGTCCTCGGCCTCGGTGACCGGCAGTACCAACACTTCTGCGGATTCGCCAAACGCCTGCACAGCTGGCTCGGCGAACACGGCGGCAAGACCTTGTTCGCTCCGGTGGAAGTCGACAGCGGCGATCCTTACGCGCTGCGCCACTGGCAACAGCAATTGGGCCTGCTGACCGGCCATGCCCCCGTCGACACCTGGCAAGCGCCCAGCTATGACAACTGGACCCTGGCCCGCCGTGAACGGCTGAACCCGGACAGCAGCGGCTCCCCGGTGTACTTGCTGGGCCTCAATGCGCCAACCACCAGCAGTTGGCTGGCCGGTGATCTGGTGGAAGTGTTGCCGCGCAATTGCCCGTGGGCCATCGAGCATTTCCTCGACGGCCTGGGGATTCACGGTGAGACCAAGGTGCAGCTCAACGGCCTGGAGGAAACCCTCGAACAGGCCCTGGCCAGCCGCCAACTGCCGGAGAACCGCGCCCATCTGGTCGGCCTGCACGCGCAAGCGCTGGCCGAGGCCCTCGTGCCGCTGGCCATGCGCGAGTACTCCATCGCGTCGATCCCGGCCGATGGCATGCTGGAACTGATCGTGCGCCAGGAAGTGCATGCCGACGGCAATCTCGGCGTGGGTTCCGGCTGGTTGACCGAACACGCGCCTGTGGGCAGCTCCATCAGCCTGCGCGTGCGGCGCAACAGCGGTTTCCATCTGCCGGCCCAACCGGTGCCGATGATCCTGCTGGGCAATGGCACGGGGCTGGCCGGGTTGCGCAGCCTGCTCAAGGCACGGATTGCCGATGGTCAGCAACGTCAGTGGCTGCTGTTTGGCGAGCGTAATCGCGAGCACGACTACCTGTGCCGAAAGGAGCTGGAGGAATGGCTGATCAATGGTGACCTGGCGCGCCTCGACCTGGCGTTTTCACGTGACCAGGCACAAAAGATCTACGTACAGGATCGCCTGCGTGAATCGGCGGAACAGCTGAAGCAGTGGCTGGCGGACGGTGCGGTGATCTATATCTGCGGCAGCCTTCAAGGCATGGCTTCAGGCGTGGACCAGGTGCTCAACGAGGTGCTCGGTGCCGCCGAAGTGGAGCGCCTGATCGAACAGGGCCGCTACCGCCGAGACGTTTACTGATCACCCTGTTGCCCTGTAGGAGCGAGCTTGCTCGCGATGGTCGTGAACGATAATGCGTTCATTCTGGATGAGAGCGTTATCCTCAGGTTCATCGCGAGCAAGCTCGCTCCTACAGAGGCCCAGAGTCAGTCAAACCGGTTGCAGCTTCTGCTCGAATACAGACACTCCATCCAGATCGCGCAACACCACCCTCATTTCCCCGCTCTGCCCATCGATATTCACCTCGCCGAAAAACTGAAACCCGGCAAACGGCGAGGCGTTCTGCGTTGGGGATGCCTTCTCGAATATCACTTCAGGGCCAAAGGTTTTATCCAACAAGTCTGGCCCGAAACTGCCCGCATTCAACGGCCCGGCAATGAACTCCCAGAACGGTTCAAAGTCCTGGAACGACGCCCGATCCGGGTGGTAATGATGCGCGGCGCAGTAATGCACTTCCGCGGTCAGGAACAGGAAATTACGCACCTGCCGGGCCCGCAGGAAGCCGAGCAATTCGGCAATTTCCAGCTCGCGCCCCTGCGCCGGGCCGGGGTCGCCGTTGGCCACCGCTTCCCACCGCGTGACACCGGGGCTGACTTCGCCGTCAGGCGCGCCAAGGCCGATGGACATGTCGGCGGCGATCACTTTCCATTGCGCGTTCGAGGCCTGCATTTCGCGCTTGAGCCAGTCCAGTTGCTCACGCCCGAGAAACGGCCTGGCCTCGCCCAGATTGTCGTCGTTGGCCCCGCGATAACTGCGCATGTCCAGCACGAACACATCCAGCAGCGGTCCGTAACCGAGCTTGCGATAGATTCGCCCGCCACCATCGGCACGCTGCAGGCGCATCGGCGCGTATTCGAGCCAGGCCTGGCGGGCGCGGTCCACCAGGCTGTGGATATCTTTGTTCTGGTAGCGCGCATCCAGCTGCTTGCCGGGCGACCAGTTGTTCAGCACCTCGTGGTCGTCCCACTGCCAGATCTGCGGGACCTCGGCATTGAAGCGCCGGATGTTCTCGTCCATCAGGTTGTAGCGGTAATTACCGCGGTACTCATCGAGGGTCTCGGCGACTTTGCTCTTGGCCTCGGTGGTGATGTTGCGCCACACCCGCCCGCCTTCCGCATTGAGCTGCGCCGGGATCGGGTTGTCGGCGTAAATGGTGTCGCCGCTGTGGATAAAAAAGTCCGGCAGACGCCGGCGCATCGCCTCGTAGATGCGCATGCCGCCAATGTCCGGGTTGATGCCGAAGCCCTGGCCGGCCGTGTCGCCGCTCCACACGAAGCGGATGTCGCGCCGGGTTTGCGGCACGCTGCGCAAGTGACCGAACCAGGGCTCACTGGCAACGCCGCTCAGGGCGTCTTCAAACTGCACACGATAGAAAATCGCCTGGTCGGCGGGCAGCCCGGTGAGTTCGATCCGGGCGGTGAAATCAGTGTGTGCATCGACCAGGGGCGAGACGAATCGCCGAGGGTTGGGAAACAGGCTGCGGGTGTCCCACTCCACCACCATCCGCGCAGGACGATCGCAGCGGCTCCAGATGATCGCCCGGTCGCCCAGCAGGTCGCCGGACTGCACACCGTCGGTCAGTTGCGGCCGATCCTTGAGCGAAGCGATCACCGCCGGCGCCAGCCCTGGCAGCAACAATCCGGCGCCGACCGCTTGAACGACACGACGGCGCCCGGGGTTGAAATCGCTCATGGCGTTCTCCCTGGAGTGGAAAAACCAAAGCATGGCCCCATGACCCTGGCATGACACGAATCTCGCCAACACCATCGATCCCCTGTAGGAGCGAGCCTGCTCGCGAAGAACTCAAGGACATCACGTTCATTCAGGATGCGCGCGTTATCGTTGACGACCTTCGCGAGCAGGCTCGCTCCTACAGGGGTTTTGTGTCAGGCCTTGACCGGCTCCAACGCTAATTCAACTGCCTCCGGCCGCTTGACCAGCGCATACACCACCGCCGTCAACAGACTCCCCGCGACAATCGCCAGCAGATACAACAGCGCATGATTGATCGCATTCGGAATCGCCAGCACGAACAAGCCACCGTGGGGCGCCATCAGTTTGCAGCCGAAATACATCGACAGCGCACCGGTCAGCGCACCGCCGGCGATGCTCGCCGGAATCACCCGCAGCGGGTCTTTCGCGGCAAACGGAATCGCCCCTTCGGAGATGAAGCATAGCCCCAGCACCAGCGCTGCCTTGCCGGCTTCGCGCTCGGTCTGGGCAAACTTGCGTCGGGCGATGAACGTGGCGATGCCCAGGCCAATTGGCGGCACCATACCGGCGGCCATGGTCGCCGCCATCGGCGCATAACTCTGCGATGCCAGCAGGCCCACCGAGAACGCATAGGCCGCCTTGTTGATCGGCCCGCCGAGGTCGACGCACATCATCCCGCCCAACAGCACACCCAGCAGGATCGCGTTGGTGGTGCCCATGCTGTCGAGAAAATGTGTGAGACCGGCGAGCATCCCGGCCACCGGTTTACCGACCACATAGATCATCACCAGACCGGTGAACAGACTGGCCAGCAACGGAATGATCAGGATGGGTTTGAGCGCCTCGAGACTCTGCGGCAGACGCGCATATTTATTGATCGCCCTGGCCGCATACCCGGCAAGAAAACCGGCAATGATCCCGCCGATGAAACCGGCGCCCAGGGTGCTCGCCAGCAGTCCGCCGATCATCCCCGGCGCGAGGCCCGGGCGGTCGGCAATCGAGTAGGCGATATAGCCTGCCAGCAGCGGCACCATCAGTTTGAACGCGGTGTCGCCACCGATCTGCATCAACGCCGCCGCCAGCGTGCCTTCTTCCTTGAATGCAGTGATGCCGAACACGAACGACAGGGCGATCATCAAGCCGCCGGCAACCACCATCGGCAACATGAACGACACACCGGTCAGCAGGTGTTTATAGACGCCGGTTTTCTCTTGTTTGACCGGTGCATTGGCAGCGCTCGATGCGCTTTCCTGCCGGCCTTCGGCCAAGGCCTTTTGCAGGGTCGCTTCGGCTTGCTTGAGGGCAATGCCGGTGCCACAGCGATAGATTTTCTTGCCGGCGAAACGCTCGGTGGCGACTTCGATATCGGCCGCCAGCAGCACCACATCGGCCTCGGCAATCGCTTGTGCGCTCAATGGATTGCGCGCGCCGACCGAGCCCTGGGTTTCCACCTGCAGGTCATAGCCCAGGCGCTTGGCCGCTTGCTGCAAGGCTTCGGCGGCCATGAACGTGTGCGCCACGCCGGTCGGGCAGGCGGTGACGGCCACCAGTCGCGGCGAGTTCTGGGCAATCGCCACGGGTTCTAGGACGGCTTCTACAGCGGCGTAAACCTGAGCGTCCTGCGCACCACGCCGCAGTACGGCTTCGACGTCTTGCAGGGCCTGGGCCGGGGTGCTCTGGAACACCCGCTTGCCAACAAACCGCGACATGTCCACCGGTGCGCTGGTCACCAGCAGCACCCACTCGGCCGCGTCGAGGGTGGCCGCCGACAGTTGCTTTTCAGGGTGCGCGGCATCGGCGACTTCGACGCTGGTGCTCCAGCCCTGACGCTGGGCCGCGGCATCGAGCAGTCGGGCGCACAGCACACTGGTGACCATGCCGTTCGGGCAGGCCGTGATGATGGCTAACTTCATGACAAACCCTCTTATTGTTCTGTCAGGGGACGCACGCGCACACCCTGTTCGAGCTGCGCCAGTTGCGCCGCATCGCCAATGCCGAAACCGATCTGGGTCACCGCCATCGCGGCAATCGCCGTGGCGGTGCGCAAGGTCTGCTCCGGCGTATCGGCGCTAAGCAAACCGTGGAGCATCCCCGCCAGCAATGAATCACCCGCGCCCACCGTGCTGGCAACGCTGACCCTGGGTGGCGTGGCATGCAGTGCCGAGCCGACGCTGAACCAGTTCACGCCTTCGGCGCCGTGGGAGATCACCACATGCTCGATGCCCTGGGCGTGCAAGCGCTCTGCCGCCTCGGCTTGGGCAGTGACTGACACGACCTCGCAGTCCAGTACCTCGGCCAGTTCTTCGGTGTTGGGTTTGATCAGCCACGGAGCGGCCTTGAGCGCCTCGCGCAACGCCTCGCCACTGGTGTCGAGGGCGACGTTCAGACCCAGTTGCTTCAAGCGCAAGATCAACGCCTGCAACCAATGCGCACTGACGCCCAACGGCAAGCTTCCGGCGACCACCACCGCATCGTGACCCGGGGCAATCTGCTCCAGTCGATCGATCAACGCCTGCTGCGCCGCTTCGCTGACCTGCGGCCCCGGCCCGTTGATGTCGGTGATGCGGCCGTCGCTTTCGGCCAGTTTGATGTTGCTGCGGGTTTCTCCCGGAACGCGGATGAAGGCATCGACAAAACCGCGCCTGGCGAACAGCGTTTCGAACGCTTGCAGGTTGTCTTCGCCAAGAAAACCACTGACGGTCAATTGATGCCCGAGGTCCGCCAGCACTTGCGCCACGTTCACGCCCTTGCCGGCGGCGTGGGTGTGCATGACATCGCTGCGGTTGACCTGGCCGACTTCAAGGCGCGGCAACTGGACGGTCAGGTCCAGCGCCGGGTTGAGGGTCAGGGTGAGAATCCGGGCCATTACAGGGCCTCCACTAGTGCACGCACTTCATCGGCGCTGCCCACGGCCAGGGCCTGGCGGGCAAGGGTTTGAGTCTGAGTGAAGCCCAGTTCGCGTATTCGCGCCTTGACCTCGGCAATGCTGCGCGCGCCGACACTGAGCTCATCCACCCCGAGGCCGACCAGCACCGGCACCGCCAGCGGGTCCGCCGCCAGCTCGCCGCACACACCGACCCATTTGCCATGGGCATGGGCCGCGCGCACGGTGATGTCGATCAGTTGCAGCACCGCCGGGTGCAAGCCGTCAGCCTGGGCCGACAGCGTCGGATGGCCACGGTCGATGGCGAGCGTGTATTGGGTCAGGTCGTTGGTGCCGACGCTGAAGAAGTCCACCTCTTTGGCCAGCACCGGCGCCAGCAATGCCGCCGACGGCACTTCGATCATGATCCCCAGTTGCAGGTCGGTAACGGGGATTTCCTGGCGCAGGCGCTCGGTCATGTCACGGGCCTGGCGCCACTCGTCAACGCTGCCCACCATCGGGAACATGATCCGCAGCGGCCGGTTGTCGGCCGCCCGCAGCAAGGCGCGCAATTGCGCTTCCATGATGTGCGGACGCTGCAAGGTCAGGCGAATGCCGCGTACGCCGAGGAAGGGGTTCTCTTCCTTCGCGATCGGCCAGTACGGCAGTGGTTTGTCGCCCCCGACATCGAGGGTGCGCACCACCAGCGGCCGCCCGGCCAGGCCGTCGAGGACGCGGCGGTACTCGGCTTCCTGGGTCGCCTCGTCGGGCGCTTGCGGGTGAGCCATGAAAATCAGTTCGGTGCGCAACAGGCCGATGCCTTCGGCGCCCTGCTCCACCGCACTGATGACGCCGGCACTTTCACCGATATTGGCAAACACTTCGACGGCATGGCCGTCGGTCGTCAGTGCCGGCTGGTGGCGCTGCTCGGCCGCGGCCTTCAAGCGTTGTTCGCGGGTATCGCGTTCGACCGTGGCGCGCTGCAAGGTCGCCGCGTCAGCGTCCACGTGCAGACGCCCACGCTGGCCATCGAGCAGCAGCGGCGTACCCGGCGCCAGCAACAACACGCCGGGGCCGGCACCGACCAGGGCCGGGATGCCCAGGGCCCGGGCAACAATCGCGCTGTGTGCCGTCGCGCCACCCCGGGCGGTGAGAATCCCGGCCACGCGAGCCGGGTCGAGACGCGCGACGTCGGATGGACCGACCTCGTCCATCACCAGAATGTACGGCTGATCCGGTTCGCTCGGGGTTTCGATGCCACTGAGTTGCAGCAGTACCCGACGCCCGATGTCGCGCAAGTCGGCAGCGCGCTCGGCGAGCAAGGCATCCTGCAACGCTTCCTGCTGCCGGGCCGCCGCTTCTATCACGAGCATCCACGCCGCCTCGGCGCTTTCGCCCTGTTTGAGGCGCGTATCGACCTCATCGGTCAGCTCCGGGTCGTCGAGCATCTCCTGGTGGGTGATGAAGATTTCGCGGATGGCCTTGCTCTTGCTGCGCTCGATCAGGCCCTGAATGTCGCGGCGTACCTGCGTCAGGGCATTCTGCAGACGTGCACGCTCGATGGCGGCGGACTCGCCGCGCAACGGGTAATCGATGGCTTGCAGCACTTGAATATGCGCAGGCCCGATGGCGATTCCCGGTGCCGCGGCAATGGCCTGGACCACGCTGCCGGCTATCGGCGCGAGGATCACTTCGGCGATATCGGCGACGACTTCGCGTGCCTGGCTGACGGGCGGCAGCGGCTCGACCTCTTCACCAAGGCCTTCTTCGATGGCCGTCAACAAGGCCGGCAACGCATCAGCCGCGATCACCGGTTCGGCGATGAACTCCAGGACCTGCCCACGACGGGCGCCGAGGCTGAGCAACTTGCTCAGGCTCTTGACCGACACCGCGCTGTCGTGCCCATCGACGATGCGCACGCGGATTTCACCTTCGAAGCTCTTCGCCAGCTGCGCGAGGATCTTCGCCGGCCGCGCATGCAACCCGTGGGCGTTGGCCAAGGCAATACGTGCGCTGGGCCAGTCGGCGGGCACCTCGCCACCGAGCACTTCGAGGACTTTGCGGCTGCTGGTGGCGCGCCCCAACTCATGGCCACGCCCTTCGATCAACAACGCGCACAGGCGCTCGAGCAGCGCTTGATGAGCCTCACCGAGGCTGGCCAGGCAGAACAGTCCGATGAGTGGCTGGCCGAGATAGCGCAGTGGTTTGTCCGGGGTGAGAAAAGCCAGGCCAGGACGCTTCACCGTTTGCTCGCTGTGCAGCCACCACAGGCCATCACCCAAGGGCAGCGCTTCAACCTGCTGCAGCACGGCAGAGAAACCGTTGCTCACACAGTCGGCCTGACGCAACAAGCGTGCGCCGCGCCAGACCAGTTCTTCGAAATCTTCGGCTGGCACACCGAGGCCGATCATCTGCGCATCCAGCGCCAGCTCCTGCGGCGCGCCTTGCAGCAATTTCAGCAGCGCTTCGGCGGAACCGGCACGACGCAGGGCCTGGCCCAGGTCCGTCTCGCCGAGCGCGCGGGTGAGCAATTGCAACAGACGAAGATGCTCATCGGATTTGGCGGCGATGCCGATCGCCAGGTAAACGATCTGGCCGTCGCCCCAATCCACGCCTTCGGGGAACTGCATCAGGCGCACACCGGTGGTGAACACCAGGTCGCGGGTTTCGGGCGTACCGTGGGGGATGGCAATACCTTGGCCGAGAAAGGTCGAGCCCTGGGCCTCCCGCGCCTGCAATCCGGCGAGATAGCCCTCGGCAACCAGGCCGTCGGCGACCAGATGCCGGGCCAGCAATTGCAGCGCTGCGGATTTGTCCACGGCCGACTGGCCCATGGAAATCTGCTCTACAGTGAGCTCGAGCATGCTTTCTCCTTTTTGGCGCCTTGGGGCACCAGGTATTGTTTTGAATGAGTCAGCCAGGCGCATGGTCGTCACTTTTGGCGGTTTCACGGCAGAACCGGCCAAAGGCGCCTTTAACGTAGAAAATACGCTTGCTGAAACGTTTAATCTAGAATGAATGGCACGTTACTCGATAATGTCCCATCCTTGAAGCTCAACTTGTCGGATGCGTTGCGACAATGGTCGCCTGCCTTAATCGGTTAGGATTGACGAAAATGTCGAGGCAATCTCGAAAAAACAAGGAAACAGCGGGTTGAAACTCAGTGATATCGCCCAGCTTGCCGGTGTGTCCGTCACCACCGCCAGCTATGTCATCAATGGCAAGGCCGAACAACAGCGCATCAGCAGCGCCACCGTCGAACGCGTGCGCGCGGTCGTCGAACAACATGGCTTCACGCCCAATCCTCAGGCCGCCGGTTTGCGCAGCCGGCACACCCGCACATTGGGCTTCATTCTGCCGGATCTGGAAAACCCCAGTTATGCGCGAATCGCCAAATTGCTGGAACAAGGCGCGCGGGCCCGGGGCTATCAGCTGCTGATCGCCAGTTCCGACGATGCCCCGGACAGCGAACGGCAGTTGCTGCAACTGTTCCGCGCCCGGCGTTGCGACGCGCTGATCGTTGCCAGCTGCCTGCCGGCCGGCGACGACAGCTATCTGCAATTGCAGGCCAAGGGTATTCCGATCATCGCCATCGACCGGGTCATGGAACCCGAGCATTTCTGTTCGGTGATCAGTGATGACCGCGAGGCCAGCCTGCAACTGACCCGCAGCCTCTTGGAGCCGCAGCCCAAACAGATTGCGCTGATCGGCGCCCGCCCGGAACTGAGCATCAGCCAGGAACGTTGCGCCGGCTTCAAAGAGGCGCTCGCCGGGTTCAAGGGTGAGGTGCTGATCGAAGAAGGCGAATCCTTCAGCCGCGAGTGCGGCAAACAACTCATGGAAGAGTTGCTGCAGCGCCTGGGCCACTTGCCCGATGCGTTGGTGACCACCTCCTATGTGCTGCTTCAGGGGGTGTTCGATGCGCTGCACGACTTCCCGCTGAAAAACCGTCCGCTGCGCCTTGGCACGTTCGGCGACACTCAGTTGCTGGACTTCCTGCCGCTGCCGGTCAACGCCATGGCCCAGCAACATCAGTTGATCGCCGACAAGGCCCTCGAGCTGGCCCTGGCAGCCATCGAGCAGTCGGATTACCGACCCGGCGTGCAGGCCATCCCGCGGACGTTCAAGCAGCGTATCCTTCAGGACTGAGCCGTGGAGCTGATCGACACCCACACCCACCTGGATTTTCCGGACTTCGACGCCGACCGCCAGGCGCTTCTGGCCGAGAGCCGTGCCCTGGGGGTGCGGCGGATCGTAGTGCTGGGGGTTTATCAGGCCAATTGGCAGCGGGTCTGGGAGCTGGTGCAGAGTGATCCCGACCTGCACGCCGCCTTCGGGCTGCACCCGGTGTATCTGGACGATCATCGACCGCAACACCTGAGCGAACTCGGTGACTGGCTGACTCGACTGGCCGGCCATCGGCAGTTGTGTGCGGTAGGCGAGATCGGCCTGGACTACTTCATCGAATCCCTCGACCGCGACCGCCAACAGGCGTTGTTCGAGGCGCAATTGCAACTGGCGGCGGACTTCAGTCTCCCGGCGTTGATCCACGTGCGGCGCAGCCATGCGGCGGTGATTGCCACGCTCAAGCGGTTTCGCCTGAAACGGGCCGGCATCATCCACGCCTTCGCCGGCAGCAAGGAAGAGGCCCGCGAATACATCAAGCTCGGTTTCAAGCTCGGCCTTGGCGGTGCCCCGACCTGGCCGCAGGCGCTGCGCATGCACCGCGTACTCGGTGAGCTGCCGCTGGATTCGGTGGTACTGGAAACCGACTCGCCGGACATGGCGCCCGCCATGTTCCCCGGCCAGCGCAACAGCCCGGCACACTTGCCGGCGATCTGCGCGGCACTGGCGCAATGGATGGCGATCAGCCCGGAACAACTGGCGGCGGCCAGCACCACCAACAGCTGCGAAGTGTTCGGTTGGTAATCAGTCGACGTGAGCCTTGGCGGCTTCGAGGATCAGCGTCAAATGCTGGCGCTGGCGGAAATAACGGACCACTGCGAAGTAAACGAATACGGCGATCAGCGAAGCATTCAGCTGTTCGATGACACTGAGCATTCCCACCCACTCCATCACCAACGCCACCAGCAGTGCGGTGCAGACCATCACCCGCAGGCTGGCACGCAACGGTGTAAAAGAGTCGAGCGACTTGAAGCGCCTGATCTGTGCCGGGCAACGCAACTGAACCTGTTTCTGGCAGTGGGCACAGGCAAACGCTTCATTGATCGCAATGGCATTGAGTTGCCAGGGTTGAAGCCGCAACGTGCGCTGACAATGCGCACAGCGCCCCTGGACTCCAACTGTTGCAGCAGACATAACCGGGTTTCCTCGATGCGGTAAGTCGCCTGAATCTTCCTTGGTTGAATTTCAGAATCCAGAGCACGGCGAGAATCAGGAGGACTCCTACCCGAAAAAGGAAAAAGTACTACGAAGCTTTCCGACAGTACGCCAAACCTGTGGGAGCAAGCTCGCTCCCACAGAGTCCCGAGAAGAATTTCAAACCCGGAATGCACTGATCAACTGCTTCAACTCCACGACCTGGGCCGACAACGCCCGGCTGGCATCTTCGGTCTGATGCGCACCTTCTGCGGTACGCTCGCCGGCGCGGTTGATCTCGACGATGTTCTGGTCGATGTCGTGGGCCACCGCCGTTTGCTGCTCCACCGCGGCGGCAATCTGCTGGTTCTGGTCGACGATCATGCCCACCGCGCCCAGGATGTTTTCCAGCGCCCGCTGGACCTTCTCCGACTGCCCTACCGTGCCGTTGGCCATTTCATGGCTGGTGCCCATGGCCTTGACCGCCGCGCCGACGCCACCATGGAGCCTGGTGATCATCTGCTCGATCTCTTCGGTCGATTGCTGGGTGCGTTTGGCCAGGGTCCGGACTTCATCGGCGACCACGGCGAAACCACGGCCCTGCTCACCGGCGCGTGCGGCCTCGATAGCGGCATTGAGCGCCAGCAGGTTGGTCTGCTCGGCGATGCTCTTGATCACTTCGAGCACGCGGCTGATGGACTGGCTGTCACTGGCCAGTTGATTGATCACCAGCACCGACTGATCGATTTCATTGGCCAGCGCGGCAATGCTGCCTTGCTGCGACTCCACCAGACCGCGACCGCTGATGGTCTCGTCGTTGACACTGTGGGCACTGCTCACTGCTGCTGCGGCACTGCGTGCCACTTCCTGGGAAGTGGCCGACATCTGGTTCATCGCCGTGGCCACCTGCTCTATCTGCGTGCGCTGCCCGGCAACGGCCTGGTTGCTTTGCGCGGAGACGTTTTCCACTTGCCCGGCCTGACGCTCGACTTCGCTGACGGTCTGCCCTACCCGCTCGATCAGGTCATGGATTTTCTTCACGGTGCCGTTGAACACCTCGCCCAATTCGCCCAGTTCGTCACGGCTATGAGCGCTGAAAGTCACGGTCATGTCGCCGGCCGCCACCTTGTCCATCACCGCCCCCAGGCGCTTGAGCGTGGTGCGGGTCGAGGCATAGAACGCGCCGTAGAGATAAAAGATCAGCACGAACACGACCGATAACGCCACGGCCTGCAAGACCATGTGCGTACGGTTCTGGTCCAGGCGCTCTTGCAACTGCGGGCCCAGATACTTGAGGGTCGCCTCGTTGAGTTGGTAAGTCTGGTCCATCAGGGCGCTGACCTGATCGTAAAAGCCCTGCCACGGCGCATCGAGGGTATCGGCCATGACCACTTGTTCTTCGAACAGCTCGCTGGCTTTCTTCAACGATGCCCGGCTGCTGTCGGCCTGGGCGGTCAGGGTATCGCGCGCGGCTTTGCTGGACCCCAGGGCATCCTGCAACTTCAGGCCATATTCGGCCTGGAGCTTTTCAATCTGCGCCAGCAATTCATCGAAACGGGTACTCGAAGCCGAGTTGATGAACCCCTGCCCCAACGAATAAGAACCCATTGCACGCCCCTCGCCCAGAATCTGGGTGACCCGTGGCGTGACGAGGGTGACGAGTTCGCTCAACTGGCGCATGTCGCTCTGGTTGTCGCGACTGAGGCCGGCCTGGCTGGTGATGAGCTGGCTGAAAATCTGCGCACTGCCCACCAGTTTGCCGATCAGGGCACTTTTGCTTTGCAGGGAGTTTTCCGTTTGCTGGGCCTTGAACGCGGCGATCATTTCATCGCGTTTGCCATCGAACACCGCGACTTGCTCCGGGTCGCTGGTCATCGCCGCAAGCCCTTGCAAGCGAGTCAGAATATTCTGCTCAAGGGCGCTGATTTTCGATTCGACATTGCCGGCCTTGCCGGACTGGCCGAGGCTGACGTTGATCTGCACCAGGTTGTTCAGGGTTTCCAGATCGCGGCGCAGCGACAGGCTGCTGCCCAACAGGTCGAGGCTTTGCAGTTCAATGCGCGTGGCCTGGAATTCGCGGTAGGAGTCACGCACCAGATAGAAGTTGGTCACCAGCATCGGCACCAGGAACAGTACGCTGATCAGGCTGAACTTCATGCCGAAGCTCAGGCGGTTCATCAGTGCGACAGCGGGATAGAGCAAGCTCTTCACTGGATGTCTCCCTTCAGTTTCTTATTTTTTTTATTGGCAGGCGCAGACAGACAGCAGATAGCCACTATTCGGCGCTATCTCTGTATAACGTAAATCGGCAGGAAGTTTTGTAACTTAAGGTTAACGCCAGGGCGAAACACTCCGGACAAGTGATCGCCCTGTTGAAGGAACTAATGCAGGACCGTCCACAACGCAAACCCGGCATACCAGAGCACTGCGGCACGCAGCAGCAGAGCCCAGATGCGGTCCAGGTTGTTGATACCTTCCACGCCGGCCACAGGTGCCGGAATTTCACCGGCCACCAACCCGACTTTCTCGATCAGTTGCGCAGCGCTGATGTTCCAGTTCAGCAACTCATGCAGCATGACCCGGCTGACCGCGACAAAGTTGCCGACCAACGCCAGGCTTGCCGCCAGCAAACGCACAGGCACCCAGTCGAAGGCGTGACGCAGCTGCCCGGCGCGCTCGACCAGTGCCGGGTTTTTTCCGTGTTCTTCGGCCAGCGCCAGCAGCCGATAGCTCAGCGCCGCGACCGGCCCCAACAGGAAGTACCAGAAAATCACCGCAAAAAAACTCTGATAGGCCTCCCACAATAGGTGCCCTTCAACCCGCTCCAGGAGTTGCTCGCCACTGTCTGCGCAGATATCCAGATCGCGTTCGGCGACATGGGCCGCTGCTTGCAGGTCTTCCCGCCGCCATGCATCGCGGAACGGCCCGAGGTCGCCCAGCAGGTCACCACGCCCCAGACTGTAGATCACCACCAGCAAATGGATCGGCAACGCCAGCAGCCCATAGGCCACCGGTTCGACGACGACCAGCAGCAACCCCAGCAACGCTACCGGCAACAAGACAACGACCGCCAACACCAGCCATGGCCGCCCCGAAAGGCGCGGGCTGGCCTCAAGCTTGTTCAGCTCGTGTGTCCAGCCACTGTCACGCTGAACCCGATGGCGCAGGGCCGAAAATTTCTCGATCCACACCGTCAACAGCAACACCAGAAAACTCATTGCCCTTCCTCTTGTGCCAGAGCGGCGCGATAACGTGCCCAGTCAAACGCCGGCCCCGGATCGGTTTTGCGCCCGGGTGCAATATCACTGTGTCCGCAGATACGCTCTGTGGTGATCGCCGTGAACGCCTGCTGCAACTGGCGGGTCAGGGCTGTCAACGCGCCATATTGCGCGTCGGTGAACGGCTGATCATCCGTGCCTTCGAGCTCGATGCCCACGGAAAAATCGTTACAGGTTTCCCGCCCCTCGAAGCTCGAGACCCCCGCATGCCACGCACGCTCAAGGCATGAGACAAACTGGGTGACAGTGCCGTCACGCTCGATCAGAAAGTGCGCGGACACCCGCAAATCCGCAATCCCTTCAAAATAGGGATGTTCGGTGACATCCAGACGATTCTGGAAAAATTCCTGCACCTTGCCGGTGGCGAACTGCGCCGGTGGCAGGCTGATGTTATGGATCACCAACAGGGAAATTTCGTCTGTGGGGCGCGCATTGAAGTTGGGTGAGGGGCAGACATGCACTCCCTGAATCCAACCGCTCGCGGAGTCCAACTGCATACCGATTCCTTCAACGTCGACTGTGTTGGCACAGTATGCCGCGATAATCCCCCAAGGCGCGATCACTTGCCACGCTTGAGGCGCTTGAGGTTGCCGATCACCGACTCCAGTGCCCGCTCGAACAGCAGGGTGTCGTCCAGCACTCGCACCACGCCATTGCGCAGCTCCAGTGCCAGGTCGAGGCGATTGCGCTCGAGCACTTTCATGCCGGTGCGATTGACGAAGATGTATTGGCCGGTATTTTCAATGACGGCAACCAGCTTGCAGCGAAGGCTGTTTTCCGCGTCTTCCTGAAATTCGACCCAGCAGCCTGCAAGCATTTTATCGACCTGACGCAAGCTCGCATCGTCCGCCAGCAAACGTACCGGCTCGCTGTGCACCTGGCTTTCGTCGGCAATCTGAAGGACGACAGGTGCCAGCACCTCGACCATCGTCGACGCGCTGGCGGGTGAGCCTCCGGTTCCCTGCAATGCCTGCAGGTGCAAGCCTTCCAGCTCGCTGAAAAACTCGCTGGTGGCAAATGGATCGAACGCCGACGCGTTCAGTCCGTCGCGCAACGACTTGAGCAAACCCGGGACCAAGGCCAGCATCCTGGCCGCGTCGGGCTCGCGGTGCTGCTGAACGCTCCAGACCAATTGCTCCAGGGTACGCACATCGGCATGCCACTCGGCCGATCGGGCGCCATGCTTGAGGCACGTCAGCAGCAGCACTTTGCTCCAGGCCTGCTGGACAAACGTCACCACGCCTTGCGGCAGGACTTTGCCAAGCAACGCCTGATTCAGCGCCTGCTCGACCTGCTGGCGGGCCAATCCGGTCCTGGCCCGGCCTTCCTCGGCGTCGCGAATGCGTTGCTCGAGCAGTTCGCTGCGACGGCGTTCGTCCTGGGTAAACGCGAGAAAGTCGGCGAGCAACTCGGAAAATATCGCCGGATCATCGACAAACTCATTCAACAAACGCTGCACGACCTGATCGATACGCACGTACAGGCTGTCACGCTGATGATTGTCACACGCACCCCAACCCATGGCCGCACTGGCGATTTCGTTGAGCAGGCGTCGCGCCGGATGACTGCTGCGACTGAAGAAACTCTTGTCGAGCACCGCCACCTTGACCAACGGGATCTGCAATCGGCCGATCAGCGCCTTGAGGGAATCCGGCAGGTTGCGATCATCGAGCATGCATTCGAAAAGCATGGCGACCAGATTGATCACATCTTCATCGGCCTCCGCGAAAATCCGCGACCGGCCGCTTTTGACGCTGACCCGGGTCAGTAACTGTTCGAGCTGGTTGCGCAGGTCGAAATCGTCGACGGCTGCCGGGGCGGGCACGTATTGCTGCAAATGCGACAGCAAGCGCAACAGATCGCGCGTGGAAATCGGTTGTGCCGTGGCACTGACTGCCAGCGTTGACGAAAGACTGCCGCGTACGTTGAACAGCAGCGCCTGCAACGCGGCGAATGCCTCCTGGACATTGTCATCGATCGGCAAGCAGACCGGGGTGCCGCCCTCATCGGCCGATTCGTCGGCGACGCTGATGTCAGGCCGGTCGGCGGTACGGCGCACCGGGGCCGATACAAGGTCGGGCAATACGCCGGTGGCGAGCAGCAGTTGATTGGCTTCGGCGTAAAGCTGATCGGCCTCGCTGAGGACATAACGCTCGAACAACTCGAGGATAATCAGCTTGACCTTGATCGCCAGCCCCAGCTGGCGTGCAGACTGCAAGAAGTACTCGCAGAGCATCGCCGGACTCAGCGGGTTGTTCAGGTCACCCGACTCCTTGCCCAACAAGGCGCGCAGTCGCGTCGTCAGTTGATCCAGGGCGAAACCGTCGCGGTCCAGCACCCGGTTGACCATCGCTTGCACCGCGACCGTGCGCTCGCGCTCGTCATCGGCTTGCGCCATCGCAGGACCGGCCGCCAGGACCTGAGGCAAGGCCGCGAGCGCCGGGTCGTATTGGCCAAGACGGATGAAGGCACCGAAAAGATGTTCGAGAAACACCCGCTCGATGCTTTTGTGCTTGAGGCGCAAATCGCGCATCGCTTGAAAGAAAATGTACTGCTCGACGTCACAGCGGGCGCGGTCAGCCATTTCGAAGAGAGTGTCATCGGCGTTATCGAACAGCGCCTGCAAGCCATGTCGCAACTGTTGCGCAGCCTTGTCGCGAACCTGGAGAAGAATCGCCGGCAGTCGGGCGAGTGGCGAGTGAGCCACCTGGTCGGTAGTGGCCTTGTGCAAAGGCACTACATTCCCGTCGTTGTGCATTCGGCCTCCCTGGAACGGTGATGCTCTGAATCGTCAAAGTGATGACGTCAAATACAAGGCGAATTATCTGGTAAAAGCTCACCTCTGTGCCAGAAAACTCTGCACTTGCTCTCAAACAGGCGTTTGCTCGGCATCCGCGATCAACGCCGACAACACCGGGATCCGATCAAATACAGGCGCCAGCGCCAACCGGACACGCTGATGCCTTGGGTTGGCCCGCGCCATGGCCCTATAATCGAGCCACTTTGTTTGTGGAGTCCGTTATGCCGAACTTACGTCTCGCCGATCTGACCGCCGAAATCGAAGCCAACGTGCGCCGTGCGTTGCGTGAAGACATCGGCAGCGGCGACATCACCGCGCAATTGATCCCGGCCGAACGCCTGGCCAAAGCCACCATCATTACCCGCGATGCGGCCGTCATCAGCGGTACCGCCTGGGTGGATAACGTGTTTCGGCAACTGGACCCACGGGTGGCGGTGCACTGGCAGGTTGCCGACGGCGAGCGGGTGACGCCCAACCAGGTGCTGTTCCACCTCGAAGGCCCGGCGCGCTCACTATTGACCGGTGAACGCAGCGCCCTGAACTTCCTGCAAATGCTCTCGGGCGTGGCGACCCGCGCGCAATACCTGGCGGACTTCGTGGCCGAGACTCAGGTCAAGCTGCTCGACACCCGTAAAACCTTGCCGGGGCTGCGCCTGGCGCAAAAGTATGCGGTGACCTGCGGTGGTTGCCACAACCACCGCATCGGCCTGTATGACGCCTTCCTGATCAAGGAAAACCACATCGCGGCCAGCGGCGGCATCGCGCAGGCCATCACGGCCGCGCACAAGATCGCGCCGGGCAAACCGGTCGAGATTGAAGTGGAAAGCCTGGATGAGCTCAAGGAAGCGCTGGCGGCCGGTGCCGACATCATCATGCTCGATGAACTGAGCCTGGACGACATGCGCGAAGCCGTGCGCCTGAACGCCGGCAAGGCCAAGCTGGAGGCCAGCGGCGGGATCAACGAAAGCACGTTGCTGCCGATCGCACAGACCGGGGTGGATTACATTTCGATCGGTGCGATGACCAAGGATGTGAAGGCGGTCGATCTGTCGATGCGACTCAGCATCTGAGAAGCAAAGCAATCGTGTAGGAGCCCGGCTTGCCGGCGATAGCGTCCTTGAGATCGCCATCGCCGGCAAGCCA
>NZ_RWIR01000086.1 GCF_009764265.1 Pseudomonas sp. PB101
TTACATCTTTGATTTCTCGCGGAGTAACTTGTGATGCTGATAATCTGTTGACTAGCAGTCTGACTCCACAAGCACCCACACGAATTGCTTGATTCAGTTGTTAAAGAGCGGTTGGTTAAGATCTTTCATCTCAACCGAGGTGCGCATCTTACAGCGCATCTTTTCAACTTGCAACCTTAAAAGTTTCTGATTTTTCAACAAAATCAACTACTTAAGCCAAGATCAACATCGAGTTGCTCGTTAGCGGGAGGCGAATAGTACAGTATTAAAATACGTGGTCAACCCCCACCGGGAAATTCTTTTCCCTTATCAAAGAGCAGGGTTGCCACCATGAAAACCATCAAGATCCGTACAAAGCACCGGGGCAACAGAGTCGCCTGACGACGTCATCACTGAATCGCCCCTTATACGAGGATGCTGACTGACCACTTTTGGCTGCTCTCTGCCGGTCTCGACAGGCAGAGAGCAGCCAGAAACGGTCGCTCTCTTGTCCTGGCAGCCTCATTCAACTGGCTCAAGCCCTGCGATGTTCAGTAATGCGCTGATTAGTCGATAATGAAATACCACTTAGCTATCGGCACGCCCAAATGGATCAGATTCTTTCTCTTCTCTCCGATACCATTCCAAAAGCCCAAACCCTGGAGCAACTAACGCGTCCCTTGCTGGCCCTGCTCAGCAAGGTAACCGGTATGGAGTCCACCTACCTGACAACCATTGATACCGACGAAGGTGTCCAGCGTGTCGAGTTCGCACGCAACGTCGGAGACATGGTGATTCCTGAAGGGCTGGTCGTGCCTTGGACAGATACTCTGTGCAAGCGGGCGCTGGATGAAAATCGCATGTACTCGGATAACGTTGCCGAATGCTGGAGTGACTCGCAGGCCGCCGCGGCCTTGGGCATCAGAACTTACGTGAGCGCGCCAATCAGGTCCCAGGACGGGCAAGTGCTGGGGACAGTATGTGCCGCCAGCTCGGATCAGGTGGCCCGCTCTCCTGACGTGGAACCCTTGCTGATGCTGTTGTCAGGGCTGCTGGGATACTCCCTTGAACGTGGACTGCTAGTTGAGCGACTCCAGGCTGCCAACGCCGAGTTGACCAAGCTGGCCCTGACGGACCCACTCACCGGCCTGTCCAACCGGCGTGCCATTTTAAACGATGCCGCGCGCCTGTTCGCCCTGGCCCAACGGGAGCACAAGTACATACTGATCGGTGTCATCGATCTGGATGGGTTCAAGCTCATCAACGACACCCGCGGTCACCTGGCAGGTGACCAGCTACTGCGCGACGTGGCCGCACGACTGCAGCACGTCCTTAGAAGCAGCGACATCATCGGGCGTACCGGAGGTGATGAGTTCATCGTGATCGCCTTGGGCACTCCATCCGAACACTCGGACCCGGAAAAGGACAAGCGACATGCCGCCGAACTGCTTCAGGAGCGCCTGTCCAAAGCGACAATAGGGCGATATGAGCTGGGCCACGGTCTTGATGATGTTCAATATGCCGGAGCGAGTGTTGGGGTCGTGGCAGTGGTACCGGGGAGCATGACTGTGGACGAGGCCACAAAACTGGCAGACCGCGAGATGTATAAGGTCAAACAGCAGCGAAACCGTCAACGGCTGTAGGAACGCCGAAGCTCGGCATTGGTTCGGTAACTGCCGTTCGCGACAGGTAGAAAACGGCCAGAATCAGCCGCTGGACAGGCTAGTGACTAATAGCCGTCAAGCGTATTGGTTAAAGGAGTTGCAATGACAACCATCGATGTGAAATCCAGATTCGAAGCCAGGCTTCTTCGTCCGGCAAAACCTGGCAGTGATGCGTCGTGGGCGTTCGTAGTACTGCCAACAGACGCAAGTGAACAGCTTCCACGGCGAGGAAGGACGACCGTTGCAGGCACGATCAACGGGCACCCTTTCCAGGCAACCCTTGAACCGGATGGTCAACTGAGCCATTGGCTGCCGGTAAGTAGAGAGTTAATCGAAGCTGCGGGCGTGGTCGTTGGGGATATCGTTACACTGGAGCTAACCCCTGTGAAGAAGGAACCCGAGCCTGACATCCCGACAGATTTTCAGGAGGCGCTGGCAGCCACTCCCGAGGCTCGTGAAGTCTGGAACAATACGACGACCATCGCACGAGTGGACTGGATACACTGGATTACTTCAGCCAAGCAAACCAAGACGCGCGCAAAACGCATTGGCGACGCCTGCGATATGCTTGCATCCGGCAAGAAGAAGGTTTGCTGTTTCGACCCGTCCGGTTACTACAGCAAGGCCTTCCGTGCACCCGAGGCAGAAGATTCTTAACTGAAGGTCAGTGTGATGACACGAAGGGCGACGGGGTTGTCGGTGCCTACGCGTGTCGACTGGTTCTGAAGAGACAAGGTGAGGCCATGCTAGTGCCGGGTGTGGTGGTGGACTATGCCGGATTGGATTTGAGTCTTGCCTGATCCCTGATCCTTAAGCTCCAACGCAGCACGTTACTCCTCCGGCTGCTCTTGAACGCCGAGATCTCGATACTTTTGCTTACCCCACACGGCAGGATCTGGAACCACTTCGATTACCCTGGTTGGCGGAGTATTGATATTAAACCCGGGCTCCATTTTCTCACGCATTTCCAGGTACTGGCCCAGGAAGGCGTCGTAAGCCAGGCGGGGCGCGTACTGAACGCCTCCTTTCTGGTCCACCGCCTCGCCGTGATAGAACAAATCCACGCCCTGGGTAAGCGGCACTAACAGGCTGGCGACAGGTTTGTAGTCACCCTCATAAAGAGTGAGCCGCAGCTTTGCCTTTGCACCGTACAGTTGCCCCATCTGTTCGGCGAACCAATTGACGTATTGGTCGCCGTTAATCCGCGTTGGGGTGGCAGGCAGCGTATAAGCAGTGTCCAGTTTTCGATTCTCACGGATGCGACTGGCCATCCCATTCAGCTCCAATCCTTCAGCGAACTCGACATCGACCTGTTCCCCAGCCTCGATTTTGATCGGCTTGTTCATCGAAATCACGGGCCACAACAAGTTCTTGGAGAAGTATGAGCCGCCACCTTTCGACAGGTTTCTCGCCTGCACTATCTCCCACTTGGCTGACGTCAGGAGAATTGGCGCCGCCGTTATATTGGTCACACGGACTGAAACATAGACCTGTTCATTGATGGTTTGCTCACCACCGCCGGGGCGTCCGAACATCGGAGTTGGGCTGAGCCAAGCCTCTGCCACAAAGAGCCTGCGGCCCTGGCTCGCGGCAGTGATGTCGGTCAGGCGCTCCAGTACTTCTTCCGTGACGCCGATGCAATAACTATTTCCCGATGCGCCCGCACCGGTAACGATCGACGAGCACGGTCCCGTGGTCTGCATATTCTGGGATTGCGCCAGAGCAAGCTGAGGCAACACCAGCACCGAAAGCATCATCACCGCACGGAGAAGTTTTTCCTTCGTCACGGCCGGGTGTCGACTGTGGATTTAACCACAGCGCCTTGCCCGGTCACGATTGGCGAGGCCGCTCCGTGAGTGGAAATTCCATTCTTCGCCGGGGCATCTGCAGGCGCCGACCTGCTTGGCCCTTTGACTTCGGTTACGACATGCGCATCAGTTGCGGTGATGATGGGAGAGGCGTCGCCATGGGTGGAGATTGAAGGGCTTGGATGCTGTGCTGGTTGCAGTGTCACGCCTATCCGATCGGGGTTTGCTTCAACTTGCAGCTCACGATTTTGAACGAGTGCCGAGATGGTCATCACCCCAATTACAACAACCAGGATGAACATCGCTACCGACATCTTTCGGACACTTCTCGACCTTGCGGGCGGCTGTTGCGAATTTCCATTCAATTTTGAACTCCTGTAATTATTGGCGGGGCAGTATCCCTACCGCCGCTGCTGGCAGCTACTGTGCAAGGTACATCCATGCCTGAGGCGGTGAGAGTATTGATCAAACTGACTCTGGCTTTCATCGTAATAAATCCATGGCCCCTGCTTCAAGAGTTCCTCCAGGCGTTCACGCCCCACTCACGGCACCTGCGCAACAGCAGCAGGAACCCGTTGCCTGTCACTGACCAGGCAAACAACCAGCGCCGTCACGGCAATGCCGAACAGGTACAGAGCCTGGCGTCCAAAATGCTCCATCAACGCACCTGCCACCAACGGGCCGATGGTCGCGCCGATGCCGAACGTCACCAGTAACACCCCGGCGACGGATACGCGCAACTCCGGCTCCAGATTGTCATTGGCGTGCACAACGCCCAATGGATACAGGCAGAACTGCAGGAACCCGATGACTGCGCCCGCCAGCATGACCCAGCCCGGCCCTGGTGCCGGCATAAAGGCCAATGGCAGGTAAGCGATGCAAAGCAAAGCGGCGGTCAGGCGAATCAGGCCAACACGGGAGAAACGGTCCGACAGTTTGCCCAGTGGCAGCTGCGCAAACAGTCCGGCCGCAATGCTCAAGGCCATGAACTGACCAACCTGCGCGGGGCTGAAACCCGATTGCGCAGCGAAGATCGGCGTCAGTCCATAAAAGCAGCCGTTGAGCAATCCCGACGCGAGAATAGTGCCCAGCGATTGCGGGAGCCGCCGGACATAACGCATGAAGCTGACCCGCGTCTGACTGATCGGGCTGGGCTGTGTTCCCCTGTGCATGGCCATCGGCACCAGCCCCATGGCAAACGCGATCGCCACGCCCGACAACACCAGGGCATCGAGCCCATTGCCGAAGCTGAGCAACAGTTGCCCCAGCATCATGCCGACGTAGCTGGCCACCATATACAGCGACATGGCTCCGCCACGGCGACCACTCGGCGCGCAGTCGTTGAGCCAGCTTTCGATGACCATCAGTTGGCACATCATCGCCACGCCGACCACAAACCTCAGCCCCAGCCACAGCGCCAGCCAGTCACTCAACTGATGGCTGAGCACCGCCGTGACGATCACGCCGGCACTCACCACGAATGCCCGCACATGCGAGATCCGGCCAATCAGCCAGTAACCGATCCGTCCTCCCAGCACCATTCCCAGCGCATTGGCCGCCATCAGTGCGCCGCCCCAGACCTCGGCGATACCGGCGGCGTTCAGGCGCAAGGCCAGATACGTCATCAGCAGGCTGGAGCCCAGTTGCATCAGCAGCGCGGCAGCGTAAATCGTTGCAAACACCTTGGTGAGCGCAAACATGTTCAGTTTCCCGGATCAGATGAGGCCGTGACGTTGCTTCCAGTCACCGGGATGCACGACATAGCCAAACAGTGCGTGGCCGCCGTAGACGAGCTCGGTACCTTCGGGAATCCAGAGCAATTGCCCAGGTACGACCCGGTACAGTTCGCCGTTCGCCCGCAGTTCGAAGCAGCCTTCGATGACGAAAATGACTTCGTCATACAGCAAGGTCCAGGCAACCTCGGCCCCCTCCCACCGCGCAAAGCCGATCCCCAGGTGAGGTGACACGTCGTTGCTCACGGCACGGGCAACGCTGGCGCCCCCGGGGGGGCCGCCGCGATGCACGAAGTCCAGGTCCCGGTGATCGACCAGCAGTACCGGTTTGCTGTCGGCCGGCGCACGGGTCATAGCTCGCTCCTGCTGTTCCAGGCCGCCCAACGGATACGCGAACGCACCCCGAGCCCCAGGAACGGTTCCGGCGGATTGCGCGAAGGCATGCCCGTCACCGTTTCGATGTCATCGAGCCGTTGCGAGTCGGCCCCCAGTACCTTGTCCGCCAGCAACGTGCCGGATATGGTGCCCCACGCGGCCCCTACCCCGTTGTCGCAAGCGGTGGCGAATACGCCGTCGTCGAGTTGCCCGAAGAAGTTGGTGAAGTTGCGCGAGATCGCGTAGACCCCGCCCCATGTGTGCGTAAAGGGTACGTGGGCAAGCTGGGGGTAACGGGAAAGGAATGCCGCATGATGATCCTCGCGGACTTTCAGGCGAGTTGCGTCATTGATGCTGCGCCCGTAGCGCGGCACATGCTTGTAGGTATTACGGATGATGAGACGGCGATCGCGGGTCATCCTCACCGTGGTACCGGCGTGGTCGGCTGGCGTCAGCCCCCAGTCGGCCTGGGCGCCGACAGTCGCCATCTCTTCGTCGGAGAGTGGACGCGTCCAGCTGGCAAACGTCATCACCGGCAGCAGCCGATTGCGCAGGTAACCGAACTCCTGGGTGAAGATACTGGTGCCAAGCAACACCTTCGGCGTTCGAATCAAACCCTCTTTGCCCTGCAGGATCCAGTTGCCGCTGGCGTCTTTCTCCAGCCGCTGGATGGGCGACTCTTCGAGTACTTCGACGTTGTCGGGCAGTGATGCGCCCAGACCGCGCACCAGTGCCGCCGGCTGCATGAGATAGCAACCCGGCGTAAAGATCGCGCGGCTGTAGTAGTCGGTGCCCAGCACGTTGGACAGTTCCTGGCGTTCCACCACGCGATAGGGCTCGCCGAGGTCCGCCATCAGTTTCTCGAAGTGACCGAGATACGCCAGGCCACGCTCACCCACTGCGCCTTGATACTTGCCGGCATGGGACCACTGACAATCGATGCCGTGACGACCGATCAGGGTCTGCAATTGGTCAATGGCCGCGCGATTGAGCCCGAGCAGGCGCTGCTTGTGCCGGGGGTCCGGATGCTCCAGGGCAAACTTGTGCGGCAAATCGATGACGAAACCGGAGTTGCGCCCCGATGCCCCGTAGCCGACACGCTGGGCGTCGACCAGCAGAATGCGCGACTGCGGCATGTGCTCGGCCAACCGGCGCGCCGCGGCGAGCCCGGCGAAGCCCGCGCCGATCACCACGTAGTCGGCCTTTTGCTCACCGCTCAGGCGCGTGGCCGGCAGCGGTTCCGGCAATGCGGCGTACCAGCCACAACTGCGGTCATCATGAGGCAGGTTAACGATACTGTTCATTGGTCGACTCTCAGGCCACATGCTGTTGGGTGTCCTGGCAGCGTTGCAGCCAGGCATTGCGTTGTTGTTGGGCCTGCCGTCCGAGCAGGACGAAGCCGCGCAAGGCGCCGGCGTTGTCACGGAAGGCAGCGCTCAGTCCGTCCCCCGTCGCGTCGCAGTGCCATTGCCCCTCACAATCGACGGGGGGCGGCAGCAGGCACAAAGGTGCCGCCGGCGTCTTCACCGTCACCGGCGCGAGTGGGTACGTCACCGGCGTCGGCTGCCCGGACAAGGTCCTGGCCAGGGCGCGGATGCCCTCGTTGATCGGCGCGAGATAGGGCAGCAATTGCCCATCGACCTCGATGCAATCGCCCAAGGCATAGATGCCGCGCTGCGAAGTCTGTAGCTGCGCATCCACCTTGATGCCGCGTCCGCAGGCCAGGCCGGCGGCTTGCGCCAGTTCCAGGTTGGGACGCAGGCCGACGGCCGACAGCACCAGGTCCGCCTCGAAGTGCTGACCATCGGCCAGCGCCAGTCGATAGCCGTTCGAACCCTGCTCGATACGCTGCAAGGTCGTGCGCAAATGCCATTGCACGCCAAGACCGGACAATGCCTGTTGCAGTTGCAGGCCAGCCGGTTCCGGCAACAGGCGCTCCATCGGCCACTTGCCCAGACCGATGACCCGAACCTGATAACCACTGCTCGCCAGGTCATTGGCGAATTCGCAGCCGATCAGCCCGTCGCCCAGCACCGCCACGCTGCGCACGCCGTCGAGACGCTCACGGAAGGCGCGGTAGTCCTGCAGGTTGTTGACGCTCAGCAGCGCCTCGGCACAACCCTCGATGGGCAGGCGCAGCGGCGAAGCACCGCTGGCCAGGACGAGTTGGCCGTAGGCCATTTCGCCGAGATTGGTGTACAGGCGCCGTGCCTGGGCGTCGATTCGCTCGACCCGGCAATGGCTATAGATGCGAATGCCCAGGCGCTGTTCGAGGGCCAGCGGACTTTCCGTCGCCAGCGTCTCGGCGCTGCGCCCCTGGGCCAGGGCGATCGACAGCGCCGGCTTGGAGTAGTTGTGCCCGCAGTCCTGGGTCAGCACCCGGACATCGAGTTGCGGGTTGGCTTTGCGCAGCGCCTGCGCCAAGCCGTAACCGGCATGACCGCTACCGATGATGACCACCGGCTGGGCCGGCGCAACCACAGCAGCGGGCAGCTTGGCGATTGCCGGCGCAGCCGCCACGGCTTTCACCGGCTCGCTGATTTCGATCATCTCGAAATCGGCTTTGCCCACCTTGCACTCGGGGCACAACCAGTCTTCGGGGACGTCTTCCCAGCGGGTCCCGGCGGCAATGCCGTCGTCCGGCCAGCCCAGGGCTTCGTCATAAATCAGGCCACAGATAATGCAGAGCCACTTCTTCATGGTGCTTTCCCCTCACTCGCCCGCGATACGCACGGCCAGGTTTTTGGTGCGCACGTAGCTGTAGAGCGCTTCCTGGCCTTTCTCCCGCCCGAACCCGGAGAGCCCCACGCCACCGAACGGCGTTTCAATGCCGCCGGCGTACCACTCGTTGATGAACACCTGGCCGGCGCGCAGTCGCCGCGCACAACGCAGGGCACGATTGAGGTCCTGGGTGAAAACCCCCGCGACCAGACCGAATTCGGTGCCGTTGGCGATGGCGATGGCTTCTTCTTCGGTATCGAACGCAATGACCGCGAGCACCGGACCAAAGACCTCGGCCTGGGCGATCTGCATCTGCGGGGTGACGTCACGGAAAACCGTTGGCGCCATGAAATGCCCGCGCATCCCGCTGAGCGCCTCACCGCCGGTTGCCAACACAGCACCCTCTTCCTCGGCTCGCCGGCACATGGCTTCAATGCCCTGGAGCTGGCCTGCGGAGATCACCGGCGTCAGGTCCGGATTGTCCTGGCCGAGACCGACAGCCAGGCTTTCAGCCATTGCCACCACGTCCGCGACCACTTCTTCGTACAGGGACCGGTGCACCAGCAGGCGCGACATCGCCGAGCACACTTGGCCGGCATTGAAGAAGATGCCGTTGCGCACGCTGGCCAGCAGTTGCTCGCGATCGGCATCAGGAAACACCACGGCAGCCGACTTGCCACCCAACTCCATGACGCTGGGAATGGCATGTTCGGCGGCAGCCCGCAGGATGCTCTGACCGGTGCCGACGGAACCGGTGAAGACGATCTGGTTGACCGCGCGATGCCCGGCCATATAGGCGCCCACTTCCCGGCCGCGACCGCAGATCAGGTTGACGGCGCCCTGTGGCAACCCGGCACGCTCGATGGCCTGCAGCAGGACACACAGCCCCAGCGGAGAAATCTCCGGCGACTTGATCACCACGGCGTTGCCGGCAGCCAGGGCCGGTGCCAGCGAGCGGGCACAGATGGACACCGGAAAATTCCACGGCACGATCTGCAACGACACACCCATGGGGTCGTAGACCGTGAAGTCCATGTAGCCATTGCCCAGGGGAATGGAGGTGCCTTCGATCTTGTCGGCCATGCCGGCGTAGTACTCGAAGTAACGCGCCGCTTCGATGAACTCGTCGCGGGCATCACGCAGGCTCTTGCCGTTCTCCTGGCACAGGACCCACGCGCCCTCCTCGGTCACCGCACGGATCTGCGCGGCAATTTCCAGCAGCCAGGTGACTCGCTGCGCCGGCCGCGCGCGGGTCAGTTCGCCGCTGTCGGCGCAGCGCCGTGCCGCCTGCAGCGCCCGCTCCGCGTCGGCCACGCTGGCCTGGGCGATGGTGGCGACAGGCTCGGTTGTGCCTGGGTTATTGACGGTGAGGTGCTGCTCACTGTCGGTCCAGGTGCCGTCGATGAAGTTCAGCCAATGCGCTTGAATCGGATACATGGCCATGACCTCAAACGCTCTGCGCGCAGGCGAGAAGCTGACGCGCAGCCCACTGGTGGAAGAAGTGCGTCGGCAGATCCATTTCCGGGGAGAACGCGCCACCGCCATAACCTGGGGAGTGACGGCCTTTCTGCATGCCTTCGACCGAAGCGATGTCTTCGGCGAACACCACGCGCCAGGACTGCATGACCGCGTCACGCGCCGCTTCGAAACGGCTGTCGAGCGCCTCGTCGCCGACATAGAAAAGGCGCAGGTGCTCGACGGTCTTACCCGGTGCGATCGGCTCCAGCATCATGGCGAAGGCGTGGTCGGCCTGGATGCCCAGCAGGACGTTGGGGAAGAACGCGACGTATTCGGCGGTGCGCAAGCGATCCTGCGGCCAGGACGGGAAAATCGGCAGGTGTGTGCCGGCGACGTCGGACAGGTTATAGGCATGGCTGCCCTGGCCGGCGAACTGATCGAAGATGATGTTGTAGTGGTCTTCCAGGCGCGAATAGCTGTTCAGGCTCGGGTGCACCCAAGGCAGGTGGTAGGCCTCGCAGTAGTTTTCCACCGCCAGTTTCCAGTTGCAGTTGATGTTCAGTGCCGGCATGGGCATCGGCCTGATTTTCTGGTCGGTCGCCGAGCCCATGCTGCATTACGCCGACAACCCGTTCTCCAAGGGGCTGACGGATGAAGCCGCGAGCATGGCCATGCGCATCACCCTGTTCCATTGGGGCCTGCATCCCTGGGCGATTTTCACCTTGATCGGCTTGAGCCTGGCTTACTTTGCCTATCGCAAAGGCTTGCCCCTGGCGCTGCGGTCCCTGCTCTACCCGCTGATTGGCGACCGGATCTACGGCTGGATCGGCCATGTCGTGGACATCATGGGCGTGGCGATCACCGCATTCGGTGTCTCCCAATCGCTTGGCCTTGGCGTTGCGCAGATCAACACCGGCCTTCACCAGGTCTTTGGCCTGCCCGTCAGTGTCGGGCTGCAGCTGTCGATCATCCTGGTCGTCACCATCATCGCCTCCATTTCACTCCTGGCCGGCCTCTCCAAAGGAATGAAGCGGATATCGACGCTCAACATGTACATGTCGATCCTGTTGATGCTGGTGGTTCTGCTGGTGGGTCCGACGCGCTACATCCTCAACCTGATGTTCGAGTCGACCGGGGACTACGTGCAAAACCTGGTCGGCTTGAGCCTGTGGATGGACACGCAGAAAGACACTCAATGGCAAAACTGGTGGACGGCGTTCTACTGGCCGTGGTGGATGACCTGGGGGCCGTTCGTTGGCCTGTTCATCGCTCGGATCTCCAAGGGGCGGACCATTCGTGAGCTGATCGTCGGTGCCCTGGTGGTCCCCACGATGGTCACCATCCTGTGGATGTCGGTCTTCGGTGGTGCCGCATTGAAGAGCGAGCAAACCGAGCGCCAGCAGTACCAGCAGGCCGCCGCCAGCACCGAACAGGTCACGGAAAAGGCCACGTTCGAAGGCGGCACCATTCTGCTTGCGACCAAGAAAGAACCCACGGCGGCGATGTTCACCCTGCTCGGCAAACTCGACGGGCCGTTGATCGGTGGCGCGCTTTCGATTTTCGTCTGCCTGCTGCTCGCCGTTCACTTCGTTACCACCGCCGACGCGGGCACCCAGGTGCTCTGCACATTGAATGCGATGGGCAGTACCAATCCGCCGAACTGGATCAGATTGCTCTGGTGCATTCTCGAAGGTGGCGTGGCGGCGGGGCTGCTCCTGGCTGGCGGGCTCAAGGCCATTCAGATGGCGAGTATCGCCGCGGGCCTGCCTATCGCGATTCTGATGACGATCATGAGCTACACGCTGATTCGCAGCCTGCGTGAAGAGCCATTCGGCGCCCTGCCGAACCTGCCGCCGGCTGGCCGCCTACCGGTTCAGGAGCAAGCCCACGAGAGTGTCTCGCCACTTGGCGGTTCCATTCTGGGCGGGGCTGCGGATTCATTGCTGACCGCTCGAAAAGCCGGCTGACACCAGCCAGACACGCTGCCAAATAAAAAGCCGTCAGTGCAAGCTGACGGCTTTGTTCATTTCAGGACGGCCCTTTATTCCTGGATGGAAGGCAGCCCCATCAGCCAGTCACGAAACAACTTCACGCTTTGTCGCGGGCCGCGTGTACTGAGAGGCTCGAGCAGGCAGAACTTGGCGTTTGTCTGCAGCACGATATCGTTCGGCCGTACCAGCCCTCCCGTGCTCAGCGGATCATCGACCAGATTGTTCCAGGCCAGCGCAACGCCCTGCCCGCTGATGGCCGACTGGATCAGCATGCTGTAGCTGTTGATGTTGATCCGGTGTCTGGGCGCAACCGGTGTCTGCTCCAGACGCTTGAACCACTCCGGCCAGCCGATCCAGTCCCGCTGCGAATCCTCGAGCCACAGCCAGGTACAGGACGACAGCCCCTCGAGGGTTGAAAGCTGGGGATGTGTGGCCAGGTAGGACGGACTGCACACCATGAAAATCTCTTCCGAGAACAAGGGTGTCACGTCCAGGCCTTTAGGGGGTGCACCGCAGTAATACAGCGCCAGGTCGCAATCGAGCCTGGCGTAGTCCTTCACATGATCGATCGCAATGATCCGCAGATCGATCTCCTCATGCTGACGTTGAAACTCGGCAACCTTGGGCAGGAGCCAGAGCGAGGCCATTGCCGTGCTGGTGGCAACGGTCACCTGCTGATCCCCGCGCCATTGCCGAATCTCCCCCGTGGAGCGAGCCAGGCTCTGCAGACAGTCGCGAACCGTTTCGTGGTACTGGGCCCCGGTCGGCGTCAGGTTGATGGTCCGGGTTGTCCTTTCGAACAAGGTTTTGCCGAGATAATCCTCGAGCAATCGCACCTGGCGACTGATTGCGCCCTGGGTGACATTCAGCTCTTTGGCGGCAAAGGTAAAACTCAAGTGGCGGGCTGCAGCCTCAAAGGCAATCAAACTGTTGAGCGGCGGAAGAGGCTGAATTTTCAAGGGGCTTAAATCCACTGATTCTTGTTTTTTTCGGTCGCTCCATTCTAGTGATTCGCAGGCGCTCAGGCGCAGGTTTTATGCATGGACGGCGACAAGTCTTCCGGTCACTCCCCCTTTCGAGTAACCCGGCATGGTGATAGGCGTCACCCTGCAACCGCAGTCCCATGCGATTGATTGCATCCGCACGCGCTCTTGGAGCACCGCATTGGTGATGTGGTTTGCGAGCGCCATCGGGTGCTGCCGATTGCATTGTCTGAGTGCTGAAGTGATCGATCCGGGTCCTTCTTCACTGTCAGAAATCGTCCAGTACCTGACACTTCTTCCTAGGTAAAAATCCGTCATGACATGTCATGACCTCTTCCAAAAAGGGACTTTGACCAACAAATACGGGGGTTAAAGGACGAATGGTCAAGAGGCGTCAAGCGCGGGGAATTGCCGGGAGTTTACAGCCACTACAGGCTTTTCAGGAGGGCACGTTCGTCGTTGTCAAGTGAACTTCACTTTAACGACGTGTCACATTAAGTCCATGTCAAGCAAACGCAGTGGAGGTACAGTCTTATGAGCATGACCACGATTGTCAGTGCAGTAATTTCCAGTCTCGCACCCAGCGTCTTCGACCAGAACAGCCTGATGGAACCCGGCGCGCATATCTCAGCCGTTGAATACCACTACGGAATGGACATCGATGTGAAACGGGTGCTGCAGCGCACCGATACATCCGACAAGACCGGCGTGGTACCGGTGACCCTGGTCTACGAAGACAGCGAGGGCGAAGTCCACAAGATCCGTTTCCTCGAATGGGGTGGCAGCACCGCCGACCCAACCAGCATTGCCTGATCAACCAGTCGATCGAACTCCGGGCCTCGCCGCCCACCCCAGAAGCGGAAGTTAAACCTCATAGGCACTCAGTGCGGATGATGTTTTTTGTTACCTGAAAAATGGACATGATCGAATGACTGAAAGTTCATTCGCGAAACCCACCATTATCTTGATGGCGTAAATGCCGCAAGATTAATTGATAACAATTGCTGGATCTAAATGGCAGTCAGCAACGGCAACTTCCAATAAAGCCGTATCGACAGCCACGTTGATTCACTATTGAAGCCAAGAGGTAACCATGGATCTAAGTATGTTCTCTGCGTCCACCGTGGAATATACGCGTTTGGGCGTTGTATATTTCCATCTTATCGCCTGCTGTGTGGCAATCGGGCTTGTATTGACCAGTGACGTTGCAATGGTCAAACAACTCCTTAAAGGGGATGTGTCGGGTCACCACGATGACGCGCACATGGAAAGCCTGCAAAAAACCGTAGTGCTCGCACTTGTAGCCCTTTGGATTACCGGCATTGGTATTGTCGGAATCGATTATGCCGACAAAGGGATGGAATATTTCCTCAATCCAAAACTGCAAGCAAAAATCGGCATCGTTGTGCTGTTGACCTTTAACGGCTACCTGCTGCATAGCGCGGTATTGCCGGCACTGAAAAAAGCCGGTTCGTTACTCAAACTTTCCTTCAGCCTGCGCATGCTCGCGCTGTTCTCCGGCGCACTCTCTGGCGTGTCGTGGTTCTATGCCGCCATGCTTGGTGTCGGTCGTCCGCTGGCCTGGAAGTACTCGCTGGTCGAGTTGCTGGCAGCCTATCCGGTACTCATCGTCGGTGGATTTGGCGCGATGGTACTGCTCACCGCCTGGGCCAAGGACCGAGACACCGAAGCGCGCATGGGCCACGGCACCAGGACTACAGGAAACGCCGCCCTGGCTGGATGGTGAAGTCAGCTTGAGCTTGAACAAGGACGTTCAGCTATCCCCCAGTCGACATGCAGACCGGCGACTATCGCTTGCCCTTCATGCAGACTACCGAAAGATAAACGCCCCATAGCAACCCGCCTACGGCAAGTATCAGCTCCGGACTGAGAATGTTCTGATCGGCCGGTGTCACCAGGATTTCGCTGTAGAGGCACATCGCGCCCGCGATCAACGCCATGAAGTAGCCGGTCCGGTTCCTGGTCCGGCGCAACAGCAGAACCTTTTTCAAACCCTCGTCTTTCCATTCCTGAAGGGGCATGCGCTGGATCTCTTCCAGCAGCACTACGCCCCACAGCAATGCGCATAACCAATAACCTATCATCATGGCTCCCTTCAGTTAGAACCCTGATTCAACATCAGTGTTGGCGAACTGCATGATTTAAACCGAGGGGTAAATATGCTTGATTGCAACGGCCAGCGCTATCGACGTTAGCAGGACTTACTTGTGGCGTTATCGGCCAGGCGCTTGTAGTGATTCCACTACACGCTTACCGCAGAGAGTGAAGAATGTTTAAGTCAACAGGCCGTTTTCGAGTGCATAACGGGCCAGTTTCGCATTGCTGTCCATCCCTGTTTTTTCCAGGATACGTGCCCGGTACGTCGTGACGGTACTCGGGCTCAAGTGCAATATCTGCGCGATGCGCACGATCCTCTCACCCGAAGCGAGGAGCTTCAGTACTTCAAGCTCCCGGTCCGATAGCGCTTCGTGGGGGGCCGCGTCGCCTCCGCCGATTGCGTTGACCAGTTTCTCCGCAAGCTCGGGACTGACGTGCTTGCCGCCCGAGGCCACCTTGCGCACCGCCGCCACCAGGGTCGCTGCGGAAATGTCCTTGGTCAGGTAGCCCGCTGCGCCCTGCTTGATTGCGCGTAACGCATAGGCCTCGACCGAATGCATGCTCAACATCAGAATCGCCAGCTTGGGCTTGTGCGCTCGCATGAGCTTGAGGAGTTCGAGGCCGGACTTGTCGGGAAGCTGGATATCGACCAGCGCCACGTCGAAATCCTGCTCCCTGACCAGGAGCATTGCGTCCTGTGCCGTCTCGGCCTCACCCGTCACGTCGATCTCGCCGGCAGTCTCCAGCATGCGGCGCACGCCGCTGCGCACGATGCTGTGATCATCCACCAGCAAGACTCTGATTTTGTGGTCAATCATCGGTATTTCCCATTCGCACCCGCAGGGCCCTGGCGCACTTGTGCATGCCCACGTTAGCAGGCGCAGAGCACGCTTGCACCTTTGTCGCAACGGCCTGCTCCCGGCCAATTTCCCCGGAATCCGGGGCATTGCGCCAACCTTGCTAGTATTTCGTAAGCCAACGTTCGGTACTCGGCATGGTCAATACTGCAATGCCGGCTCCTGCATGACGCCTTGCGCGTGGCATCCATCCTGACTGGACATCGACATGGCCACAGTGACGACACCGACCGAAGCTTTCGACATGAAGACCTTGCTGGCAGCGCTGAAGGCGTTGCGCAATGGTGATTTCACCACGCGCATGCCGCAGGACTGGACCGGCATGCCGGGCAAGATCGCCGACACGCTCAACGAGATCTTCGACATGGCGGCCGACACCGCCACCGAATTCGAACGCGTGGCGCGACTGATCGGCAAGCAGGGCATGGTCGATGAGCGTATCCAATTGCCGATGATGAAAGGCTCATGGCAAAAGATCGTCAACTCGAGCAACGCACTCACCAGCGACCTCATCAGCCCGATGACCGAGATGATTCGGGTCATCGGTTCGGTTGCCGAGGGTAATCTGAGCCAGCAGGTACCACCGGTGCTCGACGGCCTGAGACTGCGGGGCCAGTTCCTCAAATCCGCCAAAATCGTCAATACCATGGTGACTCGCCTGGGCTCCTTCGCTTCCGAGGTCACCCGCGTGGCGCGCGAAGTCGGCACTGAAGGGATTCTCGGTGGCCAGGCCAATGTCAAAGGCGTGTCCGGCACCTGGAAGGACCTGACCGACTCCGTCAACGACATGGCCGCCAACCTGACCACCCAGATGCGCAACATCGCTTACGTGACGACCGCGGTGGCCAAGGGCGACCTGGGCAAGACGATTACCGTCGAAGTCAGGGGTGAGATTCTCGAGCTGAAAAACACCATCAACACCATGGTCGGCCAGCTCTCGAGTTTTGCGGCGGAGGTGACCCGCGTGGCGCTGGAAGTCGGTACCGAAGGCAAGTTGGGCGGTCAGGCGGAAGTGCGCGGCGTATCAGGCACCTGGCGCGACCTGACCGAATCGGTCAACGGCATGGCGGCCAACCTGACGACCCAGGTGCGCAACCTCGCACAGGTGACGACGGCGGTGGCGCGCGGCGACCTCGGCAAGAAAATCACCGTTGAAGCCAAGGGCGAGATTCTCGAACTGAAAAACACCATCAACACGATGGTCGACCAGCTCTCCAGCTTCGCCTCGGAGGTGACACGCGTCGCGCTGGAAGTCGGTACCGAAGGCAAACTCGGCGGACAGGCCGAAGTCACCGGCGTGTCCGGCACCTGGAAGGACTTGACCAACTCGGTCAACGGCATGGCGGCCAACCTGACCACCCAAGTGCGCAACATTGCCGACGTGACCACGGCGGTGGCCAACGGTGACCTGTCACGCAAGATCACCGCCGAAGCGCGAGGTGAAATTCTGCAACTCAAGGAAACCATCAACACCATGGTCGACCAGCTCTCGACCTTCGCCGACGAAGTGACGCGCATGGCTCGCGAAGTGGGGACCGACGGCAAGCTCGGCGGCCAGGCCAGGGTGACGGGCGTCGGTGGCACCTGGAAAGACCTGACCGACTCGGTCAACAGCATGGCGGCCAACCTGACCAATCAGGTGCGCAACATCGCCGACGTGACCACGGCGGTGGCCAAAGGCGACCTGGGGCGCAAGATTACCGTGGAAGCCAAGGGCGAAATCATGGAGCTGAAAAACACCATCAACACCATGGTCGACCAGCTCAACAGCTTTGCCGCCGAAGTGACGCGGGTGGCGCGCGAAGTCGGCACCGAAGGCAAGCTCGGCGGACAGGCTCAGGTGCAAGGCGTGTCCGGCACCTGGAGGGACCTGACCGAAAACGTGAACTTCATGGCGGCCAACCTGACCAGCCAGGTGCGCGGCATCGCCAAAGTGGTGACCGCCGTCGCCAACGGTGACATGAAGAAGAAACTGACCCTGGAAGCCAAGGGCGAAATCGCCGAACTGGCCGACACCATCAACGGCATGACCGATACGCTGGCGCTGTTCTCCGATCAGGTGACCTCGGTGGCGCGTGAAGTGGGCGTCGAGGGCAAGCTGGGGGGCCAGGCGAACGTGCCGGGTGCTGCCGGCACCTGGCGCGACCTGACCGACAACGTGAACGGTCTGGCGGCCAACCTGACCAACCAGGTGCGCGCAATCGCCGACGTGGCGACGGCCGTGACCAAGGGCGACCTGACTCGCTACGTGGAGGTGGAAGCAAAGGGCGAAGTGGCGGAACTGAAGGACAACGTCAACGAGATGATCCGCAACCTGCGCGAAACCACGCGGCAAAACGCCGAGCAGGACTGGCTCAAGAGCAATCTCGCGAAGTTCAACCGCCTGCTGCAGGGCCAGCGCGATCTGGCGGCGGTCTCCAAGATGGTGCTGTCTGAACTGGCGCCGCTGATCAACGCCCAGCACGGTGTGTTCTACATGATGAACGAGAGCCCGCCCGATCCTGCGAAACTCATCCTGCTGTCCGCTTATGCGTACAAGGGCAACATCAATGTGAACGATGAGTGGCGGCTCGGCGAAGGCCTGGTCGGGCAATGCGCCTACGAGAAGCGGCGCATCCTGCTGACCGATGTACCCGCCGATTACGTGGCGATTTCATCCGGACTGGGTGCGGCCGCCCCGCTGAATATCATCGTGTTGCCGATCCTGTTCGAGAACAAGGTCAAGGCCGTCGTCGAAATGGCTTCGTTCACGCGCTTCAGCATCATTCATCAGACCTTCCTCGATCAGCTTGCCGAGTCGATCGGTATCGTGCTCAACACGATCGAAGCCAATATGCGCACCGAGGAACTGCTCAAGCAGTCGCAATCGCTGGCTCAGGAACTGCAAAAGCAACAAGAGGAATTGCGCCAGACCAACGAAGAACTGGGGGACAAGGCTGGACTGCTGGCGGAGCAGAAAGCCGAAGTCGAACGCAAGAACCGCGAAGTCGAAATCACCAAGCTCTCCCTGGAGGAGAAGGCGGAGCAGCTGACGCTGACCTCGAAGTACAAGTCCGAATTCCTCTCCAGCATGTCCCACGAGCTCAGAACGCCCTTGAACAGCTTGCTGATCCTCGCCCGGCAGCTCAGCGACAACGCGGAACACAATCTCACGCCCAGGCAGGTCGAATATGCCAAGACCATCCGTAGCGCGGGTAAAGACCTGCTGGAGCTGATCGACGAGATTCTCTATCTGTCCAAGATCGAGTCGGGCACGGTCACACTGGACCTCAATGAAGCGCGGTTCGCCGACCTGCACGAGCAGATCGAACGGACCTTCCGGCCGGTCGCCGAAAGCCGTGGCCTGACCTTCACGATTGAACTGGCGCCTGCCCTGCCCCCCGTCATCCGGACCGACGAAAAACGCCTGCTGCAGGTGGTCAAGAACCTGCTGTCCAACGCCTTCAAGTTCACTGAGCAAGGCAGCGTGAAGATCCGCATCGAACCTGCGGTGTCCGGGTGGAGCGTGGACAACAGCGAGCTCAATCGTGCCGATGCAGTCATCGCCTTCGTGGTCACCGATACCGGCATTGGCGTATCTGCCAGCAAGCAGAAGCTCATCTTCGAAGCGTTCCAGCAAGCCGATACCGGCACTTCACGAAAATACGGCGGCACCGGCCTCGGCCTGTCGATCAGCCGCGAGCTCGCACACCGGCTGGGCGGCGAGCTGCGGCTGCTTTCCGGTGAGATCGGCAAGGGCAGTACGTTCGCGCTGTACGTGCCCTTGCGTATCGAGGATGCCCAGCATCAGACGCTGGACGAATCGACGACAGAGGCAGTACCCGGCCAAGTCAGGCGCGACCTCGTCTCGAGCCCGTCGGCACAGATACTGGACGACCGCGAGTCTGTCCAACCCCGGGACCAGGTGCTGCTGATGCTCGAGGGCGACGCCCGATTCGCCGGCATTCTGCTCGAAGCCGCGCACCAGAAGGGGTTCAAGGCTATCGTCACGACCCGTGGCGCGCAGGCGCAGGCGCTTGTCGAGCGCTTCAAACCCGTCGCGATCACGCTGGACCCGGGCCTGACGGACATCGATGGCTGGGCGCTGCTCGAGCAGTTGAAGCGCAATTTCGCCACGCGGCACATCCCGGTCCAGATCATCTCGAGCGCTGACGACCACACACGCGGGCTGCGCTATGGCGCTTTCGACTGTCTGCTCAAGCCAGTCACCGCCGACGAGATCGAAAATGCGCTGGTCGGCATCGTGAAGTTCGCCCGACGCAAGAGCAGGAACCTGCTGCTCATCGATGGCGACGACGGCAGCCGCGCGCGCATCCTCGATCTGCTCGGCAACTCCGACGTGAAGATCGAAACGACCGCCAGCGGCGCGTCAGCCTTGAAGAAACTGGCAAAAAAACGCTGCGACTGCCTGGCAATCAATCTCGAACTGCCCGACGCATCCGGCCTCAAATTTCTCGAGGTGTTGCTGCAAGACCCCGCCATGCGTGAGTTGCCGATTGTCGTCTATGGCGCAGAGACACTGACCAAGGCCCAACAGGAGCGCTTCAGGACATTGCTCGGCAAAGGCGTCATCAAGGCGGTTCAGTCACCCGAGCGCATACTCGACGAAACTGCACTGTTTCTACACCGCGTCATCGACAGGCTGCCGCCGACCCAGCGCAGGATGCTGGAAAAACTCTATGAAGGTTCGGACAGTCTCGAAGGTAAAACGGCCCTGGTGGTCGACGATGACGTGCGCAATATCTTTGCCCTGACCAGCGTGCTGGAACGCTACAAAATGCAGGTGGCCACGGCCGAGAACGGTCGAACCGCCATCGAACTGCTGCAGCAGCAGCCCGACACCGACATCGTGCTGATGGACATCATGATGCCGGAGATGGATGGCTTTGAAACCATGCGCCAGATCCGTACGTTCAAGCGATTTGAAACCCTGCCCATGATTGCGCTGACGGCCAAGGCGATGATGGGTGACCGTGAAAAGTGCATCGAGGCAGGCGCCTCGGACTATGTCAGCAAGCCGGTGGATACCGACCAGCTGCTGTCACTGATGCGCAAATGGCTCTATCGATGACGAAACGGCAAAAAAATATGCAGCAGGAACCCCCGGTATTCAATGAGAGCGCCCAGGCGCGGCACCCGCTCCCGCCTGATGGCGTGCCAGCGTCGGTGTTGCTGGTCGATGACAATCCCGCCAAGCTCACGGCGCTCGCTGCGGTGATTGCCGACATGGGCCTGGACATTGCCACGGCGACGTCCGGACGCGAGGCGCTGCGTCTGCTGCTGCAGCGTGACTTCGCGGTGATCCTGCTCGACGTGAAAATGCCGGTGATGGACGGTTTTGAAACCGCCTCACTCATTCACGGCCGCCCGAAGTCGGCCCACACGCCCATTATCTTCGTCACGGCGGAGGCCGACACGGATTCCGAGCGTTTTCGCGGGTATACGTCCGGGGCCGTGGATTACATCTTCTCGCCGATCGTGGCCGAGGTGCTTCGCGCCAAGATCCAGGTGTTTGTCGACCTGTTCTACCTGCAGCGCAAACTGACGATGCAGACCGAAGAATTGCTGCAATCGAAGCGGCAGCTGCGCGAACTGGCCTCCTATCAGGAGCACATCAAGGAAGAAGAGCGAAAGCGCATCGCCCGCGACATCCATGACGAGCTGGGACAGAGTCTGCTGGCGTTGCGCATCGATGTCTCCATGCTGCAGGCGCGTACCGTTACCCGGCATCCCAGGCTCAACGAAAAGGTCAGCGATGCCCTGAATCACCTCGATACTGCCATCCGCAGTGTCCGCAGTATCATCAATGATCTTCGCCCGCCGGTACTCGACCTGGGCTTGCAGGCAGCGATCGAATGGCAACTTGAAGAGTTCCGGCAGCGCAGCGCGATCGATTGCACGATGTCGGCAAAAGACGAAAACTTTCGCTGCGACCTGCATGAAAAGTCCGCCACCACACTGTTCCGCATCGTCCAGGAATCGCTGTCGAATATCGCCCGTCACGCGCAAGCGACACAGGTGCATATCGAGCTCTCCAGGGAGGGTCGCCGGCTTTACCTGCAGATCAAGGACAATGGCGTCGGCATGACCGATCGCAAAAAATCGAACTCGTTCGGGCTGGTGGGAATGAAAGAACGCATCAGCATGCTGGGCGGGGAATTCACGATCGACAGCGCACCGGACAAGGGAACGAAATTAACCATCTCGCTGCCACTCGACTGAACTGGATGGTTCTGAAATTTCCCGTGCCTACCCGTCGCGACAGGCAGCAATCGGCCATAAGCAGTCAGTCGACTTGCTCCCGGGTATGAATTGAGGAGCGGTTCGTCAAATGAAGCAATACAGAAACCTTCTCACTCTTTAAGCCTGATTCAACGCTCCTCCATCGCCAGGGACTAATTGTTCTGACCGTTACTCTGGGCTAGATAATCTCCCATCATTTCCAGCCGATCATTGCCCCAGAACAGCTTCGAATCGGCGATGAAGGTCGGAGCACCGAAAACGCCTACCTGCACGGCTTGATCGTTGTTAGCCTCCAGTGCCAGTTTGAATCGCTCATCGGAAGCAGCTTGAATAGTTGCACTTCGGTCCAGGCCTGCTGCAATCGCCAGATCGCCGAGGATCTCCAGGTCGCTGATATCCCGGTTTTCACTCCAGTAAGCTCGCATCACGTTGAAGATGAACTCCACGCCCTTTCCCTTCTCGATTGCATACAAGCTGCAACGCAAAGCTCGGGAAGGCCGCAATGGAAACTGAGGGTGGTAGCTTAGCGTCAAGCGTCTCAGTCGAGCCCAATCCTGCAAATCCTGCTGAAACCACCGCACAAATGCTGGCGATGCTTCCAGTGGTCGCCGCCCCCCGATGTGATCGATCAGGTTAGCCAAGTGCATAGGCCGCCAATGAATCGCTCGACCATGGGCAGCGGCGATTTCTCGCAAGCGCGGCATAGCCAGGTAACACCATGGACTGTGAAAATCGAAAAAAAACTCAATTGGCTCGCCCGCGCTGATCGGTTGCGGTATGGAGAAGCGGTTGAGGTCGACCCTCACTCGTTCGTGATGGCCGCGCATCACTAACCGCCCTTGTTGGCTCGCGCTCACCGCGAAACTCAACGTGCGGCCCTTGGTCGACTCCAGCACGGCTTCGCACTGGACCTCAATGCCCGGCCAGGCCGGGCTCAAATGCGCAATATCCACTTTAGTGCCAACCGTGCCCCATCCCGGAACGCAGAAAGCCTGAACGCCACTGCCCGCCGTTTCCTCCAGCAGAGCAATAAGTGCCGGCGTAGATACCACCTGCACCCCGGCATTACCGATGGCGGCAGCCGTCTGTTGAAGCCCTGGTACGAATGCGCAGTGATGCCGGTGGCCGATGATCGGTGTGCTCATGGCAATTCCTCCAGCTGCATCGCCATGGCTTGGGCTTTCAGCTCGCGCTTGAGTATTTTTCCACTGGACGTCATGGGCCATTGGCAGACCTTGAACACCCTGGATGGATGCTTGAACCCAGCGATTTTTCCGGCACACGCTTGCTTCACCTGCGCAGCGGAGAGCGCCCCACCCAACTCGACCGCCGCGGCGACCACTTCGCCGTAGAAAGGATCCGGCATGGCAAATACAGCGATTTCGGTGATCGCCGGGTGGCCGCGTAGCAGGTTCTCCACCTCCACCGGGTAGATGTTCTCGCCACCGCGGATGATCATGTCGCGTAACCGTCCTCCCACAAGTTCCACTCGGCCATCGGCGGTAACGCGTCCGAGATCCCCCGTCTGCATCCAGCCATCGAGGTCGATACAACGAGCAGTCTCCAGCGGGTCACGATGATAACCGAGCATCACCATGGGCCCGCGCACCTGAACCTGCCCGGTCTCACCGCAGGCCAGCACCTGGCCGTTGTCCGGATCACACACGCGCACCTGCATGCCTGGCAATGGCATGCCGGCGGTGGTGAATCGCTGCGCACTCTCGCAACTGTCTAAAGCGATAAGGGTGCTGGCTTCGGTCTGGCCGTACACCTGCACCAGGCCTGGAATCGGGAACGCAGACGCGCAGCGTTCGAGCAAAGCTGGGTCGCAATCGGCACCACCGCAAGTACCCGCCCGCAACGAGCCAAGGTCGTACTGTGTTCGTCGCGGGTGCTCCAGCATGGCCAGATAAGAGGTGGGAACGCCCGTCAGCAGCGTACAGCGCTCGGCCTCCACGAGGTGCAACATTCGCTCGGCATCGAAGGCACTGACCCCCACATACGTAGCCCCTGCGGCCAGCGCTGAGAGCACATTCATAATGCAGCCCGCGCAGTGGAATAGCGGAATGATGGAAGTCCAGCGATCCTCGGCGGTAACGGCCAGCCGCGCAACGGTGCCTCGTGCATTCATCAACATGCCTTCGAAGCACAGTTCAGCGCCCTTTGGCCGCCCTGTGGTGCCGGAGGTGTACTGGATGCTGGCCAGCTCGCGAGGCGACCAGGGCCACGCCTGAAATGGCAGCTGCGGTCCTTCGCTCATCAGTGCTGTGTAACTCCAGCAATTCTCAGCGTGAAGCTCAGGTCCGTCGAAGCAAATCACGTCGCGCAGAAGGGGTAACCGGTTACGAGTGTCCAGTGTCATGGACAGATAGTCACTGGAGCGAAAGCGCGCGGAAAGCAAGATCGCCACCGACTGACTGTGGTCCAGCACATGCAGGAGGTCGTCCTCGCGAAAGTGCGTATTAACCGGCACCAGCACCGCACCAATGGCAGCGATGGCGACCTGCGCGATTGGCCATTCGATTCTGTTTTCCGCCCACAATGCCACCGAGCTGCCGGGTTGAATCCCGCGCCGCCGCAAGGCACAGGCCAGTGTCTGGGAAGCAAGCAACCATTGGCTGAAGGTCAGCCGCTGAGGTATGGAGTCAAATACGAGCGCCTCCTTGTCCGGCCAGCGGTTCGCGCAGTGCAACAGCATTGCGTATGGGTCGCCGGGCAAGTTTTCGAGTGCGAAGCGGGATTCATCCGATGTCATGAAAAGACTACCTGAGAGTGGAGTGAAGGCTGATTGGATTGGCAATCCAGTTAGGCTTTGCTGTCGAGAGCAGGCGTCAGGGACGGTGGCACCCTGGCGGCCATTCGCCGACTGACCAGGCAATAAAGCATTCCGGTACCCAGCAGGCCGACCACCCAGGAAACATCTGCATAGTTCAGCGCACGGGCGACCGGTCCGGTGTAGAAACCGCTGGAAATGAACGGCAACTCCATCAGCACCCCACAGCAGTAGGTGGCAATAACCGGCCAGTTCCAACGGCCATAGCGGCCAGCGGGATCATTGAGAGCTGCCAGGTCATAGCGCGTGCCGTTGACGAAGAACACGTCGGCCAGGCTGATAGCGCTCCAGGGGGTGATGAACGCCAGGAGAAAAATGAGGAAGGAAGAAAACGCACTGATAAAGCTGTGGGAACCGGCCAGGGCAATCAGCACTGCAACGGACACCATTCCCAGCACATAGATGAAGCGATGGGCCAGAGACACTTTGCTGACGCCGCAGAACGCGCTGACAATGGTCGCGCTGGACATGTAGCTGCTGTAAGCGTTGAGGGTCATCATGGTGATCTTGCCGAAGCCGACCACCAGATACAGGATCGTGGCCAACACACCCGTCGAGCCCAGGCTGACGACAAACTCTACCTCATGGCCCGAGAAGGCGGTTCCGGCGAGGGCTGCGGCAAACACACCGAAGGTCATGGCGGCCTGTGATCCCAGTACTGTGCCCAGCGATGCAGCCAGAAAGATCTTCAACTTGGACGTCTGACTGGGCAAATATCGGGAGTAGTCCGCTACGTATGGCCCATACGAAATCTGCCAGGCGGCTGCCAACGAGATCGAAAACACGAAGTTGGCAGCGACGAAGTGACGATTGTCGAGCAGCGCATGGATATCGTGCCGGGCCAGCAACGCACCGAACATGTAGATAAAGGCAACGACGCCCACCACGCTGGCTACTTTGGCGATGGAGTGGATGGTGCGATACCCAAGGGTCGCCAACAACAGGGTTACCAGGCCGAACAGAATGATGCCCTGCCAGTCCGCGATCGATAGCACTTTCGCCACCGATTGACCGGCCAGCAACGTGCCGCCCGCCGAGAACCCCACGTACAACAAACTCACCAGTACAAGCGGAATGACCGCACCATAGACACCGAACTGCACGCGACTGCGGATCATCTGTGGCAGGCCAATCGCCGGCCCCTGGGCGGCTTGTAGGCCCATGACGATGCTGCCAAGTACTTGGCCTATCAGAAGGCCAATCAACGACCAGAATACATCGCCTCCCAGCACCACCGCCAAAGCCCCGGTGACGATGGCCGTGATGTTCAGGTTCACACCCAGCCACAGTGTGAACTGACCGAATGCGCTGCCATGGCGCTCGTTTTCCGGTATGTAATCGATGGAGCGGGTTTCAATTACCGACCTCGGTGCAACAGGCGCAGTTGAACGAGCCATGGGCGAATCCTCGATATTGTTAGAGCAGCATCTGCGCCAGATCAGCGCGTTTTTTGGAAGGACACAGGCTGTGGATGGACTGAGGTTAAGCGGCGGGGTATATAATTAAAAATATGCACTGTTGATACAGCGAATTAAAAATAATGATTCACTTCAGCCTTCGGCAAATCGAATATTTTGTAGCAGCGGCCCAATGTCGAAGTACTGTCAATGCGGCGAAGTCGCTGAGTGTGTCCCAACCCTCGATATCAAACGCGATTGCGGAGTTGGAAGCCTTATGGGATGAGCGCTTGTTCGTGAGGATTCCAGGGAAAGGGATCGAACTCAGCTCCGCCGGAACCCGCCGTTATCAGCAAGCAAGGCAGCTACTGCAAAGTGCCGCGCAGCTCTCTGCCAAGGAGACTGATAGCGTGGTGGGGGACCTTTCGGTGGGTTGCTTTGCAACGTTGGGCGCGCGACATGTCCCCACCATGGTCGAGCGCTTCAAGCAGCGTTTTCCTGAGGTACGAGTCGCCATTGTCGAAGGTGACACCGAGGAACTGATCGAACGGGTGGAGCGCGGCACCCTTGATTTAGCGCTGATCTATGACATGAACCTGGCTCGTAAGGTCAAGCTACAGGCGGTGGGACTGCAATCACCTTATGTGCTGCTGCCCGAAGGGCATCATCTGACAGCAAAAGCCAGCTTGTGTATTCAGGATTTGCAAACCGAGCCCTTCATCCTTCTAGACCTGCCTCACAGTCGCGACTATTTCCTGTCACTGTTCCGCTCGGGCGGTGTAGAGCCCAATGTCATTATGGAGTTGCGCTCGGTGGAAATGGTGCGCTCACTCGTGGCACATGGGCACGGAGTGTCGATTCTCGTCACTCGACCCGCTGGAGACTTGAGCTATGACGGGCGACCCATCGTGTGTCGCCCATTTGACGCTAGCATCCCACCGCAACGAGTCGTGATCGCCTCGTCGCAAACCCAGAACCCATCCCGCCCGGCTGAAGCGTTCGTGGTGGTGATGCGCGAACTGTTCAATGAAGCCGATACGCTTGAAACCTCGACGATCTGATGAAGGTTTTTGATTTCTCCGCCGAGCTATTTTCAGAAGTCCGTTGCGGAGCAGTTTTCCGCTGGTGAACGACAGCTATGGGTCGACTGCTGCCCCTCGTGACGGGCAGCAATCGGCCAGAAGCACTCATTCAATATCGGATTTTGTTTTGCCAGACAGATTGGGAGCGATTCAGGCTGGCGTTACATTGCGAGCCCAGAAGATCTCTTAGTGGAAAACAGCGACGCTTCCCTCAACGCCCCTCAGGCCCAATGATAGAATCCTGTTTTGAAAAAGGAGTTTCATCTGTGGAGGCTGGAAAAAAGAGTTGCCCATATTGCGCGGAAGTCATCATGGCTGAAGCCATCATCTGCAAACACTGCAAATCTGACCTCGGGCAAAAAATACGCATCCCACCGGGATGGCCACTACCGTCAGAAAAGAGAATCGGCCTGGACAGCAAGATCGTCATCGGAATCATTATCGCCATCACGTTGTGCCTGGCTTTCGGCTTTTACGTCAGCAACACATCGCAAGACAAGGAAATAACGCAGGTCCGAGAGGCCGCCGAACGATGCCGCGAGGAAGTAAACAGCTACTCCGGGCCGGCAGTCGGGAAAAACGTTATCGCAGAAGTTTGTCGAAAACTGGAGGTCGAACTCCGCAAGAGTTTGGGCCACGCGCTATAGGAAAAGCCGATTCCGAAGCCCGCCATTGAGCGGGCTTTTTTACCCTTGGCACCAGGCAACAATCGGCCAAATCAGTTGATACTGAAAGGCAGCTATGGGTCCAGGCTGTGTGAAAACACATGCACCGTTTTGAAGTCCGCGTTTCTACGTAAAATCTGCCAGCGTTTGGTTGTCCAGCCGCTCTGAAATTTGCATAGGATCGCGTTTTTCGTTGCGATCCTGACGGT
>NZ_RWIR01000006.1 GCF_009764265.1 Pseudomonas sp. PB101
GCCGCATCCGGGTCCTCCCACAGGGTTTTAGGGTTGCCGCAGTTCTTGAGTACAGCCGCAGAACCTGTGGGAGCGCGGCTTGCCCGCGATGAACGATAACGCGGTATCCCTGACCATCAACTGGGCGCAAACCGGTCACGGCTGTTGGTCAGGTGCAACCACATCGCCGCCCGCGCCGCATCCGGGTCCTGGCGCTTGATGGCGTTGAGGATCGCCTCGTGTTCAAGGTTGGCCAACTGACCCAGCTTGCTCAAATCCACCGCGCCGCGCTCGGCGGCATTGACCCGGGTGCGCGGAATCATCGCATTGCCCAGGTGCTGCATGATCTCGGTGAAGCACAGGTTGCCGGTGGCTTCGGCGATCAACAGATGAAAGCGCCGGTCGGCTTCGACGCAGCTGTCGTTGTTGGCCAGCAGGCTTTGATAGTCGTCCAGCGCTTGACGCATCTGCAACAGGTGCAGGTCGCTGCGACGGCTTGCCGCCAGCGCGGCCGCCTGGGTTTCCAGGCCCATGCGCAACTCCAGAATGCTGCGCACCCCCAACGCCGTGTCGACATTCAGGCGCAGCCCCTGCTCCGGCGCACGCTCGATCACGAACGTGCCAATGCCATGGCGGGTTTCCACCAGCCCCGAGGCCTGCAACTTCGAGATCGCCTCACGCACCACTGTGCGACTCACCCCATGCTCCTGAACGATGGTGTTTTCCGACGGCAACTTGTCGCCGGGCAACATCTGCCCGAGCAGGATGCGCTGGGTCAGTTTCTCCACCAGGTCATGGGCCAGATTATGGCTGCGCTTGCGAGCAGGTACTTCGAGGTCTTCTTGCATCAGGCTGTCCACCAATCAGGGCTATCGAATCGTAGCACCGCGCCTGGCGGGAATCGTGAAAAATTTCGCTCAACTTGTATGACAACACTCAAGATCAAGACCATTTCGAGCCGCAAAACACGCGAATCAGCACTGACAAAAGTATAAAAACACCCATACAAAGCACCATTTTGTTGGATAAGCATGGTTGCGCGATGAAAAAATCTAGTTGTATGATGTCTATCAACAACGCAGCACTCAGCTTCACCCCGCATAAAAATAACGAGTGGGAGAAAACGCAGTGAATACATCCATCTCCGGGATGCGCGACGACGCCGATTCAGCGCTGAAGTCCGCTATCGCCAAAGTCAAACGTCACGTCTTGCCGCTGTTCGTCATCATGTTCATCGTCAATTACATTGATCGGGTGAACATCGGCTTCGTCCGCGCCCACATGGAACACGACCTGGGCATTGGCGCTGCCGCCTATGGCCTGGGTGCCGGTCTGTTCTTCATCGGTTACGCGCTGTTCGAAGTGCCTTCCAACATCCTTCTGCAAAAAGTCGGCGCGCGCATCTGGCTGACCCGGATCATGCTGACCTGGGGCCTGGTGGCCGCGGGCATGGCGTTCATCCAGAACGAAACCCACTTCTACATCCTGCGTTTTCTGCTGGGCGTGGCCGAAGCCGGGTTCTTCCCCGGGGTGATCTACTACTTCACCCGCTGGTTGCCTGGCGTGGAGCGCGGCAAGGCGATCGCCATCTTCCTCAGCGGTTCGGCGGTGGCCTCGCTGATCTCCGGTCCACTGTCCGGCTTGCTCCTGCAAATCGAAGGGCTGGGCATGCACGGCTGGCAGTGGATGTACTTCATCGAGGGCATGTTCTCGGTCGGGTTGTGCGTGTTCGTCTGGTTCTGGCTGGACTCCAAACCCCACGACGCCAAATGGTTGAGCCGCGAAGAGCAGGACGCGCTGGTCAAGGCCATCGATGACGAACAACTGGCCCGCGAAGCCGCCACGCCGATCAAGCCGTCACTGGGCAAGTTGCTCAAGGATCGCCAGATCATCCTGTTCTGCCTGATCTACTTCTTTATCCAGCTGACCATCTACGCCGCGACGTTCTGGCTGCCGAGCATCATCAAGAAGATGGGCGACCTGAGCGACGTCCAGGTCGGGCTGTTCAATTCGATTCCGTGGCTGCTGTCGATTGTCGGCATGTACGCCTTCGCAACCTTGTCGGCCAAATGGAAACACCAGCAGGCCTGGGTTGCCGCCGCGCTGCTGATTGCAGCCACCGGGATGTTCATGTCCACCACCGGCGGGCCGGTGTTCGCCTTCGTTGCGATCTGCTTTGCCGCGCTGGGCTTCAAATCGGCCTCGTCACTGTTCTGGCCGATTCCCCAGGCCTACCTGGATGCACGCATTGCCGCTGGCGTCATCGCGTTGATCAACTCGGTGGGCAACCTCGGTGGTTTCGTTGCGCCGACCACTTTCGGTCTGCTGGAAGAACGCACCGGCTCCATTCAGGGCGGGCTCTACGGCCTGGCCGCGACCTCGATCATCGCCGCCATCATCGTCTTCGCCGCCCGCAACACCCCCAAATCCGCGCCTGCCGTCGAATCGGCCAACGCTGCGCCACGTCACGCCTGAAAGGATAAGAAAATGACCGCACAAGAAATCGCCAAGGCCCCGATCATCACCAGCATGCAGATTGTTCCGGTGGCCGGCCACGATGGCATGCTGCTCAACCTGAGCGGCGCCCACGGCCCGTTTTTCACCCGCAATATCGTGATCCTCAAGGACAACGCCGGCCACACCGGCGTCGGCGAAGTGCCGGGGGGCGAGCGCATTCGCCAGACCCTCGAAGACGCGCGCAGCCTGGTGGTCGGCAGCCCGATTGGCACGTATCAGAAGATTCTCAATCAGGTACGCCAGACCTTCGCCGACCGCGATGCCGGTGGCCGCGGTTTGCAGACCTTCGACCTGCGCATCACCATCCACGCCGTCACCGGCCTGGAAGCCGCCTTGCTCGACTTGCTCGGCCAGCACCTGGACGTGCCGGTGGCCGCCCTGCTCGGCGAAGGTCAGCAGCGCGATGAAGTGAAGATGCTGGGTTATCTGTTTTATGTCGGTGACCGCAACGAAACCGACCTCGCCTACCGCAGCGAACCGGACGCCGACAACGACTGGTTCCGCGTGCGCCATGAGCAAGCCATGACCGCCGACGCGGTGGTGCGCCTGGCCGAGGCAGCCCATGCCCGTTACGGTTTCAAGGATTTCAAACTCAAGGGCGGCGTGCTCAGCGGCGACGCCGAAATCGAAGCGGTCACCGCCCTCGCCGAACGTTTCCCCGATGCGCGCATCACCCTCGACCCCAACGGTGCCTGGTCACTGAAAGAAGCCATCCGCCTGTGCCGCGATCAGCACCGCGTGCTGGCCTATGCCGAAGACCCGTGCGGCGCGGAAAACGGTTACTCGGGACGCGAAGTCATGGCCGAGTTCCGCCGGGCCACAGGCCTGAAAACCGCGACCAACATGATCGCCACCGACTGGCGGGAGATGGGTCACGCGATCCAGTTGCAGTCGGTCGATATCCCCCTGGCCGACCCGCATTTCTGGACCATGCAGGGCTCAGTGCGCGTGGCGCAGATGTGCCACGAATGGGGCCTGACCTGGGGTTCGCATTCCAACAATCATTTCGACATCTCCCTGGCGATGTTCACCCATGTCGCGGCGGCCGCGCCGGGCGAAATCACCGCCATCGACACCCACTGGATCTGGCAGGACGGCCAGCGCCTGACCAAGGCCCCGCTGCAAATCGTCGACGGCTGCGTGCAGGTGCCGCAGAAACCGGGGCTGGGTGTCGAGCTGGACATGGATCAACTGGCCAAGGCCCACGAACTCTACAAAGGCATGGGTCTGGGCGCGCGGGATGACAGCGTGGCGATGCAGTTCCTGATTCCTGGCTGGAAGTTCGATAACAAGCGGCCGTGCCTGGTGCGTTGAATCAACGGTTGCGCGTGGCCGCCTGTTGGCGGCCTATTCTAAAAAAGCGCTCGGAGCATGGCGCTTAAGCCCCTAAAATGACGCGCTACTGAATCAACGACGGATGAAACCAACATGGACAGGCTGAAAACCATCGCCGCTTGCATGGCGATGCTCGCCGCTGGCCAATGCGTGGCGCAGGATCAAATCGAGACGGTAGTGAACGCCGCAGTACAACCGGTGATGCAGGCCGAGGGTATTCAAGGCATGGCCGTGGCGGTCACCGTCAACGGCCAGGCGCACTACTTCAACTATGGTGTCGCCTCGAAAGAAACCGGCAGCCCCGTCACACAGGACACGCTGTTCGAGATCGGCTCGGTCAGCAAAACCTTCACCGCCACCCTCGCCGCCTACGCCCAGGCCACGGGCAAGCTGTCGCTGTCGGACAAGGCCAGCCAGGTCCTGCCGGCCTTGCGCGGCAGTGCGTTCGACCACATCAGCGTGCTGCAATTGGGTACCTACAGTGCCGGCGGTTTGCCCCTGCAATTTCCTGCCGAGTCCGATTCGGCCGACAAAATGCTCGGCTACTACCAACAATGGAAACCGCTCTACGCCCCCAGCAGTCACCGACTGTATTCGAACCCCAGCCTGGGTCTGTTCGGCTACCTCGCCGCCCACAGCATGGGCCAGCCGTTCGATGAACTGATGGAGAAAAACCTGCTGCCGAAACTGGGCCTCAAGCACACCTACCTGCATGTTCCGCAGGACCGGATGGCGCTCTACGCCCAGGGCTACAACAAGGACGGCAAACCGGTACGGGTCACTCCGGGTGCGCTGGATTCCGAGGCGTATGGCGTAAAAACCAGTGCCGCTGACTTGCTCGCTTACGTCGAGGCCAACATGCACCCGGCGTCTCTGGAAAAGCCGTTGCAGCAAGCCATCGCCCTGACTCACAGCGGCTACTACACCGTCGGCGACATGACCCAGGGCCTCGGTTGGGAGATGTATCGCTATCCGCTGACACTGGATCGCTTGCTGGACGGCAACTCCACGCCGATGGCCATGCAGGCGCATAAAGTCCAATGGCTGACCCCGCCGCAAGCGCAGACGCAGGACATGCTGATCAACAAGACCGGCTCAACCGGTGGCTTTGGCGCTTACGTGGCGTACGTGCCATCGAAGGACATCGGCATTGTGATGCTGGCTAACAAGAATTATCCGAATGCGGAGCGGGTCAAGATCGCTCATCAGGTTTTGAGTGCCCTTACTCGGTAAGCCTTGTTTGCTTTCCCAGAGAAAAAGACGACATCTAGAAGTTAATACTGATCATCTGATACACGAAACCTGTGGGAGCGAGCTTGCTCGCGATGACGGCCTGACATTCAGCATTTACATCGACTGTTACGGCGCCATCGCGAGCAAGCTCGCTCCCACAGAAAAACGTTCCATCGCCACAAGATTGAGGATCAATCATCCGGCATTTCCGGCGGCTTGGCCGGTTTGCCCGGTTTTGCAGGTTTGGCGCCCTTGGCACCTTTGACCGCCGGCTCGGCTTCCGTAACGGGAGCGGCCACGGTCGCCGTGAATTCTTTCTCGGCTGCCGGCAACTGATCGACCGCGCTGAAAATCTCGTCCAGCTTGATGGCGTCCGATTGATCAAGTTTCTTTTCGCCATCCTTGCCGACCAGGATCACCTTGGTCTTGGCGCCGGCGCCCAGCTTGAGCGAGCGGATCAGCGCCGCCGTGTCCTGGGGCCCGAGGTCCTTGCCATCGCGCTGGCCCATCAGGTTGAGCACGGTGTAGAGCACCATGTTGCGATCGGTGAAACTTTTTTTGTTGGCCGGTTCATCCAGCGACTTTTTCAGGCTGATCCAGGTCGGATCAACAGTACTCGGGGCGATGACAATCAGTGGCCGGGCCCTGCCTTTGTCCATGTCCAGCGGTGAGCCGTCATCGGCGGCGAACAGGGGGCCGGCAATCGCCAGCAAGGTAGCCAGGGTCAGTGACCTGATGAGCATGCGCATCTCCTTTTTGATATCCACGCTCTAATGATTGCGCATCGCGGCGATCGTTCCGGTTGACGTCCCGCAAATGTTTTCCGCCTTGCCCCAAGCTTAGGTCAGGGCGGTCATTGCGCAACAGGTCGGGCTAATCATCAGGCGGGAGGACGGCGGGTGTATTTCGATGACCCGGACGGGCATCTGTTGGAAATACTCACCCGCGAATGACGCTGGCGTGGCGGATGGAATCAGAACGCCAGCTTGTAACCGATCAACAACAGCATGGTCGCCAGGCAAGGGCGCAGCAGTTCGTCGGAGATGCGCCCGGTCAGGTGGCTGCCCAGGTAAATCCCCGGCAACGAGCCCACCAGCAAGTAACCCAATACGTGCCAATCCATGTTGCCCATGCTCGCATGGCCAAGGCCCGCGACCAGGGTCAGCGGCACGGCGTGGGCGATTTCGGTGCCGACCAGGCGGCGGGTCGGCAGCATCGGATAGAGAATGAACAGGGCCACGGTGCCCAGTGCACCGGCGCCGATGGACGTCAGCGCGACCATGGTGCCGAGGACCAGGCCAGTGATGACCGTCAGGACATTGAGGCGCGAGCCGCTGGGGTTGTAGTTGCCGCCCGCACGTTTGTGGGCGAAATCCAGCAGACGTTTCTTGAACAGAATCGCCAGCGCCGTGGCGAACAACACAAAGCCGAGAGCCTGCTTGATGATCGCGTTCATTGCATCGGGGCTGGAGTGCAAGCTGCTCAGGAACCACAACGTCAGCGCCACCGCGGGCACGCTGCCAAGGGTCAGCCAGCCGGTAATCGCCCAGTCGATGTTGTTGTTCTTGCGGTGCACCAGTACACCGCTGGATTTGGTGATGGCAGCGTACAGCAGGTCGGTACCGACCGCGGTCGCCGGGTTGATGCCGAACCACAGCAGGATCGGGGTCATCAATGACCCGCCACCCACGCCAGTCATGCCGACGATAAAACCCACCACCAATCCGGCAACGACCAACCCGATGTTCACTAAATCCATGAATACGTCCACAACGATCGCAGGGAAAATCTGGCCCGCAGCATAGCGATATTTCTTATAACCAGTTATATCGATACGATCTATCTTTATGCCCTGAACTCACTGCACCGGCAGGAAATTCAGGAACAGCAGGCTCTGCGCATAATTCAGGCCGATGCGCCGGTAGCGCTCGTCGAGCATCTGGGTCAGCAGGTCCAGGCGGGCGACGATCTTGCCGAACTCGACGGCAAAGCTCAGGTTGCTGCCCTCCTCCGAGATTTCGTTGGAAAACAGCAAGGGCTGGCCTTCCCTGTTTTGGCGCTGGCTGAGGATCCAGGTGGCGATCTCGATGTTGCGCGCGGCATTGCTGACGAACACCGGATTGATCGTATCGGTCATGTAGAACTCGGTGCGGTTGCCGTGGGCGGTCACCAGCATGCTGCCGATGGCATAGATGAACGCTCCGACCCGATCACCCAGAAATTCCGGACTCATGGCGAAGCGCAGGGCCGCCAGGTCCTTTTTGCCGCCCAGGGTCGGTAACGGCTCCTGCTGTTCGATGGCCATGCGCACTTGCTTGCCGGCCGTGCGGGCATCGAGGAAACCGGACTTTTTCAGCTCGTCGGGGTTGCGCAGGTACAGCTTGCCCATCAGCAGGTAAAGGCTGTCGAGGTTGTCGCGCATGGTCAGGGTGGCCATGCGGTCGACGCTGGTTTGCAGAAACTCCCGGGGGTTGCCTTCGCGCATCTGGGTAAAGATGTCGCCACCCTGCTGCTGGCTGCAACCGGTGACGAAGAACATCGACAGACCTGCCAGCAGCAGGCAACGACGGCGGAATATTGAGTTGATCGCAGGTAAAACTCGAGCCATGGGGTCTTGGACTTGGACATGGGCCGACGGTGGGGATCGCCGCAGGCTGCCATGGATAGAGCCGGACATTTGGAAAAAGTGCGGTAACGGCACAAGGCAATCGATCACCGGCAAGGTCCGCCTCAAGGTTCGCAGCCTGCGGGGAACCGATGGACTATTCTGCTGCCCACTGAAATAACCATCGGCATTCATCAGGGAGGTTTGCATGCGCACACTTGAATTGGCTGGCGCCACAGTGCCTGTCATTGGCCAGGGCACCTGGCAGATGGGCGAAGACCGCTCACGACACGCGCAGGAAGTCGCGGCACTGCGCCTGGGCATCGAACTGGGCATGACCCTGATCGACACCGCCGAAATGTACGCCGAAGGCGGCGCCGAGGAAGTGGTCCGCGATGCCATCGCCGGCCAGCGCGACAACGTCTTCGTGGTCAGCAAGGTGTACCCGCACAACGCCAGCCGCCAGGGCATTCCCCAGGCTTGCGAGCACAGCCTGCGCCGGCTGGGTACCGATTACATCGATCTGTATCTGTTGCATTGGCGCGGCCAGTATCCGCTTGCGGAAACCGTCGACGCCTTCGAGCGTCTGCGCGAAGACGGCAAGATCGGCCGTTGGGGCGTATCCAATTTCGACCTCGATGATTTGCTGGAACTGGGCACCCCGGCCTGCGCCACCAATCAGGTGCTCTACAATCTGGAGCAGCGCGGCATAGAATTCGACTTGCTGCCCTGGAGCCAGCAGCAGCGGCTGCCGGTCATGGCATACTGCCCGATCGGTCAGGGCGGCAAAATGCTCGCCAATGCCACGCTCAAGCAAGTGGCCGCCCGCCATGGCGTCACACCGGCACAGGTGGCGCTGGCCTGGATACTGCGTCAGGACGACGTGATCGCCATCCCCAAAGCGGTCCGCCCCGAGCATGTGCAGCTCAACGCCCAAGCCGCCACGTTGCGGCTTGACCCCGGGGATCTGGAGGCGCTGGACCAGGCGTTTCATGCGCCACAACGCAAACAGCGGCTGGCGATGGTCTGAGCCAACGCAGTCTGTCAGAGAGCTTCGCCATGAGAAGCACCGACCACCTGGACCCGTTCAATCTGCAACGCTTTCTCCAGGCTCAGGACCCGGTATTCGACCGGGTCCAGACCGAGCTGAACAATGGACACAAGCGCAGTCACTGGATGTGGTTCATTTTTCCGCAGTTTGCCGGGCTCGGCGACAGCGAGATGTCGCGCCGCTTTGCCATCCGCTCGCGCGAAGAGGCCCTGGCCTACCTTGAGCATCCGTTGCTCGGCGCCCGCCTGCGCAGCTGCACCCAGGAGGTGCTGAACATCCGGGGGCGCTCGGTGGCCGGGATTTTCGGCCATCCCGACGACCTGAAGTTTCATTCCTCGATGACCCTGTTCAGCCAGGTTGCCGATGCCGACAGCCCTTTCCAGCAAGCCTTGAACCAATACTTCCACGGCATCCTGGATGACTGGACCTTGTCGCTGATGGACTCAAAACAGGCCCAGTTGCCCCCCAACCAGGGTTGAGAAGTCGTCATCGACAAACGGCAGGATCGCGTCCGCCACCGGTTGCAGCTGCCGGGTGATGTAGTGGTCGTAGTCGATGGGCGCGTTGCGCACTTCCAGCGGTTCGGGTCCGGCGACGGTGATCACGTAGCTGATCCAGCCGCCGTTCTGGTATTGCCGCGGGCGACCCTGGCGGTCGTTGTACTCGTCGGCCAGGCGCGCCGCACGCACATGGGGCGGCACGTTACGCTCATAGTCATCGAGGCTGCGGCGCAGGCGCTTGCGGTAGATCAACCGGTCATCGAACTCGCCGGCCAGGGTCTTGCGCACATAGTCACGCACATAATCCTGATAGGGCTTGCGCAGGAAGATCCGCGAGTACAGCTCCTGCTGGAACTGCCGGGCCAGCAGCGACCAGTCGGTGCGCACGGTTTCCAGGCCTTTGTAGACCATTTCGTCGCTGCCATCGGCGCGGGTCACCAGGCCGGCGTAGCGCTTTTTACTGCCCTCTTCGGCGCCCCGAATGGTCGGCATCAGAAAGCGCTTGTAGTGGGTTTCGAACTGCAGTTCGAGAACGCTTTGCAAGCCGTATTCCTGCTGCACATGCTCGCGCCACCATTGATTGACGTGCGCCACCAGCGCGTGGCCGATCTGCGCCGCCTCCTGCTGGCCGTGGGCGCGACGCAGCCAGACGAAGGTCGAGTCGGTGTCACCGTAAATCACCGCATGGCCCTGGGCTTCGATCAACTGCCGGGTGCGCAGCATGATCTCGTGTCCGCGCAAGGTGATGGACGACGCCAGACGCGTGTCGAAGAAGCGACAACCGCTGGAGCCGAGCACACCGTAGAACGCGTTCATGATGATCTTCAGCGCCTGGGACAACGGTGCGTTGTGTTCACGCTTGGCGGTTTCCCGGCCTTCGGCCACCCGGGCAACGATCGATGGCAGGCAGTGGCGGGTGCGGGAAAAACGCGCGCCACGAAAGCCCGGCACCGACTCGCTGTCGTCCGGGTGCTTGAGCCCTTCGATCAGCCCCACGGGGTCGATCAGGAAGGTGCGGATGATCGACGGGTAGAGGCTTTTGTAGTCGAGCACCAGCACCGATTCGTACAGCCCCGGTTGCGAATCCATGACAAAGCCGCCCGGGCTGGCCTGGGGAGGCTTGCCTCCGAGGTTGGGCGCAACAAAACCCTGACGGTGCATCAGCGGCATGTACAAGTGAGTGAAAGCCGCCACCGAACCGCCCATGCGATCGGCCGGCAAACCGGTGACGCTGGCCCGCTCCAGCAGGAAGGTCAGCAACTCGGTCTTGGCGAAGATCCGCGTGACCAGTTCGCAGTCCTTGAGGTTGTACTTGGCCAGCGCCGGCTTGTCTTCGGCGAACATGCGATTGATTTCGTCCATGCGCTGGTACGGGTTGTCGATGGACTTGCCCTCGCCGAGCAGAGTTTGCGCGACGTTTTCCAGGCTGAACGAGGGGAAGCTCCACGTCGCCGAGCGCAGGGACTCGATACCGTCGATGATCAGGCGGCCAGCGGCAGATGCGAAGTAGTGGTTGCCGTTGCCGTGTTCGCGCCACTGCATTTCCTCGCCGCCACGCCCCAGTTTCAAGGGCACCGCCAGGCGTCGGGCGTGCTCATGCAGCACGCGCAAGTCGAACTGCACGACGTTCCAGCCGATGATTGCGTCGGGGTCGAAGCGGGCGAACCATTCGTTGAGTCTTTTCAGCAACAAGGTCCGCGAATCGCAGTATTCGAGCTGGAAGTCCACCTGGCTATCGTCGCCATTGGGCGGACCGAGCATGTACACCTGACGCTCGCCGCAGCCTTCCAGGGCGATGGAATACAGCTCGCCCCGGGCGGTGGTCTCGATGTCCAGGGACACCAGCTTCAGGCTCGGCCGGTAGTCGGGATCGGGCTTCATCTGTGCGTCGAGCAGCAGGCCCTCGGCATTCGGCGCGCCGCTGAAACGCACCGGCGCGGTGATGAAGCGCTCCATCATGTAACGTTCCGGCGGGCGCACGTCGGCTTCGAACACTTCGACACCGGCCCGGCGCAGCGTGGTTTCCAGGCGCATCAACTGGCCATGTTGCTGGCAGTAGAGTCCGAGGACCGGGCGATGTTCGAAATCCTGCAGGGCCAGGGGCTTGAGCTCGACGTTCTTCTCGTCATGCAAAACGCTTTCGGCCGCCTGACGCTGCTCAGAAGGGATGAACGCCACCGACGGTTGATGAGGCAGGCGGATGCGCCGGGGACCGCTGTCGGTCGCCAGCCAGAACTCGACTTCCGTACCGGCCGGGGTGTCGCGCCAATGCCGGGTCAGGACGAAGCCCTGCTGTAAATCCACCACTGCAAACCTCGAAACTGATTCAGAGGGTGATTCTACCCGTCATCGGCAGGGATAGCAGACCTATCAGGCAGCCCCTGTGGGAGGGTGCTGGCCGGAAATGTGAGGTTTACCGAAGAAAAACCGCCAAATGACGTTTTTTGCGTGTTATCTGCCGCTTTCGCCCTTGCCCTGAACGCCTGCGTCTACGATTCTTCAAGAACAACGACAACACCCGAGTAACCACCATGAAAACCGTCGCCCAACTGCTCAAGCTCAAAGATCAGAAAAATCAGGAAGTGCACCAGATCAAACCCGATCACATGGTGCTCGAAGCGCTGATGAAGATGGCCGAGAAAAACGTCGGCGCCTTGTTGGTGGTGGAGAACGATGAAGTGCTGGGCATCATCAGCGAACGGGACTATGCACGCAAACTCGTGCTGCACGGCCGCTCTTCGGTGGGCACGCCGGTGCGCGACATCATGGTGTCACCGGTGATCACCGTCGACACCCATCAAACCGTGGACACCTGCCTGGGCATCATGTCCGACAGGCGCCTGCGTCACTTGCCGGTGGTGGAAGGTGGCAAGCTGATCGGCCTGCTGTCGATCGGTGACCTGGTCAAGGAAGCGATTGCCGAACAGGCGGAGCTGATCAAGCAGCTGGAGCAGTACATTCGCGGGGAGTAAGACGACACGCCGAAGATCCCCTGTGGGAGCGAGCTTGCTCGCGATGGCGGCCAGACATTCAGCGTGGATGTCGACCAATATGGCCCCATCGCGAGCAAGCTCGCTCCCACAGGGTGAGTGATGTTTTCAGCCCGGCCAATGCCGGGCGAACACCGGTGCCAGTGCCGGGTGGCGGTCGATGCGTTCCAGCCAGGCGAAAAACCCGGGCCGCGCAGTGCGCAAATGCTCCCGACTGCCCGCCCATCGCGAGACCACCGCCGTCAGCACATCCAGGGCCCCGGGCCTCTCGCTGCCCAGATACAACTCGCCCGAGAACTGATCGGCGAACACCTCCCAACTCCAGTGCAGGCGTCGGCGGGCTCCCTCCATGAGGTTCTGCCTGGATGATTCATCCGCCTCGGCCAGCCAGCGCTCGGGGTAATCGATGATGCCGATGGCCGCATAGCAATTGCTGACGATGTAAGCCATGGCGCGAATGGCCTGGTCGCGCTCGGCCGGATCCTGCGGCAACAACCCCGACGCGGGAAACGTCAGCGCGAGATGAATCAGGATCGCCGCGCTCTCGGTCAGGACGCTGCCATCGGGCAGCTGCAAGGTCGGAATCTGCTTGAGCGGGTTGAGTTTCTCCAGCGCATGGGCCGCCTCTGCAGACGTCTCCACATCGATGAAGCGATAAGCGACATCACAGAGTTCAAGAGCGGCCTCGATGGCCGCGGCCCCGGAGTTCTGATGGCCGTAGAGCTGGTACATGATCGTCTCCTTACACACCTCATCAAGCGTCTCGGCACAGGAACACGCCAGCTATCCAGTGTAGAAGCCGCCACCTGCCACACAGCGACCATCCGACGATCGCACCATCACGCCCACAAGAGGCATGCCGCCGGTCCTATCATTGCCATCGATGTTCACCATCACTTCAATGAAGTTCTCTTAAAAATTCCCCGGCGTAACATCAGCTCCATACCAACCCATAAGCACCCCGGAGCACACCATCATGAAACGCCAAACCCTCCTCAGCATCGCTTTCTCGGTTTTCGCAGTCAACGCTTTCGCCGCTACCTCTGCTCAACCTGTGGTCGCTGAAGGCGGCTCGGATCGTCTGATTGAAAGCCGTGTGGCCGAGGGTGGTTCCGACCGCCTGATCGAAAACCGCGTCGCTGCGGATGGCTCCGACAAGCTGATGCAGAACCGTGTTGCTGAAGGTGGCTCTGACAAACTGCTGCAGAACCGCGTTGCTGAAGGTGGCTCTGACAAACTGCTGCAGAACCGCGTTGCTGAAGGCGGCTCTGACAAACTGCTGCAGAACCGCGTTGCTGAAGGTGGTTCCGACAAACTGCTGCAGAACCGCGTTGCTGAAGGTGGTTCCGACAAACTGCTGCAGAACCGCGTTGCTGAAGGTGGTTCCGACAAACTGC
>NZ_RWIR01000087.1 GCF_009764265.1 Pseudomonas sp. PB101
AGTTCGGCCTCGGCGCCGGCCTCTGGACCCGCGACATCAACCGCGCCTACCGCATGGGCCGCGCCATCAAGGCCGGTCGCGTGTGGACCAACTGCTACCACCTGTACCCGGCGCACGCCGCGTTCGGCGGCTACAAGAAGTCCGGCGTCGGCCGTGAAACCCACAAAATGATGCTCGACCACTATCAGCAGACCAAAAACCTGCTGGTGAGCTACGACATCAATCCGCTGGGCTTCTTCTAATCGCGTAACGGCTATTCGCCAGCAAGCCGGCTCCTACAGACCGCGTAAACCTGTAGGAGCCGGCTTGCTGGCGATGGCGCCCTATATGACACAACACCAAAGGCTGGCCGCTCTGGCACGGGCCTTGCGTACCCGTCATTCGGCATTTACCCCAACCCGTCGTACCCGAAAGTCCAAAAGATCGAACAATAAAAAATAGAGAGGACTTATGACTACTTCTTCCACACAGCTCAAACCCACACTCGGCACCCTGCATTTATGGGGCATTGCCGTCGGCCTGGTGATTTCCGGCGAGTACTTCGGCTGGAGTTACGGCTGGGGCACCGCAGGCACGCTGGGTTTTCTCGTCACCGCGCTGATGGTGGCGACGATGTACACCTGCTTCATTTTCAGCTTCACCGAACTGACGACGGCGATTCCCCACGCTGGCGGGCCGTTTGCCTACAGCCGCCGGGCCTTTGGTGAAAAAGGCGGATTGATCGCCGGCATCGCCACCCTGATCGAATTCGTTTTCGCACCGCCGGCCATCGCCATGGCCATCGGCGCCTACCTCAACGTGCAATACCCGGAACTGGACCCGAAGATCGCCGCCGTTGGCGCCTATTTCGTGTTCATGGGTCTGAACATCCTCGGCGTCAGCATCGCGGCCACCTTCGAGTTGGTCGTCACCGTGCTGGCGGTCGCAGAACTGCTGGTGTTCATGGGAGTGGTCGCGCCAGGCTTCAGCTTCAGCAACTTCGTGCTCAATGGCTGGTCGGGCGCCAATGAGTTCACGATGGCCTCGATTCCCGGCATTTTTGCCGCCATTCCCTTTGCGATCTGGTTCTTCCTCGCCATCGAAGGCGCTGCCATGGCCGCCGAAGAAGCCAAGGATCCGAAACGCACCATCCCCAGGGCCTACGTCAGCGGCATTCTGACCCTGGTGTTCCTGGCCATCGGCGTGATGGTCATGGCGGGCGGCGTCGGAGACTGGCGTCAACTCTCGAACATCAACGATCCACTGCCCCAGGCGATGAAAGCCGTGGTTGGCAATAATTCGACCTGGATGCACATGCTGGTATGGATCGGCCTGTTCGGCCTGGTGGCAAGTTTCCACGGGATCATTCTTGGTTACTCACGGCAGTTTTTCGCCCTGGCTCGCGCTGGTTACCTGCCAAAGGGCCTGGCCAAACTCTCGCGTTTCCAGACGCCGCACCGGGCGATCCTGGCGGGTGGCGTGATCGGCATTGCAGCCATCTACAGCGATGGCCTGGTCAATCTGCAAGGCATGACCCTGACGGCGGCGATGATCACCATGTCGGTATTCGGTGCCATCGTGATGTACATCATCAGTATGCTGAGCCTGTTCAAGTTGCGTAAAACCGAACCGAACCTGGAACGCACCTTCCGCGCACCCGGTTATCCGATCGTACCGGGGATCGCGCTGTTTCTGGCGGTGGTGTGCCTGGTGGCGATGGCGTGGTTCAACACCGTGATCGGCCTGGTTTTCCTCGGCTTCATGGTTGCCGGTTACCTGTACTTCCAGTTGACCGCCAAGCAACGGTCCGAGGCACCGGCGGACGCTATGCTCGAAGGTATCTAGATGCACCGGCACCGGGATTTTTGCCGGTGCCTGCCTAATCAAGGTGCACGCAGTCGTGAATTGAAGACTTGAACATAACAGGAGGACACCGCCCCATGGCCGCATTCGCCCATACCGTCGGCGCCCAGACTTACCGCTTCGACAACCTCAAGGAAGTGATGGCCAAGGCCAGTCCGGCGCGCTCCGGCGATTTCCTGGCTGGCGTCGCCGCGCTCAACGATGGCGAGCGGGTGGCCGCACAGATGGCGTTGGCCGACACTCCGCTGAGCCACTTCCTGCAGGAAGCACTGATTCCCTACGAATCCGATGAAGTCACCCGGCTGATCATCGATACCCACGACAAACAAGCCTTCGCGGTCGTCAGCCATCTCACCGTCGGCGGCTTTCGTGACTGGCTGCTCAGCGATGCCGCCGACGAACAGGTCCTGCGCGCCCTCGCACCCGGCCTGACGCCGGAAATGGTTGCCGCGGTCTCGAAGATCATGCGCGTGCAGGACCTGGTACTGGTGGCGCAGAAAATCCGCGTGGTCACGCAGTTTCGCGGCACCCTGGGCCTGCGCGGTCGACTGTCCACCCGCCTGCAACCGAATCACCCCACCGACGAACCGGCCGGCATCGCCGCGAGCATTCTCGACGGCCTGCTGCATGGCAATGGCGACGCCATGATCGGCATCAACCCGGCCACCGACAGCATCGCCTCGATCTGCGCCATGCTGGAAATGCTCGACGCGATCATCCAGCGCTACGAGATTCCGACCCAGGCTTGCGTACTGACCCATGTCACCACGTCGATCGAAGCGGTCAATCGCGGCGTACCGCTGGACCTGGTGTTCCAGTCGATCGCCGGCACCGAAGCGGCCAATGCCAGTTTCGGCATCAACCTGAGTCTCTTGAAGGAAGGCCATGAGGCCGGTTTGAGCCTGAATCGCGGCACGCTGGGCCGCAACCTCATGTATTTCGAAACCGGCCAGGGCAGCGCCCTGTCGGCCAACGCCCACCATGGCGTCGATCAACAAACCTGCGAAACACGCGCCTATGCCGTTGCGCGTCATTTCAACCCGTTCCTGGTCAACACCGTCGTCGGCTTCATCGGCCCGGAATACCTGTACAACGGCAAGCAGATCATCCGTGCCGGCCTGGAAGACCACTTCTGCGGCAAATTGCTCGGTGTGCCCATGGGTTGCGACATCTGTTACACCAACCATGCCGAAGCCGACCAGGACGATATGGACACCCTGCTGACCTTGCTGGGCGTCGCCGGGATCAACTTCATCATGGGCATCCCGGGTTCCGACGACATCATGCTCAACTACCAGACCACCTCGTTCCATGATGCGCTCTACGCCAGGCAAACACTGGGGCTGAAGCCCGCGCCGGAGTTCGAGCAGTGGCTGGCGAAAATGGGCATCTTCACTCAATCGGACGGCCGGGTTCTCTTCGGCGACAGCCTGCCACCGGCCTTTCGACAGGCCCTGGCGCAATTGGGATGAGTCACGACATGGATAAATTACCCTTCGATCCGCACAACCCATGGCTGGAACTACGGCGACTGACACCGGCGCGAATTGCCCTGGGCCGAACCGGCACCAGCATTCCCACGCGCGCCCAACTGGACTTCCAATACGCCCACGCCCAGGCGCGGGATGCGGTGCACCTGCCGTTCGATCATGCAGCACTCGGTTCACAACTGACCGAGCGCGGGCGCGAAAGCCTTCTGCTGCACAGCGCGGCGATCGACCGCAACAGCTACCTGCAACGCCCGGACCTGGGGCGAAAGTTGAGTGAGGCGTCGACAAAGACCCTGCGCGAATACACTTCGGCACACCCTGGCGGGGTCGACCTGGTGATCGTCATCGCCGACGGACTGTCGGCATTGGCCGTTCATCGCCATACACTGCCCTTTTTGGCACGCCTGGATGAACAGATTGCAGCCGAAGGCTGGACGGTAGCGCCGGTGATACTGGTGGAACAGGGGCGCGTGGCGGTCGCTGATGAAATCGGTGAGTTGCTGGGTGCAAAAATGACCGTGATCCTCATCGGCGAACGCCCCGGCCTCAGCTCCCCGGACAGCCTGGGGTTATATTTCACCTACAATCCCAAGGTCGGTCTTACGGATGCTTACCGTAATTGCATCTCCAACGTGCGGCTCGAAGGCTTGAGTTACGGCATGGCGGCGCACCGCCTGCTGTACTTGATGCGCGAAGCCTGCCGGCGGCAGTTGTCAGGGGTCAATCTGAAGGACGAAGCGCAGGTTCAGACATTGGAGTCGGACGCAGGAACCGACATGAAAAGCAATTTCCTGCTCGACCCGCCGAAGGCCTGAACCGCTTCCGCATTGCACATTCGTACCAGTTTCAGGCAGGATCGTTGCACGGCCGCCAAGGGTTTCCCATCGCCGTCAGAGATGCAAGACAGCCACTTGAAGACGAGACCTACCATGCGGATTATTCAAGCGACCCTCGAACACCTGGACCTGCTGACCCCGTTGTTCGTCAAATATCGCGAGTTTTATGGCTCCCTGCCGTATCCGGACTCGTCGCGAGCGTTCCTCGAAAAACGCCTGCGTCGCAAGGAGTCGGTGATCTACCTGGCGCTGTCCGATGACGACAGCAACAAACTGATGGGTTTTTGCCAGCTGTACCCGAGCTTCTCCTCGTTGTCCCTCAAGCGCGTTTGGATCCTCAACGACATTTATGTCGCCGAAGACGCGCGCCGCCAGTTGGTCGCCGACAACCTGATCCGTACCGCGAAAAAAATGGCCAAGGAAACCAATGCCGTACGCATGCGTGTTTCCACCAGCAGCAACAATGAAGTCGCGCAGAAAACCTACGAGTCCATCGGATTCAAGGAAGATACCGAATTCAAGAACTACGTGCTGCCGATCAGCGACGAACTCTGAATCACCTGCACCCTGCTCGCGATGGCATCGACTGGATTACACTGGTCCAACGAGGCAACGGCATCGCGAGCAGGCTCGCTCCCACCTGATCGTTATCAAACATCAGCCCTGCGATGACATTCCCCGCTACAATCTCGACGCGATTTTCACCACTCGCCTCGTATAATCCCGATATTCCCGGCTTGTAAGAAAAACTACCCCTATCCGTAGTCTTACGCGAAGTCATCCGCACAGGCCTGCCGAGTCGGGCCGTCACCACAGGTGCTATCCATGGATTTCAACCCGATCGACATCGTCCTGCATCTGGACGTGTACCTCGACATGCTTGTAGCCAACTACGGGGCATGGATCTACGCCATTCTGTTCATGGTCATCTTTTGTGAAACGGGCCTTGTGGTCATGCCCTTCCTGCCGGGCGATTCCCTGCTGTTCATCGCCGGCGCCGTGGCGGCCGGTGGCGGCATGGACCCGGTACTGCTCGGCGGCCTGCTGATGCTGGCGGCGATTCTGGGCGACAGTACCAACTACATCATCGGACGAACGGCGGGTGAAAAACTGTTCAGCAATCCGAACTCGAAGATCTTCCGCCGCGACTACCTGCAACAAACCCACGACTTCTACGACAAGCATGGCGGCAAAACCGTGACCCTGGCGCGCTTCCTGCCCATCATCCGTACCTTTGCGCCCTTCGTCGCCGGTGTGGGGAAAATGCCCTACCCGCGCTTCTTTGCCTTCAGTGTGCTGGGTACCATCCTGTGGGTCGGCGGCCTGGTGACGCTTGGTTATTTCTTCGGCAATGTGCCGTTCATCAAGAAGAACCTGTCGCTGCTGATCGTGGGCATCATCCTGCTCTCGCTGGTGCCGATGATCATTGGCATGGTGCGTGGCCGCCTGGGCGGTTCAAGCTCAAAAGCCGAATCGCGCTGACACGATGTGGTCTCTGAGCGCCTGGCGTCGCCAGCGCACCCTGGCAAAGCACCCGATTGCCGATGACATGTGGCAACGGGTGCGCCATCACCTGAGCTTTCTCGATGGCATCAGTGCAGCCGAAGACCAATGGCTGCGCGAAGCCTGCGTACTGTTCCTTGAAGACAAACACCTGACCGCCCTGCCCGGCGTCGAACTGCATCAGGAGCAGCGCTTGCTGCTCGCTGCCCAGGCGCAACTGCCGTTGCTGAACCTCGGCGACCTGAACTGGTATCAGGGCTTCCACGAAATCATTCTCTACCCTGACGACTTCCTCAGCCCCCAGCGCCATCGCGATGCCAGCGGCGTCGAGCACGAATGGGACGGTGAACACAGCGGTGAAGCCTGGCAACAAGGCCCGATCATTCTTGCCTGGCCCGGTGTGATGGCCAGTGGCGGTTGGGAAGGCTATAACCTGGTGATCCACGAACTGGCGCACAAACTCGACATGCTCAATGGCGTCGCCAACGGCCTGCCGCCGTTGCACCCGGACATGCGCGTCAGTGACTGGGCCAGCGTCATGCAAGAGGCCTACGACGACCTCGACCGGCAACTGGAACGCAATCCCGATGCCGAAACGGCCATCGACCCCTATGCCGCCGAAAACCCTGCCGAGTTCTTCGCCGTCACCAGCGAATACTTCTTCAGTGCCCCGGATTTGCTGCACGAAGCTTATCCACAGGTGTATCAACAGTTGAAGTTGTTCTATCGCCAGGACCCGCTGGCGAGGCTGAAGCAACTTCAGGCGCATGACCCTGTCTATCAGGCACACCAGTGAGCGCCATACGACTTCTGGTACATGGCGTCGACCCAGGAATATGCCTATAATCGCCGCCACTTTTTGGTCAATCCGGCCAAGTGTTTCTGGTCAACTAACGGGGGCAACGCCCAATGAGCTACAGCAAGATTCCGGCTGGCAAAGACCTGCCGAACGACATCTACGTCGCGATCGAGATTCCGGCCAACCACGCGCCGATCAAATACGAAATCGACAAAGACAGCGATTGCCTGTTCGTTGACCGTTTCATGGCCACCCCAATGTTCTACCCGGCCAACTACGGTTACATCCCGAACACCCTGGCTGATGACGGTGATCCCCTCGACGTGCTGGTCGTGACCCCTTACCCGGTTGCTCCAGGTTCGGTGATCCGCGCCCGTCCGGTGGGCATCCTGAACATGACCGACGACGGCGGCGGCGATGCCAAAGTCATCGCAGTCCCACACGACAAGCTGTCCCAGCTGTACGTCGATGTGAAGGAATACACCGACCTGCCAGCCCTGCTGATTCAGCAGATCGAGCACTTCTTCGCGAACTACAAAGATCTCGAAAAAGGCAAATGGGTGAAAATCGAAGGCTGGGCCGGCGCAGACGCCGCTCGCGACGCCATCACCAAGTCGGTTGCGGCCTACAAAGGCTAAGCCCGGCTGCAGCCTTTAGCTGCAAGCGGCAAGAAAAACCCCGGTTGATCCGGGGTTTTTTGTGGGCGCCTGATTCGCACGCCAAACATCCCGTTTAAACAAATTCAATCTCGGTTTTTTCTCGTTTAAAATTCCCCGGGAACGTCTTACATCCCGTCGTAAATTTCCCTCGAAATTTGAACGAGGCGTTTATTCAAACCCTTACCAGCCGCCAGTAGACTCGTGTTCATGAAAAAGAACACTAGCGGCCCACGCTTCAAGGCGCTCCTCGAAGCAGCGAGCATCACGACCACCGGATTTGCCGAATTCCTGGATACGGCTCCGCAAAATGTACATAACTGGTACACCCGCGGCGTGCCCGCTCATTGCATGGAAGAGGTCGCCAGAAAGCTCTCCGTCAGCAGCAACTGGCTGAAAACCGGCGAAGGCTCGAAAGATGCCCAGCACCTGCGTCTGCTCGACGAGTCCGGCAACACCTTCGATGCCCAGACCATCCGCGGTATCTACACGGTCATCGAGCCTGTCGACGTAGAGCTGCCGCTCTACAAGGAAGCTGTCACCGCCCCTGGCTCGAACAAAACCCACGTCATACAAGACGCCGAGCAATCCATCCGGCTGCCCCGCAGCCACCTTGACTCCCTGGAAATCAACCACGCTGACGCCATTTGTGCCCTCATGAGCGGCAACAGCATGGGAGAGAAAATTGAAGACGGTTCGACCCTGGCGATTGACCGTGGCCTGACCCAGATTGTCGATGGCGAGATCTACGCCATCGAACATGACGGCATGCTGCGCATCAAGTACCTGCACCGACTACCGGGCAACTCCCTGCGCCTGCGCAGCCACAACCGCGCCGAGTACCCGGATGAAATCTTCAGGGCCGCACAAATCGAAGAGCAGAACATCAGGGTACTGGGCTGGGTGTTCTGGTGGTCGACCCTGAACAAACGGCGGCCGGCGGTACCGTTTCTTTAAGCGTTCCAGAATGCCCGTCGGCCACCCACCCGAGTGGCCGAGCGGCTCTGCGCGGCACTTCCCGCTGGGAATTTGCGTCAAACCTGCGTATGCTGCGCCCCACATTTGCGCATCAACCCGCCTCGCGGCTCTGATCGCACTGACCTGGCAGATGATTTTCTCCCCAGGTCCCACAGCCGGACGCAAGATCCGGGTGTACGTTTTGAAGGCTGGCGCGGTTTACCAAAAATGATCCAAGCCAGTCCCCGAGAAGCCGGCCACAAGCCGGCTTTTTAATGCCTCAAAGAAAGTGATTCAAAAAATCACTCAGCCTCTTGCGCATTCAGCGCATAAAACTCCTGGAGCTTGGCTTGCAACAGCTTCTTGTCCGGCAACTGAGTGTGGTACTCCGCGATCAAGGCAGGCGACAGTGATCGGTTCAGGGCGTACTCGACGATTTCGTCCTCTTTGCTCGCGCACAGCAATACCCCGAGCGCCGGGTTTTCGTGTGTCTTGCGGACATTGCGGTCCAACGCTTCAAGGTAAAAATCCATCTTCCCCAGGTATTCCGGCTCGAAGCGCCCGACCTTGAGTTCGATTGCCACCAGGCAGTTCAGCCCACGGTGGAAGAACAACAGATCCAGCGCAAAGTCCCGCCCACCTACCTGCAACGGATATTGCGAACCCACAAAGCAGAAGTCCCTGCCCAGTTCGATCAGAAAATCCCTGAGCTTGTGCAGCAGGCCACCATGCAAATCCATCTCTGCATGGCCACGCTCCAGAGCCAGAAACTCGACCACATAGGCATCCTTGAACACGTCCAGGGCCTGGGGATGAATTTGTCTCAGCGGTGCTGACACTTTTGCCGGGCTGACCACTGAACGTTCAAACAGAGCCGCCTTGAACTGACGCTCCAGTTCGCGGCTCGACCATTTTTCCTGGATTGCCATGCGCAGGTAAAACTCACGCTCCTCCGGGTGTTTGCTCTGGTTGAGAATGATCATGTTGTGTGTCCAAGGCAATTGTCTCAGCAGTGCTGAGACTTTTACGTCATGCCTGTACGCTTCGAAAAATTGACGCATACGAAACAAATTAGGCCGGGTGAAGCCCCTCAGTCCGGGCTGAGTACGAGCGAGGTGAGTGGCCAATCGAGCCACCACCCCATCCCCCCACTCCGCTGCTTCAATTTTTCGACTGATGTAGGCCCCTACCTGCCAGTGCAACTCGATCAGTTCGGTGTTGACCGCCTGCATGGCGCGTTGTCGCGCAGTCACAATCAGTTGGGTGATTTCGTTGAAAGCAGAATCGAGAGAGGTATCGCTACGAAGATCATTCACGTCAGGGCATTTCCATGTCGGTTGCAGGGCCCTTTTAACTACTCCTGATACCGGCGCAGGAACATTCACGATGTATTTCTGCATGAAACAACGCGAACAAGCCTCCATCTCGCCCAGAGAACACTTGCCAAGCCAAAATGGCCGATGCTAAATCCACCCCGTCCAAAGACCGCTACCCTTACCCCGGAAGAAGCTCTGTCGGTCGGACTTCGCTTTCAAGCTCAACGGGAACCTTCGCAATGGATCTGCACATCCCGACCCTGCTGGTAGTCTCGGTCTTCGTTTTTATTCTGATGGGTTTGTTGACCTGTCATGCCTGGTGGCGTGAAACCCGTGAGCGTCCGCTGGCTTATCTGGGTGCCATGATGTTGCTCGCCGCCCTGGGTGTGGTGCTGGTCAGCTGGCGTGGGCGCGGGGTCGACTTTGTCCCGCTGATTTTCGGCAACGTGGCCCTGTTGCTGAGCGCCGCAATGAACTGGACGGCCATGCGCGTACTGGTCGGGCGCGCGCCGTCGGTGCCGGGAATCGTTGCCGGCGCAGGCATCTGGCTGATCCTCTGCCTGATTCCGGCGTTCTATGACGCCATGCCTGTGCGCGTCGTGGTGTATTCCCTTCTGGCGGCCGGCTATGGCGTGCTGACAGCCTCGGAGTTCTGGCGCAACCGTCAGAGCCTTGATGTCGCGTACATGCCCGCGCTGGTTCTGACCCTGTTGCATACCGCTTTCTATCTCGTGCGCAGTGTGATCGACAAGAGCTTGCCGCTGGATCAGGCCCTGTCGGGCGTCGGCGAGGGTGTGCGGTTTTTCTCCTTCATGCTGTTCGAATCCATGCTCTATGTCATAGGCATTGCTTATGTGACGCTGGCCATGGTCAAGGAGCGCACCGAGCTCAAATTCAAGGCGGCGGCATTCTGTGATTCGCTCACCGGGATCGGTAACCGGCGCGCCTTCATGTCCCACGGGGAGCGTTTGCTGGCGGATAGCCAACGCCGAACGGAGTCTGTCGCCCTGCTGTTGTGCGACCTGGATCACTTCAAGCGCTTGAACGATAGCTTCGGCCATCCAGCGGGGGATCAGGCGCTGATCGCGTTCAGCCAGATTCTGACGGGCAATCTGCGCCATCACGATGTATTCGGTCGCATCGGCGGAGAAGAGTTTGCCTGTCTGCTCAAAGGGGCGGATGAGCGGGAGGCGGTTCAGGTTGCCGAACGTATCCGCCAGGCGTTTTCCCGGCTGTCGATGCTGGAGCCGGGGATGCTCAGTGTCAGCATCGGCGTCGTCACCACCCGCGAGGCGGGCTACGACCTTTCGAGCCTGCTTTCACAGGCCGATGAAGCCCTGTATGGCGCCAAGGATCACGGGCGCAATCGAGTGCAAACCCTGCGCAAGTTGTACCTCAACCTCACGGATAACTGAACGACTTCACCAACGTCAACTCCCCGACCGCGCGCATCGGCACCAGGAACGTCTCCATTTTCTCGCTCGGCGTTCCTTCTTCGGTAATCACCGTCACCTGCGCGGTGGTCAGCGGTTGGACCGCGTCTTCCTGCCCTTCTTCATCACTGCTGTAGCCACCGCCGAAGTAGTTCACATAAACCAGATACTGCCCCTTGATCGGTGCGGGCATGGCGAAGATTTCCGGACCATAGCCGGTGGTGACGTCGACGTCGAGCGCGGCGCCGTTGGGGGCGACGCGGTCGCCGTACCAGATGTGCGCACCGTCGGGAGTGATCAGGTGCAGGTCGAGGTCGGTGCCGTCGCTGTCCCACGCCAGCAATACTCGCAATTTGGCCGGGGTGGCGCCGCCGCTGCTGTTGAGGAACTGCGTGCGTTTACGTTGTTGGCCATCCGGGCTGCGAACTTCGACGCTGTTGCTGCCGTTGGGGAATGAGAACGGGCGATCGAAACGGCCGGCTGGGTCGATCTTCAGGGGCATGCTGACGCCGTTGACGATCAAGCGACCGGGCTCAGCGGATTTGGGCGTGGCTTTGATCTGCCCACTGATGCGAGCGGTGTTGGCCTGCCCTGCCGGAGTATTCACCGACGAGGCCGGGTAGTTGACGACCTGCCGGAAACTTTCCCCTTCACCTTCGGATGCTCCGGTGCGCCAGCCGCCTGCGGGGGTGTCGAGTTTGACGCTGTCAGCCGCCATCAACGATGGCAACGCCATCAGCGAACAGAAAAACAGCAAGACCTGTGGATAACGGAGTTTCATGGTCTATTCCAGCAAGAGGTGGCGGGCGAGCCCTTCGATGTAGGTTTCATCCTGGCCGTTGGGGTGTGCCTCGAAGGCCAGGTGCAGGTATTCGTGGGTCAGGTCGAGGCGGTCTTGCAGCGTCAGCACACCGCGCACATAGATGCGCTGGCGTTCGCGGTCGACATAGGGGCGGCCGAAGGCCAGGCGGCACACGGCGAAGGTGCTGACTTCGTTGTAGCCGGTTTCGCTTTCAAGCTGCGGGCGCCAGCCGCGCCGTTGCTTGTGCAGCCAGTCTTGTGCGGCGGGCAACGCTTCGCAGGACGCGACCGGGTTGTCCCAGCGACTGAGGCTGGCGCGCGGGTAGGCGTGCAGCAGGATGGCGTCGTAACGCTGGCCGGCGCGGGCCTGCTCGACGGCTTGCTGCCAGGACAGTTTGTCCGGGCCGGGTTGATCGGAATGGTAGGTCACGGTACTGCCGGCCAAGACCAGGTCGCTGGTCCACGCGGCGATGTCGCGAGCCCCGGGTGACGCCGGACGCGGTGCGACGCGCTGACGGTTGCTGCTGTCGTCGATGCTCAGGCAATCGCCACTGCGCGTGGCGTTTTGCAGCAGGTATGTACGAATGGCCACGGCCAGGGCTTTGGCGGCTTCGACCGGTTCGGCGCTGGCTTCGCGCTGGAGAACCCGGGCGACGTATTCTTCGCGATCCAGCCGGGCGACGAGCTTGTCGTTGAGCAGAAACAGTTCGCCGTCGCTGTGGATATCCAGCGCATTGCCGTTGGCGAATTCAACACGATAGTCACCCTGCAATGCTCCGGAAGTCACCGCCGCGCCCCCTGACAGCACGCGCCGAAGCGGATAGCGCGAGAACAGATCGACTTCTACGCACCTCCCCGCCTCCACAGGCCATGCAACAGGAAGCACCGTCGACATTGCTTGCGCGTAATCACTTAGTACCCGCTGACTGGTGCCACGCCCGCCGGCCCAGACCGGTGTACCGTCCGCCGTCCAACCGGCAAACCCGCCCTGACGCGATGTTGCATCCTGATCCGCCAGCCAGCTCCAGGTCTTCACCCGCAGGCGGCTGCCGAGCTCGCCGACGACATGGCCGTCGGCGGCATTGAGCACCACATCGAGTAACACACGCCGGGCTTGATCCTGTGCCGGCAGCACCGCCAGCACCTTCAACAGCTCTGCTACCGAAACCCGCGTAGCCGGTTGCAACGAAGGCAAATCCAGCAACCATGGCGGCGCCTGCCGCGTCTGCCAATAGGCTCGCCAGTCGCCATCACTGATGCCCAGTCGCGTGGGTTCGAAATACAGACCGCATGACTTCACCAACGCCTGATCACGTTCGATCCTGCCGCCCGCCGTGCAGCAATACATCTCTTCCTTCGATTGGCCACGACATTCATACGCCGGCTCTCGGGCGCCGGTGTCCACCAGCCAGGCGTAGACGAATATCTTCCACACACTGCCCAGCGGCGTCTGCAAGGTCTGCGGCAACGGCTCGCGGGCGATCACCTGCGTTCGGCTCAGGGACAACAAATCGCCCTTGAAGGCAAGGCGCAAAGGCTCGTCCTGCGCTGTCGCCAGCGCAGGGAGCAAACACAGCAGCCAACCCATCAGCAGCCTGTGCACGTCAGTGAACCGTGACCTGGCCGAGGGCTGCCTTTTGCTCCATGGCCTGATGTTGCGGCGCATAGACCTGAGTGAAACGCACCGGCGGCAAGTTGAACTGGCCCTTCTGCGAGAAACGCACCAAGTGCCGCAAGCGCAATTCGCCACTCAAGGCATCGACCGGAACGGCATAAGCCATTTGCCCCGGCTCGAAACGCGCCTTCTCCAGCGCCGTCGGCTCGGTACCGTCCTTGCCCATGAGCTTGATGCCCCAGGTCGTGCGCTCGACATCGGCGCCCGGTGGCAACGGCACTTCCAGCAGGCCGTAGCGCAACGGTTTGGTGGCTTTGCTGGTGACGATCACTTCATCGAGATAGAGGTTGTCGCTGGACAACGGGGCGTTGCCGACCGCTTCGAGTTTGAAGGTGAAGGCCTCGTCCCCCGGCACCAGTCGCGACAGGCGACGGGTGATGGTCACAGCCATCGGATCGACCGCCGGCTGCTGGCTGCGATAGCTCAATGCCGCGCGCAGCGGACGCTCTTGCGCACCGGCCAGGGTCAATACCGCCGGCACTGGCGCAGGCCCCTGCCACGTCCAGTACATCTCACCAGACACCCCGTACTGCTTCTTCCAGCCTTCACCCGGCGCCAATGCAATGGTGGGCGATGCCTGCTCGATGCTGCGTTGCAGCCAGGTCAACGCCAATGCACGTTCCAGGGTCGATTGCTGCGGCAACAGACGTTGCAGCAAGGCCTGGGCGTGAGCCTGATCGATGGGTTGCAGCGACAGGTTCAGCGCTTCGGCAAACGGCTGGGAACTGACCGCCAGGCGCTGCTGCGCATCGCTCAGTTGCCGATTGAACGCATCCGGCAACGCGACCTTCACTTGCCTGGCCAGCGATGCCGTCAGCACGCGTGCGGCCGCCAGCCCCAAGGTTGAATCCGGATCGCTCATGACCAGGCTGTCTTCGCCGCCTTCCATCAGGTTCGCCGCCGTGCCCTCGCCCGCTTTCGCCAGGTCGTCCATCAAGCCGCTGAGCAAGGTGTTGACCGGCAACTGCATCTGCCTGGCGAACGACAGGATCAGCGCCCGCTGCAGCAGCGGCGTGTTCTTCGCCTGCTTGGCGTAGACCTCCAGCACCCGCTGCCAATGCTCCGGCGGCAGGCTCAGTTCCAGCACTTGGCTGGCGTGCCAGTCGGCGTAATAGGCGTAGGCGGTGAGAAATGCATCCGGCTCGCCGTCCATGCCCCACCAGGTGAAACTCGCCGAAGGACCGGCCATTTGCACCAGGCGCAGGCGACTGTTTTGCATGATCAGGCGCAGGCGATCGCGGATCTGCGGATTCGCCGCCAGCGTCGGGTAAGCAATGCTCAACGGCAACAGACGACTGGCGGTCTGCTCGACGCCACCGTAGGGGTAGCTCAACAGGTCGTCGAGAGCCGAACGGAACAACGCTTGCGGACTGTCATCCAGGCGCAGGCGGATATCACTGGCGTCTGCCGGCAACGTCAGCGGCGTATCGCCCTCGGCCACATCAAGACTCTGCGACTGCGTCACCTGCCACCCTTCCCCGCTGGCGCTCAGGCGCACCGTCAACGCGTCAGCGGTTTTGCCGTCCTGCACCAGTTCGGCGCTCCACTCGCCATTGGCCAGTTCAAAGGCCGGCAACGGGAGGTAGTTGATGCCGCTGTTGAGGGTCACAGGTACGCGCTGTTCGTTGCCGGCGTAATGGGTCACCAGTTCGGCCTTGAGCGGTTTCTCGGCCTGGTTGAAAGCGAACACGCCGAGGTCCGGTTTGTCGCCAGCGCGGAATCGAGTCGGACCGCTCCACTTCAGGTACAGCGGTTTTTCCGAGCGTACGAATTGCTTCTTCTGCCCGACCTGACCGTCATCGGCGATGGCCCTGGCGGTGATGCGCCAGCGGGTCAGGGAGTCCGGCATCTTGAAGGTGAAGCGGGTTTTGCCGTTGGCATCGCTCAGCAATTCCGGTTGCCAGGCTGCCGTGTCGACATCCTCACGACGCGGCCGCTCCAGCACCTTCACCCCGCGTTCACTGCGATTGGCCTTGCCCGGCGCACCGGGGCTGCCTGGCAAGGCGACGTCATAGCTGATGAACGACAAACTGGCGCTGGTGCGCACGTTGTTGCGCCGTGGGTGATAGAAAAACTGGTCGATGCTTGGCGCGACTTCCGGTTGCAGCACGTAGACCATTTCATCGACCACGCTGACCGTCAGGTGCGCGGGAATCGCTTTGCCGGCGAACCGGGTGGTCAGGTCCACCGAGACGGTTTCACCCGGTTGATAGTTTTCTTTGTCGGTGGCGATCACAACGTCGATCTGTGGCGTGACTACCTTGATGCCGGCGTTCTGGAAACTGTATTGGCCGCCCTTGGTGTACAGCACCGAGAAGGTCAGGTTCGGCGCGAAACCGTCCTTCACCGGGATGCGCGCGCGGTACTGGGTATCGCTGAGCTTTTCCATTTTCAGCCAGTCGCCGCCCCTGGACAGCAGCGCAGTCGCTTCGACCTTGTCGCGCTCCAGGGACAGCAGCGCATCGCTCACGGGTTCCGGGAAAGTGATCAGCGCCAGCGCTTCATCGCCAGCAATGTACTCGGGTTTGTCGAGGACGATTTCCACGGTACCGGGTACGGCTTTGACACCTTCACCGGTTACCGAATGGCCGGTGGCGCCAACCACCCGGCCATGATCATCCTTGAGCGTCAGGTTGTAGGTGCCCGGCCGGTCGAAGGCCAGGGTGAAGCCCTTGTCGGTTGCCGCGAGCTTGCCTTCGCCGGTGCTCTGGTCTTCCAGGCGCACCCAGGCGTAACTGCCGGGCGAAACGGCTTGGGCCTGCTCGCCCTCACGGGTGTAGCTGAAGGCAACCTTGTCACCCACCGCGCTGAAACGTTGAGGCGCGCTCAAGCGGAAATTCGCCGCGCCACGGTCGATGAGGATTTCCTTGGTGGTTTTCACGCGATAGGCTGCACCGTCGCTGGCAAACACCGTGAGCATGTAGCGACTCGGCTTGTCCGCTGCCGGCAAGTCAAGGGACGCATTGCCCTTGGCATCGGTGGTCAATTCGGTGCTGGTCAGCTCCACCGGAAATTGCCCGAGGTATTGCAGTTCGTTGTCGACCATCGACAGCTGCTGGGCACGCAGGCTCAGGCTCAACTTCGCATTGGCCACCGGCTTGCCGTCCGGGTACAGCAGCACCAGGTTGCCCTTGACCGGTTCGCCGGTACGGTAATCCTGCTTGGCCAGATTGAGCGAAATCTCGAAGTGCGGCTTGATGTACTCAGCCACCCGGAAGGCGCTGCTGTAGGCCTGATCCTTGTAGTTGAAACGCAGTTCATATCCACCGGCCACGGCGTTATCGGGCAGCTGGAATCGGCCCTGGGTGCCAGCCTTGGAATCGAGTTTCAGATCGAGGGATTGCAGCGCCGTACCGGTCGCATCCAGCACGGTCACGTTGACATCGGCTGCACTTGGCTGCACCGAGTCCCGGGCATTCTTGAATTCACGGCCGACGATTTTCAGTGACACCCAATCCCCCGGTCGATACAGCGGCCGGTCGGTGAAGGCATAGAGTTTGGTGTCGTAGATTTCACTGTCGTAGTAGAAATTCTCGGAGACGAACACCCCGCCCTCTTCGTCCTCGCCGATCACGAACGAACGTTCGGGGCTGACGTGTTTCAGGCGCAGCAAGCCGTCGGTATCGGTGGCGCCGCTGCTCATCACGCCGAGGCCATCGGTCCACAGCACATTGACCTTCGGCACCGAACTGCCTTCGTGTTTGCGCGCAGCCCACACCAGCAATTCGTCACCGGCGATCTTGCTCACCGCCACGGTGTTGGAGACGAACACCATGGTGGTCGCGCGGTACTTGCCGATCAGCGCTTCCACCAGATACAGGCCCGGTTTGAGATTGCCCAACGGGATGTACACGTTGCCCGGCGCGACGCTGACGAACTCGCTGGAAGACCCGGCCAGGTTCACCCCGGCTGGTGGCTGGATCGGCTTGGCCTGCCACAACGGATAGCGGAACTGGCTGACCACCGGCAAGCCCGGTATCAGCGCGAATTGCGGCTGCGCATCGTAGGGCGTTGGCGCGGCCATCGCATTGCCCATCTTCAGTTCCGGCACTTCCTCGGTGACTTGTTTACGCGACTCGTAGGAAAACGCCCGCTGCATCACCCGACGGGATTTGCGGTACCAGTTGTCCCACAGGTACGCGAGCGTGTTGGACAGGCCTTCACCCTTGAACTGGCCATCGCTGACCACCCGATGCAGGTTCTTCTGGCGTTTGAGAAAATCCAGCGGTTTGTCGATGCGGTACACGCGAATGTCGGCGCCGCCGTAGGGTTCCATGCGAAACCGGCGATAGTCGCGGCCCGGCGCTTCGAGTCGGACCATCGCCTGTTCATCGCTGGCAAAACTGCTGTCGGCCAGCAGGAAAAAACTCTCGCCGGCTACCGGCGTATAGCCGCTCGGTGCGACCGTGTCTTCGGCGTTGACCACTGAAAATGGCAGCACCAGCAACAACAGCAGAGGCAGAAAACGCAGCATGCGGGCACCGGTCATTGGGAGAGAAAATTCAGTCGATAGAGGCCGATGAAGTTGGGGTTGGCTGCGTCGGGTATCCATCGGGTGTCCTTCCATGTCATGAGTTGCTGCAGGCTTGCCGAACGCATGCCGTTGTCGGTGGGGGTGCTGGTGCCGGTGTGGTAGGCGATGTAACGGCCCATCCAGATCATCAGGTGCTGGTCGTCGCCCTGATCGAAAAACATCAGGTCGCCGGGGCGCGCCTGTGACACGTCGCGACTGACCAGGTGGCTGTTGAACTGGATCAATTTGATTGCGTTGACGTACGGCCCGACCTTGCCTGCGCCCTGCTGCCATTGCCGGGCGAGACCACGCTGGGCATCGCTCAATTGCAGCTCCGGCGGCAGGTAACGATTGGTCAGGCCATTGCTGCGCAGCCATTTGTCGTCATGGACTTTCAGCGCTTCGTTGGCGGCGAAACGCACCAGTCCCGCGCAGTCCTGCTGATACCAGCGCGGGCTCGGGCCCTGGCTCAGTTGCTCTTGGGCGATGCGCACGAACCAGGCGCGGAACACCTGGGATTGCTGTGGGTCGAGCGAAGGTGCCTCGACAGCGCGGGCGCCCGCGCTCAGCAACAGCGCCAGCAGGCCAAGACTGCGGATCAATGCCGTCACAGCGCTTTCCACTCCAGCGGCAGCCACTGCCAGTGGCCGTCTGGCTCGGTGCCTTCGGGCAAGGTCAGGGCGTATTTGCCGTAACCGCCAAGCTTGCGCAGTTTCGGGATCAGATAGGTTTGCGCGGCGTTGTAGAACACCGGCTCCATGTCCTGGGGCAGGCTGTCGAGGGTTTCCTGCTGCATCAGTTGCGCCATGGAATCGGGGCCGAAATAAATCGGCATCAGCAGGTCTTTGGGCACCACGTCGGCCATCGGTGGGAAGCGCTTGTCGAGGGTGCCGAGGGCCTTGTCCACCAGCTTGTCGTCGAGGGAAAACAGCAGCGTCGAGCCATGGCGCGCGAGGCTGACCTTCATGAACGCCTTGCCGGTGATGGCGTCAGGGTCTGACGCCTCCTTGGCCGCATAAGGACCGAAATTGGAGCTGACCTGGCGTTGCCACTGGTGGCTCTGCCCTGCCTGGTTTTCCACCACCGGGAAGGCACCTTCCTCGACGTTGCCCTCGTGGGCACCGACCATCGAGCCGAACAGGCTGCCCAGATCCCCATCGAGCTTGCCGGTGTCGTCATCGTTCAGGCTGGCCACCAGCAAGGGGGTGTACAGGCGTGAATCGGCATACCAGCACAGGCCCGCCGCGCCGGCCATGTGCTCGGTCAACGCCTGGGCCACCTGCTCCTGCGCACCGAGTTTCACCAGCAGCGGTTTCTGTTGTTCGGCCGCCAGCGGCAACGCCACGCAAGCACTGGCCCCCATGGGCATGGCTTGCCAGATCGGCTTGAAATCGAAGTCCGGCTGACTTTCCAGTTCATCCATGGCCAGGAAGCTGTGCCAGCCCTTGTCATCCATATCGAAACGCAGCCCGGCGAAGTTCGGGATAAAACGCTGGTAACCCATGGCCAGCACGCTGGCATTCACCGACAGGCGCTGCTTCACCTCCGGCGGGCGAGGCGGCAGGCCGAAGGCTTCGGGAAACAGTTTTTCGCCGTTGAGCAACGCGGCAATGGCCGTGGTCGACACGCCGCCCGGTTCTTGCGTTGCACCGTTTTGTGGATCGTAGAGTTTCACCGGATTGGACAGCACCACCAGCTTGTCGCCATGGGATGCGAACAGCAGCGCCTTGCTGGCGTTGTAATTGAGTTGATAGAGCGCCACGTCGTCGCTGCCGACCTTCACGTCAGCCACCTTGCTCAGCTGCGAGTCGTCCAGCGCCACTTTGGCCAGCGGTTCCAGCACCTTGGCCAGCCCGCCGCGATCCATCACCAGCAGAAAATCCTTGAGCCGGCCATCCGCACCGCGCCACAACGCCACGTCGGCAGGCTGATCGAATAACTGCTCGATCAAGCTGTCCTGCAGTTTCAGGTCATGTTCGTAGATGATCCGCCGCAGGCTGCCGATCAAGCCCAGGCGATCGGCGTGGGTTTCGTAATAGAAGACGAAATCTTCGGTCAGGGTTTCCTTGAGGAACGGCACTGCCAACAAGTCCTTGGGCAACTGGCTCAGGGAATGGGTTTCCAGCAGGCCATCCGGGCGACTCATGCCCAGTTTGTCACTGGCCAACGCAGGCGCCGGGGCCTTGGGCTTGTGCATGAACCACCCCATGCCGCCGGCCACGGCCGCGACCAGGCATAACCCGATCAGCAGCGTCGGCCAATGCAATGAAGCTTTGGCCGGCGCTGCGCCAGCGGCTGGAGTAACAGTGTTATCACTCATGTTCACAAAACCCGAATTTCATCCGTGGAGCGGGATGCTTAGTAGTTGAAAGTCTTGACCAGCAGCAGGTCGCCGATTGCGCGCAGGGGCACGATGAAGGTCTCGCGTTTTTCATCGACGGTGTTTTCGTTGAGCACCAGGTTGATCTGCGAGGTAATCACCTCGTTCTGGTTGCTGGTCTCATCGAAGTTATAGCCGCCGCTGCCAAAGTTGCCCCAATAGTTCACGTAAACCAGATAGGTGCCACGCAGGGGGGCGGTCATGGTGAACATTTCCGGCCCCGGGCCATCGACGCCGTCAGGGTCGAGGCCGCCGCCATTGGTCAAGGCCGGGCGCGACCAGAAGGCATGCTGGCCATCGGGCGTGACGATGTGCAGATCGAGTTCGGCCTTCGGGTCATCCCACCCCAGCACCACGCGAATCTTCGCCGGAGTGCGCAGGTTGTTGGCTTCATAGAATTGAACGCGCTTGAGCGACTGGCCTTGGGCGCTGCGGATTTCCACGCTGTTGGAACCGGCACCAAAGGCATAGGGCCGGGCAAAACGCCCTTGCTCGTCGGTATAGAGATTCAGCGGATTGCCGTTGACTGCCAGGGTGTGCGGCCCACGCTGGGTGCCCAAGGCCTTCAGTTGGCCTTCGATCATCGTGCGATTGCGCTGCACACCCCGATCAATCGGCGGTGTGGGATAGGCGACTTGCGGGTTTTCGCTCCGGTCCAGCAGACCGTTGTAACGCCAGCCACCCACCGGCTCCGACAGCTCGGCATTCGGCGCGGCCAGCATCACAGGCGCGAAAACCAGCCCGGTCAGCAGCAAAAGAAATGAGCGCATGCGACGCCTCCTGCCATGCATGACGAAACCTTGCGCCTGATCCTGAGCGCGTTACAGGTGTGAATACTGCGTTTCGTCTGAAAGACCCGTGACTGTCGGGTCGTAGATGGCGCGAAGGTTAGCCAGTTGGGTGTTTTTTAACAATCGGACGAATCCGAAATTGCTGCAGCAGTCTCGGTAACGGGTGGACGGTGAGCCGAATAGCGATGTTATTCGGCTCACGAAATGAGCCGAATAATCCATAGACGCCACCCCGCTCATTTGCCCATGAACCCCCTATCTGCTAGTGTCGCGCCGGTTTAACGTCAACCGGAAATCGCCGCCATGGCCCGCAAAAAAGCTGCACTGGATTTCGAACAGTCCCTCGCCGACCTGCAAACGCTGGTGGAGCGTCTGGAGAATGGCGAATTGTCGCTGGAGGACTCGCTGGCCGCTTTCGAGCAAGGCATCGGTCTGACCCGCGATTGCCAGGCGGCGCTGGCCCAGGCCGAGCAAAAGGTTCAGGTGCTGCTCGAGCGTGATGGCGAGTTGGCCGAGGAACCCTTCGAAGCGGACCAGCCAGAATGATTGCAGCGTACTCGGCGACCAGCCAGGCCCGCGTCAATGCGGCTCTGGAAACCCTGTTCACGGCACCCGGCCCGGAGCTGGCGCGGTTGTACGAGGCCATGCGCTACAGCGTGATGAACGGCGGCAAACGCGTGCGTCCACTGCTGGCCTACGCCGCGTGCGAAGCCTTGGGTGGCCAGCCTGAACAAGCCAACGGCGCGGCCTGTGCGGTAGAACTGATCCACGCCTATTCGCTGGTGCATGACGACTTGCCGGCGATGGACGATGACGATCTGCGCCGTGGCCAGCCGACCACCCACAAGAAATTCGATGAAGCCTGCGCGATCCTTGCCGGCGACGGTTTGCAGAGCCTGGCCTTCAGCGCCCTGCTCGATCCGCGCCTGAGCGCCCCGGATGCCGAAATCCGCCTGCAAATGGTCGGCGCCCTGGCACTGGCGGCAGGCCCGGCGGGCATGGTCGGCGGCCAGGCCATCGACCTCGGCTCGGTCGGCCTCAAGCTTGACCAGAAAGCCCTGGAGTACATGCACCGGCACAAGACCGGTGCGCTGATCGAAGCCAGCGTCAAGCTCGGCGCCCTGGCCAGTGGCCGAGCCGAGAAAGACGAGCTGAAATCCCTGCAGGCTTATGCACAGGCCATCGGCCTGGCCTTCCAGGTGCAGGACGACATTCTCGACGTCGAAAGCGATACCGCAACCCTGGGCAAACGCCAGGGCGCCGACATTGCCCGGGACAAACCGACCTACCCGGCCCTGCTCGGCCTCGACGCCGCCAAGGCCTATGCCTTGGAGCTGCGCGACCAGGCCCTGCACGCGCTGCGACCGTTTGACGCGGCGGCCGAGCCATTGCGTGATCTGGCCCGGTATATCGTCGATCGCCGCAGCTGACGGCGAATCCGCCAAAAAGGACCAACGCGTGGGCAGGGGACGATGCATCAGGTAAACTGCCGCATCTTTTATACCTATAACGATTCGCCTGATGCCCACGACGTTTCATGAGATTCCCCGCAAGCGCCCGACCACGCCCCTGCTCGACCGCGCGAACACGCCGGACGGCCTGCGCCGGTTAGGCGAAGCCGAGCTGGAAACCCTGGCCGATGAGTTGCGCCTGGAATTGCTCTACACGGTCGGCCAGACCGGTGGGCATTTCGGTGCAGGCCTGGGCGTGATCGAGCTGACCATCGCGCTGCATTACGTCTTCGACACCCCGGACGACCGGCTGGTGTGGGACGTGGGTCATCAGGCTTATCCGCACAAGATCCTCACCGGTCGTCGCGAGCGCATGGGCACCCTGCGCCAGAAGGACGGCATCGCAGCCTTCCCGCGCCGCTCCGAGAGCGAGTACGACACCTTTGGCGTCGGCCACTCCAGCACCTCGATCAGTGCCGCGCTGGGCATGGCGATCGCCGCCCGCCTGCAGAACAGTGACCGCAAGGCCATCGCGGTGATCGGCGACGGCGCGTTGACCGCGGGCATGGCGTTCGAGGCGCTCAACCATGCGCCGGAAGTGGACGCCAACATGCTGGTGATCCTCAACGACAACGACATGTCGATCTCGCGCAACGTCGGCGGCCTGTCGAACTATCTGGCGAAGATCCTTTCCAGTCGCACCTACGCAAGCATGCGCGAAGGCAGCAAAAAGGTCCTGTCGCGCCTGCCCGGTGCCTGGGAAATCGCCCGTCGTACCGAAGAATACGCAAAAGGCATGCTGGTTCCCGGCACGCTGTTCGAAGAGCTGGGCTGGAACTACATCGGCCCGATCGATGGCCACGACCTGCCAACCCTGATTGCCACGCTGCGCAACATGCGCGACCTGAAAGGTCCGCAGTTCCTGCACATCGTCACCAAGAAAGGCAAAGGCTTCGCCCCGGCGGAAGTCGACCCGATCGGTTACCACGCCATCACCAAACTCGAACCGCTGGACGCCCCGGCTGCCGCGCCGAAAAAGGCCAGCGGGCCGAAATATTCCGGTGTGTTCGGCGAATGGCTGTGCGACATGGCGGCTGCCGATCCGCGCCTGGTCGGGATTACCCCGGCGATGAAGGAAGGCTCGGACCTGGTCGCTTTCAGCGAACGGTTCCCGCTGCGTTACTTCGACGTGGCCATTGCCGAGCAGCACGCCGTCACCCTCGCGGCCGGCATGGCCTGCGAAGGCGCCAAACCCGTGGTGGCGATTTATTCGACCTTCCTGCAGCGCGGTTATGACCAGTTGGTGCATGACGTCGCGGTGCAGAACCTCGACGTACTGTTCGCCATCGACCGCGCAGGCCTGGTGGGCGAAGACGGTCCGACCCACGCCGGCAGTTTCGATCTTTCGTACCTGCGCTGCATCCCCGGCATGCTGGTGATGACCCCGAGCGATGAAAACGAGCTGCGCAAAATGCTTACCACCGGTCACCTGTATGAAGGTCCGGCGGCGGTGCGTTACCCACGCGGCAACGGCCCGAACGCGACCATCGAGAAAGACCTCGAGCCGATCGAGATCGGCAAGGGCGTAGTTCGCCGCCAGGGCAGCAAAGTCGCCTTGCTGGTGTTCGGCGTGCAACTAGCCGAAGCGCTGAAAGTCGCCGAGACGCTGGATGCAACCGTGGTCGACATGCGTTTCGTCAAACCGCTGGATGAAGCACTGGTTCGCGAAATCGCCGGCAGTCATGAGCTGTTGGTCACTGTCGAGGAAAACGCGATCATGGGCGGCGCCGGTGGCGCGGTCAGCGAATTCCTCGCCCGCGAAAACATCCTCAAGTCGATGTTGCACCTCGGCTTGCCGGACATTTACGTCGAACACGCCAAACCTGCGCAAATGCTGGCCGAGTGTGGGCTGGATGAAGCCGGGATCGAGGCCTCGATCCGCGAACGCCTGCAACTGCTCAACCGCTAAACACACTATCCCTGTGGGAGCGGGCTTGCCCGCGAAGAGGCCGGCACATCCAACATCAATGTTGAGTGTGCCGACGCCTTCGCGGGCAAGCCCGCTCCCACAGTGTTTTGTGGGCCTCTCAAAATTGTATTCGCCTCAAAGCACCATCGGACTACCCATGAAGTTCTCCCGCCTCGCCCTCCCCCTATTCCTGCTGCCCACCACCCATGCCCTCGCCGACACCTTCGAGCGCGACCAGGCCCTGAAGCTGCCCGACGTGCTGATCAGCGCCAACCGCCAGGTGGAGGCGCGCAACGACAGCAGCGCCGCCAATACCGTGTTCACCCGCGAAGACATCGATCGCCTGCAACCCGATAGCGTCACCGACCTGCTGCGCCGGGTGCCGGGCGTGCAGGTTTCGCAGACCGGCGGACGCGGCAGTCTTCCGGGGGTGTACATCCGCGGCACCCAGTCGGCCCAGAGCCTGGTGCTGGTGGACGGCCAGCGCATCGGCAGCTCGACCTCCGGTGACAGCAACCTGCAACACATCAACATCGAGCAGGTCGAGCGCGTGGAAGTGCTGCGCGGCTCCCGTTCGGTGATTTACGGCAGCGATGCGATTGGCGGGGTGATCCAGATCTTCACCCGTCGTGGCGGCGAGCAGGGTCTGCAACCTCGACTGCACACGGGCTTTGGCAGCAACCAAACCTGGGAGCGCAGCCTTGGCCTGTCCGGTGGTGATGAGCGAACCCGCTTCAACCTCGGCGCCAGCCTCGATGAAACCGCCGGGATCGATCGTACCCACGAGTCATACCCCAGCGACGGCGACCATGACGAATACCGCAACAAGTCGCTCAGCCTGAGCCTGAGCCACGCCTTGAGCGATGACATCGAGATCGGCGCCAACGTGCTGGATAACCGCGGCAAGAGCGAGTTCGACAACCCGTTCGGCCGCTTCGACATGAATACGTTCGAGTCGGTCCAGCAACAGCCCTACAGCGAATTCGATGTGAGCAGCGTCAGTAGCCATGTCGATGCACGGGTCAACGATCTCTGGAAAACCCGCATTGATTTCGGCCACAGCGAAAACCGCGAGAAGACCCTCGACAAGCTCAGCGATGAACGCGCGGTGTTCAACACCTACCGCGACTCGGTGACCTGGCAGAACGACCTGACGCTCAACGAGCGCAACAGCCTGATGCTGGGGGGCGACTGGTACGAGGACCGGATCAACAGCACCACGGCGTTCGACGAAGACAGCCGCTGGAACCGCGCCGCATTCATCCAGCATCGCTATCAGGCCGACAGCTTTTCCACGGAACTGGGCCTGCGCCACGACGACAACCAGCAGTTCGGCAGCCAGAACACCTGGAGCGGCACCTTCACCCTGCCGCTGAACCCGGACAACGAAGTGCTGCTGACCTACAGCGAAGGCTTCCGCGCACCGACGTTCAACGATCTGTATTACCCGGACTTCAGCAACCCGGACCTGAAGCCTGAAACCTCGAAAAGCTACGAGCTGCAATGGCGCAGTCAATTGACCGAGAGCAGCCGCCTGGAGACGTCGCTGTATCGCACCGACCTTGAAGACGCGATCATCTTAAGCAGCAACTCACGCCCCGAAAACGTTGCCTCGGCGCGGATCAACGGTTTCGAAGCGACACTCAAGCAAGAACTGTTCGACTGGCAGAGTAATCTCGGCGTGGCGATCATCGACCCGCGCGACCGTGACTCGGGCCACACCCTGGCCCGTCGTGCACGGCGTACCCTGAGCTGGGACCTGGATCGACAGTTCGATCGCCTGGGCCTCGGCGCCAGTTGGCAAGCCATCAGCAGCAGCTACGACGACCTGAACAATCAACAGCCGTTGGGGGGCTATGCGTTGCTGGGGTTACGTAGCAGTTGGCAGCTCAATCGTGAAGTCAGGCTGGACCTGAAGGTCGATAACCTGCTGGACAAGGGTTACAGCCGGACGCTGTACAGCTACCAGGGCAGCCAGTACGGGTATCGCGAAGAAGGTCGGGCGTGGATGTTCGGGGTGACCTGGACGCCGGGGATCTAAAGCCCCACTCGATCATTTGTGGCGAGGGGGCTTGGCGGATCGCCGCACCGTCCCGTTCGACTGCGCAGCAGTCGCAATCACTGCTGAGCGGATCAATCAGAAAGATCGCAGTGCTTGTTTTTTGGGGCCGCTTCGCAGCCCAACGGGGGCAAGCCCCCTCGCCACAGGTCAGCGATCGGGCGCGATCAACCGGCACAGCTTGGCAGTGGCCTCGATCATCTGCCCGCTCGGCCGCTCCAGGCCTTTGTCCGTTACCAGACGCAATTGCCCTTGCTCCACCGCCGCCACCTGCGGCCAGGCTTTCCACGCATCGAGCTGCGCCTGATCGCTGGCCAGAATCACCTCGGGATTACGCTGCAACACGGCTTCCACGCTGACTTGCGGTGCCGGCGGTTTCAGGTCGGCAAACACGTTTTGCGCACCGCAAACCTGCAGCGCATCGCTGATGATCTGCTCACCGCCGACGGTGTACAGCGGCCGATCCCAGACCTGATAGAACACTCGTAGCGGTTCGTCCCGTCGATAGCGTTGGCGCAGTTCGTCCAGTCGTCGACGCAGATCGCTGGCCAATGCAATCCCGCGTTCAGGTCGCCCGAGTTGAGCGGCAATGACCTCGATCTGCGCGGTGAGCTGGCCCAGGCTATGGGGTTCGACGACGTAGGTGGGAATGTTCAGGCGCTTGAGCTGGTCGCGCTGGGCCGGGCCGACGCTGCCGGGCCATAGCAGCAACAGATCGGGCTTCAGGCTGAGCAGTCGCTCCATGTCCAACTGGCCATAACGGCCAACGGAGGGCAATCCGTTGAGTTCTGCAGGCCGCTCACCGGCGTCCAGCACACCGACCAGGAGATCGGCGGAACCCAGTTCGACGACTATTTCCGAGAGCGACGGTGCCAGGCTGACAACTCGCTCGACCGCGATGGCCGAGGGGCTGGCGGCCAGCAGCAAAACCGCCAGCCAGAGCGCGCGCATCAACCGAGTTGACGCGGAATACGGTAGAGGTAGAACAGCACGGCGGTCGACAGCGCCAGCAACATCAACGGCACGGCTTCAAGACCGACGAACACCGCCAGGGCACCGATCCACGCCGGCAGGCCGGCGGCCAGGAACGCCGCACGACGTTTCGCCGCCAGGCTGATCCACGCGCCAGGTTCTTCAGCGGTATCGAGGGCTTTCTGGGTGGCGATCAGTGCGTGTTTGTAGGCGCCGAAAAACTTCAGGCTGACAAACATCGAGGCGACCCCGGCGATGAACAACGGCATCGCCAGAACCGGCAGGATGGCTTCGCTCTGGCCGAACACCGCGTTGATCACAAACAGCGGCAACAGGGCCAGGGCCAGGTATTGCCACCAACTGACGGACAGTCGCCGCCGAACCTGACCGCGGGTCACGCCCGGTCTACCTCGCCCTGATGTTCATTGCCCATCATGTGGTCGAGTTTGCTGGCCTTGGTTGCCAGGTAGAGTCGGTTGTGCGGGTTGTGGCCGGTATGCAGCGGCACGCGTTCGGCGACCGCGATACCCATGTCGGTCAAGGCTTTGACCTTGCGTGGGTTGTTGGTCATCAGGCGCAAGGACTTCACGCCCAGGTGCTCCAGCATCGGCAGGCACATGGCGTAGTCACGCTGGTCGGCGGCAAAGCCCAGGCGCTCGTTGGCTTCGACGGTATCGGCGCCACCGTCCTGCAACTCATAGGCGCGGATCTTGTTCAGCAGGCCAATGCCACGACCTTCCTGACGCAAGTACAGCAGTACGCCACGACCTTCACGGGCGATGGCCTGCAAAGCGGCCTCCAGTTGCGAGCCGCAGTCGCAACGCTGGCTGAACAGGGCGTCGCCCGTCAGGCATTCGGAGTGCAACCGGCCGAGTACCGGGGCACCGTCGTCGAACTCACCCAGGCTCAGCACAACGTGCTCGCGGCCAGTGCCTTCATCGAGAAAGCCATGCATGGTGAATTGCGCAAAAGGCGTTGGCAGCTTGGAAGCGGCGACAAAAACGACAGGCACCGGTGTGCTCCTGATCTAAAAGTTCTGAAGATTCGCAGAGCCGGCATTGTAACAGCAGGTTCCAAGCGACGCTTAGGCTGAATTATCGGCGATAACTATCAAATAGTTTGATATTCGCCCTGAAGACGCTCCCACAAGGTTCTGTGTCGGTCATTGGATCCGGGAAGCATTCGAATCAAACGGATACGGCTGTTTCCAGCGTTCGAAGATCGGTTTCAACTCGCCGCTTTTGACCAACTGCTCCATGCGCTGATCGAACAGGGTCATCAGGCTACGCGCCTTCGACGTTTTGGCAAAGCACAGGTACAGCGGCAGCTCGGCGATATGGGTGCTGCGCAACTGTGAAGGATCTTTGGCACGGTTGCGCACGTAATCGACTTCGGTCTGCGCATCGATGTAAAAGTCGGCGCGGTTGTGGGTCAGCATCGACACGATGCCGGTACGCCGCAACACCTCGTCAAAGTGGCGCACATTGGGCAGGTAATCCTGATAATCGTAGCCGCGGACCCAGGCCAGTCGATAATTGCCCAGGGTTTCCGGGGTCGGCACCGGACTGCTCGCCAGGCCCAGGGCATAGATGTGATCGGTGTCGAAGTTCCAGTGGGGATAAAGCACACCCTCTGACTCGTCGCGATAGGAACCGACGCAGGCATCGACTTCACCCCGCTCGGCAAGGCCCAGCGAACGCAGGTAGGGCTCGGTGCGGATGTCGACCTTGACGCCCGCCGGCTCGAACACCTGTCGCAGCACGTCCCAGCCCAGTCCATGACCGTCGGCGGCGGTGTAGTCTTCCCAGTCTTCACTGGCCAGATGAATCACCGACGGCGGCGTGGCACTCCCTCCTCCCGCCTGGGCAAAGGAGCAAAACATCGAGAACGCCATCACCATCAATCCACGTAGAACCATCCCTGCTTCCCTCGATTAACAGTTGTGCTGGTCAACACCTGGAAACCCCGTTCAGGCGAAAAACCAAACCAGCCCCTGCATCGCCAACCAGGCGAAAACTCCTGCCAGGACATCATCGAGCATGATGCCGACACCACCATGTACGTGCCGGTCAATCCAGCGAATCGGCCACGGCTTGAGGATATCGAAGAAGCGGAACATCAAGAAACCCGCCAGCAACCACTGCCAACCTTCCGGCACCAGCCACAGGGTGATCCACATCCCGACCATCTCGTCCCAGACGATGCCTTCATGGTCGTGTACCCGCAAATCGTCGGCCACTTTGCCGCACAGCCAGAAACCGAACAGCATGGTGATGCCCAGCATCAGCCAGTATCCCCAGTCGGGCAGCATCTGCCACAACGGGATAAAGGGTAGCGCAACCAACGACCCCCAAGTGCCGGGCGCCTTTGGCAAGGTGCCCGAGCCGAAGCCGAACGCCAGGAAATGCCATGGATTGCGCCAGACCGACGGCGGTACGAATTCCGCCGGGACCTGTTTGGGATGATCTGTCACGGTGACTCCCGAAAATGTTGATAACCCCGGGTTTGCGGGGTGATGTCTTTGCCATCGGCGTCCAGCAGCGTCACACCTTGCCCCGCTACCACCCGCCCAATCACATGGATCGGCCAGCCATCGGCCAGCAACAGCGGCAACTCGACGGACGGTAGGGTGAAGGCCAGGACGTAATCGTCGCCGCCACTCAGGGCCGCGACCTGTGCCTGCGATCGGCCGAGAAAGTCGACCAGGCTCTGCGACAGCGGCAAACGCTCCCGTTCGACTTCGATGGCGACCTTCGAGGCCAGCGCGATATGCCCGCAATCGGCCAGCAGGCCGTCGGAGATATCCATCGCCGAAGTGGCCTTGCCCCGCAGCGCCTGACCCAGGCCGAGCTGCGGTTGCGGCGACCAGTAATGCGCCAGCAACGGCTCGGCAATGCTCGCGTCGGCCGTGCGCTGACCGAGCACCAAGGGCAAGGCACCGGCGGCATTGCCCAACTCGCCACCGACGCACAGCAGATCGCCCGGCCGTGCGCCGCTGCGGGTCAACGCCAGGCCACTCGGTACGCGACCGAACACGGTCATGGTCAGGCTCAATGGCCCCCGGGTGGTGTCGCCGCCCACCAGCGCCACGCCACAGCTTTGCGCCATCTGGTTCAAACCACGGGCGTAGGCTTGCAGCCAATCGGCGGTCACCGTCGGCAAGGTCAGGGCAAGGGTAAAGGCAATCGGGGTGGCGCCCATGGCGGCCAGATCGCTGACGGCCACGGCCAGCGAGCGCTGACCGAGCAGAAACGGATCGCAGGGGTCGGCGAAATGCACACCGGCCACCAGCGTATCGGTAGAAATCGCCAACTGCTCCCCAGGGGGAACCGCCAGCAAGGCGCAGTCATCGCCAATCCCGAGGGCAACGCCTTCGCCGCCCTGCGCACAAGGCGCGGCGGCGAAGAAATTGCGGATCAGCTCAAACTCGCCCATCGCAGTTTCAAGCGCTGGTTAGCGCTTGAACGCCTTCACTTCAGCTTCACGCAGACGTGGCGCCAGTTTGTCGAGCACACCGTTGACGAACTTGTGGCCGTCGGTGGAACCGAAGACCTTGGCCAGTTCGATACCTTCGTTGATCACAACGCGGTACGGCACGTCGACGCGCTTGAGCAGTTCCCAGGTGGACAGGCGCAGAACCGCCAGTTCAACCGGGTCGAGCTCTTCGATGGTCAGATCGAGGCAAGGCGTGAGGGCGGTATCGATTTCGCTCTTGAACTGCGGAACCCCGTGCAGGATTTCGCGAAAGTACGCGCCATCGACATCGCTGAAATCGTTATCGACCCGGAACTGCGCTTCGATTTCGTTCAGCGATTGCTTGGCCATGTGCCATTGGTACAGCGCCTGGGTCGCGAGCTGACGGGCTTCGCGACGCTTGACGCTTTTCGATGGCTTGCCGGCATCCGCAGGCTTTGGATCGCGCGGGTTGAAACGATCGCTTTCGTCGCTAATCACTTGGCCTCCAACTGCGCCAGCAGGCTGACCATTTCCAGAGCGGACAGGGCAGCTTCAGCACCTTTGTTGCCGGCCTTGGTGCCGGAACGTTCGATGGCTTGCTCGATGGAATCAACGGTCAGGACGCCGAAAGCGACCGGAACGCCGAACTCCATGGACACCTGGGCCAGGCCCTTGGTGCATTCGCCAGCCACGTATTCGAAGTGCGGAGTACCGCCACGAATGACCGCGCCCAGGGCGATGATTGCCGCGAACTCGCCCTTCTGAGCGACTTTCTGCGCAACCAGCGGGATTTCGAAGGCGCCAGGCGCACGGATGATGGTGATGTCGCTTTCGCTCACGCCATGGCGAACCAGGGCATCAACTGCACCGCTGACCAGGCTTTCAACGACGAAGCTGTTGAAACGGCCCACTACCAGAGCGTAGCGGCCTTTAGGGGCGATGAAGGTACCTTCGATGGTCTTCAGGGTCATTCGTTAGATCTCTTAAAGAGCCGGGACGCGTCTCGTACGCGTCCCTCAGTGATATTTGAACCGCGAATTCAAGGCCGGGGACAACCGGTCATTATTCGGAGGGCACGTATTCTACAACTTCCAGATCGAAACCGGATATCGCATTAAACTTCATCGGTGCCGACATCAGGCGCATTTTGCGCACACCGAGGTCACGCAGGATCTGCGAACCGGCACCGACAATGCTGTAGGTGGTCGGTTTTTTCACGGCTGTGTGGTCGGCGGTTTCGCGGATATGCGCCAGCAACACGTCGCCATCCAGCGGGTGACCGAGCAGCAGCACCACGCCACTGCCAGCCTCGGCAACCGCAGCCATGGCGGCGCGCAGGCTCCAGCGGCCTGGCTGCTTGACCATCAGCAGGTCGCGCAGCGGGTCCATGTTGTGCACGCGAACCAGGGTCGGTTCTTCGGCGCAGACATTGCCCAGGGTCAGTGCCATGTGCACGTCGCCTTCCACGGAATCACGATAGGTCACCAGGTTGAATTGGCCCAGTTCGCTGTCCAGCGGCTGCTCGGCAATCCGCTGAACGGTACGTTCGTGGATCATCCGGTAGTGAATCAGGTCGGCGATGGTGCCGATCTTGATGTCGTGTTCGGCGGCAAAGGCTTCCAGCTCGGCGCGACGGGACATGGTGCCGTCGTCGTTCATCACTTCGCAGATCACACCGCTCGGCTCGAAACCGGCCATGCGCGCCAGGTCGCAGGCAGCTTCGGTGTGGCCGGCACGGGCCAGGGTACCGCCGGCCTGGGCCATCAGCGGGAAGATGTGGCCCGGGCTGACGATGTCTTCGGCCTTGGCATCACGGGCGGCCGCCGCTTGCACGGTACGCGCGCGGTCGGCGGCGGAGATGCCGGTGGTCACACCGGTGGCCGCTTCGATCGAGACGGTGAACTTGGTACCGAAACCGGAACCGTTGCGCGGCGCCATCAACGGCAACTTGAGCAGTTCGCAACGCTCGCGGCTCATCGGCATGCAGATCAGGCCACGGGCGTGCTTGGCCATGAAGTTGATGTGCTCGGGCTTGCAGCACTCTGCGGCCATGATCAGGTCGCCTTCGTTCTCGCGGTCTTCGTCATCCATGAGGATGACCATCTTGCCTTGGCGGATGTCTTCAACCAGTTCTTCGATGCTATTGAGCGCCACAAGGCACCCCCTTTTTGCGAAATTTGAGCTTCAGGATTTGAGGTAGCCGTTTTGGGCCAGAAAGCTTTCGGTGATGGTGCTGCCGGCAGTCGGCTCTGCGGCCTTGTCGCCCAACAGCAGGCGCTCCAGGTAACGGGCCAGCAAGTCCACTTCCAGGTTCACCCGGCGACCCGGCTGATACGACGCCATGATGGTTTCGCTCAGAGTGTGCGGAATGACGGTCAGCAGGAACTCGGCGCCATCGACTGCGTTCACGGTCAGGCTGGTGCCGTCGACGGTGATCGAGCCTTTATGGGCGATGTACCTGGCCAGTTCTTTCGGTGCGCGGATACGGAATTCCACGGCACGTGCGTTCTCGGTGCGGGCAACCACTTCGCCCACGCCATCGACATGACCGCTGACCAGATGCCCGCCGAGGCGAGTGGTCGGGGTCAGGGCTTTTTCCAGATTGACCGGGCTGCCGCTTTTCAGGTCGTTCATGGCGGTGCAGTCGAGGGTTTCGCGACTGACGTCGGCGGCGAAACCGTTGCCCGGCAATTCAACAGCGGTCAGGCACACGCCGTTGACCGCGATGCTGTCGCCCAGCTTGACGTCGCTCAGGTCGAGCTTGCCGGTTTCTACGTGAACCCGCACATCACCGCCCTTTGGGGTCAATGCACGAATACTGCCGATGGATTCGATGATGCCGGTAAACATGAGGTTCTCCTCGAGAACTAAGCCAACGCTGTAGCGTGGCCGGAAATTATACGCTTGCTGCTGGCAAAGGAATGGCAGTGACCCGCCAGTCATCGCCAATTGCACGAATTTCGGTGATTTTGAGTTCCGGCGCATCCTTCATTTGCGCGAGCGGCCAGTCCAGCAGCGGCCGCGCCGAGGAGCCCAGGAACTTGCCGGCGATGAATATCTGGAACTCGTCCACCAGCCCGAGCTGGGCAAACGCACCGGCCAGGCGCGGGCCGGCCTCGACCAACACCTCGTTGACGCCGCGGGCGGCGAGTTCGACCAGCAGTTGATGCAGATCGACCTGGCCATCGTAGCCCGGCACGATCAGGCACTCCGGGCCGTTGGCGTACTGCTCTTCCACTGCCACGCAGGTGGCGACCAGCGCCGGGCCAGCCTTGAAGAATGGCGCATCCAGCGGCACCCGCAGGCGGCCGTCGACCAGCACCCGCAGCGGCGGGCGGCTCATGGCCAGGGCCGTTTGCCCGGCATCCAGGCCCAGTTCATCAGCGCGCACGGTCAGCCGCGCGTTGTCCGCCAGCACCGTATCGGCGCCGGTCAGTACCACACTGGCTTGCGCGCGCAGACGCTGGACGGCCGAGCGCGCCGCCGGGCCGGTGATCCACTGGCTTTCGCCGCTTTCCATCGCCGTGCGCCCGTCCAGGCTCATGGCCAGCTTGACCCGCACGAACGGCAAGCCGTGTTCCATGCGCTTCAGAAAGCCTTGATTAAGCTTGCGCGCTTCGCCTTCCAGCACGCCGCTTTCGCTGGCGATACCGGCCTGGGCCAGGCGTTGCAGACCGCGACCGGCAACTTCCGGGTTCGGGTCCTGCATCGCCGCGACCACCCGGGCCACACCGGCGTTGACCAGTGCATCGGCGCAAGGCGGTGTGCGGCCGTGGTGGCTGCAAGGTTCAAGGGTCACGTAAGCGGTGGCGCCCCGGGCCAGTTCACCGGCGGCACGCAGAGCGTGGACTTCAGCGTGAGGCTCGCCGGCGCGCTCGTGCCAGCCTTCGCCGACAATCTGCCCGCCCTGCACGATCACGCAACCGACCCGCGGATTGGGGTGCGTCGTGTAATGCCCCTTGCGCGCCAGTTCCAGGGCACGGGCCATGAAATGAGCATCGAGGATGGCTTGTTCTGCGGGCGTGGTCATTCTTTCACCGGTTCACGGGCCAGGCGATCGATCTCTTCGCGGAACTCGTTGAGGTCCTGGAAGCGGCGATATACCGAAGCGAAGCGGATGTAGGCGACTTCATCGAGCTTCTGCAGCTCGGCCATCACCAGTTCGCCGACCACGAGGGATTTGACCTCGCGCTCGCCGGTGGCGCGCAGTTTGTGTTTGATGTGCACCAGCGACGACTCGAGACGCTCGACACTCACCGGGCGCTTTTCCAGCGCGCGCTGCATGCCGGCGCGGAGTTTTTCTTCGTCGAACGGCTGGCGACTGCCGTCGGTTTTGATCAGGCGCGGCAACACCAGTTCAGCCGTCTCGAACGTCGTGAAGCGCTCGCCGCAGGCCAGGCATTCACGCCGGCGGCGCACCTGTTCGCCCTCGGCGACCAGACGCGAGTCGATGACCTTGGTGTCGTTGGCACCGCAGAAGGGACAGTGCATGGTGGCAGGCAACAAAAAAAGGGAGGGCCATGGTAGCGCATCCCGGTGGCAAGACAAGCCATAGGGTTTGCGGTATACAGACGGGATGATCACTTGATCCATGGAATTCAGCTTTATGGAGCCACCAATGTCGTTACGTCCGCTCATTTTGCTCAGTGTTTTCAGCCTGCTGGTGGCTTGCGGCAGCGATGCACCCAAGCCCCAGCCGCCAACGCCTGGCCCGGCGCCGCAGCAAGCGCAGAAGAAGGCCCGGGAGGCCGCCGACCTTGGCCCGCTGCCTGCGTATCAGCGCGAATTGAGCGGCACCCTGCAAGGCGTGCCGGCCGGCGCTGAAGTCGAACTGGCATTGCTGGTGATCGACGAAAAAGACCGCCCGCAACAATTGCTCGCCAGTTCCAGCCTGATCGGCAACAACCAGGTGCTGCCGTTTCACCTGCGCTTCAATCCGGAATCCTTCCCGGCCGGGGCCCGCGTTGAACTGCGCGGTCGCGCCAGCCAGTCCGGCCAGTTGATCCTGCACCTGCCATCGCAGCAGATTACCCAGCCGACCACCCAGGCCCTTGGCCAACTGCAATTCGTCAAAGCCCCATGAGTGCACCGCTCGACCTGCAACGGGCCTTGGCTGACCTGCTGGGTGATGCGCAACTGGTGGCCTGCCCGTTGCCGGAAACAGATTTAAAGCTGTGGCTGATCGACGGCGACAAGATGGACCGCGCCTTCAGCCCGGAAGAAACCCGGCGCATCCTGCATGAGCCGCCGTACTGGAGTTTCTGCTGGGCCAGTGGCCTGGCCGTGGCCCGCTATCTGGCCGCCAACCCGCATTGGGTCGATGGCAAGCGGGTACTGGATTTCGGTGCCGGTTCCGGCGTGGCGGGCATTGCCGCGGCGAAGGCCGGGGCGCTCGAAGTGCTGGCCTGCGACCTCGACCCGCTGGCGATTGCCGCGTGTCGGGCCAATGCCGAACTCAATGACGTAGAGCTCAACTACTCGACGGATTTTTTCGCCGAGGCCGATCGCTTCGATCTGATTCTGGTGGCGGACGTGCTGTACGACCGGGCGAACCTGCCGCTGCTCGACCAGTTCCTCAGCCGCGGCCGAGAGGCGCTGGTCGCGGATTCCCGAGTGCGGGACTTCCGTCATCCGTTGTACCAACGCATCGAAATGCTCGAAGCCATGACGCTGCCGGATCTGGCCGAGCCCCACGAGTTTCGGCATGTGAGCCTCTACCACGCTGCCCGCGCCTGACCGTATAGTTGCCCTATTCACGCTTTTACGAGATTGCCCATGAGTCAGGAAACGCCGTACATCTTCGACGCCACGACTGCCGATTTCGACCAGTCGGTGATCGAGAACTCTTTCCACAAACCGGTGCTGGTGGATTTCTGGGCCGAATGGTGCGCGCCCTGCAAAGTGCTGATGCCGATGTTGCAGAGCATTGCCGAGAGCTATCAGGGCGAATTGCTGTTGGCCAAGGTCAATTGCGACCTCGAACAAGACATCGTCGCCCGCTTCGGTATTCGCAGCCTGCCGACCGTGGTGCTGTTCAAGGACGGCCAGCCTGTCGATGGTTTTGCCGGAGCGCAGCCGGAATCCGCCGTGCGCGCCCTGCTCGAACCCCATGTGCAGATGCCGCCACCGGCCGCCGCCGATCCGTTCGAACAGGCCCAGGCGCTGTTCGATGACAGCCGTTTTGCCGATGCCGAAGCGCTGCTCAAAGTGATCCTGGGTGAAGACAACACCAACGCCAAGGCACTGATCCTGTACGCCCGTTGCCTGACCGAGCGCGGTGAACTGGGCGAAGCGCAAGCCGTGCTCGATGCGGTCAAGAGCGACGAGCACAAGGCTGCACTGGCCGGAGCCAAGGCGCAGATCAAGTTTCTCGGCCTGGCCAGGGACCTGCCGGATGCCGCCGATCTGAAGGCGCGGCTGGCGAAAGACCCGCAGGACGATGAAGCGGTTTATCAACTGGCGATCCAGCAACTGGCCCGTCAGCAGTACGATGCCGCGCTGGATGCCTTGCTGAAGTTGTTCACCCGCAACCGCAGCTACAGCGAAGGCTTGCCGCACAAGACCTTGCTGCAGGTGTTCGAGTTGCTGGGCAATGACCACCCGCTGGTGACCACGTACCGCCGCAAGTTGTTTGCCGCGCTGTACTGACCTGTAGGAGCCGGCTTGCTGGCGATGCAGACGCCGCGCTCCATCAGGTGAACCGCGTCATCGTTCATCGCCAGCAAGCCGGCTCCTACAACCAGCGGTAGATCGGCGTATCGGCGCCGCTTTCCACCTTCACGTCCGGACTGTGGCGCAAGCGCACCAACAGGCGCTTGCCCGCCGCCGCACTGCCGGTCAGGCCTTCGAGTTGATCGAGCAGGTCCGGCCCACTGAGCTGCCCGGCCTTGCGTAGTAAATCCCTGGCAATCTGCCACAGCGCATCATCCTGATTCAGCGGTTTCGCCGCCGGGGCGCTGACTGCGGTTTTTTCCACCTGCACCTGCGCCCCCAGTCGCGCCCAGTCCGCGTCGTCCATCTCCAGGGTCAAATCCACCGGCCAGTCGCCGATGCTTCCGCGAATTCGCAACATAGGTCTGCTCCCGCACATTTCTTCTATGCATGCTCCCATGGGGCTTGTGCAACGCCAAGCAGGCAGTCAAACTCTTCGCACTTACGTTATAAGATTACATAACATTTTCTTCATTTTACTATTCGGAGACTCGCCATGCGTCGTCTGCTTCTCGCCCTGCCGTTTGCCATGTTGCCGTTGACTGTCGCCCATGCCGCCACCGAACACGATCATGAGCATGCCAGCCTCGGCGCCCACGAACATGGTGTCGGACGCCTGAATGCGGCGCTGGACGGCAAGACCCTGGAGCTGGAGCTGGAAAGCCCGGCGATGAACCTGGTGGGTTTCGAGCATGTCGCCAGCAGCGATGCCGACAAAGCCAAAGTCGCCGCCGCCCGTGCTCTGCTCGAGCAACCGCTGGCCCTGTTCAACCTGCCGAAAGCCGCCGGTTGCGTGGTGGAAAACCAGGAACTGGAAAGCCCGTTGTTCGGCGATGCCCCGGATGCCGACGATGACCACGATGAAGACGCCAAGGATGAACATCATCACGATCACAGCGAAATCCACGCCCACTACCAGTTCACCTGTGCCACTCCAGCGGCGTTGAAGACCCTGGACCTGGCGAACATTTTCAACTCGTTCCCGGCCACCCAGAAAATTCAGGTACAACTGATTGGCCCGAGCGGGCAGCAAGGGGTTGAAGTGAAGTCCAAGTCTGCAGCCCTCAAATTCTGAATCCACCCTGTTCCGTAGGAGCCGGCTTGCTGGCGATCGCCACGCCGCGGTCTGTCAATGAAACCGCGTTATCGTTCATCGCCAGCAAGCCGGCTCCTACACAGGTCATCAACATTCATGAAATCGGCTAAATGACCCAAGCACTCATCGAACTGTCCGACCTGGGCTTCAGCTGGCCCGGTCACCCGCCGCTGCTGGACATCCCGGCGTTTCGCCTGGAGCGCGGGGAAACCCTGTTCCTCAAAGGCCCCAGCGGCAGCGGCAAGACCACCTTGCTCGGCCTGCTCGGCGGCGTACAAAAACCCGATCGCGGCAGTATCCGCCTGCTCGGCCAGGAGCTGACGCAACTCTCGGCCGGCGCCCGCGACCACTTCCGCGTCGATCACACCGGCTACATCTTCCAGCAGTTCAACCTGCTGCCGTTCCTGTCGGTGCGTGAAAACGTCGAACTGCCCTGCCACTTCTCGAAGCTGCGTGCCGAACGGGCGAAACAACGCCACGGCAGCGTCGACAAAGCCGCCGCCACGCTGCTCGCCCACTTGGGCCTGAAGGATGAAAACATCCTCGGTCGCCGTGCGGACTCGCTTTCCATCGGCCAGCAGCAGCGGGTCGCCGCCGCCCGCGCGCTGATCGGGCAACCGGAACTGGTGATCGCCGACGAGCCGACCTCGGCCCTCGATTACGACGCCCGCGAGAACTTCATTCGCCTGTTGTTCGCCGAGTGCCGCGAAGCCGGGTCGAGCCTGTTGTTCGTCAGTCACGACCAGAGCCTGGCGCCGCTGTTCGATCACAACCTGTCGCTGGCCGAACTCAATCGCGCCGCCACCCCGTCCGAGGTCTGAGATGTATCTGTTTCGTCTAGCCATGGCCAGCCTGGCTAACCGCCGCTTCACCGCGATCCTCACCGCATTCGCCATCGCCCTGTCGGTGTGCCTGCTGTTGGCGGTGGAGCGCGTGCGCACCGAAGCCAAGGCCAGCTTCGCCAGCACCATCAGCGGCACCGACCTGATCGTCGGCGCCCGCTCTGGCTCGGTGAACCTGTTGCTGTACTCGGTGTTCCGCATCGGCAACGCCACCAACAACATCCGCTGGGACAGCTTCGAACACTTCGCCAGCAACCCGAAAGTGAAGTGGGCAATCCCGATGTCCCTCGGCGACTCCCATCGCGGCTACCGGGTGATGGGCACCACCGAAGCCTACTTCGAGCATTACCAGTACGGCCGCCGGCAACACCTGGAACTGGCCGATGGCAGGCCGTTTGCCACTGACCCGTTCGAAGTGGTGCTCGGCGCCGAAGTGGCCGAGGCGCTGCACTACAAACTCGGCGACAAACTGGTGCTGGCCCACGGCGTGGCGGCGATCAGCCTGGTCAAGCACGACGACAAACCGTTCACCGTGGTCGGCATACTCAAGCGCACCGGCACGCCGGTGGACCGCACGCTGCACATCAGCCTCGGTGGCATGGAAGCGATTCACATCGACTGGCATAACGGCGTGCCTGCCCGGGGCGAGGGGCGCATCACGGCCGATCAGGCGCGCAACATGGACCTCACGCCGCAAGCGATCACCGCGTTCATGCTCGGCCTCAACAACAAGATTTCGACCTTTGCCCTGCAACGGGAAATCAACGAATTCCGCGGCGAGCCGATGCTGGCGATCCTGCCGGGCGTGGCGTTGCAAGAGCTGTGGAGCCTGATGGGCACGGCGGAAAAAGCGCTGTTCGTGGTCTCGCTGTTTGTGGTCCTGACCGGATTGATCGGCATGCTCACGGCCATTCTCACCAGCCTCAATGAACGCCGCCGGGAGATGGCGATCCTGCGTTCGGTGGGCGCACGACCCTGGCATGTCGCGACGCTGCTGGTGCTCGAAGCCTTCGCCCTCGCGCTGTCGGGCGTGATCGCCGGTGTGGCGTTGCTGTATGTGTGCATCGCGGCGGCCCAGGGTTATGTGCAGGCCAACTATGGCTTGTTCCTGCCTCTCTCCTGGCCGAGCGAGTATGAATGGACACTGCTCGGTGGCATCCTGATCGCCGCGCTGCTGATGGGTAGCGTGCCGGCCTGGCGGGCCTATCGCCAATCCCTGGCCGATGGCCTGTCGATCCGTTTATGAGGACGTTGAAAATGCCCCGCGCTGTACTTGCGCTGTTGATGCTGGTCGCCCTGCCCCTCTGGGCGGCCCAGCCAAAAGACCTGACCTGGTCGGAGATGATCCCGCCCGACGCGCCGAAAGAAGTGCCGAACATGACGCCGCTGCATGATCTGTCGCAGATGAGCAATGCGCTGTCGGCCGAATCGGCGCCCGCCGCCAAGCAAGACCTGCCCAATGCACCGGTGGTCAAGACCCTCGATGGCCAGAACATTCGCCTGCCGGGTTATATCGTGCCGCTGGAAGTGAGCGAGGAAGGACGCACCACGGAGTTCCTGCTGGTGCCGTATTTCGGCGCCTGCATCCATGTGCCGCCACCGCCGTCGAACCAGATCGTGCACGTCAAGAGCGAAGTCGGTGTGAAGCTCGACGAGTTGTATCAGCCTTACTGGATCGAAGGCGCATTGCAGGTCAAGGCGTCCACCAGCGAACTGGCGGATGCCGGGTATCAGATGGAGGCGGACAAGATTTACCTGTATGAATTGCCGGAGTGAATCCGACAGTCATGTAGCGTCTGATCGACAGCCATCGCGGGCAAGCCCGCTCCCACATTGGAATGCGTTCCCCTGTGGGAGCGGGCTTGCCCGCGATGGGGCCATCAAAAACAACACAAGAACCAGTCATCCCTCACTTTCATTGAGCTGCATCAAAAGACTGGATAGTTAGCCGGCTTACCATTGGACATCGAAAACTTTTAACGTCCTCTGGAGCCCCCATGAACAAGTCCATGCTCAGCGCTTCGCTGGTTGCCCTCGCGCTCGCAGCCCCGCTCGCCCACGCCCACGAGGCCGGTGACATCATCCTTCGTGCGGGCGCCATCACCGTTAACCCGAAAGCCGACAGTTCCAGCGTGAAGGTCGATCAAGGCCCGCTGGCGGGCGCCGACCTGGGCGGCAAGGCGACCATGAGCAGCGACACCCAACTGGGCCTGAACGTCGCCTACATGCTCACCAACAATTGGGGGATCGAATTGCTGGCGGCCACGCCGTTCGAGCATGACGTCAAACTCAAAGGCACCGCCCTGGGCGCCGCCAACGGCAAACTCGGCACGCTCAAGCACCTGCCGCCAACCCTGAGCGTGGTGTATTACCCGCTGGACGCGAAGTCCGCGTTTCAGCCGTACGTCGGCGCCGGTATCAACTACACCTGGATCTACGACGAACACGTCGGCAGCGAAGCCCAGTCCGCCGGCTTCAGCAACTTCAAGGCGAAGAACTCCTGGGGCATGGCCTGGCAGGTCGGTGCCGACTACATGCTGACCGAGCACGTCATGCTCAACGCCCAGGTGCGTTATATCGATATCGATACCCGCGCCACCGTTGAAAACAACTCGATTGCCCCGGGCACCCGTGCCAAGGTCGACGTGGATGTGGATCCGTTCATCTACATGGTTGGTCTGGGTTACAAGTTCTAAAGAACGTTCACGTGGTGGTGAATGAGGCTTGCTGGTGAGCAGACTAAATACTGATGGCGACTGCTGCGCAGTTGAACGGGACGGTGCGGCGATCCGCCAAGCCCCCTCGCCACAGGGAATCTACCCGCTTCAAGGTAAATTCCGGCCGTGAAAAAGGCGCCTGTAAAAAGGCGCCTTTTTCATGTCCGCAGGGCAGTCATCTATCGACCCAGCAATCGCGCCAACCCTATACGCATCGGAGTCTGCTCCGCGGTAGTGAAGCGCTCCAACAGACGCCGGTTGTTGGCCCGGGAGTGACGGATATCACCGGAGCGCGCCGGGCCGTAGCTCACCGGTGGCAGCGTGCCGACCACGGCTTCGAGCGCTTCGAGCATTTGCTTGAGGGTCGTCGCCTGGTTCCAGCCGACGTTGACCGCACCGACTTCGACCCGGGGCTTCTCGATGGCCTGCACCAGTAAGTCAACCAGGTCTTCGACGTAGACAAAATCCCGGGTCTGCTCGCCATCGCCGAACACCGTGATCGGCAGGCCGTTCTGTGCGCGCTCGCTGAAAATGCTGATCACCCCGGAATACGGCGAGGACGGATCCTGGCGCGGGCCGAAGATGTTGAAGAAGCGGAAAACCACCGGCTCCAGCGCATGCTGGCGACGGTAGAAATCGAAGTAGTGCTCACCGGCCAGCTTGTCCGCCGCATAAGGCGTCAGCGGGGCCTTGGGCGTGTCTTCGTCAATCGACTCGCCCTCGCCATTGTTGCCGTACACCGCCGCGCTGGAGGCGAACAACACGCGTTTGACGCCAGTCTGGCGCATGGCTTCGCAGACGTTCAGCGTGCCGATGAAGTTGCTTTGGTGCGTGCGTACCGGATCGTCCACCGAAGCCTGCACCGACGCCACGGCCGCCAGGTGCGCCACGGCGCTGCAGTCGGTCATGGCCCGGGCAACCACGGCCGCATCGGCCACGTCACCGACGATCAGTTCGACCCGGGGATTGTCCAGCGGCAGGTTGCTGCGCTTGCCGGTGGACAGGTCATCGAGAATCCGCACCGCATGCCCCTTGGCAAGCAGGGCGTCGGTCAGGTGCGAACCAATGAAACCGGCACCACCGGTGATCAAAACGGGACCGTCAGCCATGGCGATAGAACCTGTCCAGTAGACCGGGAAGCGCCGCACGCCAGGCGCGTGGTTTGATCCCGAAAGTGTGCAGAATTTTTTTGCAGGCCAGTACCGCGTGTTGTGGCTCTTCCGCCGCATCCGGACGCGCGGCGTGGGCCTGGGCGGTCGGGGCTTCGATGGCCAACTGATGCAGGCTGCGCGCTTCGGTCAGAATCGCCTGCCCCAGCGCCAGCGGCGTGGTCGCCTCATGCCCGGCGTAATGGTAGGTGCCCCACAGCGGCGCGGCGCAATCGAGTTGCTTGAGCACGGAAATGATTACCCGGGCGGCATCGTCGACCGGCGTCGGATTGCCGCGCCGGTCATCGGCCATCAACAGTTCTTCGGGTTGTTCGGCGCGGGCGAGGAAGCGGCCAAGGGCGCCATCCGGACTGTCGTCCAGCAGCCAGCCGAAACGCAGCAGCACGTGTTGCGGGCAGGTGGCGCGAACGCTTTGCTCGATCCGCCACAATGCCTGGCCGCGCAGGCCCAAGGGCACCGGTTCGTCTTTTTCGCTGTAGGCGGTGGCGCGGGAGCCGTCGAACACGCGATAGCTGGAAGGTTGCAGCAGCACGATGTTGTGGTGCTGGCACAGTTCCGCCAGACGCTCGATCGCACGCTCCTGGCCGGCCAGGCGCTGTTCGCTGACTGCCTCGGCCTGAAACCAGTCGAAGTAGTACGCAAGGTTGATCAATGCATCGGGACGGGTGTCGTCGAGCAGTTGTGTCAGGCTCGCGGCATCCCAGCCGTCTTGCGGCGGGCGGGGGGCGAGGAAACCGATGTCTTCCTCCGCACCGAGGCGAATCAGCGCCTGCCCAAGGGCATTTCCGCCGCCCAGTAACATAAGGCGCATTCGCATAGAGTCAGCAGGCCCAGTCTGATTGGAACGATGGCTATATCGACAACGCGCCCAGGCGATGTCGTTGGTAATTGCCGGAATCGTTGCATTTTGCGGGTTTAGTGCGCAACCGTCATCCGTAAAGTGTAGTTGCCTGAGTTTTGCAGTGTCGCCACTGGCCTCATCGCGAGCAAGCTCGCTCCCACAAAGGTCTTGTGTACACCGGCACACTGTGTGGGCTTGCCCGCGAAGGGGCCCTGTCAGCCAATGGAGATCCCCAAGTGGTACTTGCATCTTGGCCCACCCACCCGCATAACTTGCAGCATGAACCTGCCCATCCCCGCAGACAGTGCCCTGAGCGGCTTCCACCCTGCCGTCAGCGCCTGGTTCAGCCACACATTCGCAGCGGTCACCGCCGCCCAGGCCCGGGCGTGGCCGTTGATCCGCCAGCGCCGTTCGACCCTGGTCGCCGCGCCCACCGGCTCCGGCAAGACCCTCACCGCTTTTCTCGCCGTCATCGACGACCTGGTGCATCGCGGCCTGGAAAACCCCGAGGGCCTGCCCGACGCCACCCTGGTGGTCTACGTCTCGCCGCTCAAGGCGCTGTCCAACGACATCCGTATTAATCTGCAAAACCCGCTGGCCGGGATTACCGAGCAATTGCGCGTGATGGGCCTGCCCGAATTGCAGATCACCACCGCCGTACGCACCGGTGATACCGCGCAAAAAGACCGCTCGGCGATGCGCAAGACGGCACCGCACATTCTGGTGACCACGCCGGAATCCCTGTACGTGCTGCTCGGTTCCGATTCCGGTCGGCAGATGCTCGGCACCACACAAACGGTGATCATCGACGAAATCCATGCGATGGCCGCGAGCAAGCGCGGCAGCCATCTGGCCCTGAGCCTGGAACGCCTGCAGGCACTCTGCCCCGAGCCGCTGCTGCGCATCGGTCTGTCGGCCACGCAAAAACCCATTGAAGCCGTCTCGCGCTTCCTGGTCGGTCACGACCGTCCGTGCGAGATCATCGACATCGGCCACGCCCGCCCCCGCGACCTGGACATCGAGGTGCCGCCCGTTCCGCTGTCGGCGGTGATGGCCAACGATGTCTGGGAACTGGTCTACGACCGCCTCGCCGCCCTCGCCCGCGAACACCGGACCACGCTGATTTTCGTCAACACCCGGCGCCTGGCCGAGCGCCTGAGCCGGCACCTGAGCGAACGCCTGGGCAAAGACGCCGTGGCGGCCCATCACGGCAGCCTGGCCAAGGAGTTTCGCCTCGATGCCGAGCAGCGACTCAAGCGCGGCGACCTGCAAGTGCTGATCGCCACGGCATCGCTGGAACTGGGGATCGACATCGGCGACGTCGACCTGGTGTGCCAGATCGCCTCGCCGCGTTCGATTGCCGGATTTCTACAACGGGTCGGCCGTTCCGGGCACCAGGTCGGCGGCACGCCCAAGGGCCGTTTGTTCGCCACCACCCGCGACGACCTGATCGAATGCGCCGCGCTGCTCGACTGCGTGCGCCGGGGTGAACTCGACACCTTGCTGATCCCGCAAGCGCCGCTGGACGTGCTGGCGCAGCAGATCATCGCCGAGGTCAGTTGCCAGGAATGGCCGGAGCAAGCGCTGCTGGAGATGCTGCGCCGCGCCTCGCCCTACGCCGCATTCGACGACAAACATTACCAGGCGCTGCTGCACATGCTCGCCGAGGGCTACAACGGGCGCCAGGGTATGCGCAGCGCCTACCTGCACCGTGACGCCGTAAGCCGCACCCTGCGCGGTCGTCGGGGCGCGAAACTGACGGCGGTGACCAGTGGCGGGACCATTCCGGACAACGCCGACTACGCCGTGCTGCTGGAGCCTCAAGGGCTGAACATCGGCACCATCAACGAAGACTTCGCAGTGGAGAGCATCGCCGGGGACATCTTCCAGCTGGGCAACACGTCCTATCGGATCCTGCGCGTGGAAACCGGCAAGGTGCGGGTCGAGGATGCCCAGGGCCAGCCGCCGACCATTCCGTTCTGGCTCGGTGAAGCACCGGGGCGCAGCGCCGAATTGTCCTCGGCGGTGGCGCGCTTGCAGGCGCAACTCGATGACCTGCTGGGTGCCGCGCCAGGCCACTTGCAGCCCGCACTCGACTGGCTGACCGATACCCTCGGCCTGAACCTCGCCAGTGCCGAGCAACTGGTGGATTACCTGGCCCGTGCGCGGCAAGCACTGGGCGCCCTGCCCTCGCAAGACACGTTGTTGATGGAGCGTTTTTTCGACGAATCCGGCGGCACCCAACTGGTCATTCACACGCCGTTCGGCAGCCGCATCAACCGCGCCTGGGGCCTGGCCCTGCGCAAGCGTTTCTGTCGTACCTTCAACTTCGAATTGCAGGCCGCCGCCAGCGAAGACGCCATCGTGCTGTCGCTGTCCACCAGCCACAGTTTTGAACTGGACGACGTCTGGCGCTACCTGCACAGCAACAGCGCCGAGCACATCCTGGTCCAGGCCGTGCTCGACGCGCCGCTGTTCGGCGTGCGCTGGCGCTGGAATGCCGGCGTAGCGCTGGCCCTGCCACGCTACAGCGGCGGGCGAAAAGTGCCGCCGCAGATCCAGCGGATGAAAAGCGAAGACCTGATCGCCAGTGTGTTTCCCGATCAGATCGCCTGCGTGGAGAACCTCGCCGGCGAACGGGAGATTCCCGACCACCCACTGGTGGAGCAAACTCTCGACGATTGCCTGCACGAAGCCATGGACACCGAAGGCTGGCTGGTCTTGTTGCGGCGCATGGAGCGCGGCGACATCCGCCTGATCAGCCGCGACTTGCCGGCGCCCTCGCCACTGGCCGCGGAGATTCTCAGTGCCCGACCCTATACCTTTCTCGACGACGCGCCGCTGGAGGAACGCCGCACCCAAGCCGTACTCAACCGGCGCTGGAGCGACCCGCAATCCACCGACGACCTCGGCGCGCTGGACGCCGAGGCGATTGCCGCCGTGCGCGACGAAGCCTGGCCGGCACCCGGCAATATCGATGAAATGCACGAGGCCTTGATGAGCCTGGCATGCATCACCGATGCCGAGGCCGGCGCCAACCCACAGTGGCTCGACTGGCTCAGGACCCTGGCCGACAGTGGACGCGCCAGCCGTTTGCGGATCAACGCCGGGCAATCGCTGTGGCTGCCACTGGAGCGCCTGACCTGCCTGCAGGCGATTTATCCACAGGCCGAATGGGCTCCCCCGCTGCAAGCCCTGCCGGGATTCGATGAAGCCTGGGAACCTGACGAAGCCGTTCTTGAACTGATCCGCGCGCGGCTCAGCGCCTTCGGACCACTCGCGCTCGATCGGATTGCCGAACCGCTCGCCTTGCCCGCTACGCAGGTCAACCAGGCCCTGGCGCAGCTGGAGCGCGAAGGCTACGTACTGCGCGGCCGCTTCACCCCGGGCACCGCCCAGGAAGAATGGTGCGAGCGGCATTTGCTGGCGCGAATCCACCGCTATACGGTCAAGCGCCTGCGTCGGGAAATCGAACCGGTGGCGCTGCAGGATTTCATGCGTTTCCTGTTCGACTGGCAGCATGTGTCGAGTGCAAGCCAGGGCCAGGGCGCGGCGGTATTACCTGCCATCATCGCGCAATTCGAAGGCTACCCCGCCGCCGCTTCAGCCTGGGACAGTGACATCCTGCCAGCGCGAATCAAAGACTACTCGGCGACCTGGCTGGATGAGTTGTGCCGCAGCGGCAGACTGGTGTGGACGCGCCTGACGGCGCCCCACAAAACCGCCGGCACTGCGCTGCGCAGCACGCCGATTGTGTTGCTGGCACGCAACCGGGTCGGTCTATGGAGCGATTTGACCGAACAGACGCCGGTCAGCGAACTGTCGCCGAAAACGCAAAAAGTCCACGCCGCCCTCAGCCAGCACGGCGCGCTGTTTTTCGACGAATTGATCCATGAAGCCCACCTGCTTCGTTCTGAGCTGGAAATCGCCCTGCAGGAACTGGTGGGCGCGGGGCTGGTGAACGCCGACAGCTTTGCCGGGTTGCGCGCCCTGATCACCCCGGCCAGCAAGCGCCAGCCGCGCAACAGTCGGCGTGGGCGCGGGGCATTCATCGGCGGCATGGATGACGCCGGGCGCTGGGCCCTGCTGCGACGCGCACCTGCCGCGCCCGTGGTGGAAAACCGGCGCACGCCCGCCGACACTCTGGAACACATCGCCATGACCCTGCTGCGCCGCTACGGCGTGGTGTTCTGGCGCTTGCTGGAGCGTGAGGCGGACTGGTTGCCGAGTTGGCGCGAACTGCTGCGCACTTTCCATCGTCTGGAGGCACGCGGCGAGATTCGCGGCGGGCGGTTTGTCAGTGGCCTGGCGGGCGAGCAGTTTGCGTTGCCGGAGGCGATTCCATTGCTGCGCGAGGTGCGGCGTCGGCCGCATGACGGCAGCCTGGTCGCGGTGTGTGGGGTCGATCCGCTGAACCTCGCCGGTACGCTATTGCCCGGCGTGAAAGTCCCGGCGCTCGCGAGCAATCGGCTGGTGTTCCGCGACGGGCTGCCGGTGGCGGCCGAGATTGCCGGCAAGCAGCAGTTCTGGGGTGAGCTGGATCAGCAACTCAGTGCCGAGGTGCGCAACAAACTGATCCGGCACTGAGGTTGCCTGGTCTGGCGCCTTCGCGGGCAAGCCCGCTCCCACAGTGAGCTATGTCGTTCACAAATTCTGTGCTCACAAAAAAATCTGTGGGCTTGCCCGCGATGAGGCCATCTCAGCCTCCGAAGATTTCCTTGACGACTTACTGAGACCGCGGCCGATCCGGCATCAACACCGCCGAATGATCAGGCTCAACCTCGGGCGGCGCTTCGACCGGATACCTCGGCACCAGTGCCTGCTGTGGATAAGTCTGCGCGAAATGCACCCACGGGGAGTTATCCACAAGCTTTTTCAAACGCTGGTTGAAAGCCCGGCTCACCGCATACTGACCACCGGACACCGTGCGAAATTGCGCGGTCAGCACCACGCCGTTGAGGTCCATCTTGTCCACGCCGAACACATCCAGCGGGCCTTGCAGGTTATAGCGCAGGAACGGATCGCTGCTGATGGAATGCCCCGCCTCGCGGATCAGTTCGATGGCCTTGTCGACATCGGTGTCATAGGTGAATTGCACCGAGAAAAACGCGTAGGCGAATTGCCGTGATTGGTTGGTCACGGCCTTGATCTGCCCGAACGGTACCGAGTGCACGAAGCCCTTGCCGTCGCGCAGGCGCAAGGTGCGGATGGTCAGGCCCTCGACCGTGCCGGCATGCCCGGAGTCGAGCACCACCCAGTCGCCGATGGACAGGGTGTCCTCGATGATGATGAACAGTCCGGTAATCACGTCCTGCACCAGTTGCTGGGAACCGAAACCGATGGCCAGGCCGATGACCCCGGCACCGGCCAGGAACGGCGCGACGTTGATGCCCAGGTTGGCCATGGTGGTGATCGCGCAGATCACCACCAGGATGATTTTGATCGCGTTGCGCAGCAACGGCAGGATGGTTTTCACCCGCGTGCTCGGCTGACGCGCCGAGCGTTTGTTGGTCGGTGGTTTCAGGGCCTCCTGGATCGCCGTGTCGAGCAATACCCAGACCATCCAGGTCACCAGCAGGATCAGGCCGATGTGGCCCAGGGAATCACTGATCGCCCGGCCCACGGCATTGCTCACTGCGAATTCGAACAACGACACGCCCCAGATCCGCCCAAGGATGTCGATGAACACGATGGCCATGGCGATGCGCAGCAAGGCATGGGACAGATTGAGAAAGCGCTCCTTGTAGGCGCTGCTGCGGCGCAGGTCCGCTTCGCTGCGCGCCTTGAACAGATGGTGCAGCGTGGTACTGAGAAACACCGTGGCAATCAGCAATACCGTGGTGAACAAGGCGCTGCGCAGCACTCTCTGGTTGTCTGCCCCGGCACCGATCAGGTTGATGATCGAGACCAGCACCATCAGCAGAATCGGCCAGTACCAGAGCCCGGAAAATATCCGCAGGGTCTCGCGCAATGCCGGTTGGCTGAGGCGTTGGGCCAGCGGCAGGATGCGGATGACCTGGGCGACCGGGCGACGCATGCGGATCACCAGCAAGCCGAAGGAAATCGACGCTGCCAAGCCAGTGAACACGGCGATGCTGCTGGTGAGATTGCTGCCCAGTTGATGGGCGATCTGCGGGCTGGTCAGGGCATCGCTCAAGGCCACCAGAAAGCCGATAACGAACAAGGGTCGGGGACTCTTCTCGCGGATGATCTGCACCGCCCGCCGCTTGTGCCCGACATTGAACACCACCACCAGCGACAGCACCAATGACGCAGCGAATACCCCGGCGCTGGCGGCATAAGCCAGGCACAGCGCCAGCGCCCGTCCCGCCGATATCGGCAAAAACTGGCTGGCATAGATGGTCAACGGCAGACTCACCACCGCCGCCAGGGTGTAGGGCAGCACGTAACCGAGCAACGCCTGGCCCCGTTCGCGGCTGAGCAGCAAACGGTGTTCACACAAGCGCCTGACGGTCAGCCGCCCAAGCAGCCAAAGCCCAGCAAACACGGCTGCCCACACGCAGGTCAGTATCAGGAAATCGCCGGCCACGCTCCACGGTGAACGGGCCGATGGCTGATTGACCAACTGATCCACTTCATCGGCCGCGCGATCGGCACGCAAGCGCCAGACGTCGACGAGGTTTTCGTTGAGATCGAGTTTGGTCTGCACCTCGTCGATGCTTGAACTGATGGCACCCAGCAAGCCGCCTTGTACCAGCGGTTCGGGGTGTGCCGGCGGCGTTGCGGCGGTCGCGGCGGCCGGCAGCCCGGGGATCGCGGCGGCCTCCAGTTGCTCGCTGCCCAGAAACAGCAGCGCTCCCAGCAATATCGCGGTCTTGAGCCTGATCAAAACACCCGCTCCTTTGGCTGTGTCGGTAAGGAACTGATCGGGAAATGCCGGGCAAGTTCGGACATTGCCCGCAGAAAGCAGAACGGTGACGCCGTCGTGGTGCGCAGACTAACACTCGCGCTCGCGACTTTTGCGTTCAAAGCAAAATGGTTGGCCTGTTACCCACCATTGGCGCCGACCTCGGCGCTGGCGTGGCAAGCACCGGGCTATAAGTCGTTGATCCTCGCACGGATCGTCACCGGCCTGGCTCACGCGGGTTTTTTTTCGATCGGTTCGACCATCGCCACCAGTCTAGTGCCGAATTTCGCTCCCACAGTTGTTCGGTGGCGCCCTGTACAGAATGTACCGTCCGTAGCCCCATCGAAACTTTCGCCACCACCCCAGAGTCATCCAAAAACAGTAGCCGTCAGGCGGGAGGCGACATGACAGCGAATCACACCGATATTCCCGCACACTCAAACGCAACCGACATGCGGGTACAGGGTTCGTCCGTCACTTGCCGCTTCACGGTGCTGACGGTCAACACTCATAAGGGATTCACCGCGCTCAACCGGCGCTTCATCCTGCCGGAACTGCGTGAAGCGGTGCGCAGTGTGTCTGCCGACGTGGTGTTTTTGCAGGAGGTCCACGGCACCCACGAACAGCATCCCAAGCGCTACAACAACTGGCCGGCGATGCCGCAATACGAATTCCTCGCCGACACCCTGTGGCCGCAGTTCGCCTATGGTCGCAATGCGGTGTATCCCGCGGGCGATCACGGCAATGCGCTGCTGTCGAAATTCCAGATCATCCGTCACGACAACCTCGATGTGTCCATCAGCGGCCACGAGAACCGCGGGCTCCTGCATTGCGTGTTGCGCTTGCCCGGCGACGACCGGGAAGTGCATGCCATTTGCGTGCACCTGGGCTTGCGCGAAAGCCACCGCACGGCGCAATTGAAGTTGCTCGCCCAATGTCTTGGTGCCCTGCCCGAAGACACCCCGGTGATCGTCGCCGGGGACTTCAACGACTGGCGCCAGCGCGCCGATGTACTGCTCAGGCCCTGCGGTCTGCGCGAAGTCTTCGCCGCGCATCATGGCAAACCGGCGCGCAGTTTCCCCGCGCGCATGCCGGCATTGCGCCTGGACCGCATCTACGTGCGCAACCTCAAGGCCAGCCATCCGCAAGTGCTGTCCACCCGGCCCTGGTCGCACCTCTCCGACCATGTCCCGCTTTCGGTGGAGATCGAGCTATGAGCAGCCAGTCGATGGAAAAGAACACGCTGGACCACATCCCCGCTCCACCCATCCGCGAGCCGACGACGGTCGATGTCGAATATGGCTGGCAAGGCAGCAATCGCGTCGAATTGCTGGAAAACGGCGAAGCGTATTTTCCCCGGGTATTTGACGCCCTGCGCCAGGCGCAAAGTGAAATCCTGCTGGAAACCTTCATTCTGTTCGAGGACAAGGTGGGCAATGAGCTGCAACAGATCCTGATCGACGCCGCCAAGCGCGGTGTACGCACCACCGTCAGCCTCGACGGCTTTGGCTGCGGCGAACTGAGTACCGGGTTCCTCACCGCCATGACCGCAGCCGGCGTGCACCTGCAAATGTTCGACCCGGCACCCAAACGCCTGGGCATCCGCACCAACTGGTTCCGGCGCCTGCACCGCAAGATCGTGGTGGTGGACGGCAGCATTGCGTTCATCGGCGGGATCAACTTTTCTGCCGATCACCTGGCCGACTTCGGCCCCGAGGCCAAGCAGGACTATTCCGTGGAGGTGCAAGGCCCGGCGGTGGCCGACATCCATCACTTCGCCCTGCTGCAATGCGGTCGGCCGGTGCGGGCCAAATACTGGTGGCAACGACGGCGGATACGGCGCTCGGAACTGGCCGTCAGCGATCACGATGGCCAGGTGCGGCTGGTGTACCGCGACAACGGCGAGCACCCGACCGACATCGAAGAGGTGTATCGCCAGGTGTTGCGCCAGGCACAGCGGCGGGTGGTGATCGCCAACGCCTACTTCTTTCCCGGTTTCCGCCTGCTGCGCGAGATCCGCAATGCGGCCCGTCGAGGCGTGGATGTGCGGCTGATCCTGCAAGGGCAACCGGACATGCTGGTGGCCAAGCTCGCCGCGCGCATGACCTACGATTACCTGCTCAAGTCCGGGGTAAAAATCTACGAATATTGCGACCGCCCGCTGCACGGCAAGGTCGCCCTGGTGGACGAGGACTGGAGCACCGTCGGCTCCAGCAATCTCGACCCGTTGAGCCTGTCGATGAACCTGGAAGCCAACGTGCTGATCCGCGACCGTGGCTTCAATCGCCTGCTGTTCGACCGCCTGGAAGACCTCAGCGACAACCACTGCAAGGCCATGTCGTGCGACATCACGCCACGCGGGCGTGTCTGGCACATGACCATCGGTTTCCTGGTATTTCACTTCCTGCGGCATTTCCCGGCGTGGGCCGGCTGGTTGCCGGCGCATAAGCCTCGTCTGAAACCCTTCATCCCTCCGATCGGGAGTGCTGACCATGGACCGCGCTGAGCCCCACTCGGAAACTCACGCCAAAAGCGCCGGGAAGTCGCACTGGAGCCGCTGGAAGCGACCACTGACGATGCTGTTTTTCCTGATGCTGATCGTGCTGTTCGCGACGCTCGCCCAGCGCCTCGAATGGAGCGAAGTGTTCGATAACCTGGCCGATTTCAAGGTGCGCACGCTGATCATTGCATCGGGGCTGACCCTGTTGAGTTTTCTGGTGTACGCCTGCTTCGACCTGATTGGCCGCACCTACATCCGCCAGGACCTGACATGGAAGCAGATCCTGCCCGTGGGGATCATCAGCTATGCCTTCAACCTGAACCTGAGCGCCTGGGTCGGCGGCATCGCCATGCGTTACAGGCTGTATTCGCGGCTCGGGGTGAGCAAGAGCAACATCGCCAAAATCCTTGGCCTGAGCCTGGCGACCAACTGGTTCGGCTACATGGTCATTGCCGGCGCCGTGTTCAGCAGCGGCCTGGTGCGCATGCCGCCGGGCTGGAAGCTCAGCAGCAGCGCACTGCAAGGCGTAGGGGTTTTGCTATTGCTGCTGAGCGCCGGGTACCTGGCGGCGTGCCGGTTTGCCAAACGGCGGGAGTGGGCGATTCGCGGCATCGAGATTGATCTGCCGTCGCTACGCATGGCGGTGCTGCAACTGGCCCTCGGGGCCCTGAACTGGTCACTGATGGCAGCGGTGATTTTCACCTTGCTGCCGAGCAAGCTGGACTATCCACTGGTGCTTGGCGTGTTGTTGATCAGCGCCATCGCCGGGGTCATCACGCACATCCCGGCCGGGCTCGGCGTACTCGAGGCGGTATTCGTTGCGCTGCTGCAACACGAGGTTTCGCGGGGCAGCCTGGTGGCGGGCCTGCTGGCCTATCGGGCGATTTACTTCATCCTGCCGCTGTTGATTACGCTGGTGATGTATTTGCTGGTGGAGGCCAAGGCCAAGTCATTGCGGATCTCAAAGAAACCCAAGTGATTTTGTGCTGTTTGTGAGGACGCCATCGCGGGCAAGCCCGCTCCTACATAGATCGGTAGAGCACCCGAAGCCCCTGTGGGAGCGGGCTTGCCCGAGATGAGGCCCGCAAGAACACCCCGATATCAGGATGATTGAATAATGCTCAACCGTTCCCCCACCACCATCTCGGTAATCCAGTCGACCAGGATCGAGGTGTACGCCTGCTGGGAAACCGGATCGCTCAAGGCATGGTCGGCGCCGTCGAGGATGCGGTGAGTCAGTGAATGCGTCTGCTGGCAGGCCGCCCGGTAGCTCATGATCGTCGCGTGGGGCACATAGTCGTCGGTCTCGGACTGCACCAGCAGGACATCCCCGGTGAACTGTGAGCAGGCATGCAAGGCCCGGTTGCTGTCGGCACGCACCAGGGTGCTTCGATAATCGCGCAGATCCAGCTTGTCCAGATCGCGTTTCGGCGCGTGCCATAGCTCGTCGCGATACAGCGCCGGCACCCGCAGCGCCAGCCAGCGCACCGGCCTGAGCGACGTCAGGATCGAGGCCAGGTACCCCCCGTAACTGGTGCCGACCACGGCAATCGCCGAGGTATCGAGGGCCGGGTGCGCGAGCAGGCGGTCATAGGCCGCCAGCAGGTCGCGCAGGTTGTCTTCGCGGGTCACCCGGGACAATGGAATGCCGGTGCCGCCGGTGTGCCCCCGCAGGTCGAAGGTCAGGCACACGCAACCCAGACCGGCGATGCCCTTGGCGCGTTCCAGGTCCCTCTCCTGGCTGCCGCCCCAACCGTGCACGAAGAGCACGCCGGGGACTTTCGATTTGGGGCTCAGAAAAGTCCCGCTCATCTGTTCGTTGTCGATGTCGATCTGAATGGATTCGCTTCTAGCCGTCATAGGATTTAACCGTTACGTACTTGAGGAGAAAGTCACTGCTCTGCGCCGGCCCGCGGTACACCTCGATGGCGTCTGCCGGCAGCGGTTGATCGATGTAGGTCTCCACCGAAGACACGCGGATAGCGCCCATCCCCGGATCGTTGACGAAACTCTGCAGGGCCGCCACTTCGGCGCTGCTGGCACCGCCCATGCGCCAGGATTGTTCGAGCACGCCGCTGCGCTGTTTGCCGTCGCTATCGATGCCCTGAGCGATGTCGTAGTTGCGCCGTGACGCATAGAACCGCGGATAGGCTTCATCCGCGGCGCTGTCGAACACCTGTGCCTGCCGGATAGCCACCCGCACGTCATCGGCCAGGTCCAGCTTGAGCAGATCGTCGTAGCCGCCCTGTACCACCAACAGGTTCGAGCCGCCATACACCTCTTCGCCCTCTGCATCCTTGGTCAAGTATTGATCACCGCAGTAACTCAGCACCCTGTCGCCGATGAAACTCTGGCCGACGCTGTGGGTGATCACTTGATCCAGGTCCTGTTCCAGCACCACGCCTTCGCTGAACAACTTTTGGGCTTCGGGCCGGGCGAGTACTTCGTCGAACCGGTCGAGGCTGTCGATCACTTCCTGACCGCGCCCGGCGCAGGCGTGAATCGGCTTGAGGCGGATCGGGCCGGTATACAGCAGATGCTCCGCCGCCGGGCGTGCATCCTTCAGCGAGAACACACTTAGACCGTCGAGCACAACGCTGCGCACCCGCTCGGAAAACAACGGTGCCCAGCCTTGCGGCGCATGGGCGTTGTGGTTGAGCAAGCCATGGCTGATGGCTTTGGTGCAGATGAAATCGTGGTCGACATAACCGCCCCACAGATCCCCCGGCCCCTTGACCCCCAGTTGTCGGGCAGCTGCGGCGCCCACCAGGGTCTGGGTCGGCAACAGGTAGAGGTCGCGCCCCTCGTGTCGTTGCGGGTCGTAACTGCCGCCGTACTTGAGCCCCAGTATCTGCGCCAGCCAGCGAGCCAGCGCACGGTTGGTCTCGACTTCGTGCAGTGGCGCTTGGGCGAACACCGAATGGGCGACCACCAGTTTCTTGCGGTTTGTCGGGGTCATGCATCCCCCTTCCATCGACGCTTGATGAATGTAGCTGAAGGGGGTGCAGGGATCAGGCCAAGGCCCGTTGCGGGGTAAGGCGATTTAAATCAGCCGGTTACGCAAAAAGTGATGGCATGGGGCCTGTTTTATTCTGCACGACGCGCTTCGGTATTCCGGCATTTTGCACGATGCCAGCCAGCACACCCAACCCTGTGGGAGCGAGCTTGCTCGCGATAGCGGTGGGTCAGGCACATCAATGTATGGAATTTGGTGATGGGCCTATCGTGCCGCGGCCCCCGGCGTCACCCCGAACCGAGTCCGATAATCACTCGGCGCCAGCCCGGTGATTTTCTTGAACGTCGCACGAAACGCCCCCGGGTCCTGATAACCCACGGTCCAGGCAATATGATCGATGGTGCCGTTGGTGAATTCGAGCATTTCCCGGGCCTTGCCGACTCGCAGATGCTGGCAGTACTCGGTGGGTTTGAGCCCGGTGGCCGTACGGAATCGGCGCAGGAGGGTGCGCTCTTCCAGGCCTGCCTTTTCGGCCATCGCCGCCAGCGAGACGTCGGTCGCCCCGGTGCTTTGCAGCCAGTGCTGCACCTTGAGGATCGCCGCATCGCCATGACTGAGAATCGGCGCAAAATTGCTTCCGCACTCACTGGCGCTGTCGCTGTGCTCAACCACCAGAAACCGCGCGGTGCTGGTGGCGATGCTTGGCCCCAGCAGCCTGTTGACCAGGCGCAACCCCAGCTCGGACCAGGCCATCAGTCCGGCGGTGGTGATCAGATCTCCGTCATCGACAATCGGCGTATCGGCCTTGAGCCGGATCGCCGGATAACGCTCGGCGAAGGCTTTGGCCGAGGTCCAGTGAGTGGTGGCGCTGCGACCGTCGAGCAGACCGCTTTCAGCCAGCAGGATAGAGCCCACGCACACCCCGCCCAGCGTTGCGCCGCGGGCATGTTGCTCACGCAACCAGCGGATCAATCCCTGTGGCGCCTGGCCCTCGGAAAATCCGCCGATCGACGGTGGAATCAATACCGCCACCAGGGCGCGCTCCGTGCCGGGATGGCTGTCGAACACCCGAACCGGCATCTGATCGCCCTCGACCTGCCAATGGCTGACCCGCAGCAGCGGCAACCGGGCGCTCTGATGCTCGGCAGCGATCCGGTTGGCCACCCCGAACAAGTCCGTCAAGCCATGCACCGCCGCCATCTGTGCGCCGGGATAGATCAGCACACCGAGCTCGGCGATTGCCCTTTCTGCGTCCATTGTCAGTTTTCCCCCTCTTAATGTCGGTGCGGCCAATCCCCGGACCGCCCGCCAGAGCCAATACTTCATTCCACACCAACACACACTTCGAGGAAACAGTCATGGCCAAGCAAGCGCTCATCGTAGTCGATATCCAGAACGACTACTTCCCCCAAGGCAAGTGGCCGCTGGTCGGTGCCGATGTCGCCGCAGACAACGCCGTTCGCTTGATCGAGGCCTTCCGCAAGGCCGGTGATTCGGTGGTGCACATCCGCCACGAATTCACTTCCGAAGAAGCGCCGTTTTTCACCCCGAACTCCGAAGGCGCCAAGCTGCACCCGAAAGTGCTCAACCGCGCCGACGAACCGGTAGTACTCAAGCACTTCGTCAACTCGTTCCGCGAAACCGCGTTGAAGTCGATCCTCGACGAGCAAGGCATCAAGGAGCTGGTGGTCGTGGGCAGCATGAGCCACATGTGCGTCGACGGCATCACCCGTGCGGCGGCGGACTTTGGCTACAAGGTGACCGTGATCCATGACGCCTGCGCCACTCGTGACCTGGAATTCAATGGCGTGACGGTGCCGGCGGCGCACGTCCATGCGGCGTTCATGGCGGCCCTGGCGTTTGCTTATGCCAGCGTGGTGTCGGCCAACGATTTCCTCGCGGCCTGAATCTGCGACTAAATATCACCGCTCATAAAAAACCCGCACTTCAGATCGAAGTGCGGGTTTTGTTTTTCAGCTTGCCGTTTGCAGGCTTTCAGCAGCTTTAAAACGGAATATCGTCATCAAAGCTGTCGAAATCCGGAGCTGGCTGAGGAGCCGCCTGCTGTGGAGCCGGGCGCGACTGCTGCGGCGCCGACTGCTGTGGACGCGGAGCCTGCTGGCGCGGAGCGGATTGCTGGTAGTTGTTACCGCCGCCCTGGCCCTGCTGGTCGCCCTGTGGACGGCCGCCGAGCAATTGCATGGTGCCTTGCATGTCGACCACGATTTCGGTGGTGTAACGCTTGATACCGTCTTTTTCCCACTCGCGGGTCTGCAGCTTGCCTTCGATGTACACCTGCGAACCTTTACGCAGGTATTCGCCGGCGATTTCCGCAACCTTGCCGAACATCGACACACGGTGCCATTCGGTCTTTTCGACTTTCTGACCGGTTTGCTTGTCGGTCCACTGTTCGCTGGTTGCCAGACTCAGGTTGGTCACGGCGTTGCCGTTCGGCAGATAACGAACTTCAGGATCCTGGCCGCAAGTGCCGACCAATATGACTTTGTTAACCCCACGGGCCATTGCGTTCTCCTAGGCTTCGCACGCTGTCGCGGCCGGGTTGTTCACCAGACGCTCGAGAGTGGTGCGATCCAATAATTCTGTGTCCAGTTTGATGTAAATGGCGGCTTCATCGGCAACGACAATTGCATCTGTTACCCCTACGACGGCCTTGAGGCGCTCGATCAGGCCAGCTTCACGAATCGCTTCGGGCGACAACGGCAAGCGCAGGCTCGTTACATAGGGAGGTTCGCGCATGGTAACAGCAAAGACCAACCAAAGTGCAGCCAGACCGGCGCATCCGAGGAACACAACCGACAGACCGCCATGCTGGAACAGCCAGCCACCGAGGATTCCCCCCAGTGCCGAGCCGAGGAACTGGCTGGTGGAATAAACCCCCATCGCCGTGCCCTTCCCGCCTGCCGGTGAAACCTTGCTGATCAGCGACGGCAGTGAAGCCTCCAGCAGATTGAACGCGGTGAAAAACACCACCGTACCGATCACCAGAGCCCGCAAGCTGTCGCCGAACTGCCAGAAGAATAGCTCAGTGAGCAGCAGCGTCACGACGGCGCCGAGCAAAACTCGTTTCATTTTGCGTTTCTTTTCGCCGTAGATAATGAACGGGATCATGGCGAAGAAAGAAATCAGCAGCGCGGTCAGGTACACCCACCAGTGCTGCTCTTTGGGCAGCCCGGCCTTCTCGACCAGCGCCAGTGGCAAGGCGACGAAGCTGGACATCAACATCGCGTGCAACACAAAAATGCCCAGGTCCAGGCGCAACAGGTCCGGATGCTTGAGCGTCGGGATCAGCGCCTGGCGCGCAACGCCGGATTCGCGATGCTGCAACGGGCCGGTGGAGCGCGGCACCATGAACATCACGATCACGATGCCGAACAGCGCCATGCCACCGGTGGCCAGAAACAGCCCGGACAGCCCGAAGGCACGGGTCAGCAGCGGTCCAACCACCATGGCCACCGCAAACGACAGGCCGATGGTCATGCCGATCATGGCCATGGCCTTGGTCCGGTGCTGCTCGCGGGTCAGGTCGGACAGCAAGGCCATGACCGCCGCGGAAATCGCCCCGGCACCCTGCAGGATTCGTCCGGCGATCACGCCCCAGATCGAATCGGCCTGCGACGCCAGCACACTGCCCAGGGCGAAGACGATCAGCCCCAGGTAAATCACCGGACGGCGGCCGATGCGGTCGGAAATGATCCCGAACGGAATCTGGAAAACCGCCTGGGTCAGGCCATAAGCGCCAATCGCCAGGCCGATCAGGGCCGGCGTGGCTCCGGCCAGATCCATCCCATAGGTCGCCAGTACCGGCAACACCATGAACATGCCAAGCATACGGAAGGCGAACACCAGGGCCAGACCGCTTGCTGCGCGGGTCTCGCTGCCACTCATGCGCTCGCTGTGGGGATCGTGCATGGAAAAACCTCATGTGAACCGGCGGCGATTCTACCAGTCCCATCGATTGGCGGGGTATATCGCGACGCTTTGACGCGCATTGCTGACACACTCTTCATGCAAGACAGTAACTCACTCGTTTGATAGTGTGCATCCATCCAGTATTTGGCCGTATACTCCTACGTTTTCGACGCCCGCCGAGCGAGGCCACCTTGGACAAGATCCTGATTCGTGGGGCTCGAACCCACAACCTGAAGAACATCGACCTGACCCTGCCACGGGACAAGCTGATCGTCATCACCGGCCTGTCCGGATCCGGCAAGTCATCCCTGGCATTCGACACCCTGTACGCCGAAGGCCAGCGCCGCTACGTCGAATCGCTGTCGGCCTACGCCCGGCAGTTCCTGTCGATGATGGAAAAGCCTGACGTCGACACCATTGAAGGCCTGTCGCCGGCAATTTCCATCGAACAGAAGTCAACCTCGCACAACCCGCGTTCGACGGTCGGCACCATCACCGAAATCTACGACTACCTGCGTCTGCTTTATGCACGCGTGGGTATTCCGCGTTGCCCGGATCACGACATTCCGCTGGAAGCGCAGACCGTCAGCCAGATGGTCGACCTGGTCCTCGCCGAACCGGAAGGCAGCAAGCTGATGCTGCTGGCGCCGGTCATCCGCGAGCGCAAAGGCGAGCACCTGTCGGTTTTCGAAGAGCTGCGCGCGCAAGGCTTCGTGCGTGCCCGGATCAACGGCAAGCTCTATGAGCTGGACGAAGCGCCGAAGCTCGACAAGCAGAAAAAGCACACCATCGATGTCGTGGTCGACCGCTTCAAGGTGCGCGCCGACCTGCAACAACGCCTGGCCGAATCCTTCGAGACTGCGCTGAAGCTGGCGGACGGCATCGCCCTGGTGGCGCCGATGGACGACGAAACTGGCGAAGAGATGATCTTCTCCGCACGCTTCGCCTGCCCGATCTGCGGCCACGCCATCAGCGAGCTGGAACCCAAGCTGTTCTCCTTCAACAACCCGGCCGGCGCTTGCCCGACCTGCGATGGCCTGGGGGTGAAGCAGTTCTTCGATATCAAGCGTCTGGTCAACGGCGAACTGACCCTGGCCGAAGGAGCGATTCGCGGATGGGACCGGCGCAACGTCTATTACTTCCAGATGCTCGGGTCGCTGGCCGCCCACTATAAATTCAGTCTGGAAGTGCCATTCAACGAATTGGCCGCTGATCAGCAGAAAAACATCCTGCACGGCAGCGGCACGCAAAACGTCGATTTCAAGTACCTGAACGACCGTGGCGACATCGTCAAACGCTCGCACCCGTTCGAAGGCATCGTGCCGAACCTGGAACGCCGTTACCGCGAAACCGAATCGGCATCGGTGCGCGAAGAACTGGCCAAGTTCCTCAGCACCCAGTCGTGCCCGGACTGCCGTGGCACCCGTCTGCGTCGCGAAGCGCGGCACGTTTGGGTTGGCGAGAAAACCCTGCCGGCGGTGACCAACCTGCCGATCGGCGATGCATCCGAGTACTTTGGCGGGCTCAAGCTCACCGGCCGGCGTGGCGAAATCGCCGACAAGATCCTCAAGGAAATCCGCGAGCGTTTGCAGTTCCTGGTCAACGTCGGCCTCGACTATCTGTCGCTGGATCGCAGCGCCGACACCTTGTCCGGTGGCGAGGCCCAGCGCATTCGTCTGGCCAGCCAGATTGGCGCCGGCCTGGTGGGCGTCCTGTACATCCTCGACGAACCCTCCATCGGCCTGCATCAGCGCGATAACGACCGGCTGCTGGGCACCCTCAAGCACCTGCGCGATATCGGCAACACGGTCATCGTGGTCGAGCACGACGAAGATGCCATTCGTCTGGCCGACTACGTGGTGGACATCGGCCCGGGCGCCGGCGTGCACGGCGGGCATATCGTCGCCGAAGGCACACCGGCAGAAGTCATGGCCCATCCGGATTCGCTGACGGGCAAATACCTGTCGGGCCGGGTGAAGATCGAAGTCCCGGCCAAACGCACACCGCGCAACAAGAAGCTGACGCTGGCGCTCAAGGGCGCGCGTGGCAACAACCTGCGCAATGTCGACCTGGAGATTCCGATCGGTTTGCTGACCTGCGTGACCGGCGTGTCCGGCTCCGGCAAGTCGACGCTGATCAACAACACGCTGTTCCCGTTGAGCGCCACTGCACTCAACGGCGCCACAACGCTTGAAGCGGCCGCACACGACAGCATCAAGGGCCTGGAGCACCTGGACAAGGTGGTCGACATCGACCAGAGCCCTATCGGCCGGACTCCGCGTTCCAACCCGGCGACCTACACCGGGTTGTTTACGCCAATCCGCGAATTGTTCGCCGGCGTGCCGGAATCACGCTCCCGTGGCTACGGGCCGGGGCGCTTCTCCTTCAACGTCAAGGGCGGCCGTTGCGAAGCCTGCCAGGGCGATGGCCTGATCAAGGTGGAAATGCACTTCCTGCCGGACATCTACGTGCCGTGCGACGTGTGCAAGAGCAAGCGCTACAACCGCGAAACCCTGGAGATCAAGTACAAGGGCAAGAGCATCCACGAAACCCTCGAGATGACCATCGAGGAAGCACGGGTGTTCTTCGATGCCGTACCGGCCCTGGCGCGCAAGCTGCAAACCTTGATGGATGTAGGCCTGTCGTACATCAAGCTGGGGCAATCGGCGACCACGCTCTCCGGCGGTGAAGCCCAGCGGGTGAAACTGTCACGCGAACTGTCCAAGCGTGATACCGGCAAGACCCTGTACATCCTCGATGAACCGACCACCGGCCTGCACTTCGCGGATATCCAGCAACTGCTGGACGTGTTGCATCGCCTGCGCGACCACGGCAACACCGTGGTGGTGATCGAGCACAACTTGGACGTGATCAAGACCGCTGACTGGCTTGTGGACCTCGGTCCGGAAGGGGGTTCCAAGGGCGGGCAGATCATTGCCGTCGGCACGCCGGAGGAAGTAGCCGAGATGAAGCAGTCTCATACCGGTTACTACCTCAAACCTTTGCTGGAGCGCGATCGGGCTTAACCGGGCGCCATGAAAAAGCCCCTGTCACTTCATCAGTGACAGGGGCTTTTTTGTATCCGCGATATCAGGCGTGGGATTGCAGGTAGTTCTCTAGCCCGATCAACTTGATCAGACCCAACTGCTTCTCGAGCCAGTAGGTGTGATCTTCTTCAGTGTCATGCAACTGAACCCGCAGCATCTCGCGGCTGACATAGTCCTTGTGCTGCTCGCAGAGCTTGATGCCCTTGCACAGCGCAGCACGAACCTTGTACTCCAGGCGCAGATCCGCTTCGAGCATCTCGGTCACCGTAGTGCCGACATCGAGATCGTCCGGACGCATGCGCGGCGTGCCTTCTAGCATCAGGATACGGCGCATCAGCGCATCGGCGTGCCCTGCTTCTTCTTCCATCTCGTGGTTGATACGTTCGTAGAGCTTGGTGAAACCCCAGTCCTCATACATCCGCGAGTGGACGAAATATTGATCACGCGCGGCCAGTTCGCCGGTCAGCAACGTGTTGAGGTAATCGATTACGTCTGGGTGGCCTTGCATCGCCCTACATCTCCCTGCTTGAAAGTTATAGTTTGAACCAACCCGGCCATAACGTCACTCGCAAGACGCAATAAAAGCGAAGATATTCTGAGAAAACCAGCCGAAATAACGCAAAAACCGCCCAAACAAGGGCGGTTCTGCTTCTCATTTAGACTTCGTTAAGCTGTACGTTGAGCAGCTTTGCGATTGCTTCTCCATACGCCGGATCAGCCTTGAAGAAATGCTGCAACTGACGGTCAACCACATCACTCGATACACCCGCCATCGCACCGGCGATGTTGCTGACCAGCAATGATTTCTGCTGGTCGGACATCAGGCGGAACAATGCACCGGCGTGACTGTAGTAGTCGGTATCCTCGCGGTGATCGTAACGATCGGCCGCACCACTGAGGGCCAACGCAGGCTCTGCGTAACGAGGCGCCTGCTTGGGCGACTCTACGTAGCTGTTTGGCTCGTAGTTCGGCGCCGCACCGCCATTGTTGCCAAAGGCCATCGAACCATCGCGCTGATAAGTGTTGACCGGGCTGCGCGGAGCATTGACTGGCAGTTGTTGATGGTTGGTGCCGACACGGTAGCGGTGTGCGTCCGCATAGGCGAACACACGCCCTTGCAGCATGCGATCCGGCGACAGACCAACGCCTGGCACCATGTTGCTGGGGCCGAACGCCGCTTGCTCGACTTCCGCGAAGTAATTCTGCGGATTGCGATTGAGCTCCAGTTCACCCACTTCAATCAGCGGGAACTCTTTCTGCGACCAGGTCTTGGTTACATCAAAGGGGTTCTCGTAATGCGCAGCCGCCTGAGCCTCGCTCATGATTTGAATGCATACGCGCCATTTCGGGAAATCACCCTGCTCGATGGCATTGAACAGGTCACGCTGGGCGTAATCCGGATCAGTACCCGCCAGGCGTGCAGCCTCGGCAGGAGCCAGGTTCTTGATTCCTTGTTTGGTCTTGTAGTGCCACTTCACCCAGTGACGCTCACCTTGAGCGTTGATGAGGCTGTAAGTGTGGCTACCAAAGCCGTGCATGTGCCGGTATCCGTCAGGGATACCCCGATCAGAGAACAGGATGGTGACCTGGTGAAGCGCCTCGGGCGAATGCGACCAGAAGTCCCACATCATCTGGGCACTCTTCAGGTTGCTTTGCGGCAAGCGCTTCTGGGTGTGGATAAAGTCGGGAAACTTCAGCGGATCACGAATGAAGAACACTGGCGTGTTGTTGCCGACAATGTCCCAGTTGCCTTCCTCGGTATAGAACTTCAGGGCAAACCCGCGCGGATCACGCTCGGTATCGGCCGAACCACGCTCACCACCCACAGTGGAAAACCGCAGGAAAGTGGGAGTTTGCTTGCCGACTGCGTCAAACAGCTTGGCACTGGTGTACTGGGTGATATCGCGCGTCACGGTGAACGTACCGTAGGCACCCGAGCCTTTGGCGTGCACTCGGCGTTCCGGGATGTTTTCACGGTTGAAGTGGGCAAGCTTCTCGATCAGGTGAAAGTCGTCGAGCAGCAGCGGGCCACGAGGGCCGGCGGAGCGGGAATTCTGGTTATCGGCAACAGGAGCGCCGCTGGCGGTGGTAAGCGTTGTGTTCTGGCTCATGCGATCTTCCTTCATCTGTCGGTCTTGAACTGCCGGCTAATCGGCTGAGAAGGAGTATTGACCATCAATATGACAGCTACAAATTCATTAACTTGCATGAATCGATAGATAAATACTAATGATCGTCCCCATCTCATAATGAAGACACAGACACAGAAGATGCTTGTACAAACAGCGCGTTTCTTACAGGCACAAAAAACCGGGCACTAGGCCCGGTTTTTTGTATTTTGACGTCTTACTCGGCGGATACAGCTTCGCCAGCAGTAGCACGATCAACCAACTCGACGTACGCCATAGGCGCGTTGTCGCCAGCGCGGAAACCGCACTTGAGGATGCGCAGGTAGCCACCCTCACGGGTAGCGTAACGCTTGCCCAGGTCGTTGAAGAGCTTACCAACGATAGCTTTCGAACGAGTACGGTCGAAAGCCAGACGACGGTTAGCAACGCTATCTGTCTTGGCCAGAGTGATCAGCGGCTCGGCAACGCGGCGCAGTTCTTTGGCTTTTGGCAGAGTAGTTTTGATCAGCTCGTGCTCGAACAGCGACACCGCCATGTTTTGGAACATGGCCTTGCGGTGCGAGCTGGTGCGGCTCAGGTGACGACCACTTTTACGATGACGCATGGTTCATTCCTTACCAAACACTACGTTCGGTGATTACGACGATCAGGCAGTCGCCTTGTCGTCCTTCTTAAGACTTGCAGGCGGCCAGTTGTCGAGGCGCATGCCGAGGGACAGACCGCGGGAGGCCAGAACGTCCTTGATTTCAGTCAAGGATTTCTTGCCCAGGTTCGGAGTCTTCAACAGTTCCACTTCGGTACGCTGAATCAGGTCACCGATGTAGTAAATGTTTTCCGCCTTAAGGCAGTTAGCCGAACGTACAGTCAGTTCCAGATCGTCAACCGGGCGAAGCAGGATCGGATCGATCTCGTCTTCCTGCTCGACAACCACTGGCTCACTGTCACCCTTGAGGTCGACGAACGCAGCCAACTGCTGTTGCAGGATGGTTGCAGCGCGGCGAATTGCCTCTTCAGGATCCAGAGTACCGTTGGTTTCCAGATCAATAACCAGCTTGTCCAGGTTAGTACGCTGCTCGACACGGGCGTTTTCCACCACGTATGCGATACGGCGAACCGGGCTGAACGAAGAGTCAAGCTGCAAGCGACCGATGCTGCGGCTTTCGTCTTCATCGCTCTGACGCGAGTCTGCCGGTTCATAACCACGACCACGAGCTACTACGAGCTTCATGTTCAGGGCGCCGTTAGACGCCAGGTTAGCGATTACGTGATCGGGATTAACGATCTCGACATCATGATCCAGCTGAATATCGGCAGCGGTAACCACCCCCGAACCCTTCTTCGACAAGGTCAGCGTAACTTCGTCACGACCGTGCAGCTTGATAGCCAGACCTTTAAGGTTCAACAGGATTTCAATTACGTCTTCCTGTACACCTTCGATGGCGCTGTACTCGTGGAGCACACCGTCAATCTCGGCCTCGACTACTGCACAGCCGGGCATTGAGGACAACAGGATGCGGCGCAGCGCGTTGCCCAGGGTATGGCCGAAACCACGCTCGAGAGGCTCGAGAGTGATCTTGGCGCGGGTTGGACTGACAACCTGCACATCAATGTGGCGGGGTGTCAGGAACTCATTTACCGAAATCTGCATGGATGCACCTATTTTCTAGCCCTTACTTGGAGTAGAGCTCGACAATCAGGCTTTCGTTGATGTCGGCGGACAGATCACTGCGAGCTGGAACGTTCTTGAAAACGCCCGACTTCTTCTCAGTGTCTACTTCTACCCATTCTACGCGGCCACGTTGGGCACACAGATCGAGAGCTTGGACAATGCGAAGTTGATTTTTTGCTTTCTCGCGAACAGCGACCACGTCACCAGCACGAACCTGGTAGGACGGAACGTTAACGGTCTGACCGTTTACGCTGATCGACTTGTGCGATACCAGCTGACGGGATTCGGCACGAGTCGAACCAAAGCCCATACGGTATACAACGTTGTCCAGACGGCATTCGAGCAGTTGCAGCAGGTTTTCACCGGTTGCACCTTTCTTGCCAGCAGCTTCTTTGTAGTAGCCGCTGAATTGACGCTCGAGAACGCCGTAGATACGACGGACCTTCTGCTTTTCACGCAGTTGGGTGCCGTAGTCGGACTGGCGACCGCGGCGTTGGCCGTGGATACCAGGTGCTGCTTCAATGTTGCACTTCGATTCGATCGCGCGCACGCCGCTCTTCAGGAAGAGATCGGTGCCTTCGCGACGAGCGAGTTTGCATTTTGGACCAATGTAACGAGCCATTCTTTACAATCTCCTGGATTACACGCGGCGCTTCTTCGGCGGACGGCACCCGTTGTGCGGGATTGGCGTCACGTCGGTGATGCTGGCGATCTTGTAGCCACAGCCGTTCAAAGCGCGGACTGCGGATTCACGACCTGGACCTGGACCTTTGACATTGACGTCGAGGTTTTTCAGGCCGTATTCCAGCGCAGCTTGACCAGCACGTTCAGCAGCTACTTGAGCAGCAAACGGGGTGGACTTGCGGGAACCGCGGAAACCCGAACCACCGGAGGTAGCCCAGGAAAGAGCGTTACCTTGACGGTCGGTGATGGTCACGATGGTGTTGTTAAAAGATGCATGGATGTGGGCGATGCCATCAACCACTGTCTTTTTAACTTTTTTACGAGGACGAGCAGCAGGTTTTGCCATGATTAAATTCCTGTCGATTCGCTGGGGCGATTACTTGCGGATCGGCTTACGCGGACCTTTACGGGTACGCGCGTTGGTCTTGGTACGCTGACCGCGTACTGGAAGACCGCGACGATGACGCAGACCGCGATAGCAACCGAGGTCCATCAAGCGCTTGATTTTCATGTTGATTTCGCGACGCAGGTCACCTTCAGTGGTGAACTTCGCCACTTCGCCACGCAGCTGTTCAATCTGCTCGTCGCTCAGATCTTTGATCTTTGCTGCTGGGTTTACCCCAGTCTCTGCACAAATTTTCTGTGCAGTAGTGCGACCAACACCATAGATGTAGGTCAGCGAGATAACAGTATGCTTGTTATCTGGAATGTTGACGCCTGCAATACGGGCCATTCAGTGGGACTCCAATTGACAGCTACCTACGCCCCGGAAGCCAAGAAATAGGGCGCGAGATAATATCGCTGTAATAACAAATAATCAACCCGGCAGCGCACTAGCTGCCGGGCTTGAAGCACAATCACACTCAGCCTTGGCGCTGTTTGTGACGCGGTTCCGCGCTGCAAATTACTCGAACAACACCTTCGCGGCGAATAATCTTGCAGTTACGGCACAGCTTTTTCACCGATGCACGAACTTTCATCACCAACTCCTCGAACCTTATGGGTCAGCGCAGCATGCCGCTGCCGTAACCCTTCAGGTTGGCTTTCTTCATCAGGGATTCGTACTGGTGCGAAACGAGGTGCGATTGTACTTGGGACATGAAGTCCATCACAACCACGACGACGATCAGCAACGAGGTCCCGCCAAGGTAGAACGGTACGTTGGCTGCAACCACCAGGAACTGGGGCAACAGGCAGACGGCCGTCATGTAAAGAGCACCGAACATGGTCAAGCGAGTCAGAACGCCATCAATGTAGCGCGCAGACTGCTCACCTGGACGGATGCCCGGAATAAAGGCACCGGACTTCTTCAGGTTTTCCGCTACGTCTTTCGGATTGAACATCAACGCCGTATAGAAGAAGCAGAAGAAAATAATCCCTGCACTAAACAGCAGAATATTCAACGGCTGACCAGGAGCGATCGACTGCGAGATGTCCTGCAACCAGCCCATACCTTCAGACTGACCGAACCAGGCACCCAACGAAGCCGGGAACAGCAAAATGCTGCTCGCGAAAATAGCCGGAATAACACCGGCCATGTTCACCTTCAGCGGCAAGTGGCTAGTCTGCGCAGCGAAGACCTTGCGGCCCTGCTGACGCTTGGCGTAGTGAACAGCAATACGACGCTGACCACGCTCAATGAACACCACGAAACCGATAATCGCTACTGCCAGCAAACCGATGGCAACCAGGGCGAAGATGTTGATATCACCCTGACGTGCAGACTCGAAAGACTGCCCGATCGCTCTCGGAAGACCGGCGACGATACCCGAAAAAATCAACATCGAGATACCGTTGCCAACACCACGCTCAGTAATCTGCTCACCCAGCCACATCATGAACATCGCACCAGCCACAAAAGTGGATACCGCGACGAAATGGAAGCCAAAGTCACCAGTGAACGCAACGCCCTGCCCCGCCAGACCAATGGACATGCCAATAGCCTGAACGAGAGCGAGGACGACAGTGCCGTAGCGGGTGTACTGGCTGATCTTGCGACGGCCAGCTTCACCTTCCTTCTTCAACTGCTCCAGCTGCGGGCTGACGGCTGTCATCAGTTGCATGATGATCGATGCCGAGATGTACGGCATGATCCCCAGTGCAAAGATGCTCATCCGTTCCAGCGCGCCGCCGGAAAACATGTTGAACAAGCTAAGAATGGTCCCCTCATTCTGTCGAAACAGGTCCGCGAGTCGGTCCGGGTTGATACCTGGAACCGGGATGTGTGCGCCTATTCGGTAGACGATAATCGCCAGGAACAGAAAACGCAGACGAGCCCAGAGTTCAGACATACCGCCTTTGCCGAGCGCAGAGAGAGCACCTTGCTTAGCCATTTATTCCTCGAACTTGCCGCCAGCTGCTTCGATAGCCGCACGCGCACCTTTGGTGGCGCCGATTCCCTTGCCGATAGTGACAGCGCGAGTCACTTCACCGGACAGCATGATTTTCACACGCTGTACGTTGACGTTGATCACGTTGGCATCTTTCAGGGACTGCACGGTGACGATGTCGCCTTCCACTTTAGCCAGCTCGGACAGACGCACTTCTGCGCGGTCCATGGCCTTCAGGGAAACGAAACCGAACTTCGGCAGGCGACGATGCAGCGGCTGTTGACCGCCTTCAAAGCCTGGAGCAATGGTGCCACCGGAGCGGGAGGTCTGACCTTTGTGGCCACGGCCACCAGTCTTACCCAAACCGCTACCGATACCACGGCCCGGACGATGCTTTTCGCGACGGGAACCCGGCGCTGGACTCAGATCATTGAGTTTCATCGATTAACCCTCGACACGCAGCATGTAGTAAGCCTTGTTGATCATCCCGCGATTCTCGGGAGTATCCTGGACTTCTACAGTGTGACCGATGCGACGCAGACCCAGACCCTTAACGCACAGTTTGTGGTTAGGGATGCGGCCGGTCATGCTTTTGATCAGCGTTACTTTAACGGTAGCCATGATCAGAAGATCTCCTTGACGCTTTTGCCACGCTTGGCGGCAATGGATTCAGGAGACTGCATTGCTTTCAAACCCTTGAAAGTGGCGTGAACCACGTTTACCGGGTTAGTCGAGCCGTAGCACTTGGCCAGAACGTTCTGAACGCCAGCAACTTCGAGGACAGCACGCATAGCGCCGCCAGCGATGATACCGGTACCTTCAGAAGCAGGCTGCATGTACACCTTCGAAGCGCCGTGAGCGGACTTCATTGCGTACTGCAGAGTGGTGCCGTTCAGATCAACCTGGATCATGTTGCGGCGAGCAGCTTCCATTGCCTTCTGGATCGCAGCAGGCACTTCACGCGACTTGCCACGGCCGAAGCCAACACGGCCCTTACCATCACCAACCACGGTCAACGCGGTGAAAGTGAAGATACGGCCGCCTTTAACGGTTTTGGCTACGCGGTTAACTTGAACCAGCTTCTCGATGTAGCCTTCGTCGCGCTTTTGGTCGTTATTTGACATAACTTAGAACTCCAGCCCAGCTTCACGAGCAGCATCAGCCAGCGCTTTAACGCGGCCGTGGTACTTGAAGCCAGAGCGGTCGAAAGCCACTTGCGAGACGCCAGCGGCCTTAGCACGCGTAGCGACCAGCTGGCCAACCTTAGTGGCCGCGTCGATGTTGCCGGTGGCACCATCACGCAGTTCTTTATCCAAAGTCGAGGCGCTTGCCAGGACTTTGTTGCCGTCGGCCGAAATGACCTGGGCGTAGATGTGCTGCGAAGAGCGGAACACGCAGAGACGCACGACTTCGAGTTCGTGCATTTTCAGGCGTGCTTTGCGAGCGCGACGCAGTCGAGTAACTTTTTTGTCGGTCATTTGCTATGCCCTACTTCTTCTTGGCTTCTTTACGACGGACGACTTCGTCCGCGTAGCGCACACCTTTGCCTTTGTACGGCTCTGGTGGACGGAAGTCGCGGATCTCGGCGGCCACTTGACCTACCAGCTGCTTGTCGATGCCCTTGATCAGGATATCGGTCTGGCTAGGAGTCTCAGCGGTGATGCCTTCCGGCAGTTCATAATCCACTGGGTGCGAGAAGCCAAGAGCCAGGTTCAGCACTGTGCCTTTTGCTTGCGCTTTGTAACCAACACCGACCAGCTGGAGCTTGCGCTCGAAGCCTTGGCTTACGCCTTGGACCATGTTGTTTACCAACGCACGAGTGGTACCAGCCATTGCGCGAGTCTGTTGATCGCCATTGCGAGCAGCGAAACGCAGCTCACCAGCTTCTTCAACGATCTCAACGGACGAATGGATGTTCAGTTCGAGAGTGCCCTTGGCACCCTTCACCGAAAGCTGTTGGCCTGCGAATTTTACTTCGACACCGGCTGGCAGCTTAACGGGGTTCTTAGCGACGCGAGACATGCTTATCCCCCCTTAGAACACAGTGCAAAGAACTTCGCCGCCGACACCGGCAGCGCGCGCAGCACGATCAGTCATCACACCCTTGTTGGTGGAGACGATAGACACACCGAGACCGCCACGAACTTTTGGCAGATCATCGACGGACTTGTACTGACGCAGGCCTGGACGGCTAACGCGCTTCACTTCTTCGATAACCGGACGGCCTTCGAAGTACTTCAGCTCGATGGACAGCAGTGGTTTGATTTCGCTGCTGATCTGATAACCCGCAATGTAACCTTCGTCCTTCAGGACTTTGGCAACAGCTACCTTCAACGTGGAAGATGGCATGCTTACGACGGACTTTTCAGCCATCTGGGCATTACGGATACGAGTTAGCATGTCCGCTAACGGGTCCTGCATACTCATGGGCTAGACGCTCCTAATACAAAAAAATTAGCCTTGCGGCTATTACGTGTCGCCGAGAATCTCCGGGCATGAAAAACACGGGCTCAGGCGAGCCGGGTATTCTAGACACACCGCAGAAATGAATCAAGCCCCAAAAGGGGCTTGATCCAGATTCAAGGCCACCGGTGGTCAGGATCTTGCGATCCTGGACACCGAGACTTTGACAGTACTTACCAGCTGGCTTTAACCAGACCCGGTACGTCACCACGCATGGCAGCTTCACGCAGCTTGTTACGGCCGAGGCCGAACTTGCGGTAAACACCGTGTGGACGACCGGTCAGGCGGCAGCGGTTACGCATGCGCGAAGCGCTTGCGTCACGTGGCTGCTTCTGCAGGGCTACTGTAGCTTCCCAACGCGCTTCTGGACTTGCGTTCAGATCAACGATGATAGCTTTCAGTGCTGCACGCTTCTTGGCGTACTTGGCAACCGTGAGCTGACGCTTCAGCTCGCGGTTTTTCATGCTCATCTTGGCCATAGTCCTACTCCAATCAGTTGCGGAACGGGAATTTGAACGCACGCAGCAGAGCGCGGCCTTCATCATCGTTCTTGGCAGTGGTGGTCAGGGTGATGTCCAGACCGCGGAGAGCATCGATCTTGTCGTAGTCGATTTCCGGGAAGATGATCTGCTCTTTCACGCCCATGCTGTAGTTGCCACGACCATCGAAGGACTTGGCATTCAGGCCGCGGAAGTCGCGAACCCGAGGCAGGGAGATCGACAGCAGACGATCCAGGAACTCGTACATACGCTCACGGCGCAGGGTCACTTTGACGCCGATCGGCCAACCTTCACGGACTTTAAAGCCAGCGATGGATTTGCGAGCGTAGGTCACAACGACTTTCTGGCCGGTGATCTTTTCCAGGTCAGCAACAGCGTGCTCGATGACTTTTTTGTCGCCGATCGCTTCGCCCAGACCCATGTTCAGGGTGATTTTGGTAACGCGCGGAACTTCCATCACGTTCGAAAGCTTAAGTTCTTCCTTAAGTTTCGGAGCAATTTCCTTCCGGTAAATCTCTTTTAGTCGTGCCATGGTCTCATCTACCTAGCAGTGTTCAAGCATCAACCGCTTTTTGGGTCGACTTGAAGACACGAATTTTCTTGCCGTCTTCTACTTTGAAACCAACGCGGTCAGCCTTGTTGGTTTCGCCGTTGAAAATGGCGACGTTAGAAGCATCCAGTGGAGCTTCTTTTTCGACGATACCGCCCTGCACGCCCGACATCGGGTTAGGCTTGGTATGACGCTTGACCAGGTTCAGACCACCAATAACCAGACGGTTGTTAGCGAGAACCTTAAGCACCTTACCGCGCTTACCTTTGTCTTTGCCGGCGATCACGATGATCTCGTCGTCACGACGAATCTTTTGCATGTCGGATCTCCTTACAGCACTTCTGGGGCGAGCGAGACGATCTTCATGAACTTCTCAGTACGAAGTTCACGGGTCACTGGCCCAAAGATACGGGTGCCGATCGGCTCTTGCTTGTTGTTCAACAGAACAGCAGCGTTGCCATCAAAGCGGATAATGGAGCCATCAGCACGACGTACGCCGTGACGAGTGCGGACTACAACAGCAGTCATCACTTGGCCTTTTTTCACTTTACCGCGAGGAATTGCTTCCTTCACGGTAACTTTGATGATGTCACCGATACCAGCGTAACGACGATGGGAGCCACCCAGCACCTTGATGCACATAACACGGCGAGCGCCGCTGTTATCGGCCACATCGAGCATGGATTGAGTCTGAATCATATAATTTCTCCGACCCCTAGTCCTTAGACTTCCACAGCGCGTTCGAGAATATCAACCAGCGCCCAAGACTTGGTCTTGGCCAAAGGACGAGTTTCACGAATAGTGACTTTGTCGCCGATGTGGCACTGGTTGGTTTCGTCGTGCGCGTGCAGCTTAGTCGAACGCTTAACATATTTACCGTAGATCGGGTGCTTAACGCGACGCTCGATCAGAACGGTGATGGTTTTGTCCATCTTGTCGCTGACAACACGGCCAGTCAGCGTACGGACAGTTTTTTCGGCTTCAGCCATGATTACTTACCTGCCTGCTGGTTGAGCACAGTCTTCACGCGAGCGATGTCACGCTTAACTTGCGAGAGCAGATGAGACTGCCCCAACTGGCCAGTTGCTTTCTGCATGCGCAGATTGAACTGGTCGCGCAGCAGGCCGAGCAGTTGCTCGTTCAGCTGCTGTGCGGATTTTTCACGAAGTTCATTCGCTTTCATCACATCACCGTCCGTTTAACAAAGGAGGTGGCGAGCGGCAGCTTTGCAGCAGCCAGGGCGAAAGCCTCACGCGCCAGCTCTTCAGAAACACCCTCGATTTCATACAGGACTTTGCCTGGCTGAATCTGGGCAACCCAGTATTCCACGTTACCCTTACCTTTACCCATCCGAACCTCGAGAGGTTTTTTGGAGATCGGCTTGTCCGGGAATACACGGATCCAGATCTTGCCGCCACGTTTTACGTGACGGGTCAGAGCACGACGTGCTGACTCGATCTGACGAGCGGTGAGACGACCACGAGCAACAGACTTCAGCGCGAACTCGCCGAAGCTGACTTTGCTACCGCGCAATGCCAGGCCACGGTTGTGACCAGTCATTTGCTTGCGGAACTTCGTACGCTTTGGTTGCAACATTTGGCGTACCCCTTACTTAGCAGCTTTTTTACGAGGCGCTGGTGCTTGTGGTTTCAGTTCTTCTTGGCGACCACCAATTACTTCGCCTTTGAAGATCCAAACCTTTACACCGATCACACCGTAAGTGGTGTGAGCTTCGTAGTTGGCATAGTCGATGTCGGCACGCAGGGTGTGCAATGGCACACGACCTTCGCGATACCATTCAGTACGTGCGATTTCAGCACCGCCGAGACGACCGCTCACTTGGATTTTGATGCCTTTGGCACCAATGCGCATGGCGTTCTGTACAGCGCGCTTCATAGCGCGACGGAACATTACGCGACGCTCCAGCTGCTGAGCTACGCTCTGCGCAACCAGCATACCGTCGAGTTCCGGCTTGCGGATCTCTTCGATATTGATGTGCACAGGCACACCCATTTGCTTGGTCAGGTCCTGACGCAGTTTCTCAACATCTTCACCTTTCTTCCCGATAACGATACCTGGACGAGCGGTGTGGATGGTGATGCGTGCAGTTTGGGCCGGACGATGGATATCGATACGGCTTACGGACGCGCTTTTTAGTTTGTCTTGGAGGTACTCACGCACATTCAGATCTGCGAGCAAATAGTCCGCATAAGTCCGACCGTCTGCGTACCAGACGGAGGTGTGCTCCTTGACGATTCCCAGGCGAATGCCAATGGGATGTACTTTCTGACCCATCTCTTCGACTCCGTTACTTGTCAGCAACCTTGACAGTGATATGGCAAGACCGCTTGACGATGCGATCAGCACGGCCTTTGGCACGTGGCATGATGCGCTTCAGCGAACGCCCTTCGTTGACGAAAACAGTGCTGACCTTCAGGTCATCAACGTCTGCGCCTTCGTTATGCTCGGCGTTGGCTACGGCCGACTCCAGCACTTTCTTCATGATCTCGGCGGCTTTCTTACTGCTGAAAGCCAACAGGTTGAGCGCTTCGCCCACCTTCTTCCCGCGGATCTGGTCGGCGACCAAGCGGGCTTTCTGGGCGGAGATTCGAGCGCCCGACAACTTAGCGGCTACTTCCATTTCCTAACCCCTTAACGCTTGGCTTTCTTGTCTGCCACGTGCCCGCGATAAGTGCGGGTACCGGCGAACTCGCCCAGTTTGTGGCCGACCATGTCTTCGTTCACGAGAACTGGGACGTGCTGACGACCGTTGTGTACTGCGATGGTCAAACCGACCATTTGTGGCAGGATCATCGAACGGCGCGACCAGGTTTTCACTGGTTTGCGATCGTTCTTTTCCGCCGCCACTTCGATCTTCTTCAGTAGGTGAAGATCGATAAAAGGACCTTTTTTCAGAGAACGTGGCACTGTCGTATCCCTCTATTTACTTGCGACGACGGACGATCATTTTGTCGGTACGCTTATTACCACGAGTCTTCGCGCCCTTAGTCGGGAAGCCCCATGGCGATACCGGATGACGACCACCAGAGGTACGACCTTCACCACCACCATGTGGGTGGTCAACCGGGTTCATGGCAACACCACGAACGGTTGGGCGAACGCCACGCCAGCGTTTGGCACCAGCTTTACCCAGCGAACGCAGGCTGTGCTCGGAGTTCGAGACTTCGCCCAGGGTCGCACGGCATTCAGCCAGGACTTTACGCATTTCACCGGAACGCAGACGCAGGGTAACGTACACACCTTCACGAGCGATCAGCTGAGCCGAAGCACCAGCGGAACGAGCGATCTGTGCGCCTTTACCTGGCTTCAGTTCGATGCCGTGTACGGTAGAACCGACTGGAATGTTGCGCAGTTGCAGAGCGTTGCCTGGCTTGATTGGAGCCAGAGCGCCTGCGATCAGCTGGTCGCCAGCACTCACGCCTTTAGGGGCGATGATGTAGCGGCGCTCGCCGTCTGCGTAGCAGAGCAGTGCGATGTGAGCAGTACGGTTTGGATCGTATTCGATACGCTCGACAGTGGCGACGATGCCATCTTTGTCGTTGCGACGGAAATCGACCATACGGTAATGCTGCTTATGACCACCACCGATGTGACGAGTGGTAATACGGCCATTGTTGTTACGACCACCAGTCTTCGACTTCTTCTCGAGCAGCGGTGCGTGAGGAGCGCCTTTATGCAGCTCCTGGTTGACCACCTTGACCACAAAACGGCGGCCAGGGGAAGTCGGTTTGCATTTAACGATTGCCATGATGCACCCCTTCCTTACTCAGCACTGCTGCTGAAATCGAGATCTTGGCCTGGCTGAAGGGAGATAACTGCCTTCTTCCAGTCATTACGCTTGCCCAGACCGCGAGCAGTGCGCTTGCTCTTACCCAGAACGTTCAGGGTAGTGACGCGCTCTACTTTCACGCTGAACAGGCTTTCGACGGCCTTCTTGATTTCCAGCTTGGTTGCATCAGTAGCAACCTTGAAAACGAACTGGCCTTTCTTGTCTGCCAGAACCGTAGCCTTCTCGGAAACGTGCGGGCCAAGCAGAACTTTAAATACGCGTTCCTGGTTCATCCCAGCAGCTCCTCGAATTTCTTCACGGCCGACACGGTGATCAACACCTTGTCGTATGCGATCAGACTAACTGGATCGGAACCTTGCACGTCACGTACATCAACGTGTGGCAGGTTACGAGCAGCCAGGTACAGGTTCTGATCAACAGCGTCGGACACGATCAGAACGTCGGTCAGGCTCATGTTGTTCAGTTTGCCCAGCAGGTCTTTGGTTTTCGGCGTTTCAACGGCGAAATCCTGAACCACGACCAGACGATCAGTACGCACCAGCTCAGCAAGGATGGAACGCATTGCTGCGCGATACATCTTCTTGTTCAGCTTCTGGGAGTGATCCTGAGGACGAGCTGCGAAAGTGGTACCGCCGCCACGCCAGATTGGGCTACGGATAGTACCGGCACGAGCACGGCCAGTACCTTTCTGACGCCATGGGCGCTTGCCGCCACCACGAACGTCGGAACGGGTCTTTTGCTGCTTGGAACCCTGACGGCCGCCGGCCATGTAGGCCACGACTGCTTGGTGAACCAGCGTCTCGTTGAATTCGCCGCCAAATGTCAGTTCGGAAACTTCGATCGCTTGAGCGTCATTTACATTTAATTGCATGTCAGCTTCCCCTTAACCGCGAGCCTTGGCTGCTGGACGTACAACCAAGTTGCCGCCAGTAGCGCCAGGAACAGCGCCCTTGACCAACAACAGATTGCGTTCAGCGTCCACGCGCACTACTTCGAGGGACTGCACGGTCACGCGCTCAGCGCCCATATGACCGGACATTTTTTTGCCCTTGAATACACGACCAGGAGTCTGGCACTGGCCGATAGAGCCTGGAACGCGGTGGGATACGGAGTTACCGTGGGTGTTATCTTGCCCGCGGAAATTCCAACGCTTGATCGTACCCTGGAAGCCTTTACCCTTGGACTGACCGGTTACATCAACCAGTTGACCAGCGGCGAAGATTTCAGCGTTGATCAGATCGCCGGCCTGGTACTCGCCTTCTTCAAGGCGGAATTCCATTACGGTACGACCAGCGGCAACGTTCGCTTTAGCGAAGTGGCCAGCCTGAGCTGCTGTTACACGCGAAGCACGACGCTCGCCGACAGTGACTTGCACTGCACGATAGCCATCGGTCTCTTCAGTTTTGAACTGGGTGACGCGATTCGGCTCGATCTCAATGACCGTGACCGGAATGGAGACACCTTCTTCGGTGAAAATACGGGTCATACCGCATTTACGACCGACTACACCAATAGTCATGTTGTAAACCTCATGAGTGTACGGGGCTTTCACCCGCTATGGCCGCCCATTTCAGAGCGTTACACGACTAAGACCGAGTCTTAGCCGAGGCTGATCTGCACTTCCACACCGGCCGCAAGATCAAGCTTCATAAGAGCATCAACGGTTTTATCCGTTGGTTGGACGATGTCCAGAACGCGCTTATGAGTACGGATCTCGTACTGGTCACGCGCGTCTTTGTTGACGTGCGGGGAGACCAGAACGGTGAACCGCTCTTTACGGGTAGGCAGTGGAATTGGACCACGCACTTGAGCACCAGTACGTTTCGCGGTTTCCACGATTTCCTGGGTTGATTGGTCGATCAGGCGATGGTCGAAAGCCTTCAACCTGATACGGATTTGCTGATTTTGCATTGGATTTCAGACTCCGGCTGCTATTCCCACCGGGCGCAATACGCCCGTTAAAAGGAGGCGCAATTCTATAGACGCCCCAGATGGGTGTCAACCCAATAAAAAAGCCCCCGCTGAGCGGGGGCCTTTCAAAGCATCGAAGCTATCTCAAAAGAGATGCTTACTCGATGATTTTAGCTACGACGCCAGCGCCGACGGTACGACCGCCTTCACGGATAGCGAAACGCAGGCCGTCTTCCATTGCGATGGTCTTGATCAGGGTAACTTCCATTTGGATGTTATCACCTGGCATTACCATTTCAACGCCTTCTGGCAGCTGGCAGTTACCAGTCACGTCAGTAGTACGGAAGTAGAACTGTGGACGGTAGCCTTTGAAGAACGGAGTGTGACGGCCGCCTTCTTCCTTGCTCAGAACGTAAACTTCTGCGGTGAACTTGGTGTGCGGCTTAACCGAACCCGGCTTAACCAGAACCTGGCCACGCTCAACGTCGTCACGCTTGGTACCACGCAGCAGAACGCCGCAGTTCTCGCCAGCACGACCTTCGTCGAGCAGCTTGCGGAACATTTCAACACCGGTGCAGGTGGTGGTGGTGGTGTCACGCAGACCAACGATTTCCAGCGAATCCTGAACGCGAACGATACCGCGCTCGATACGACCAGTCACAACAGTACCACGACCGGAGATCGAGAATACGTCTTCGATTGGCATCAGGAATGGCTTGTCGATAGCGCGCTCTGGTTCTGGGATGTAGCTGTCCAGGGTTTCAACCAGTTTACGAACGGCAGTGGTGCCCATTTCGTTGTCGTCTTTGCCTTCCAGCGCCATACGAGCCGAACCGATGATGATTGGAGTGTCATCGCCCGGGAAGTCGTAGGTGGACAGCAGGTCGCGAACTTCCATCTCGACCAGTTCCAGCAGCTCAGCGTCGTCTACCAGGTCAGCCTTGTTCAGGAAAACCACGATGTACGGAACGCCTACCTGACGGGACAGCAGGATGTGCTCACGGGTTTGTGGCATCGGACCATCAGCGGCCGAGCAAACCAGGATCGCGCCGTCCATCTGGGCAGCACCGGTGATCATGTTCTTCACATAGTCAGCGTGACCTGGGCAGTCAACGTGAGCGTAGTGACGGATCTTCGAGTTGTACTCGACGTGCGCGGTGTTGATGGTGATACCACGAGCTTTTTCTTCTGGAGCGCTGTCGATTTTATCGAAATCAACGATTGCGGAACCGAAAACTTCGGAGCAAACGCGAGTCAGAGCTGCGGTCAGAGTGGTTTTACCGTGGTCAACGTGACCGATGGTGCCAACGTTGACGTGCGGTAGGGAACGATCAAATTTTTCTTTAGCCACGACAATTAACTCCTTGCCTAAAGGACTGAATCAGCCTTGTTTTTTGGTTACAGTTTCGACGATGTGCGACGGAGCTGTATTGTATTTTTTGAATTCCATAGAGTAGCTTGCGCGACCCTGGGACATCGAACGAACGTCAGTTGCATAACCGAACATCTCGCCCAACGGAACTTCAGCACGGATCACCTTACCGGAGACCGTGTCTTCCATACCCAGAATCATGCCGCGACGACGGTTAAGGTCGCCCATCACGTCACCCATATAGTCTTCAGGCGTAACAACCTCTACCGCCATGATCGGCTCGAGCAACTCACCACCGCCCTTCTGGGCCAGTTGCTTGGTCGCCATGGAAGCAGCCACCTTAAACGCCATCTCGTTCGAGTCGACGTCGTGGTAAGAACCATCAAACACGGTAGCCTTCAGGCCGATCAGCGGATAGCCGGCAACTACGCCGTTCTTCATCTGCTCTTCGATACCCTTCTGGATAGCCGGGATGTATTCCTTAGGAACCACACCACCCACTACTTCGTTCACGAATTGCAGACCTTCCTGACCTTCGTCAGCAGGAGCAAAACGGATCCAGCAATGGCCGAACTGGCCACGACCGCCGGACTGGCGAACGAACTTGCCTTCGATTTCGCAATTCTTCGTGATGCGCTCACGATACGAAACCTGAGGCTTACCGATGTTGGCTTCGACGTTGAACTCACGGCGCATCCGGTCAACCAGGATGTCCAGGTGCAACTCGCCCATGCCAGAGATGATCGTTTGACCAGTCTCTTCATCAGTCTTGACGCGGAAAGACGGGTCTTCCTGAGCAAGTTTGCCCAGAGCGATACCCATTTTTTCCTGGTCATCCTTGGTCTTTGGCTCAACGGCAACCGAAATAACCGGCTCCGGGAAGTCCATGCGAACCAGGATGATTGGCTTGTCAGCGTTGCACAAAGTTTCACCAGTGGTGACGTCCTTCATGCCGATCAGGGCCGCGATGTCACCAGCGCGTACTTCCTTGATCTCTTCACGGGCGTTTGCGTGCATTTGCACCATACGACCCACGCGCTCTTTCTTGCCTTTGACCGAGTTGATCACGCCGTCGCCGGAGGCCAACACGCCCGAGTAAACGCGGACGAAGGTCAAGGTACCCACGAATGGGTCGGTAGCGATCTTGAACGCCAGAGCCGAGAACGGCTCGTTGTCGTCTGCATGACGCTCCATCTCTTCTTCCTCGTTATCAGGGTTGGAACCCTTGATAGCAGGAATGTCGACAGGAGCCGGCAGGTAGTCGATAACGGCGTCGAGAACCAGGGGAACACCCTTGTTCTTGAAGGAAGAACCGCAAACAGCCAGAACGATCTCACCAGCGATAGTACGCTGACGCAGAGCGGCCTTGATTTCCTCGATGGTGAGTTCCTCACCCTCAAGGTACTTGTTCATCAGTTCTTCGTTGGCTTCGGCCGCAGCCTCGACCATGTTGTTGCGCCACTCTTCAGCCAGCTCCTGCAGTTCAGCAGGGATAGCTTCACGACGAGGAGTCATGCCTTTGTCAGCATCGTTCCAGTAAACCGCTTCCATGGTCATCAGATCGATCTGACCCTGGAAGTTGTCTTCGGAACCGATAGCCAACTGGATCGGCACCGGAGTGTGACCCAGACGCTGCTTGATCTGAGCGATCACGCGCAGGAAGTTCGCACCGGCACGGTCCATCTTGTTCACGTAAACAATACGTGGAACGCCGTACTTGTTGGCTTGACGCCATACGGTTTCGGACTGAGGCTCAACGCCGGAGGTGCCGCAGAACACAACGACCGCGCCGTCGAGTACACGCAGGGAACGTTCAACTTCAATGGTGAAGTCTACGTGACCCGGGGTATCGATGACGTTGAAGCGGTACTGGTCTTTGTGCTGCTTGGCGGAACCCTGCCAGAAGGCGGTAATGGCAGCAGAAGTAATGGTAATACCACGCTCCTGCTCCTGAACCATCCAGTCGGTGGTCGCAGCGCCGTCATGCACTTCGCCCATCTTGTGGCTTTTGCCAGTGTAAAAAAGGACGCGCTCGGTGGTGGTGGTTTTACCAGCATCCACGTGAGCAACGATACCGATGTTACGGTAGCGATTAATCGGTGTAGTACGAGCCATAAAGCCCTCGCAAAATGAGTGACGCTAGAATTAGAAGCGGTAGTGCGAGAAAGCCTTGTTGGCTTCAGCCATACGGTGCACGTCTTCACGCTTCTTAACTGCAGCACCTTTGCCTTCAGCGGCGTCCAACAGTTCGCCAGCCAAACGCAGAGCCATAGACTTCTCGCCGCGCTTGCGGGCGAAGTCTACCAACCAGCGCATTGCCAGAGCGTTACGGCGGGAAGGACGAACTTCGACCGGAACCTGGTAAGTAGCACCACCAACGCGGCGCGACTTCACTTCGACCAGCGGAGCGATGGCGTCGAGTGCTTTTTCGAAGAGTTCCAGGGGATCGGTGCCGGCCTTACGAGCCTTCACGGTATCCAGGGCACCATAAACGATACGCTCGGCAACGGCTTTCTTGCCGCTTTCCATTACGTGGTTCATGAATTTGGCGAGGATTTGGCTTCCGTATTTCGGATCGTCCAGAATCTCACGCTTGGCTGCTACGCGACGTCTTGGCATTGATAAGCCCTCAAACGGTCTTCAGGTTAGCCCGGGACAGATCCTGTGGATACGTGCCCGACCTTACTCTTATCGACTCAATAAAATGAAAAACTGCAAAACGGCCGATTACTTCGGACGCTTGGTACCGTACTTCGAACGACCCTGGTTACGACCTTTAACACCGGAAGTATCCAACGAACCGCGAACGGTGTGGTAACGAACACCTGGCAAGTCTTTTACACGACCGCCGCGGATCAGTACCACGCTGTGCTCTTGCAGGTTGTGGCCTTCACCGCCGATGTACGAGGAAACCTCGAAACCGTTGGTCAGGCGCACACGGCATACTTTACGCAGTGCCGAGTTAGGTTTTTTCGGCGTGGTGGTGTACACACGGGTGCACACGCCACGGCGTTGCGGGCAGTTCTGCAGCGCAGGCACGTCGGATTTCTCGACGATACGCTTACGCGGCTGACGTACCAGCTGGTTGATAGTTGCCATCTACTAGCTCCACTGTTGTCTTGCGACGCTATTGTCTTGCAAGAAAAGCAAAATGGCAGGAACGAGTTCCCGCCAAATTTAGGGGTACAAGAGTCTAAAGAGGATCTTGTCCCCAGTCAAGGCAAAGCCCCGCCCTCCCCGCTCATCCAATCTCGACAATTTGTCTCGATTCGATGAACGGAGCGACCAGGGCCTCACACTCATTTATCGCAGAACTCAGTTACCGCTCGAGTTCAGCGCTTCGGTCAGTGCAGCTTCCACTTCACTGGCGCTTACGCGCAACGGCTTGTCTGCTTCACGACGACGCTTACGCTCGCTGTGATATGCCAGGCCGGTACCGGCCGGGATCAGACGACCCACGACCACGTTTTCTTTCAGGCCGCGCAGGTAATCGCGCTTGCCGGTTACCGCCGCTTCGGTCAGTACGCGGGTGGTTTCCTGGAAGGAAGCCGCCGAGATGAACGATTCGGTGGACAACGACGCCTTGGTGATACCCAGCAGAACGCGAGTGAACTTGGAGACAAACTTGTCTTCGCCGCTCAGACGCTCGTTCTCTACCAGAACATGAGTCAATTCCATCTGGTCGCCCTTGATGAAACTGGAATCGCCGGATTCAGCGATTTCAACTTTACGCAGCATCTGACGCAGGATGGTCTCGATGTGCTTGTCGTTGATCTTCACGCCTTGCAGACGGTAAACGTCCTGGATCTCGTTAACAATGTACTTGGCCAGCGCACTCACACCCAGCAGACGCAGGATGTCGTGTGGATCGCTCGGACCGTCGGAGATAACTTCGCCGCGGTTTACCTGTTCGCCTTCGAACACGTTCAGGTGACGCCACTTCGGAATCAGCTCTTCGTACGGATCGCTACCGTCGTTCGGGGTAATAACCAGACGGCGCTTGCCCTTGGTTTCCTTACCGAACGCGATGGTGCCGCTGACTTCAGCCAGAATCGACGCTTCTTTCGGACGACGAGCTTCGAACAAGTCGGCAACACGCGGCAGACCACCGGTGATGTCACGGGTCTTCGAAGTCTCTTGCGGAATACGAGCGATAACATCACCGATCGCAATCTTCGCACCGTCCGCTACACCGACCAGGGCGTTGGCTGGCAGGAAGTACTGAGCGATGACGTCAGTGCCTGGCAGCAACAGATCCTTGCCGTTGTCGTCGACCATCTTCACGGCAGGACGAATGTCCTTGCCGGCAGCTGGACGATCTTTGGCGTCGAGTACTTCAATGTTGGTCATACCGGTCAATTCGTCAGTCTGACGCTTGATCGTGATGCCTTCTTCCATGCCCACGTAGGTCACGGTACCTTTCATTTCGGTAACGATCGGGTGAGTGTGCGGATCCCACTTGGCCACGATTGCGCCAGCGTCGACCTTGTCACCTTCTTTAACCGAAATCACGGCACCGTACGGCAGCTTGTAACGCTCACGCTCACGACCGAAGTCATCAGCGATGGCCAGCTCACCGGAACGGGACACAGCAACCAGGTGACCATCCACTCGCTCTACGTGCTTCAGGTTATGCAGACGGACGGTACCGCCATTCTTCACCTGAACGCTGTCGGCTGCGGAGGTCCGGCTTGCCGCACCACCGATGTGGAACGTACGCATCGTCAGCTGGGTACCTGGCTCACCGATCGACTGTGCAGCGATAACGCCGACAGCTTCACCGATGTTCACCTGGTGACCACGAGCCAAGTCACGGCCGTAGCACTTGGCGCAAATGCCGTAGCGGGTTTCGCAACTGATCGGCGAACGCACGATCACTTCGTCGATGCTGTTCAGCTCGATGAACTCGACCCACTTCTCGTCTACCAGGGTGCCGGCAGGAACGATGACGTCCTCGGTACCTGGCTTGAATACGTCACGGGCGATAACACGACCCAATACGCGCTCACCCAACGGCTCTACAACGTCACCGCCTTCAATGTGCGGAGTCATCAGCAGACCGTGTTCGGTGCCGCAATCGATCTCGGTTACAACCAAATCTTGTGCAACGTCCACCAGACGACGAGTCAGGTAACCGGAGTTAGCCGTTTTCAACGCGGTATCCGCAAGACCCTTACGAGCACCGTGAGTGGAGATGAAGTACTGGAGTACGCTCAAACCTTCACGGAAGTTCGCAGTAATCGGCGTTTCAATGATGGAACCGTCCGGCTTGGCCATCAGGCCACGCATACCGGCCAGCTGACGAATCTGTGCTGCGGAACCCCGCGCACCCGAGTCGGCCATCATGTACATCGAGTTGAACGATTCCTGGTCGACTTCGACGCCATGGCGGTCGATGACCTTCTCTTTCGAGAGGTTGGCCATCATCGCCTTGGAAACTTCGTCGTTCGCCTTGGACCAAAGGTCGATCACTTTGTTGTACTTCTCGCCCTGGGTTACCAGGCCGGAGGCGTACTGGCTTTCGATCTCTTTCACTTCATCAGTAGCAGCATTGATGATGCGGGCTTTTTCATCCGGGATAACGAAGTCGTTAACACCGATGGAAACGCCGGAAATGGTCGAATAAGCAAAACCGGTGTACATCAACTGGTCAGCGAAGATCACGGTCTCTTTCAGACCAACCACGCGATAGCACTGGTTGATCAGCTTGGAGATCGCCTTTTTCTTCATCGGCAGGTTGACGACGTCGTACGACAGACCCTTTGGCACAACCTGGAACAACAGCGCACGGCCGACGGTGGTGTCGACGATACGGGTGTTGCTCACGCTGCCGCCATCACGGTCGTTGACGGTTTCGTTGATCCGCACTTTGACCTTGGCATGCAGTGCGGCTTCGCCGGCACGGAACACACGGTCAACTTCCTGCAGATCCGCGAACACACGACCCTCGCCCTTGGCGTTGATCGCTTCACGAGTCATGTAGTACAGACCCAATACAACGTCCTGCGAAGGAACGATGATTGGCTCACCGTTGGCTGGCGACAGAATGTTGTTGGTGGACATCATCAACGCACGCGCTTCGAGCTGGGCTTCCAGCGTCAGCGGTACGTGCACGGCCATTTGGTCGCCGTCGAAGTCGGCGTTGTACGCGGCGCAGACCAGCGGGTGCAGCTGGATAGCCTTACCTTCGATCAGTACCGGTTCAAACGCCTGGATACCCAGACGGTGAAGGGTCGGTGCACGGTTGAGAAGAACCGGGTGTTCGCGAATCACTTCAGCGAGAACGTCCCAAACCTCTGGCAGTTCGCGCTCGACCATCTTCTTGGCAGCTTTGATGGTGGTAGCGAGACCACGCATTTCCAGCTTGCCGAAAATGAACGGCTTGAACAGCTCGAGAGCCATCTTCTTCGGCAGACCGCACTGGTGCAGACGCAGGGTCGGACCTACGGTAATTACCGAACGACCCGAGTAGTCAACACGCTTACCGAGCAAGTTCTGACGGAAACGACCCTGCTTACCCTTGATCATGTCAGCCAGGGACTTCAGAGGACGCTTGTTGGAACCGGTGATAGCGCGGCCACGACGACCGTTGTCGAGCAGTGCGTCGACGGCTTCCTGCAACATACGCTTTTCGTTGCGCACGATGATGTCCGGAGCGGACAGATCAAGCAGACGCTTCAAACGGTTGTTACGGTTGATCACTCGACGATACAGATCGTTGAGGTCGGAAGTCGCGAAGCGACCGCCATCCAGCGGGACCAGTGGACGCAGATCTGGCGGCAGAACCGGCAGAACGGTCAGCACCATCCACTCTGGCAAGTTGCCGGAACCCTGGAAGGCTTCCATCAACTTCAGACGCTTGGACAGCTTCTTGATCTTGGTTTCGGAGTTGGTTTGCGGAATTTCTTCACGCAGACGGCCAATCTCGTGTTCCAGGTCGATAGCGTGCAGCAGTTCGCGGACAGCTTCGGCACCCATGCGGGCATCGAAATCGTCGCCGAACTCTTCCAGCGCTTCGAAGTACTGCTCGTCGTTCAGCAGCTGACCTTTTTCAAGGGTGGTCATGCCTGGATCGATAACGACATAGCTCTCGAAGTAGAGAACGCGTTCGATATCACGCAGGGTCATGTCCATCAGCAAGCCGATACGGGACGGCAGCGATTTCAGGAACCAGATGTGGGCAACCGGCGAGGCCAGTTCGATGTGCGCCATGCGCTCACGACGAACTTTTGCCAGCGCGACTTCAACGCCGCACTTCTCGCAGATCACACCGCGGTGCTTCAAGCGCTTGTACTTACCGCACAGGCACTCGTAATCCTTTACCGGGCCAAAGATCTTGGCGCAGAACAGGCCGTCACGCTCAGGTTTGAACGTACGGTAGTTGATGGTTTCCGGCTTTTTAACTTCACCGAACGACCACGAACGGATCATCTCAGGCGATGCCAGTCCGATACGGATGGCGTCGAACTCTTCGACTTGACCCTGGTTTTTCAGCAAATTCAGTAGGTCTTTCAAGGCCTTTCCTCCTGGCGGAGCAGAGAGCGGGCAATCCTGCCCCGCTCTCGATTCGCGTCACGTGTTATTCGGTTTCCAGATCGATATCGATGCCGAGGGAACGAATTTCCTTGATCAACACGTTGAAGGACTCGGGCATGCCCGGCTCCATACGGTGATCGCCATCCACGATGTTCTTGTACATCTTGGTACGGCCGTTCACATCGTCCGACTTCACTGTGAGCATTTCTTGCAGAGTGTAAGCGGCACCGTATGCTTCCAGTGCCCAGACCTCCATCTCCCCGAAACGCTGACCACCGAACTGCGCCTTACCACCCAGCGGCTGCTGGGTAACCAGGCTGTACGAACCGGTAGAACGCGCGTGCATCTTGTCGTCTACCAAGTGGTTCAGCTTCAGCATGTACATGTAGCCAACGGTTACCGGGCGCTCGAACTTATTGCCGGTACGGCCGTCGGTCAGCTGCATCTGGCCGCTTTCTGGCAGGTCTGCCAGTTTCAGCATGGCCTTGATTTCGCTTTCCTTGGCGCCGTCGAACACTGGAGTGGCCATTGGAACGCCGCCACGCAGGTTTTGAGCCAGGTCCAGGATTTCCTGGTCCGAGAAGTCATCGAGGCTTTCCTGACGACCGCCGATCTCGTTGTAGATCTCGTGCAGGAATTTACGCAGCTCGGCAACTTTACGCTGCTCTTCAATCATGCGGTTGATCTTCTCGCCCAGACCCTTGGCCGCGAGGCCCAGGTGGGTTTCGAGGATCTGACCAACGTTCATACGCGAAGGTACGCCCAACGGGTTGAGGACGACGTCGACCGGGGTGCCATTGGCATCGTGCGGCATGTCTTCAACCGGCATGATCACGGAGACCACACCCTTGTTACCGTGACGACCGGCCATCTTGTCGCCCGGCTGGATGCGACGACGGATTGCCAGGTAAACCTTGACGATCTTCAGCACGCCTGGAGCCAGGTCATCGCCCTGCTGCAGTTTGCGCTTCTTGTCTTCGAACTTGTCGTCCAGCAGACGGCGACGATCAACGATGTAGGCCTGAGCCTTCTCGAGCTGCTCGTTCAGAGCATCTTCAGCCATGCGCAGTTTGAACCACTGGCCGTGCTCAAGACCGTCGAGAACTTCGTCGGTGATGTCCTGGCCTTTCTTCAGACCGGCGCCGCCTTCGGCTTTATGGCCGACCAGAGCGGAACGCAGACGTTCGAAAGTAGCACCTTCAACAATGCGGAACTCTTCGTTCAGGTCCTTGCGGATCTCGTCCAGCTGGGACTTCTCGATCGACAGTGCACGAGCATCACGCTCAACGCCATCGCGGGTGAAGACCTGTACGTCGATGACAGTACCTTTGGTACCGGTAGGTACACGCAGGGAGGTGTCTTTAACGTCGCTGGCTTTTTCACCGAAGATCGCACGCAGCAGTTTTTCTTCCGGAGTCAGCTGGGTCTCGCCTTTCGGAGTGACCTTACCCACCAGGATGTCGCCTGCGCCAACTTCAGCACCTACGTAAACGATACCGGCTTCGTCCAGCTTGTTCAGTGCCGCTTCACCCACGTTCGGGATGTCGGCAGTGATTTCCTCTGGGCCAAGCTTGGTGTCACGGGCCACACAGGTCAGTTCCTGGATGTGGATCGTGGTGAAGCGGTCTTCCTGAACAACACGCTCGGACAGGCAGATGGAGTCTTCGAAGTTGAAGCCGTTCCATGCCATGAACGCGATGCGCATGTTCTGACCCAGTGCCAGTTCACCCATGTCGGTGGACGGGCCGTCGGCCATGATGTCGCTGCGCTGAACCCGATCACCCTTACGCACCAGCGGACGCTGGTTGATGCAGGTGTTCTGGTTGGAGCGGGTGTATTTGGTCAGGTTGTAGATGTCGACACCGGCTTCACCGGTTTCAACTTCGTCATCGGCAACACGAACCACGATACGGCTGGCGTCGACGGAGTCGATCACGCCGCCACGACGCGCCACGACGCAAACGCCGGAGTCACGGGCTACGTTACGCTCCATGCCGGTACCTACCAGCGGCTTGTCAGCGCGCAGGGTTGGTACAGCTTGACGCTGCATGTTCGAACCCATCAACGCACGGTTGGCGTCGTCGTGCTCGAGGAACGGAATCAGCGACGCAGCAACCGAAACTACCTGCTTCGGCGATACGTCCATCAAGGTGACGTCTTCCGGCGCCTTGACGGTGAATTCGTTCAGGTGACGAACAGCTACCAGCTCGTCGATCAGGACTTTCTTGTCGTTCATCGTGGCCGAAGCCTGAGCGATCACGTGATCAGCTTCTTCGATGGCGGACAGGAATACGATCTCGTCGGTGACCAGAGCGTCTTTCACCACACGGTACGGGCTCTCGAGGAAGCCGTACTGGTTGGTGCGCGCATAGGCGGCCAGGGAGTTGATCAGACCGATGTTCGGACCTTCCGGCGTTTCAATCGGGCATACACGACCGTAGTGAGTCGGGTGTACGTCACGCACTTCAAAGCCAGCACGCTCACGAGTCAGACCGCCAGGGCCGAGTGCAGAAACACGACGCTTGTGGGTGATCTCGGACAGCGGGTTGTTCTGGTCCATGAACTGCGACAGCTGGCTGGAACCGAAGAACTCTTTCACCGCCGCAGCCACTGGCTTGGCGTTGATCAGGTCTTGCGGCATCAGGCCTTCGCTTTCAGCCATCGACAGACGCTCTTTGACCGCACGCTCAACACGCACCAGGCCAACGCGGAACTGGTTCTCGGCCATTTCGCCTACGCAGCGAACGCGACGGTTACCCAGGTGGTCGATGTCATCGACGATGCCTTTACCGTTACGGATGTCGACCAGGGTCTTCAGTACCGCGACGATGTCTTCCTTGCACAGCACGCCCGAACCTTCGATCTCGGTACGACCGATACGACGGTTGAACTTCATCCGGCCGACCGCAGACAGGTCATAGCGCTCTGGGCTGAAGAACAGGTTGTTGAACAGGGTCTCGGCAGCGTCTTTGGTTGGCGGCTCGCCAGGACGCATCATGCGATAGATCTCGACCAGCGCTTCCAATTGGTTACTGGTGGAGTCGATCTTCAAGGTGTCGGAGACGAACGGACCGCAGTCGATATCGTTGGTGTACAGAGTTTCGATGCGAACGACCTGAGCCTTGGCGATTTTGGCCAGGATCTCGGTGTTCAGCTCGGTGTTGCACTCTGCCAGGATTTCGCCGGTTGCCGGGTGCACGATGACCTTGGCGGTTGTGCGACCCAGGACGTAGTCCAGAGGCACATCCAGCTCTTTGATCCCGGCTTTTTCCAGCTGGTTGATGTGGCGAGCGGTGATACGACGACCCTGCTCGACAATAACCTTGCCTTTGTCATCCAGAATATCGAGGACAGCGATTTCACCGCGCAGGCGCTGAGGCACCAGCTCCAGGCTCAGGGTCTCGCCCTTCACGTGGAATACGTTGGTGGTATAGAACGCGTCCAGCACTTCTTCAGTGGTATAGCCCAGCGCGCGCAGCAGTACCGAGGCAGGCAGCTTGCGACGACGGTCGATACGCACGAATACGCAGTCTTTCGGGTCGAACTCGAAGTCCAGCCACGAACCGCGGTAAGGAATGATGCGCGCGGAGTACAGCAGTTTACCGGAGCTGTGCGTCTTGCCACGGTCGTGGTCGAAGAACACGCCCGGGGAACGGTGCAGCTGGGAAACGATTACACGCTCGGTACCGTTGATTACGAAGGTACCGTTTTCAGTCATCAGGGGGATTTCACCCATGTAGACTTCTTGCTCTTTGATGTCCTTGATCGCTTTGTTCGACGATTCTTTGTCGAAAATGATCAGGCGCACTTTTACCCGCAAAGGTACGGCGTAAGTTACACCGCGCAATACGCATTCTTTGACATCAAATGCCGGTTCGCCCAGACGATATCCGACGTACTCCAGCGCAGCATTGCCGGAGTAGCTGATGATCGGGAAAACGGATTTGAAGGCCGCATGCAGGCCCACGTCGCGGAACTGATCTTTAGTCGCTCCCGCTTGCAAGAATTCACGATACGAATCCAGCTGGATGGCCAGGAGGTACGGCACATCCATGACGTCCGGCAACTTGCTAAAGTCCTTGCGGATACGTTTTTTCTCAGTATATGAGTAAGCCATCAGCGTTCCCCAGCTTGGTCACCTGCTTGTTTGGCCCCTCCCGACGGGAGCAGCCAGAAAATCGTGCAAACCCCATGGTTTGCGCCACCGCATCGGGTGGTTACAGCTCGTTATCGGCACCGACCCAGTCGGCTGCCAATAACGGAAAAAGGCCGGTGGCAAGAGCCACCAGCCATCAGCCTGTCGCTTAACGCTCGGGCTGGAGGAGCAAAGTCGATGCTTACTTCAGCTCGACTTTAGCGCCTGCTTCTTCCAGAGTTGCTTTGGCTTTGTCAGCTGCTTCTTTGGCAACAGCTTCCAGAACCATGGCAGGAGCGCCGTCAACTACAGCCTTGGCTTCTTTCAGGCCCAGACCGGTCAGTTCACGTACTGCCTTGATCACGTTAACTTTCTTCTCGCCAGCTTCGGTCAGCATGACGTTGAATTCAGTTTGCTCTTCAACAACGGCGGCAGCAGCAGCTGGACCAGCCGATGCAGCAGCAGCGGTAACACCGAATTTTTCTTCGAAAGCTTTGATCAGCTCAACAACTTCCATTACGGACATGTTGCCAACTGCTTCAAGGATATCGTTCTGAGAGATAGACATGAATCTAATTCCTGATATTGGGGACGGCCTACGCGACCATCGAAAAAAACAAAAAACGCGAGAAGTTGACGAGCCTTAGGCTGCAGCAGCTTCTTTCTGGTCGCGAATTGCCGCCAGAGTACGAGCCAATTTGCTGGTAGCGCCTTGAATCACGCTCATCAGCTGAGAAATTGCTTCGTCACGGGTCGGCAGAGTTGCCAGTACGTCGATTTGGTTAGCTGCGAGGAACTTGCCCTCGAACGCAGCTGCCTTGATCTCGAACTTGTCCTGACCCTTTGCGAATTCCTTGAAGATCCGGGCAGCAGCGCCTGGATGTTCCTTGGAGAACGCAATCAGGGTAGGGCCAGTGAACACGTCGTTGAGGACACTGAATTCAGTGTCAGCAACAGCGCGCTTGAGCAGGGTGTTACGTACAACACGTACGTAAACGCCAGCTTCACGAGCCTCTTTACGGAGTCCGGTCATCGCGCCTACTGTTACGCCACGGGCATCAGCCACGACAGCGGACAGAGCGACTTTGGCAGCCTCGTTGACTTCAGCGACGATGGCCTTCTTGTCTTCGAGTTTAATTGCCACGGGTTTAACTCCTGCTTGTTACCGTTTCATCTGGTCGAAACCGGATGTCGTTTTGGTGTCTGATTCGGTAAGGAACCGGGAGCACCATCTGCGTAGGCTTGTGGTTTAAGACTTGCGTCGCCTACGGTCTTGGATAGCCCCCGCCAGGCAGGGACCCCAATTTTTCAATTGGCGCAATCGCTTGCGCCAATTTGTGTCTTACGCGTCGAGCGAGCTTTGGTCGATGACCAGACCTGGGCCCATAGTGGTGCTCAGGGTAACGCGCTTGACGTAGATGCCTTTCGAGGAAGCTGGCTTGATACGCTTCAGATCAGCGATCAGGGCTTCAACGTTTTCCTTCAGCTTGACGGCGTCGAAACCGATCTTGCCAACGGAAGTGTGGATGATGCCGTTTTTGTCGGTGCGATAACGAACCTGACCAGCCTTGGCGTTTTTAACCGCGGTAGCTACGTCTGGAGTTACGGTGCCGACTTTAGGGTTAGGCATCAGGCCACGTGGACCGAGGATCTGACCCAACTGACCTACAACGCGCATTGCATCCGGGGATGCGATAACTACGTCATAGTTCAGGTCGCCGCCTTTCATTTCGGCAGCCAGGTCGTCCATGCCTACACGGTCAGCGCCGGCAGCCAGAGCGGCCTCAGCAGCTGGACCCTGGGTGAACACAGCAACGCGAACGGTCTTGCCAGTGCCGTGTGGCAGCACGGTAGCGCTACGAACGACCTGGTCGGATTTACGCGGGTCAACACCCAGGTTTACAGCTACGTCGAACGACTCGCTGAACTTGACAGTCGACAGCTCGGCCAGCAGGGCAGCAGCGTCTACAAAGTTGTAGGCCTTGCCTGCTTCGATTTTGCCGGCGATAGCCTTTTGACGCTTGGTCAGCTTAGCCATTACACACCCTCCACGTTAAGGCCCATGCTACGAGCAGAACCGGCGATGGTACGCACGGCTGCTTCCATATCAGCTGCAGTCAGATCCGCGTTTTTGGTTTTCGCGATTTCTTCCAGCTGAGCACGAGTCACGGTGCCAACCTTAACGGTGTTCGGACGAGCGGAACCGCTGGTCAGACCGGCCGCCTTCTTCAGCAGAACCGAAGCAGGGGTGGATTTGGTTTCGAAAGTGAAGCTACGGTCGCTGTAGACAGTGATGATCACTGGAGTCGGCAGACCTGGCTCAAGACCCTGAGTACGGGCGTTGAAAGCCTTGCAGAATTCCATGATGTTCACGCCGTGCTGACCCAGAGCAGGACCAACAGGTGGGCTTGGGTTAGCCTGAGCGGCCTTCACTTGCAGCTTGATGTAAGCGGTAATCTTCTTGGCCATGAGGCACTCCAATTACGGGTTCGAACGCCTCGAGAGGCTCCCCGGTTACTTGCGCGTTTATCCCAGTGACGACAAAACCCCACAGCCTATGGCTGCGGGGTTGGGATTTTTGCTCAACTAGACCTTTTCGACCTGGCTGAACTCGAGCTCCACCGGAGTAGAGCGACCGAAAATGAGCACTGCGACCTGGATCCGGCTCTTTTCGTAGTTAACTTCTTCAACAACACCGGTAAAGTCCGCAAACGGACCGTCATTGACACGTACCGACTCGCCCGGCTCGAACAACGTCTTCGGCTTCGGCTTGTCGCTACCATCAGCAACACGGCGCAGAATCGCTTCTGCTTCTTTATCGGTGATCGGTGCAGGCTTGTCGGCAGTACCGCCGATAAAGCCCATCACCCGAGGAGTGTCCTTGACCAAGTGCCAAGTACCCTCGTTCATATCCATCTGCACCAGCACGTAGCCAGGGAAGAATTTGCGTTCGCTTTTGCGCTTCTGGCCATTACGCATTTCAACCACTTCTTCAGTGGGAACCAGAATCTCGCCGAAGCCGTCTTCCATACCGGCCAGCTTTACGCGCTCGACCAGCGAGCGCATTACATGCTTCTCGTAACCGGAGTAAGCATGCACAACATACCAACGCTTAGCCACGGGACACCCTTAGCCGACAATCAAGGAAACAAGCCAGCCGAGCAGGGAATCAAGACCCCACAACAGCAACGCCATAACCAGAACAACAGCCACCACAATCAGGGTGGTCTGCGTGGTTTCTTGGCGAGTTGGCCAAACGACTTTACGAATTTCGGTGCGTGCTTCCTTAACCAGTACAAAGAAAGACTTGCCCTTGACTGTCTGCAGGCCTACAAAGGCAGCTACAGCAGCAATGGCGAGCAATGCGAGTACGCGGTACAGGATCGGCGAAGCAGAGAAGTACTGATTGCCAACAACGCCAACAACCACCAGAGCGACTACTACAAGCCACTTGAGGAGGTCGAAACGAGAGCCTTGAGCTTCAGCTTTAGGAGTCATCTATGAAGATCCTGTGAAAAGAAAGCCAGACACACCAGGTGAATCTGGCAGGTCAGGAGGGAATCGAACCCCCAACCTACGGTTTTGGAGACCGTCGCTCTGCCAATTGAGCTACTGACCTAAAACAAAATCAGGCCGACCATTATGCCGACCCGAAAAAGACTTTACAACCACTACCAGGCAACTCCAGCTGCAATACCAGCACCTCAGCACCGGCAAACCCCGACAACACAACGAGGCGCAACCACAACCACCTAAAACAAAGGCAGATATTTTCATATCTGCCTTGTTATATGGAGCTCTTGAGCGGATTTGAACCGCTGACCTCACCCTTACCAAGGGTGTGCTCTACCAACTGAGCTACAAGAGCGTAACACTGTGCAAAATCTGTAAACCTGGAGCGGGTAGCGGGAATCGAACCCGCATCATCAGCTTGGAAGGCTGAGGTTCTACCACTAAACTATACCCGCGAGCGCTTACAGCTCTCGCTAAAAATGGTGGAGGGGGAAGGATTCGAACCTTCGAAGTCGTAGACGTCAGATTTACAGTCTGATCCCTTTGGCCGCTCGGGAACCCCTCCTAAGCGAGCCGGCATTCTACATCATGCCAGCCTTCTGTCAAGCATTTTCTCAATTAAATCTTGAGGTTAGCTGCGTTGACCTCGCTTCACATCGCTAACCGTTTCCGGTGTTCGCTGTGGAGCGGGCGCCATTCTATGCAAACTATTCAGTGGGCGCAACCCCCTCGCACGGCATTATTTTATGTTTTAACTCATTGAATTCTTTAGAAAGGTTTTGCAGCTGCAGATCGTCCAGCCAACGCCGGCTTTCCGGTGCGATACGCACCCAATACCCTGCACTTTCCGAGCCCTTGGGCAGGGACTGGTACTTGACCTCCATCCCGCTCAGCCGGCGCTCAACCGCCTGAGCGGCGTCCTGGCGCGTGTAGCCGCCCAGATAAAGACAGCCATTGTCTGGCGACACGGCCTTAGCCTTGTCCTTGGACGCATCGCCCGCCTCGCTCAACAGGCGAATATCTTGCTGAGACCCGCGATACAGACTTAGAGGCGTGACATCCTTGGCGCGCAATGGCGCCTCTTGTTGATGCCAGATGTAGTAGAACCCGTTGAGGACAAGCAGCAGCAAAAACAACCAACGCATAAAAACCTCAGGACAAGGGACAGGCCATGGCCAATCCGACAAACACCAGGTCCGGAACCACCCTGGCTTGAGGCACCACCTCAGAAACCAGACTCGCATCCCCCCCGGTGAGGAATACGACAAAGTCCTCACCCCAGTAGCTGCGCGCCAACTCGAGCTGGGTCAGTACGAAGCCGCGCAACATCAATAAACAGCCACGCTCTACAGCCTGAACAGTCGCGCGCCCCGGAACAAGGCTTTCCAGAGCCAGCTCCGCTGCCTGATCGCCATATCGGATTTTACGGGTGTGGGTGCGCAATTGATTGCGCATCAACGGCATTCCCGGACAGATGAAACCACCCAGGTGCTCTCCATCCACAGCGATAAAGTCAGCAGTCACGGCCGTACCGAAGTCGAGCACCAGGCACGCACCCGAAGCCAGATGAAAGCCCCCAAGCATCGCGAGCCACCGATCCAGCCCCAACCGCTCGAATTCCTCATACCCATTGCGCACGCCGGACATTTCGCGCGCAGGCGTTGCACACACAACCGGCACGCCAAAGGTTTCCTTCAACAAGGAAGTCAGCGCGCCGGTCTCCTGCGCAGTCCTGACGCTCACTAGCCGGCAAAACGCGAGAGCAAGCCCTTTGAGCTCCCCCAGCCCTTCAAGCAATGCGAGATCGGAATCGACGACCCCCTCACCCAGCACCTGCCCGGCACTCACCGCAAGCACGCGCCATTTGATGAAGCTATTGCCACAATCGAGCTCAAGAATCATCACGCAACCTCAGGCTCAACTCACCACCGCTGAAAACTTTTTCCACACCATCCACCTTCAGGCGCAGGGCACCCTGACCATCAATACCAAGCACCTCGCCATCAATCTGATTGACGCCGGCAATCAATGACACGCTTCGCCCCTGCCACAGGTGATTTTGCTCCCACTCGGATTGGATGGCCACAAAACCACCTGCCTGATGGCGAACAAGGTATTGCTGCAGCATCCCCCCCAACATTGCGACCAGTTGGTTGCGATCAAACAATCTGCCAGATTCGAGCCGCATGGAAGTCCATTGCTGGTCGACCTCGTCAGCAGACTGCATGTTCACATTGATCCCCACCCCGAGAACGACGTGACACACATCGGCAGGGTCACCAACCAGCTCGAGCAGTATCCCTGCGATTTTTTTCTGCCCCACAAGGACATCGTTGGGCCACTTCAGCCCAGCGGCCGCGATGCCGAACTCACGCAGCGTCTGCTGAACAGCGAGCCCAACGACAAGACTCAAGCCTTCCAGCTGACGCATCCCGCCATCAATACGCAGTACCAGGCTGTAATAGACGTTTTCCGCGAATGGACTGACCCACTTGCGACCACGCCGCCCGCGCCCGGCAGTCTGGCGCTCTGAAAGCACAAGAAAAGGTGCCGCCTGCCCCCGATCTATGGCGCGCAGTGCCTCGGCGTTCGTGGAGTCGATCGAGTCGAAAACCTGGACGGGCCAGTCGCAAGAAATCGCCCGGGCACTTATCTCGCCAGGATCGAGCAGCGCCAATGGCGCGGACAATTGATAGCCGCGCCCACGAACCTTGTGAATAGACAAACCCAGCTCAGCTTCCAAATGCTGAAGCTGCTTCCACACGGCACTACGACTGACGCCCAGGGCAGCACCCAATGCTTGACCCGAATGGAATCGGCCATCTTTAAGAAGCTTTAACAACGTCAGCATGCAGGTCTCGCCTCACAATGAGGCCCGCATGATAGCCACGCGCCGAGCTATTGCATAGAAATCCAGTAGCCGTGACTTTTCTGCGGACAAAAACAAAACCCCAACTGCTTTCGCAATTGGGGTTTCGGAATTTAATCTTGACGATGACCTACTCTCACATGGGGAAACCCCACACTACCATCGGCGATGCATCGTTTCACTGCTGAGTTCGGG
>NZ_RWIR01000088.1 GCF_009764265.1 Pseudomonas sp. PB101
GTACATCAGTTACTACAATCATGATCGGATCAAATCAAAGCTCGGCGGACTGAGTCCTGTGGAATACAGGACTCAGTCAGTGGGCATGTGGCAGTAGACCGTCCAACATTTTGGGGTCAGTCCAAAGAGCTGACTGTTACAAAATCCGAAAGGCTGCATGTCAGCAAAAGCGCTTTCTCTATTTGTAACAGAACATTATCCTTGCGCCCGCCTTGGCTGAAACGCTTCTGCACCGAGCTTTACGCCGCTGTTTTCGTTATTCCCCCAGAAAAAGATCAAGAACTTCCTCTCTATGCCTGATTTTAAAACTCCGCGAGACAGCGCTGTCTCAACATCTTTTGCCAGTCCAAACGCCTTGGCGCTGATCGGCGGCCTCACGGCGCTGAGCCTCGCCTCCTGCGCTCAAGCCGCACCTGCCTTCGACAGCGACTCACCGTGGATGCTCGGCGACTGGAATGGCACCCGTACAGAACTGGCGGAAAAAGGCTACGACTTCAAAGTCGATTACACCGGTGAAATGGGCAGCAACCTGCATGGCGGCTACGACCACGACCGTACTGCGCGCTACAGCGACCAGTTCGGCCTGGGCACCCACCTGGATTTGCAGAAGATCCTCGGCTGGAACGACGCCGAGTTCCAGTTGACCATCACCGAGCGCAGCGGCAACAACATCAGCAACGACCGCATCAACGACCCGCGTGTCGGCGGCTTCACCTCGGCCCAGGAAGTCTGGGGCCGCGGCCAGACCTGGCGCCTGACGCAGATGTGGTATCAGCAGAAATTCCTCGATGAAAAACTCGACATCAAGGTCGGCCGATTCGGTGAAGGCGAAGACTTCAACAGCTTCCCCTGCGACTTCCAGAACCTGGCGTTCTGCGGCTCCCAGGTCGGCAACTGGGCGGGTGACATCTGGTACAACTGGCCGGTCAGCCAGTGGGCGCTGCGGGTCAAATATCACCTGACGCCAGAGCTTTATGCACAGGTCGGCGCGTACGAGCAGAACCCGTCGAACCTTGATCGCGACAACGGCTTCAAGCTCAGCGGCAGCGGCACCCAGGGCGCGGTCCTGCCGGTGGAGCTGGTGTGGACGCCGAAGCTCAACGGCCTGCCGGGCGAGTACCGCGCCGGTTACTACTACAGCAACGCCAGCGCCACCGATGTCTACAAGGACAGCAATGGCCAGCCCGCCGCCCTGAGCGGCGAAGCCTACCGCAGCGCGTCGAGCAAGCACGGCGTGTGGCTGGGCCTTCAGCAGCAAGTCACCAGCCTGGCCAGCGACCACTCTCGCGGCCTGAGCCTGTTCGCCAACGGCACGATGCACGACAAGAAGACCAACGCCATCGACAACTACGTCCAGGCCGGCCTCGTCTACAAAGGCCCGTTCGACGCACGCGCCCGGGACGACATCGGCTTTGCCATGGCCCGCGTCCACGTCAACCCGGCCTATCGCAAGAATGCCGAGGCGACCAACCAGGCCAATGTCGTTTTCGATTACGACAATCCGTCCTACCTGCCGCCCCAGGACACCGAATACAGCGCCGAACTCTATTACGGCGTGCACGTGACCAACTGGCTGACCGTGCGCCCGAACCTGCAATACATCCGCCATCCCGGTGGCGTGAACGAGGTCGATGACGCGCTGATCGGCGGGATCAAGGTCCAGTCCTCGTTCTGAAAAACACCACAAACCCTTTGTAGGAGCGAGCTTGCTCGCGATGGACGTCAACGATAACGCTGCGAACCTGACACCCCGCGGCGTTCTCGGGTTTTTCGCGAGCAGGCTCGCTCCTACAGGGAATGCGTCAAGTTTATGAACCATGCCCGCGCCGGATCGTCATCTACAGTGAACTTGCGCGGGACTCTATGAAACGTCACGGAGAATCACACTATGAGCACAGATAGTGCCTTGAGTCGAAGCCGTCTATTGCCGAGCCTGCTCGGCATTCTGCTTCTGCTGATGGGCCTGGCCATGCTGGCCGGGGGAATCAAGCTGAGCATGCTCGGCGGCTCGCTGTATTACCTGCTGGCCGGTATCGGCCTGGCGCTGACCGGCATCCTGCTGTTGATGGCTCGCCGCGCTGCCCTGGGCCTGTACGCCTTGGTGCTGTTCGCCAGCACCGTGTGGGCACTCTGGGAAGTCGGCCTCGACTGGTGGCAACTGGTGCCGCGCCTGTCGCTGTTGTTCGGACTGGGCATCGTCATGTTGCTGCCGTGGTTCCGTCGGCCGCTGCTGGTGACCGGCGCCGCCCCGATGGGCACCGGTGCCCTGAGCGTGGCCGTAGTGCTCGCTGGCGCCACCGCACTGGCCAGTCAGTTCACCAACCCGGGTGAGATCAAGGGCCAACTGGAGCGCGACAGCGTCGATGGCATGACCAACACCGCCCCGGTCATGCCCGACGGTGACTGGAATTCCTACGGCCGCAGCGCCCACGGTGACCGTTACTCGCCGCTGGCGCAGATCACCCCGCAGAACGCGCACAAACTGGTTGAGGCCTGGTCCTACCGCACCGGCGACCTGCCAGGGCCGAACGACCCGGGTGAAACCACCGCCGAAAACACCCCGCTGAAAGTCAACGGCATGCTCTACGTGTGCACGCCGCACAGCCAGGTGATCGCACTGGACCCGGATACCGGCAAGGAAATCTGGCGTTTCGATCCGAAGCTCTCCACGCAAAACGCGGCGAACTTCAAGGGCTGGGCGCACATGACCTGCCGTGGCGTGACCTATCACGATGACGCCGTGTACGCCTCCGAGCAGAGCCCGACCGGCAGCGCCAGCCCGGCACCTGTCAGCGCTGTTTGCCCGCGACGCATCTTCCTGCCGACCGCCGACACCCGTCTGATCGCCCTCGATGCCGACACCGGCAAGATGTGTGAAGACTTCGGCGACAAGGGCCAGGTTGACCTGCGCGCCAACATCGGCGGCTTCACCGCCGGCGGCTACTACTCCACTTCGCCACCAGCGGTTACCAAGGACCTGGTGGTGATTGGTGGCCACGTCACCGACAACGTCTCCACCGACGAGCCAAGCGGCGTGATCCGCGCGTTCGACGTGCACACCGGCAAACTGGTGTGGAACTGGGACAGCGGCAACCCAGACGACACCACACCGATCGCTGAAGGCAAGACCTACACCCGTAACTCGCCGAACATGTGGTCCATGTTCGCCGTCGACGAAAAACTCGGCATGCTCTACCTGCCGATGGGCAACCAGACCCCGGACCAGTTCGGTGGCGCACGCACGCCGGAATCCGAGCTGCACGCCGCCGGCCTGACCGCCCTGGACATCGCCACCGGCAAAGTACGCTGGCACTTCCAGTTCACCCACCACGACCTGTGGGACATGGACGTTGGCGGCCAGCCAACCCTGATGGACCTGAAAACCGCTGACGGCGTGAAGCAGGCCGTGCTGGCATCGACCAAGCAAGGCAGCATCTACGTGCTGGATCGCAGCACCGGCCAGGCCATCGTGCCGATCAACGAAGTACCGGTGCCGCAAGGCGCGGTGGAAGGCGACCACACTTCGCCGACACAGCCCAAATCCGACCTCAACCTGATGCCGCCGCCGCTGCAAGAGCGCGACATGTGGGGCGTTACCCCGTTCGACCAGCTGATCTGCCGGATCGACTTCAAGTCCATGCGCTACGACGGCCCGTTCACGCCGCCATCGCTGCAGGGTTCGATCGTGTATCCCGGCAACTTCGGCGTGTTCGACTGGGGCGGTATCTCGGTTGACCCGGTGCGTCAGATCGCTTTCGTGAACCCGAGCTACATGGCGTTCAAATCGAAAATGATCCCGGCCGCTGAAATCGCCGCCCAAGGCCCGCGCAAAAGCGAAACCGAAGGCGTGCAGCCGAACAAGGGCGCGCCATACGGCGTGGTCCTCGAAGCCTTGCTGTCGCCAATGGGCCTGCCGTGCCAGGCGCCAGCGTGGGGCTACGTGGCAGCCGTTGACCTGACCACCCACCAGATCCTCTGGAAGCACAAGAACGGCACCGTGCGCGACAGCTCGCCGGTTCCGATTCCGTTGAGCATGGGCGTGCCAAGCCTGGGCGGCACCTTCACCACCGCTGGCGGCGTTGGTTTCCTGAGCGGCACCCTCGACCAGTACCTGCGCGCCTACGACGTGAAAAACGGCAAGCAATTGTGGGAAGGCCGCCTGCCGGCCGGTGCGCAAACCACGCCGATGACCTACACCGGCAAGGACGGCAAGCAATACGTGCTGGTCGTGGCGGGCGGTCACGGCTCGCTGGGCACCAGGCAGGGTGACTATGTGATTGCGTACAAACTGTCCGAGTAATTTTTAGCGGCAATAGAACAAAGGCGACGCCCTCACAGGCGTCGCTTTTTTTATGGCTGCCGAAATCCAGCTAACCTGTCTCTGCGCTGAACACGCCTTCGAAACACGGCGTTGCAGAAAATGACCGTTGAAACCACCGCCAACCTGCCCCATCTAAGACCCATACCCATTGCGCAGGTGCCCCCATGAGCGACCAGCAGGAATTCCCCGAAGACCCGAGCGAATACGCCGACCCGGAAAACGCCCCGCAGCACAAACCCGGCAAAGGCCTGGCGTTGCCCGGGCAGAACCTGCCGGACAAGGTCTACATCATCCCGATTCACAACCGACCGTTCTTCCCGGCCCAGGTCCTGCCGGTCATCGTCAACGAAGAGCCATGGGCCGAAACCCTCGACCTGGTGGCCAAGTCCGAACACCACTCCCTGGCCCTGTTCTACATGGACACGCCCCAGGAAGACCCGCGCCACTTCGACACCTCGGCCCTGCCGCTCTACGGCACGCTGGTCAAGGTGCACCACGCCAGCCGTGAAAACGGCAAGTTGCAGTTCGTCGCCCAGGGCCTGACCCGCGTACGCCTGAAAACCTGGCTCAAGCACCACCGCCCGCCGTATCTGGTGGAAGTCGAATACCCGCACCAGCCCACCGAGCCGACCGACGAGGTCAAGGCCTACGGCATGGCGCTGATCAACGCGATCAAGGAACTGCTGCCGCTCAACCCGCTGTACAGCGAAGAGCTGAAGAACTACCTCAACCGATTCAGCCCCAACGACCCGTCGCCGCTGACCGACTTCGCCGCCGCGCTCACATCGGCCACGGGCAGTGAGCTGCAGGAAGTACTCGACTGCGTGCCGATGCTCAAGCGCATGGAAAAAGTCCTGCCGATGCTGCGCAAGGAAGTCGAGGTCGCGCGCCTGCAAAAAGAGATTTCCGCCGAAGTTAACCGCAAGATCGGTGAACATCAGCGCGAGTTCTTCCTCAAGGAACAACTCAAGGTCATCCAGCAGGAGCTGGGGCTGACCAAGGACGACCGCAGCGCCGACCTCGAACAGTTCGAACAGCGGCTGGTGGGCAAAGTCCTGCCGGCGCAGGTGCAGAAACGCCTCGAAGAGGAAATGAACAAGCTGTCGATCCTCGAAACCGGCTCGCCGGAGTATGCGGTGACCCGCAATTACATCGACTGGGCGACCTCGGTGCCATGGGGCGTGTACGGCGAGGACAAGCTCGACCTCAAGCACGCGCGCAAGGTGCTGGACAAACACCACGCCGGCCTCGACGACATCAAGGACCGCATCCTCGAATTCCTCGCGGTCGGCGCCTACAAAGGCGAGATCAGCGGTTCCATCGTGCTGTTGGTAGGCCCGCCCGGCGTGGGCAAGACCAGCGTCGGCAAGTCCATCGCCGAATCCCTGGGACGGCCGTTCTATCGCTTCAGCCTTGGCGGCATGCGTGACGAAGCGGAGATCAAGGGCCACCGCCGCACCTACATCGGCGCCCAGCCGGGCAAACTGGTGCAGGCGTTGAAAGACGTCGAGGTGATGAACCCGGTGATCATGCTCGACGAGATCGACAAGATGGGCCAGAGCTACCAGGGCGACCCGGCCTCGGCACTCCTGGAAACCCTCGACCCGGAGCAGAACGTCGAATTCCTCGACCACTATCTCGACTTGCGCATGGACCTGTCGAAAGTGCTGTTCATTTGCACCGCCAACACCCTCGATTCGATCCCCGGCCCGTTGCTCGACCGGATGGAAGTGATTCGCCTGTCGGGCTACATCACCGAAGAAAAAGTCGCCATCGCCAAGCGTCACCTGTGGCCCAAGCAGCTCGAGAAAGCCGGCGTGTCCAAAGGCAGCCTGAGCATCAGCGACAGTGCGCTCAAGGCGTTGGTCGACGGTTATGCCCGTGAAGCCGGCGTGCGCCAGCTGGAAAAAAACCTCGGCAAACTGGTGCGCAAAGCGGTGATGAAACTGCTCGACGATCCAAAGGCGGTGATCAAGCTCGGCCCGAAAGACCTCGAAACGTCCCTCGGCAAACCGGTGTTCCGCAACGAGCAGGTGCTGTCGGGTGTTGGCGTGATCACTGGCCTTGCCTGGACCAGCATGGGCGGCGCGACCCTGCCGATCGAAGCCACGCGTATCCACACCCTCAACCGTGGGTTCAAGCTCACCGGGCAACTGGGCGAGGTGATGAAAGAGTCGGCGGAAATCGCCTACAGCTACGTCAGCTCGCACCTGAAGTCCTATGGCGGCGATCCGAAATTCTTCGACGAAGCCTTCGTCCACCTGCACGTGCCGGAAGGCGCCACGCCGAAAGACGGCCCGAGCGCCGGCGTGACCATGGCCAGCGCCCTGCTGTCGCTGGCGCGCAACCAGCCGCCGAAAAAAGGCGTGGCCATGACCGGCGAACTGACGCTGACCGGGCATGTACTGCCGATTGGCGGGGTGCGGGAAAAGGTGATTGCGGCGCGGCGACAGAAGATTTTCGAGCTGATTTTGCCGGAGGCGAACCGGGGCAATTTCGAGGAACTGCCGGAGTATCTGAAGGAAGGCATTACCGCGCACTTTGCCAAGCGGTTTGCGGATGTGGCGAAGGTGTTGTTCTGATGCTCCTGTAGTGCCTGCGCTACCGCTATCGCTGGCAAGCCAGCTCCTACAGGGTTTGTGGTGAGCACAACTTTTGTGAACACCGCCGGCCACTGTGGGAGCTGGCTTGCCAGCGATGGCGTCAGCCCGAACGACACCTTCCCCAGCTGTCACATCTTGTCTTATCTCGGTTATGCTCGCCGTTCGTCGTGAACGCCGGAGCCCCTGACCCTATGTCCCCCATTCGCCTGCTTGCCCCCCTCGCCCTCGCCGTGCTGGCCGGATGCGCCACGCAACCTGCACACAACGTGACCGTGGAAAAACAGAGCGAATGTCCGGTGAAACTCACCAGCGGGCAAACCCTGATCCTGAGCCTGCCGAGCAACCCGACCACGGGCTATCGCTGGGCGATCCAGGATTCGGCCGGCGGCGTCTTGCACGCTCTGGGGCCAGAGGTTTATCGAAACCCGGAAGATGCCGGCATTGTCGGCTCAGCCGGGGTCTCGACCTGGCGCTTTCAGGCCTTCGCGGCCGGCACCGGACGCCTGCGCCTGACCTCGCAACAGCCATGGGCACCGGAAGTGTTGCCGGTGGAGATCTTCGACTGCGCGATCTCGGTCAACTGACCGTGGGCTGGCTGATTCTGGCGCTGATGGGCGCGGTGACCTTTCTTTATGGCGTGAGCGAGCATGCCTCCCTGTTGTGCCTGCTGGTCAAGCCGCTGCCTGTGCTGGCTCTGCTCGGCTGGCTGCATGACGCACCGCCAGGCGAGTATCGACGCTGGATCAGCCTGGGGTTGATCTTCTCCCTGCTCGGGGACGTGTTGCTGGCGTGGCCGGGGGACTTGTTCGTGTTTGGGCTGGGCGCGTTTCTGGTCGCGCACCTGGCTTATCTAAAGGCTTATCTGAGTGATTGCCGACGCCTGGCCGTGCTGCCGTTGGTGCTGGCGCTCGGTGTCGGTGCCGTCCTGCTGGGGATTCTGATTTCCAACGGCCTCGGCCCACTGCTGGTGCCCGTGATTGTCTACGGCACGGCCATCAGCGCCATGCTCTGGCGTGCGCTGGCGCGGCTCGGTACCGACGTGCCCAAGCGCTCGGCGCTGTTGGCGGCGGGCGGTGCGGTGGCGTTTGTGTTCTCCGACAGCGTGATTGGCATCAGCCGTTTCGTGATGCCGTTCGACGCGGCGCCTTATGTGATCATCCTCAGTTACTGGCTGGGGCAATGGGGGATTACTGCCTCGGCGTTCGCTCAGAAATCGCGTTGACCCCATCGCGAGCAAGCTCGCTCCCACAGGTACTGCGCAGTCCCTGTGGGAGCGAGCTTGCTCGCGATAGCAATATCACTGAACACACAGATTGCAGGCTGCTTGGCGCTTTATCAGACAACCCGCGCATCCGCGCGCCAACTTGGCTAAAATGCCGGCCTTTTCCACCTACACCGCTGGAACCGCCGTGAGCAAAGAACCCGATCGCCTTTTCGCCCAGCCTTTGGCCCAGGTGCCTGACTTCGCCTTCAACGAGGACGTGGTGCGGGTGTTCCCGGACATGATCAAGCGCTCGGTGCCGGGTTATCCGACCATCGTCGAAAACCTCGGTGTGCTCGCCGCGCAATTCGCCCAGCCCAATAGCGTGCTCTACGACCTGGGTTCGTCGCTGGGTGCCGTGACCCAGGCCCTGCGCCGTCACGTGCGCACCGACGGTTGCCGGGTGATCGCTGTGGATAACTCCGCAGCGATGGTCGAGCGCTGCCGCGAGTACCTCAACGGTCAGGATTCGATGTTCCAGGAGTTGCTGCCGGTCGAAGTGATCGAGGGCGACATCCTCGCGCTGGCGTTCCAGCCGGCCTCGGTGGTCGCGCTGAACTTCACCCTGCAATTCATCGCCCCGGACCAGCGCACGGCGTTGCTGTCGCGCATCCGTCAGTCACTGTTGCCCGGCGGCGCGCTGATCCTCTCGGAAAAACTGCGCTTCGAAGACGAGCAGGAACACGCACTGCTCACCGACCTGCACGTAGCGTTCAAACGCGCCAACGGCTACAGCGAGCTGGAAATCGCCCAGAAGCGCAGCGCCATCGAAAACGTCATGAAGCCCGACAGCCTCGAAGAACACCGCGAACGCCTGCTGGCCGCCGGGTTCTCGAAAGTCGTGCCGTGGTTCCAGTGTCTTAACTTTGCCTCGTTGATTGCCTTGCCATGATTGATCTGTCCCCCCTCGCCCGTCGCTTGGCCGGCACCCCGCTGGCCGATTGGGCCAACACCCTGCAGGCACAACTCGACAAGAAAATGGAAAAGGGTCACGGCGACCTGGAGCGCTGGCAAAGCGCGCTGGACGCCCTGCCGAACATCCAGCCGAGCGAAGTCGATTTGCTCAATGGCTTGAAGCTCGACACCGATTGCAGCGACGAGACCCGAGCGCAGATGCGTTCCGCGCTGATGGGCCTGTCGCCATGGCGCAAGGGGCCGTTCGACCTGTTCGGTGTGCACGTCGACACCGAATGGCGCTCGGACTGGAAGTGGTCGCGGGTCGCCCCGCACCTGGACCTGAAAGGCAAGCGCATCCTCGATGTCGGCTGCGGCAACGGCTATTACATGTGGCGCATGCTCGGCGCCGGTGCCGACAGCGTGATCGGCGTAGACCCGAACTGGCTGTTCTTCTGCCAGTTCCAGGCGGTGCAGCGCTACCTGTCCGAGCCAAACGCCTGGCACTTGCCCTTCCCGTTCGAAGACCTGCCGCCGAACCTCGAAGGTTTCGACACGGTGTTTTCCATGGGCGTGTTCTACCACCGCCGCTCGCCCATCGAGCATTTGCTGGCGCTGAAGGATTGCCTGGTCAAGGGTGGCGAGCTGGTGCTGGAAACCCTGGTGGTCGAAGGCGACAAGCATCAGGTGCTGGTGCCGGAAGACCGCTACGCGCAGATGCGCAACGTGTGGTTCCTGCCGTCGGTGCCGGCGCTGGAGCTATGGCTGCGCCGTGCCGGGTTCACCGACGTGAAGTGCGTGGACGTGAGCACCACCACGGTCGAGGAACAGCGCGGGACGGAATGGATGAAGTATCAGTCGCTCAGTGACTTCCTCGATCCCGAGGATCACAGCAAGACCGTTGAAGGGCTGCCGGCGCCGATGCGCGCGGTGATTGTGGCGAAGAAGTAACCCGATCTCCCAAACACCAAAAAACCTGTGGGAGCGGGCTTGCCCGCGATAGCGGACTAACATTCAACATCTTCGTTGACTGAAAGGCCCTCATCGCGGGCAAGCCCGCTCCCACAGGGTTGGTAGTTATTCTGAAGATTTGGCTCTGCGCGCCTTGAAGAACTCGCTCAGCACCGCCCCACACTCCTCCGCCAGCACCCCGCCTTCATGCAGCACCCGGTGATTCAAAAATCCCTGGGTAAAGAACTGCCCCTGGCTCTGCACGATCCCGGCTTTCGGCTCCAGCGCGCCGTACACGACCCGCGTTATCCGCGAGTGCACGATCAAGCCTGCGCACATGCTGCACGGCTCCAGCGTCACGTACAGCGTGCTGCCCGGCAGGCGGTAGTTGCTCACGGCCTCGGCGGCGGCGCGGATCGCGACCATCTCGGCGTGGGCACTGGGATCGCTGGTGCTGATCGGGCAATTGAAGCCACGACCGATGATTTCACCGTCCTGCACCAGCACCGCGCCCACCGGCACTTCGCCGAGGGCGGCACCTTGGGCGGCCAGGGCAAGGGCTTCACGCATGAAGTCGCGATCACGGCTGCGGTCAATGATGGCGGCGGGTCGAATCTGACGCATCACGCCACCTCGATGGCGGCCATCAGGCCGGTTTCCATGTGATCGATCACATGGCAGTGGAACATCCATACACCGGGGTTATCCGCCACCAGCGCCACTTGTGCGCGTTCGTTCTTGCCCAGCAGGTAGGTGTCGGTGAAGTACGGTATGACCTTGTGCCGGTTCGAGGCGAGGACCTTGAAGCTCATGCCGTGCAGGTGAATCGGGTGTTGGTACTGGGTCATGTTCTTCAATTCGAAAATGTAGCTCTTGCCCTTCTCGAGCTTGGCGATCGGCCGGTCGGCGCAAGTCTTGTCGGTGATGTCCCAGGCCTTGCCGTTGATCTGCCACAGGCTTGGCGGCTTGCCGTTGTCGACGTTGACCGACACCGAACCGACCCATTCGAAATTGAAGTTGAGTTTCGCGGCATTGGCCAGGTCCGGCTCGGCGATCGGGTTGGCCGGCAGTGCCGGCGGCCATTCGGTGGGCGCGTCGGTATTGGCCACCGAACGCAAGGTGCCCAGACGCACCGGACCGTTGCGCAGGGACAACTCCTCACCGGCCGGCGGGGCCTTGATCGCCAGGCAAATGCGCATGCCCGGACCGAGCCAGTACTCTTTGCCGAGCGGACGCGGCTCGATCGGGTTGCCGTCCAGCGCGTAGATCTGCGCTTCGACGCCGGGAATATTCAGGCGATAGGTCAGGGTGTTATCGAGGTTGAGAATGCGCACCCGGGTGATCTGCCCGGCCGGCAAGTCGATCACCGCCTGCGGCACACCGTTGATGGTCGCCAGGCGCCCCGCCGTACCGCCACGGGCCGCTTCCCGGGGAATGCTGAACTCGACGAAATTGCCGACATCGTCGACATGCCAGCTCTTGAGGCTCAAGGTTTTTTCATACTTGAAACCGGTCGGCTCGCGTTCCTCGACGATCAGCGGCCCGACCAGGCCACGGCCAAGCTCCTCGCTGCTGTTCACATGCGGGTGATACCAGTAGCTGCCGGCATCCGGCACGCGGAATTTGTAGTCGAAATATTCGCCCGGCAGCACCGGCAATTGCGAGACGTAAGGCACACCGTCCATTTCCAGCGGCAGGCGGATGCCATGCCAGTGAATGGTGGTCGCCACCGGCAGGTGATTGATGAAGCGCACCCGCAGCCATTCACCCTGACGCACTCGCAACTCGGTGCCCGGCGCCGATGGCCCGAAAGCCCAGGCCTCGGTCTTGTGCCCCGCCACCAGTTCGACATCCAGCGGTGCGGCAATCAGCTCATAGTCGTGACCGGCATCCGCGTCGGCCATCTTGCCCAGCCAGTAACGCGAGGCACCACCGGCCCCCACGCCAACGACTACAAGACCGGCCAGGCCACCGAGGATTTGGCGACGGGTAAAGGACATGAACTCAACTACCTCACTTGAACGCGGCAGGCCCTGGGCCTGCAAAAGGCGAATACGATACACCCGCAGTTGTGAAAGAAACAGCAAAGCGGGCGCGGCGACGGGCCGCAGGAAGGCCCCGCCGCAATGAAAAAAGCCGTGTGAACGCGAGTTCACACGGCTTTTCATCCAGCGATCAAACCCTCAGGGCTGATGGGGGATCATTCCCACTCAATGGTCGCCGGCGGCTTGCTCGACACGTCGTAGGTGACGCGGGAGATGCCTTCGATTTCATTGATGATACGGCCGGATACGGTTTCCAGCAGTTCGTAAGGCAGGTGTGCCCAACGCGCGGTCATGAAGTCGATGGTTTCCACGGCACGCAGGGCCACGACCCAGGCGTAACGACGGCCATCGCCGACCACGCCAACCGATTTCACCGGCTGGAACACCACGAACGCCTGGCTGACCTTGTGGTACCAGTCGGCCTTGCGCAGTTCTTCGATGAAGATGTGGTCGGCGCGACGCAGCAGGTCGGCGTATTCCTTCTTCACTTCGCCGAGGATGCGCACGCCCAGGCCCGGGCCCGGGAACGGGTGACGGTAGACCATGTCGTACGGCAGGCCCAGTTCCAGGCCCAGACGACGGACTTCGTCCTTGAACAGCTCGCGCAGTGGCTCGACCAGCTTGAGGTTCATCTCTTCCGGCAGGCCGCCCACGTTGTGGTGCGACTTGATCACGTGGGCCTTGCCGCTTTTCGCGCCAGCCGACTCGATCACGTCCGGGTAGATGGTGCCCTGGGCCAGGTATTTGATGTTGTCCAGTTTGTTCGACTGGGCATCGAATACGTCGATGAAGGTGCGGCCGATGATCTTGCGCTTCTTCTCCGGGTCGGACTCGCCGGCCAGGTTGTTCAGGAACTGATCTTCAGCGTTGGCGCGGATCACCTTGACGCCCATGTTCTCGGCGAACATGGCCATCACTTGCTCGCCTTCGTGCAGGCGCAGCAGGCCGTTGTCGACGAACACGCAGGTCAGCTGGTCGCCGATAGCCTTGTGCAGCAGTGCGGCAACTACCGAGGAGTCAACACCGCCGGACAGGCCGAGCAGGACGTTGTCGGTGCCGACCTGGGCGCGAACCTGGGCGATGGCGTCTTCAGCGATCTTCGATGGCGTCCACAGGGCTTCACACTCGCAGATGTCGAGGATGAAGCGCGACAGGATGCGACCGCCTTGCTTGGTATGGGTCACTTCCGGGTGGAACTGCACGCCGTAGTAGCCACGAGCATCGTTGAACATACCGGCAATCGGGCAGCTCGGGGTGCTGGCCAGGATGTGGAAGTCTTCCGGCATCTTGGTGACTTTGTCACCGTGGCTCATCCACACGTCGAGGCCGAACAGGCCGTCGGCGTCGATGTGGTCTTCGATGCCGTCGAGCAGGCGGCTCTTGCCGACCACGTCTACGCGGGCATAACCGAACTCACGCAGCTCGGAACCTTCAACCTTGCCACCCAGTTGCTCGGCCATGGTCTGCATGCCGTAGCAGATACCGAAGACCGGCACGCCCAGGTCGAACACCGCTTGCGGGCAGCGCGGGCTGTTGGCTTCGTGGACCGACTCCGGGCCGCCGGCGAGGATGACGCCTTTAGGAGCGAATTCGCGGATCGCATCTTCGTCCATGTCGAACGGGTGCAGTTCGCAATACACGCCGATTTCGCGCACGCGGCGGGCGATCAGCTGGGTGTACTGGGAACCGAAGTCGAGGATCAGGATGCGGTGGGCGTGAATGTCGAGGGCCATGATTCAGTCTCGTCTAAAAAATTCGGAAACAGTCGTGATTCAGAAACAACTCGGGGCTGAATCAAACAGCCCCGGTTGCTTAGCGTGTTGCTTGAAGGCTCAACCTACGCGGTAGTTTGGCGCTTCCTTGGTGATCTGCACGTCGTGAACGTGGGACTCGGCCATGCCGGCGCCGGTGATCCGCACGAACTCGGGCTTGGTGCGCATCTCTTCGATGTCGGCACTGCCGGTGTAGCCCATCGAGGAGCGCAGGCCGCCCATCAACTGGTGGATGATCGCGCTCAGGGTGCCCTTGTACGGAACACGCCCTTCGATGCCTTCCGGAACCAGCTTCTCGGCGCCTGCCGAGGAGTCCTGGAAGTAACGGTCGGAAGAACCCTGGGCCTGGGACATGGCGCCCAGCGAACCCATGCCGCGATAAGCCTTGTACGAACGGCCCTGGAACAGTTCGATTTCGCCCGGCGCTTCTTCGGTACCGGCGAACATCGAGCCCATCATCACGCAGGAAGCACCAGCCACGATGGCCTTGGACAGGTCACCGGAGAAACGGATGCCGCCGTCTGCGATCAACGGTACGCCAGTGCCTTCGAGGGCAGCGGCGACGTTGGCGATGGCGCTGATTTGCGGCACGCCGACACCGGCGACGATACGGGTGGTGCAGATCGAGCCTGGGCCGATACCGACCTTGACGGCGTCGGCGCCCGCTTCGGCCAGGGCCTTGGCGGCAGCGCCGGTGGCGATGTTGCCGCCGATCACCTGCACTTCAGGGAAGTTCTGCTTGACCCAGCGAACGCGGTCGATCACGCCCTTGGAGTGACCGTGAGCGGTGTCGACCACCACCACGTCAACACCGGCGGCGACCAGAGCGGCAACGCGGTCACCGGTGTCTTTACCGGTACCGACTGCAGCGCCAACACGCAGACGACCTTGATCGTCCTTGCTGGCCAGCGGGTAAGCCTTGGCTTTTTCGATGTCGTTGACGGTCATCATGCCCTTGAGGGCGAATTTGTCGTCGACGATCAGCACGCGTTCGATGCGGTGCTTGTGCAGCAACTCGCGAACGTCGTTCTTGTCGGCGCCTTCCTTGACCGTGACCAGACGCTCTTTAGGCGTCATCACTTCACGGACGGTGGCTTCCAGACGGTTCTCGAAACGCACGTCACGGGAGGTGACAATGCCGACCAGGTCGCCATTGTGCAGCACCGGAACGCCGGAGATGTTGTGCATGCGGGTCAGTTCGAACAACTCGCGCACGGTGGCGTCGGCGACGATGGTGATCGGATCCTTGACCACACCGGCTTCGTAACGCTTGACCTTGCGGACTTCGGCAGCTTGCTGCTCGATGGTCATGTTCTTGTGGATGATACCGATACCACCTTCCTGAGCCATGGCGATTGCCAGACGGGCTTCAGTGACGGTGTCCATGGCGGCGGAAACCAGTGGAATATTCAGCTCGATGCCACGGGTAAGGCGGGTCTTGAGACTGACTTCGTTAGGAAGCACCTCGGAATAACCGGGCACTAGGAGAATGTCGTCGAATGTCAGAGCTTCTTGGCTGATACGCAGCATCGCGGGGGCTCCCGAGCGGGAAAATGGAAGCGCGCCATTATAGTCAGACACCCCCTCGGGTTCAATGTAAAACTCTGTCTATTATCGAAGCAGTGATCAACGGGAGATTGAAAGGCATCGCCAGCAAGCCGGCTCCTACAGATTTAGCGTGATCTTGTAGGAGCCGGCTTGCTGGCGATCAACGATAACGCGGTCCATCAGACGTATCACAATTCGACTTTGACCCAGCTGACGGGGTGATCCAGCCAATCGGCGAACTCGTCGATAAAGCTCTGCTTGAACCCGGCTTCGGCCCAGTTATTGAAGATGAAACCGAGGTTGGAAAAGCCGCATTCCTGCAGGAACAGGAAGCCGTTGATGTCGTCTTCATGCCCGCATTCGGGGCAGGTGAAGTTGTCGGTGCGCCCCGGCATCCAGTCTTCCAGGCTTTCGAACAGGGCCTCACCGACTTCCTTGCGGCACTCGGCGCAGCCCGCTTCTTCAAGGAAACCCTTGGCCGGCGTATAGATGCAGCGCTTGGTGACGATCTCCAGGCCGTTGACCGGTTCGCCGAACGGCAGGGCTTCGGGGTGCAGGACCACTGCGCGGGCACCGTCGGCGATGGCATGGGCCATGCGATTGCCGGTGCGGCCGCAAGTGGTCAGCTCTTCCTGGATGATGTTCTTGCGCACCAGCCAACGCACAATCGCCCGGGCCCGAGGCTCGTGCACCGGCAGGGTGGAGATTTTCGGGACGATGATGCTTTGCGAATTCATGGGGTACAGGCCTGAAGCTTTGATGAGAGGGTCTTGCGCATGCACAAATTATAGGTCGACCCGTAAAGTCGGGCTGGCCTGTATCCCTGTGGGAGCGGGCTTGCCCGCGATGGCGTCGGCACATCAAACATTGATGTCGACTGAACCACCGCTATCGCGGGCAAGCCCGCTCCCACAGGAGATACGACCTGACAGAGAGTTAATTACAGCTCTACGACAACCGCCTGGGAAGCGCGGGTTGCCTTGGCGCGGGCGGCTTCGATCGACTCGTCGCGCGCCAGGGCAACGCCCATGCGGCGCTGGCCGTTGACTTCAGGCTTGCCGAACAGACGCAGCGCGGTATCCGGCTCGCTCAAGGCCGCACCCAGGTTGGCGAAAGCGGTCTGGGTCGACTGCCCTTCCACCAGGATCACTGCCGAGGCCGAAGGCCCGAACTGACGGATCAACGGGATCGGCAAGCCGAGGATTGCGCGGGCATGCAGGGCGAACTGCGACAGGTCCTGGGAAATCAGCGTCACCAGCCCGGTGTCGTGCGGACGCGGCGAGACTTCGCTGAACCACACCTGATCACCCTTGATGAATAGCTCGACGCCGAACAGACCACGGCCACCCAGGGCTTCGGTCACCGCTTTGGCAACACGCTCGGACTCAGCCAGGGCAACCGGGCTCATGGCTTGCGGCTGCCAGGATTCCTGATAGTCGCCCTTCTCCTGACGGTGGCCGACCGGTGCGCAGAAGGTGGTGCCGCCGACGTGGCGCACGGTCAGCAGGGTGATTTCGTAGTCGAAATCGATGAAACCTTCGATGATCACGCGGCCCTTGCCGGCGCGGCCGCCTTCCTGGGCGTAATCCCAGGCAGTTTTCACGTCATCGACGCTGCGCAGCAGGCTCTGGCCCTTGCCCGAAGAACTCATGACCGGCTTGACCACACACGGGAAACCGAGGTCTTCGACGGCCTTGCTGTAGTCCTCGAAGGTGTCGGCGAAATGGTACGGCGAGGTCGGCAGGTCCAGCTCTTCAGCGGCCAGGCGACGGATGCCTTCGCGGTTCATGGTCAACTGCGCGGCGCGGGCGGTCGGGATCACGGTGAAGCCTTCGGCCTCCAGTTCCACCAGGGTCGCGGTGGCGATGGCTTCGATTTCCGGGACGATGAAGTGCGGCTTCTCGGCTTCGATCACGGCACGCAGGGCGGCGCCATCAAGCATGTTGATCACGTGGCTGCGGTGCGCCACCTGCATGGCCGGGGCGTTGGCGTAGCGGTCCACGGCAATCACTTCAACGCCCAGGCGTTGCAGCTCGATCACCACTTCCTTGCCCAACTCGCCACAGCCACACATCAATACGCGGGTCGCGGTGGGCGACAATGGAGTTCCGATACGGGTCATCTGAAGGTCCTCAAGGAGCGGATCATCGAGGGAAGCGCGCTTCCCATGGGGAGAAAGCGCGGCATTTTACATGAACTTCAGCTGACGACAGCCTGTTTGCGCAGGCGCCAGGCCATGATCAGCCACACGGCGGTCACACCGGCGAACTTCGAGCCCAGGGCAGTGAGGATCACACCCGGCGTCAGTGCGTCGATCATGCCGAAAAAGATAAAGGTATCGAGGGGAATGCTCAGCGCCGAACTTATCCACAGGCGGTCATGGAGCGGGCGTTTGGTGATGCTGAACACCAGCCAGTCGATGCACTCGGACACCGCGAAAGCCGTGGCGCTGGCCAGGGCGATGGACGGATCGGAAGTGGCATAGGACAACACCAGCGCCGCCAGCATCGCCGCGATCGCGCCGTGGCCGAAGCGGGTTTGCACCATGTCGCGCAGAATGAACACCAGCCCGCCCCAGGCCGACCAGATGATGTCCAGGTGCGGCGCGGTGGAGAAGGCGAAGTTGATCAGCACGACGCTGCTGATGTAGGCGATCAGGAAGAGCATGGGCGCGAAATACCTGGAAATTTGACGCACAGAATACTGTAGGAGCGAGCCTGCTCGCGATGGTCGTGAACGAAAACGCGGGGAGTCAGGTTCCCCGCGGTGTTCTTGAGTCCATCGCGAGCAAGCTCGCTCCTACAACCCCGGCTTTGCCCCGATCATCCACACCAACCCACTGGCCTTGGCCCGCTCATGACACAACCCCAGCACTTTGCGCCGTTCGTCGTTGTCCATGCGGCTCCAGCGGGTGATCTCCTCGACCGTACGCTGGCAACCGGTGCAGATGTCATCGTCGTCCAGCGCACAGATATTCACGCAGGGCGATGCTACCGGGCGTTCGCTGGCGGTCATTGTTCCTGCTCGGCCAGATCGCGGGCATAACGCTGCGAGTTGTGCACGTAGTGAGCAGCGCTGGCCTCCAGCATCTTGATTTGCTGCTCGGTCAACTCGCGCACCACCTTGCCGGGCGAGCCCATGACCAGCGAGCCGTCCGGGATTTCCTTGCCTTCGCCGATCAGCGAATTGGCGCCGATGATGCAGTTCTTGCCGATCTTCGCGCCGTTGAGAATCACCGCATTGATGCCGATCAGGCTGTTGTCGCCGACGGTGCAGCCGTGGAGCATGGCGTTGTGGCCGATGGTCACGCCGGTGCCGATGGTCAGCGGGTAGCCCATGTCGGTGTGCATCACGGTGCCGTCCTGGACGTTGCTGTTCCTGCCGATCAGGATCAACTCGTTATCACCGCGCAGCACGGCGTTGAACCAGACGTTGGCGCCCTCTTCCAGCTTGACCTTGCCCACCAGCACGGCATTGGGGGCGACCCAGCTCTGTGGATGGGTTTCGACGCGGGCGTCGCCCAGGCGGTATTTCATCGTGTTGTCCTCAAGGCTCAGGCGGGCAGTTTCAAACCATTCGAACGATGGTTTCAGGTATTGATAAAGCTTTTGGGAGGTTGGTGCAGGCTGATTTTGGCGTCATACAGCAGGTTGATCAACTCGACGATCATGATCGCCGTCAGCCCCCAGATCTTGTACTCACCAAAGCGATAGCTCGGCACATACCAGCTGCGGCCCTGATAATCGATGCGATGGGTATGTTCGCGGGGATCCTTGCGGAAGAACTCCAGGGGCACGCTGAACACCGCGGCGATCTCGGCATCGTTGGCCCGGTATTCGACAAAATCCGGGATTATCCCGACATAGGGCGTGACCTTGATGCCATGCAGGCTGATCAGCGGGCTGAGCGGGCCGATCACCTCGACCAGCCCCGGCGGCAGGCCGATCTCTTCTTCGGCTTCGCGCAGGGCGGTGAAAATCAGGTCGGGGTCTTCGGGGTCACGGCGCCCGCCGGGGAAGGCGACTTCGCCGCCATGGGTCGACAGGCCGCTGGCACGCAGGGTCAACACCAGCTCAGGTTCGTCACTGCGAGTGATGGGCACCAGCACCGCGGCCTCGGGAAAACGACGGTCGGTCTCCAGTGTGCGTGGTGTGTGGTGACTAACCCGATGCAGTAGCTCATCCAGCATGAGTGTTCTCGATCTGTGCCTTACCCGGCATCATGCACCAATCGCTGCGGTCGCCCAACCCCCGCAACCGCCCCATGTCGCGAAACGACAACTTGCCGACCGGCACTGCCGCACGCCAAGATAGGCCCAGCATTCAGGAACCCCAGCATGAAATTTTGCAGCCAGTGCGGTAACCCGGTGACCCAGCGCATTCCCGAAGGCGATTCGCGCCTGCGTTTTGTCTGCGACAGCTGTCACGCCATTCACTACCAGAACCCCAACATCGTCGCCGGCTGCGTGGCGACCTGGGGCACCCAGGTGTTGCTGTGCCGGCGGGCCATCGAGCCACGTCGCGGCTACTGGACCCTGCCCGCCGGTTTCATGGAGAACGGCGAGACCATCGAACAGGCCGCCATTCGCGAAACCGCCGAGGAAGCCTGCGCCCGGGTGCGCAACCTGAGCATCTATACCCTGATCGACGTGCCGCACATCAGCCAGGTGCATGTGTTCTTCCGCGCCGAACTGGCGGACCTGGATTTTTCCGCCGGCCCCGAGAGCCTGGAGGTGCAACTATTCGACGAAGCGGACATTCCTTGGGATGAGCTGGCTTTCCGCACGGTGGGCCGTACCTTAGAATGCTTCTTCGCTGACCGGCGGACCGAGGTCTATCCCGTACGGTCTGAATCGATCCCGCCGCTTGTTCAGCCTGCCATTATTTGATGCTGCATTGCTATCATTCATAGCCGCTGAAAATCGCAGCCTGCGGCAGCTCCTACAAAAACATCTATAAATAAATAGTCGCGACACCTCCTGGGGAATCGTTTCAATGCGCTGGTTGCTTGCCCTGTTCTGCTTGTCGTTCGTCACGGTATCCCAGGCTTCTGCCGTGGAAACCCTGAACGGCAAGGTCATCGAGAAAATCCTGGTTCTCAAGTCGTCCCATCAATTGCAATTGATCAATGACGGCAAGCCGCTCAAGACCTATCGCATTTCCCTGGGCAAGCGTCCCAAGGGGCCGAAGCTGATGGAAGGCGACAAACGCACCCCGGAAGGCTTCTACTGGGTCGACTGGCGCAAGGTCAGTGACAAATTCAACCTGGCGATGCACATCTCCTACCCGAACATCAGCGACTCGGCCCGCGCCCGTCGCGAAGGCGTCGAGCCCGGCGGCATGATCATGATCCACGGCACCCCGGACACCGAAGACACCCCGGAAGACCTGTTCCACACCCTGGACTGGACCGACGGCTGCATCGCCATGCGCAACATGGACATGCGCGAAATCTGGAACCTGGTGCCGGACGGCACGATGATCGAAATCCGTCCGTAATTTCCCACGACCATTGGTCGGCATTGGAAAATAAAATCTAAAAATCGCAGCCTGCTGCAGCGCCTGCCGAGGTGATACCACTCCCTCCGGCAGAGGCTGTCACAGGCCGCGATTTTTGCTTCTCAACTCCCCTCCTCTAATACCACTTGAAATCCACCTCCCTCCTGGTTGCCTCAGCCGACCGGTTTTGTTGCATTTGAGCCTGGCACCGTCGTTGACATGGTATTCAAGTGGTATTAATTTTCCGGCACACCCGAGCGACAATTCCTACATACGTTTCGGACAGCCATACATGAACGACCTACAAGCCCTGCGCCCCGACGACACCCAACCCACGCCCTTGTACCTGCAACTGGCGCGCAATCTGGAAGCGGCGATCCATGCCGGCCAGTGGAAAGCCGAACAGGCCATGCCGTCGGAGCGCAATCTGAGCGAGACGCTGGGCATCTCCCGCGTCACCGCCCGCAAGGCGCTGGAAGTGTTGTTCGAACAAGGACTGATCCGTCGCAACCAGGGTTCCGGCACCTTCATCACGCCGCGCCTTGAGCAACCGCTGTCGCGCCTCTCCGGTTTCAGTGAAATGCTCCGCCTCAAGGGTTTCGTGCCCGGCTCGCAATGGCTGGAGCGGGAAATCACCCTGCCGACCCACGAAGAACTGATCCGCCTCGGCCTGTCGCCCAACGACAAGGTCGCGCGCCTCAAACGCCTGCGCAAAGCCGACGACACGGTGATGGCCATCGAGATGAGCACCCTGCCCGCCTCGATCATTGCCAAACCGCAAATGGTCGGCGACTCCCTCTACGAATACCTCGACGGCATCGGCAAGCCGGTTGTCCGCGCCTTGCAGCACATCCAGGCGATCAACGCCTCGGACGAGTTCGCCGCGCTGGTCGGCATCGCCCCCGGCACCGCGATGTTGCTGATGACCCGGGTCGGCTACCTGGAAGACAACACGCCGATCGAAGTCACCGACACCTACTGCCGCAACGACTACTACGACTTTGTGGCAGAGCTGCGTCGCTGACCCATAGCCGGCCGCCAAAAAACGAGATCCCGACATGTCCGAAGACAACATCCTCACCGCCCGCGGCTGGGTTCGCGGCCGACTGGTTCACGAACACGGCAAGGTCGTGTCCATCGAAGGCGTGCCCTGCGACCCGGCGGACAACGACCTGCCATATCTGCTGCCGGGTTTCATCGACCTGCACGTCCACGGCGGCGGCGGCAAGGACATCATGGAGGGTACGCCCGCCTTCGAAACCATCACCAAAACCCACGTGCGTTTCGGCACCACTTCGCTGCTGGCCACCACCATGACTGCCCCGAGCGACGAGATATCCAGGGTGCTCAAAGCCGTCGGCGAATTCTCTGGGCAGCGCCCTCAAGGCTGCGCCCGAGTGCTCGGTGTGCACCTCGAAGGCCCGTACATCAACCCCGGCAAGCTCGGCGCACAACCCAACTTCGCCCACACCGCGCTGATGGCCGAAGTCGAGCAATACCTGGCGCTCGCACCGATCCGAGTGATCACCATCGCTCCGGAAATCGCCGGTCACGATGCCTTGATCCGCGACCTCAGCAGCCGTGGCATCCGCATGCAGATCGGCCATACCCTGGGCAGCTATGAGGAAGGCGTTGCCGCGCTGGAGGCCGGCGCCAGCAGTTTCACCCATCTCTACAACGCCATGAGCCCGCTGCATCACCGTGAACCGGGGATCGTCGGCGCGGCACTGGCCCACGCCAAATACGCCGAACTGATCCCGGACTTGCTGCACGTGCACCCCGGCGCCATCCGCGTGGCCCTGCGTTCGATCCCGTGCCTGTACTGCGTCACCGACTCGACCGCCGCCGCCGGCATGCCCGACGGCGAATACAAACTCGGCAGCCACACCGTGACCAAGTGCCTGGGCGGCGTGCGCCTGCCCGACGGCACCCTGGCCGGCAGCACCCTGACCATGGATCAGGCCCTGCGCAACCTGGTGAAGATCGGCCTACCCATCGCCGAGGCCTCGCAGCGCCTGTCGCAATTCCCCGCCGACTACCTCGGCATCACCGAACGCGGGCGCCTGCAACCGGGGGCCTGGGCCGACTGCGTGCGGCTGGATCGCTCACTGAAACTGACCGCCGTCATGGTCGAAGGAGAAGACATTGACTTCAAAAATGCTTGAAGAGGCGTTGTCCTCGCTCGAGGCCGTGCAAGCCCAATTGCAGCAACTCGACCCGCAGATGATCGAGATCGCCGGGCGTCTGCGTCGTCAGCCGCCGCAAGTGGCCATGACCGTGGCGCGCGGCAGCTCCGACCACGCCGCCAGCTATTTCGCCTACCTGACCATGCAACTGCTGGGCATCCCGGTGGCGTCGCTGCCGATGTCGGTGGTGACCATGCAGCAGGCGCCGTTGAAGGTCAGCGGCCAGGTGGCGTTCGCCTTTTCGCAATCGGGTCAGAGCCCGGACCTGGTCAACAGCCTGCGCCTGTTGCGCAAGCGTGGTGCATTGAGCGTGTCGATGGTCAACGCCGCCGATTCGCCACTGGAAGCGGCCTGCGAGTTCAGCCTGCCGTTGTTGGCCGGTACTGAAAGCAGCGTTGCCGCCACCAAAAGCTTTATCGCCACCCTCAGCGCCAGCGCCCGGTTGATCGGCCACTGGAAGGAAGACACCGAACTGCTCGACGCCGGCCGCGCCTTGCCCGAAGGCCTGCGCGACGCCGCGCAACAGGACTGGAGCCTGGCCATCGAAGCCTTGCGCGATTGTCAGCGGCTGATGGTGATCGGCCGTGGCGCCGGTTTCGCCATCGCCCAGGAAGCGGCGCTCAAGTTCAAGGAGACCTCGGCGATCCAGGCCGAAGCCTTCAGCAGCGCCGAAGTCCGTCACGGCCCGATGGCCTTGATCGGCGACAACTACCCGCTGCTGGTGTTTGCCCCACGGGGTGCCGAACAGGCCGGCCTGCTGAGCCTGGCAGCCGACATGCGCCAGCGTGGCGCCCGTGTCCTGCTGGCCGCACCGGATGACGTGCTCGAACGCGACCTGACCCTGACCCGCGCCGAACACCCGGCCCTCGACCCGATCCTGGCGATCCAGAGTTTCTACGTGATGGCCGCCGGCCTGGCCGTGGCCCGTGGCATGGACCCGGACCAACCGCGACACCTGAGCAAAGTCACGCGTACGCACTAACCCCCTGTAGGAGCGAGCCTGCTCGCGATGGACGTCAACGATGACGCGTTCTTCCTGAATGCACGCGTTGTTCTCAGGTTCTTCGCGAGCAAGCTCGCTCCTACAGTGGGCGAGCTGATCTGAACTTTTTATGAGACCGAGCCATGCACAACAACAATAAAGAGCTGACTTTAAGCGCCCCGCTCAGCGGCCCGGTGCTCACGCTCGCCAAAGTCCCGGACCCGGTGTTCGCCAGCGGCGCCATGGGTGACGGTATCGCCATCGATCCGCTCAACGACACGCTCCACGCCCCCTGCGCCGGCGTGGTGGTGCATGTCGCCCGCACCGGTCACGCGGTGACCCTGCGTGCCGACAACGGCGCGGAATTGCTCCTGCACCTTGGCCTCGACACGGTAGAGTTGCAGGGCCAGGGCTTCTCGATGCTGGTCAAGGAAGGCGCGCGAGTCGCCAACGGCCAACCGCTGCTGCGCTACGACCTGGACAAGGTCGCGCAACAGTGCAAGAGCCTGGTCAGCCTGCTGATCCTCACCAACAGCCAGGACTTTCAGGCGCGGCCCATCACCCTCAAATCGGTAAAGGTCGGCGAGCCGCTGCTGCACATCATTCGTCGCCAGACGTCGAGCGTACAGATCGATGCCGAGATTGCCGGCGTGGAGATTGTCGGCCATGTGCGCATTGCTCACCGTGGCGGTCTGCACGCGCGGCCGGCCGCGTTGATCCGTCAGACCGCGCAGGGTTTCAAAAGCAAATCGCAGCTGCATTTCGCCGGCAAGTCGGCCACCTGCGACAGCCTGATCGGCCTGATGGGGCTGGCTGTCGGCGAACAGGCAGAAGTCCGGGTCAGTTGCCAGGGCCCGGATGCCGAAGCTGCGCTGCAAGCCTTGCTGACCGCGCTGTCCACAGCCTTGGCCGAAGACAGCCACGCCGCCGCGCCAGCCACGATCGCCCAACGCAATCGCCCCGCCGAAGCCGGCGTGTTGCACGGTGTCTGCGCGGCGCCCGGCCTGGTCGGCGGGCCGCTGTTTCGCCTGAATGCGATCAGCCTGCCGGTGGATGCCGGCAATCATGATCCGCAGCAGCAACAGCAGGTCCTGGACGCGGCACTGAACCAGGTGCGCAGCGAAATCGAGCACACGCAGGCCTTGGCGAAAAAACACAGGGACACTGCTGAAGAGGCGATTTTCGCCGCACACCTCGCACTGCTCGAAGATCCGGCCTTGCTGGACGCCGCCAGGCAATCCATCGCTCAGGGCACCGCCGCGTCCCATGCCTGGAGCCAGGCCATCGAGGCGCAATGCGAAGTGCTCAAGCAAACCGGCAGCACCTTGTTGGCCGAACGCGCCAACGACCTGCGCGACCTCAAGCAACGGATCCTGCGCGTATTGCTTTGCGACACCTGGCATTACGACGTGCCGTCCGGCGCCATCGTCGCGGCGCATGAACTGACGCCCTCCGATCTATTGCAACTGAGCCAACAAGGCGTCGCCGGGCTGTGCATGGCCGAAGGCGGCGCGACCTCCCACGTGGCGATTCTGGCCCGGGGCAAAGGCCTGCCGTGCGTGGTCGCGCTGGGTTCGTCGCTGCTCGATCAACAACAGGGCCAAGCGGTGGTGCTGGACGCCGACGGTGGTCGCCTCGAACTGACACCCGATGCCGAGCGCCTGGCCGACGTGCGCCAGTTGCAACAGCAACAGCAGCAACGCCGGGCCGAGCAACAGGCCCAGGCGCACACACCCGCGCTGACCAGCGATGGCCTGTGCATCGAAGTCGCCGCCAATGTGGCGTCCAGTTCGGAAGCGGCAGACGCACTGGCCAATGGCGCCGACGGCGTCGGCCTGCTGCGCACCGAATTTCTCTTCGTCGACCGCCACACCGCCCCGGACGAACAGGAACAACACCAAGCCTATCAAGCCGTGCTCGATGCCATGGGCGACAAGCCGGTGATCATCCGCACCATCGACGTCGGCGGCGACAAGCAACTGGACTACCTGCCACTGCCCGCCGAGGCCAATCCGGTGTTGGGCCTGCGCGGCATTCGCCTGGCCCAGGTGCGTCCGGAACTGCTCGACCAGCAACTGCGCGCCCTGCTGCATGTCACGCCATTGTCGCGCTGCCGGATCCTGCTGCCGATGGTGACCGAAGTCGATGAACTGCTGCACATCCGCCAGCGCCTCGACGCCTTGTGCACCGAACTGGGACTGGCGCAACGCCCGGAACTGGGGGTGATGATCGAGGTTCCGGCCGCCGCGCTGCTGGCCGAACAACTGGCCGAACACGCGGACTTCCTGTCCATCGGCACCAATGACCTGTCGCAATACACCCTGGCCATGGACCGCGACCATGCCGGGCTCGCCGCCCGCGTCGATGCACTGCACCCGGCACTGCTGCGGCTGATCGCCCAGACCTGCGCCGGTGCGGCGCAGCACAAGCGTTGGGTGGGTGTGTGCGGCGCACTGGCGTCCGATCCGCTGGCCACGCCGGTGCTGATCGGCCTGGGCGTGAGCGAACTGTCGGTGAGCCCGGTGCAGGTCGGAGAAATCAAGGACCGCGTGCGTCATCTCGACGCCAGCGAATGCCGGCGCATCAGCCACGACCTGCTCAAGCTGAGCAGCGCCAGTGCCGTGCGTCACGCCTGTCACCAGTATTGGCCTCTGAGCTAAAGAACAACAAGAATCCAGGGAGAACCGCCATGTACCAACTTTTCATCGAAGGCCTGCAGCGCCTCGGCCGCGCGCTGATGCTGCCGATCGCGATCCTGCCGATTGCCGGCCTGCTGCTGCGCCTGGGCGATACCGACCTGCTGAACATCGCGATCATTCACGATGCCGGCCAGGTGATCTTTGCCAATCTGGCGATGATCTTCGCCATCGGCATCGCGGTCGGTTTCGCCAGGGACAACAACGGCACGGCCGGTCTGGCCGGGGTGATCGGCTACCTGGTGATGATCTCCACCCTCAAGGCGCTCGACCCGAGCATCAACATGGGCATGCTCGCCGGGATCGTCAGCGGCCTGATGGCCGGCGCGCTGTACAACCGCTTCAAGGACATCAAGCTGCCGGAGTACCTGGCGTTCTTTGGCGGCCGGCGCTTCGTGCCGATTGTCACCGGGTTCGCCGCCGTGGGCCTGGGCGTGGTGTTCGGCTATATCTGGCCGCCGATCCAGCACGCCATCAACAGCTTCGGCACGCTGATGATGGAGAGCGGCAGCATCGGCGCCTTCGTCTTCGGCGTGTTCAACCGCCTGCTGATCGTCACCGGCCTGCACCACATCCTCAACAACATGGCGTGGTTCGTGTTCGGCAATTTCACCGACCCCACCACCGGCGCGCTGGTGACCGGCGATCTGTCGCGCTACTTCGCCGGCGACCCGAAAGGCGGCCAGTTCATGACCGGCATGTTCCCGGTGATGATCTTCGGCCTGCCCGCCGCCTGCCTGGCGATGTACCGCAATGCACTGCCGGAAAGACGCAAGGTGATGGGCGGGATCTTCCTCTCGATGGCACTGACCGCGTTCCTGACCGGCGTGACCGAGCCGATCGAATTCGCGTTCATGTTCCTCGCGCCGCTGCTGTTCGTGCTGCATGCGTTGCTGACCGGCCTGTCGATGGCCATCACCAATGCGCTGAACATCCATTTGGGCTTCACCTTCTCCGGCGGCTTCATCGACATGGTCCTTGGCTGGGGCAAGTCCACCAACGGCTGGCTGGTATTCCCGGTGGGCCTGGCGTATGCCGTGATCTATTACCTGGTGTTTGATTTCTGTATCCGTCGCTTCGACCTGAAAACCCCGGGTCGTGAAGACGCCGCCACGGTCGAGAAGGCCGCGGTTGCCGAGAATGAACGCGCCGGGGCTTACATCAAGGCCCTGGGCGGCGCCGAAAACCTGATCACCGTCGGCGCCTGCACCACGCGCCTGCGCCTGGACATGGTGGATCGCAACAAGGCCTCGGACGGCGACTTGAAGGCACTGGGCGCCATGGCCGTGGTCCGACCAGGCAAGGGAGGGAGTCTGCAGGTGGTGGTGGGGCCGATGGCCGACGCCATTGCCGATGAAATTCGCCTGGCCATGCCGGCGTTGGGTCGAGCGATTGTGTCCACCCCTCCAGCGATGGTCGATGAACCGAAACCTGCTGCCGTGGCCACGCCGCAAGCCCAGAAATGGCTGAACGCTTTGGGCGGTGGCGACAACGTGCTGCAACTCGACTGCATCGCCATGACCCGCATCCGCCTGCAACTGGCCGATGGCAAGGCGTTGTCGGAGTGTGATTTGAAAGCGCTGGGTTGCCAGGGTGTGAGTCAGTTGGAGGGTGGTATCTGGCATCTGCTGATTGGCGACAAGGCACCGAGCTTGAGTGATGCGCTGGAGGCGTTGGTCAATCGCAGTGAGGTGAGTGCCAAGGTTTAGGTTGTTGTCGCCTGGACGGGCCTCATCGCGGGCAAGCCCGCTCCCACAGGTTTCATGTTGTACGCAAAACCTGTGGGAGCGGGCT
>NZ_RWIR01000089.1 GCF_009764265.1 Pseudomonas sp. PB101
TTGAGGGTGCCATCGCCGGCAAGCCGGCTCCTACAGTAATAAAAAAGGCGATCCTTGCGGATCGCCTTTTTTATTACTTCACCACTTTCAGGCTGGGTCGACCGCTAGGACGCGGCGGTTCACTGTCCGGTGGCGGAAGATCGTCATCCGGCTCGATCTCTTCGTCCTCGCCCATCGGCGATTCCAGATCGAACACCATGCCTTGGCCGTTCTCCCGGGCGTAGATACCCAGGATCGACGCAACAGGCACGTACAAGGTGTGCGGCACGCCACCAAAGCGCCCCTCGAAACTGACCGCCTCGTTATCCATGTGCAAATGGCGCACGGCTTGCGGCGAAACGTTCAGAACGATCTGCCCGTCGCTGGCAAAGCCTTGAGGCACCTGCACCGACGGATACTCGGAATTGACCAGCATGTGCGGGGTGCAATCGTTGTCCACAATCCACTCGTAGAGCGCGCGGACCAGATAAGGTCGACTGGAGTTCATAGCGGCTCCTTAAGCCTTAGCGCATGTCGCGTTCGACACCAGACAGACTCGCCTGGAATGCCTCACGCGCAAACTGGCGCTCCATGTAATCAAGCAGCGGCTTGGCTGGCCGCGGCAGTTCTATACCCAGAATCGGCAATCGCCAGAGTATTGGCAATAGGCAGCAGTCCACCAGACTTTGTTCCTCGCTGAGGAAAAACGGCTTGTCGGCGAACAGTGGCGACACACCCGTCAGGCTTTCGCGCAGTTCTTTGCGGGCAACGGCACGGGCTGCTTCCTTGGTCCGCGAATCCAGAATCAGATCCACCAGACCACACCAGTCCCGCTGAATGCGGTGTATCAGCAGGCGACTGTTGGCACGCGCCACGGGATAAACCGGCAGTAGCGGCGGGTGCGGGTAACGCTCATCCAGATATTCCATCACCACAGTCGACTCCCACAACGCCAGGTCGCGGTCGACCAGGGTGGGCAAGCTGCCGTAAGGGTTCACCTCAATCAGTTTAGGCGGCTGGCGTCCAGCTTCCACGTAAATGATCTCGGCGCTGACACCCTTCTCTGCCAGTACGATGCGCACTCGGTGGGAATAGTGGTCGGCGGGGTCGGAGTAACAGGCCAACCGATTGGTCACGCCCATGGCGATCCTCCTCGCTTGTAGAAATTATCGAAAGCTCAAAAACGAGCGCGCCCAGAGGGCGCCTCCCGCAGCGACTGGATCACCAGTTTCGCTACATCTTCAGAGGCGCCCTTGGGCGCGCGCGATTAACAGCAATAGCTTGAAGCTTTATCAGTGCACGTCTTTCCAGTATTCGCGCTTGAGTAGGTAAGCAAATACGAAGAAGAACGCCAGGTACAACAATACGTATGTACCGATGCGCTGATGTTGCAGCTTAACCGGGTTAGCCGAGTAAGCCAGGAAGGTTACCAGATTCTTGACCTTCTCATCGAACTGCTCTTCGGTCAGGGCACCGCTTTTCGGCACGATGGTCAGTTGATCACATGCTTCATGAGTCAATGGCGTGCCGGTCAGCGGATCGTATTGCTTCTTGCCGTCTTCGACGATCTGCACCTGCTTGCAACCAACCACCTGGCGACCTTGCAGGCCGGCCAGGACGTTAGGCATACCCACGTTCGGGAAAACCTTGTTGTTCACACCCCAGGGGCGCGACGGATCTTCGTAGAACGATTTCAGATAGCCATAGAGCCAGTCGGTACCACGAACGCGGGCAACCAGGGTCAGGTCCGGCGGGGCCGCGCCAAACCAGGTCTTGGCGTCCGCCGGCTGCATGCCGATGCTCATGTGGTCGCCGATCTTGGCGCCGGTGAATACCAGTTTCTCCAGCATCAACTCATGGGGAATGCCCAGGTCGTCGGCAACACGCTCATAGCGTTGGAACTTGGCACTGTGGCAACCCATGCAGTAGTTGGCGAACGTACGTGCGCCGTCCTGCATGGCAGCTTTATCGGAAACGTCGATGTCGACTTTTTCAAGCTCGGGGCCACCGTGTTCAGCTGCGAAAGCGAACACCGGCAGCGCAGCAAGCATCAAAACAGCAAATAGTTTTTTCATCAGCCAGTCACCCTTTCCGGAACCGGTTTGGTCTTCTCGAGCCTGGTGTAGAACGGCATCAGAATGAAGTAGGCGAAGTACAGGAAAGTACATACCTGCGACAGCAACGTACGGCCAGGGGTTGGAGCCAATACGCCCAACACGCCCAGGATCACGAACGAGATGCAGAACACCCAGAGCCAGATCTTGCTCAGCCAGCCCTTGTAGCGCATCGACTTGACCGGACTACGGTCCAGCCATGGCAGGACGAACAGCACAGCAATGGCCGCGCCCATGGCGATAACACCCAGGAGCTTGTCCGGAATCGCACGCAAGATCGCGTAGAACGGGGTGAAGTACCAGACCGGAGCGATGTGCTCTGGGGTCTTGAAGGCGTTCGCCACTTCAAAGTTAGGCTTCTCGAGGAAGTAGCCGCCCATTTCCGGGAAGAAGAACACGATCGAACAGAAGATGAACAGGAACACCACCACGCCGACGATATCTTTCACGGTGTAGTACGGGTGGAAGGCAATGCCGTCCAGCGGTATGCCGTTTTCGTCCTTGTGTTTCTTGATGTCCACGCCGTCCGGGTTATTCGAACCCACTTCATGCAACGCCAGGATGTGCAGCACGACCAGACCCAGGATAACGATCGGCAGGGCAACCACGTGCAAGGCGAAGAAGCGGTTCAGGGTAATGCCGGAAATCAGGTAGTCACCACGAATCCACTGGGTCAGGTCGTTGCCGATGACCGGGATCGCACCGAACAGCGAGATGATCACCTGGGCACCCCAGTAGGACATCTGGCCCCACGGCAGCAGGTAACCCATGAAGGCTTCGGCCATCAGCGCCAGGTAGATCAGCATGCCGAAGACCCACACCAGTTCGCGCGGCTTCTGGTACGAACCGTAGAGCAAGCCACGGAACATGTGCAGATAGACCACGATGAAGAACGCCGAAGCGCCGGTGGAGTGCAGCAGACGCAGGATCGAGCCGTACTCGACGTCGCGCATGATGTATTCGACGGAAGCAAACGCCTCTTCCGCCGACGGGTTGTAGCTCATGGTCAGCCAGACGCCGGTAACGATCTGGTTGACCAGAACGAGCAGCGCCAGGGAGCCAAAGAAGTAGAAGAAGTTGAAGTTCTTCGGAGCGTAATACTTGCTGAGATGGTCTTCCCACATCTTGGTCGCGGGAAAGCGTGCATCAACCCAATCCATGAACTTGCTCATCACGCTTTCTCCGTATCGACGCCAATGATAATGATCTCATCGGTCTCATAGGAATGCGGGGGAACTGGCAGGTTCAAAGGCGCAGGTTGCGACTTGTAGACGCGGCCAGCCAGATCGTAGTGAGAACCGTGGCAAGGGCAGAAATAACCGCCTACCCAGTCTTTACCCAAATCCGCAGGTGCCACTTCAGGACGGAAGGTCGGCGAGCAACCCAGGTGCGTGCAGATACCGATCAGCAGCAGGACCTCAGGCTTGATCGAACGGGTTTCGGGATCAACGTAAGTCGGTTGTGTCGAGCTCTTGGAGTCCGGGTCAGCGAGCTGGCCCTCGATCTTCTTCAGGTTCCCCAGGATTTCCGGTGTACGGCGGACGATGAACACCGGTTGGCCGCGCCATTCAGCAATCATCTGCTGGCCTGGCTCGACTTTACTGACATTCACTTTCACCGGTGCACCTGCGGCTTTCGCCTTGGCACTGGGAAACCATGACCCCACGAACGGGACCGCAGCCCCCACCGCTCCTGCAGCACCCACCACGGATGTGGCTGCTACCAAGAAGCGACGCCGGCCTGTATTCACGCCGTCATTGCTCATTCAGTCCTCTCCCATCAGCTTTGTGGCCTGTTAAATCAGGCATCTACTAAGTAAAACTATGTACTTATAAAAATTTTGCCGAATGGTAATGAAAAGCCCCAATTCTGACAAGGTAATTACCGGAGCCCATCACCCCCAAGCCTTGTAGTATAGGGCGTCTGCGGATGTGGCAAGTTGTCACAGCGCAATTCTTTGATAAATCGCAGACATAAAAAAACGCCCAGCTCCGTGAGGAAACTGGGCGTTCTTTTTTGAACGTGAAAGCGAATTAACGCTTCGAGTACTGCGGACGCTTACGCGCTTTACGCAGACCGACTTTCTTACGTTCAACTTCACGAGCATCGCGGGTTACGAAGCCGGCTTTACGCAGGGCGCTGCGCAGAGTCTCGTCGTAGTCCATCAGAGCACGAGTGATGCCGTGGCGGATTGCGCCAGCCTGACCACTCACACCACCGCCGATCACGGTGACGTAGATGTCGAACTTCTCGACAGTCTCAGTCAATTCCAGCGGCTGACGAACTACCATGCGGGCAGTTTCGCGGCCGAAGAAATTATCCAGCGAACGGTTGTTGATGGAGATGTTACCAGTACCCGGACGCAGGAAAACGCGTGCGGTTGCGGTCTTGCGACGGCCAGTGCCGTAATTTTGAGTCGCCGACATAATGTACTATTCCGTTAAAACTTCAGTTCTTGGGGCTGCTGAGCAGTATGTGGGTGTGCAGCGCCCGCATAGACTTTCAGCTTACGGTACATGTCGCGACCCAGCGGGTTCTTAGGCAGCATGCCTTTTACCGCGGTCTCGATCACGCGCTCAGGGGCCTTGGCGATCAGCTTTTCAAAGTTGATCGACTTGATGCCGCCCGGGAAACCGGAGTGGGAGTAGTAGATTTTGTCAGTGGTTTTAGCACCGGTAACACGGATCTGCTCAGCGTTGATTACGACGATGTAGTCGCCGGTGTCAACGTGAGGAGTGTACTCAGGCTTGTGCTTGCCACGCAGACGGCTCGCGATTTCGGTGGCCAGACGACCCAGGGTCTGACCAGCAGCGTCGACGACAAACCAGTCGCGCTTTACTGTTTCCGGTTTAGCAGTAAAAGTCTTCATTCTTTATAGCCTCAGGGGCCGCCCTGTAAATTAGACGGCGGATCTTACTGAATAGTGCGTACTTTGACAAGTCAAAGGCAGCCGGATACAGACGCTTTCGGGGGCTCGGGTCGGCGCGTCCGTTCAACGGCAAGATTCTTCGGCGGCGGCGCATCACTTCCACTGCAGAAAGAGGTGCGCAATTATGCAGATTGCGAAAAATAATTCAACCTGCTTTTATGATTGTTTTGCCCAAGGAGCACCCGATGGACTATCGCCAGCTAGGCCGAACCAATCTGAACGTGAGCGCCATCTGCCTCGGAACCATGACCTGGGGCGAGCAAAACACCGAGGCAGACGCCTTCGCCCAGATCGAGCGAGCCAAGAGCGCCGGGATCAACTTCATCGACACCGCCGAGATGTACCCGGTGCCACCCAAGGCTGAAACCTACGCCACCACCGAACGCTACATCGGCAATTACTTCAAGAGCCGCGGTGACCGCGCCGACTGGATCCTGGCCAGCAAGATCGCCGGCCCCGGCAACACCATCGACTACATCCGCGACAAAAACCTGCGTCACAACCGCCAGCACATCACTGAAGCGGTGGACGCCAGCCTCAAGCGCCTGCAAACCGACTATATCGACCTGTACCAACTGCACTGGCCGGAGCGCAGCACCAACTTTTTCGGACAGCTGGGCTACAAGCACCAGACCGAAGCCAACCTGACCCCGCTGGAGGACACGCTCGAAGCGCTGGACGAGCAGGTCCGCGCCGGCAAGATCCGCCACATCGGCCTGTCCAATGAAACACCTTGGGGCACCATGCGCTTCCTGGCCCTGGCCGAAGCCCGCGGCTGGCCGCGTGCGGTATCGATCCAGAACCCGTACAACCTGCTCAACCGCAGCTTCGAAGTCGGCCTGGCGGAAATCGCCATCCGCGAGCAGTGCGGCCTGCTTGCCTATTCGCCGCTGGCGTTCGGTTTTCTGTCAGGCAAGTACGAAGGTGGCGCGCGCCCGCCAAAAGGTCGCCTGAGCCTCTACAGCCGCTTCAGCCGCTATTTCAACCCGCAGTCGGAAGCAGCCTGCAGCCGTTACGTGGCCCTGGCCCGCGAACACGGCCTGGACCCGGCGCAAATGGCCCTGGCGTTCGTGACGCAGCAGCCGTTCGTGACCAGCAACATCATTGGCGCGACCACGATGGAACAACTGGAGAGCAACATCGCCAGTTTCGACCTGAAGCTGTCGGAGGAGGTACTGGAAGGGATCGAGGCAATTCACAAGGATCATCCGAACCCGGCGCCTTGATTGATTCATAACCCCAATCGCGGGCAAGCCCGCTCCCACAGGGATTACGCCGTACCTGTGGGAGCAACTGTCTTCACCATGCCACTCGTCACCGCAAATCAAAGCGACCGCGCAATGATTTCCTTCATGATTTCATTGGTCCCGGCATAAATCCGCTGCACCCGCGCGTCCGCCCACGCCCGCGCGATCGGGTACTCCCACATGAATCCATAACCGCCGTGCAACTGCACACACTCGTCGAGCACCTTGCATTGCAGGTCGGTGCCCCAGTACTTGGCCATCGCCGCGGTCGGCACGTCGAGCTTGCCTTGCAGGTGCAGTTCCAGGCAGCGGTCGACGAAGACCCGGCCGATCTGGATTTCCGTGGCCATCTCGGCCAATTTGAAGCGGGTATTCTGGAAATCCGCGATCGACTTGCCGAACGCCTTGCGCTCGCGGGTGTAGTCCAGGGTCCACTGCAGCGCCGCTTCAGCTGAAGCCAGCCCGCCAATGGCCACGGTGAGTCGCTCCTGGGGCAACTCCTGCATCAGATAGGCAAAGCCCATCCCGGCCTGGCCCAGCAGGTTTTCCTTGGGCACACGCACGTCCTGGAAGAACAGCTCCGAGGTGTCCTGGGCTTTCATCCCGACCTTCTCCAGACGCTTGCCCTTGTCAAAGCCTGGTGTGTCGGCCTCCACCAGAAACAGACTGGTGCCCTTCGCGCCAGCCTTTGGATCGGTCTTGGCGACGACGATCACCAGATCGGCCAGGTAACCATTGGTGATGAATGTCTTGGAGCCATTGATCACGTATTCATCGCCATCGAGCACAGCCGTGGTTTTCACCCCTTGCAGATCAGAACCGGCGCCCGGCTCGGTCATGGCGATCGCGGTGACCATCTCGCCGGACACCAGTTTCGGCAGGTACTTGTGCTTCAACGCTTCACTGCCGTAATGCAGGATGTACGGCGCCACGATGTCCGAATGCAGGGAAAAACCGATGCCGGTCAGGCCCAAACGCCCCACTTCCTCGATCACCACCGCACTGTAGAGAAAGTCCGCGCCCAGGCCGCCGTACTCTTCCGGCAAGTGCGAGCACAGCATCCCCGCCTCCCCTGCCTTGTTCCACAGCTTGCGGTCGATATAGCCCTGTTTTTCCCATTGCCCATGGAACGGCACCGCCTCTTTTTCGAGGAACGTGCGCACGCTGTCGCGAAAGAGCTCGTGCTCGGAACTGAACAGGGTTCTGGGGATCATGCGGCACCTTTTCTTTGTTTTTAGAAGGAGTTGACCTTCAGAGACTATGCCTCGCTTTCGACACAGGACACTGGACACATCCGACAAAAAATAAGACGATCCAGCCGTCTGGTGACCACTTCCCCCTATAAAAATAAAGTTGAATTATGTCTAACCAAGCCTCCACGCCATTGCGGCGCGTCAGCATCCTGGCCATCGACCGGGTTTTCGCTTCCACCCTCTTGCAAGCCAAGGATTTCTTCCACCTCGCCAGCCTGCGCTACGGCAAACAGCTGGGCCAGGGCCTGACACCGGCGTTCGAAACCCGCCTGGTCAGCCCCGATGGCAAACCGGTCAACACCTTCAGCGATGTGATGATTCCGGTGGACGGCGGACTGGAAAACGCCGATATCATCGTGCTTCCCGCGTTCTGGGACGATTTCGACAGCCTGTGCAAACGCTACCCGCAAGTCCTGCCCTGGCTGCGCCAACAGCATGCGCGCGGTGCCGTACTGTGCGGCGAAGCCACCGGTGTGTTCTGGCTGGCCGAAGCCGGGCTGCTCAATGGCAAGGAAGCAACCACCTACTGGCGCTTCTTCAATGCTTTCGCCGAACGCTTCCCCCAGGTGCAACTCAATCAGGACAAGCACCTGACCGACGCCGACAACCTGTACTGCGCAGGCGGCACCACCTCTGCGTGCGATCTGTACATTTACCTGATCGAGCGCTTCTGTGGCGCCAATGTGTCCCAGGCCGTGGCCCGGGACATTCTGTATGAGGTGCAGCGCAGCTACTCACCAGGACGCATCGGTTTTGGCGGCCAGAAACTGCACCAGGACGTGATCATCCTGCAAATCCAGCACTGGCTCGAAGAACACTTCGCTGACAAGTTCCGCTTCGAAGACGTTGCCCGTGAACACGGCATGAGCATCCGCAACTTCATGCGCCGCTTCCAGACCGCCACCGGTGACAAGCCGCTGCATTACCTGCAGCGCCTGCGCATCGAAACCGCCAAGGGCTTGCTGTCCGGCAGCCGCAAGAGCATCAAGACCATCAGTTACGAAGTCGGCTATGACGATGCGAGCTTCTTTGCGCGACTGTTCCGCCAGCACACGGAGTTGTCGCCGAATCAGTACCGGCAGCAGTTTCAGCAGGCGGCGTAGGCTCAAATCAATTGTAGGAGCCGGCTTGCTGGCGATTCAGACACCGCGGCTGAACAGGCAAACCGTGTAATCGTTCTTCGCCAGCAAGCCGGCTCCTACAGGGATTGCGATGACGGGCGTTTTTGTGCAAAAAAAGGCCTGCAATAGCAGGCCTTTTTGATTTTCCGAAATGTCCTACGGCTTGTGCGCCCGAGCCAGGAATTCGTGGGATTGCATTTCCAGCAGACGACTCAAGGTACGCTGGAACTCGAAGTTCAGGCGGCCACCTGTGTACAGGTCTTTAAGCTCGACTTCGGCGGAAATGATCAGCTTCACGTTACGGTCGTAGAACTCGTCGACCATGTTGATGAAGCGTCGGGCGATGTCGTCGGTGGTGACGCTCATCTGCTCGACATCGCTGAGCAACACGGCGTGGAAGATCTTGCCCAGTTCGATGTAGTCGTTCTGGCTGCGCGGGCCGTCGCACAGCTCGCGGAAGTTGAACCAGGCCACGTCGTCGCAGGTGCGCAGGGCACGGATTTCGCGGTTTTCGATCATCAGCACGTCATTTTCGACCGCCGCCGTGCATTCCGGCGTCAGCGCGCGGAAGCTCTTGCGCAGGCTTTCGTTGGCAGCTTCGTCGAGCGGATAGTGGAACAGCTCGGCCTGTTCGAGGTGACGCAGGCGATAGTCGACGCCGCTGTCGACGTTGACGATCTCGGTATTCTGCTTGATCAGCGCAATGGCCGGCAGGAAACGCGCGCGTTGCAGGCCGTCCTTGTACAGACCGTCCGGCACGATGTTCGACGTTGCGACCAGGGTCACGCCGTTCTTGAACAGCTCTTCCATGAGAGTGCCAAGGATCATGGCGTCGGTGATATCGGAAACGAAGAATTCATCGAAGCAGATCACCCGGGCTTCGGTGGCGAAGCGCTTGGCGATGATGGTCAGCGGGTTTTTCTCGCCGCCCAGGGTTTTCATCTCTTCGTGCACACGCTTCATGAAGCGGTGGAAGTGCGTACGGGACTTTTCCTTGAACGGCAGCGCTTCGAAGAAGGTGTCGACCAGGTAGGTCTTGCCGCGACCTACGCCGCCCCAGAAATACAGGCCCTTGACCGGGGTCTGATCCTTCTTGCCAAACAGCTTGCCCAGCAGGCCCGGTTTGTTTTGCTCGGCCGCGACCAGGTCGTCGTACAGGCGCTGCAAATGACGCACGGCAGTTTCCTGCGCGGCGTCGTGGAAGAATTCCGGGCGTTTCAGATCAGCTTGATATCGTTCTAGGGGCGTCATAATTCGTTAGCAAGGCAACAAAAACGGGCCGACACTGTAGCGACGGCCCCGAGGAATGGCAATCGGCCCTTGGTCGGGCCGGGCCGTTGTTTATTCCTGAACCGGTGTCAGGGCGATGCGCAAGGCTTCGATAGCCGCGTCGCGTGCGGTGCTGTCGGCGAAGGCCGGGCTGTCGGCAACGCACTCGCCTTCGAGCCAGACGCTGAAGTTCAGCGCTTCACTGCGCACGTCCAGTGGCTGACCCGATTGCAGTTGCTTGGTCACCTGACCGGCGGTCTTGCCGTCGGCGAAGTTGCGCGACAGCAGCAGCTGTTCGCCATCGGCCGCCAGCAAACGGAAACGGAAGCTGCCGTCGTCCTCGCGGAAGCTGACAAAACGTGCGGCTTTCGCGGCCTTCTTCTTGGTCGCCGCCGCCACTTGGGTCTGGGCAACGAAGGAGCGCAGGCCCACGGCTTCACGCAGTTCGTTGAGGAACGGCGTCGCTACCGCACGGGCTTTTTTCGCACCGTGTTGCAGGATGTCTTCCAGATCCGCCGGACGCTCGATCAACTGGTTATAACGCTCGCGGGATTCGCCCAATTCGTTGTCGAGCAGCTGGAACAGACGATTCTTCGCCTCGCCCCAACCCAGGCCCTGCAACAATTCGCTGCGGAACTCATCGGCCTGCGCCGGGGTGGCGAATGCCTGGAACAGGGTGAACAGGTGCGAGTTATCAGGATCCTTGGCTTCACCTGGCGCGCGGGAGTCGGTGACGATCCGCGAAATCGCGTCCTTCATTTCCTTGGCGCTGGAGAACAGCGGAATGGTGTTGTCGTAGCTTTTCGACATCTTGCGGCCATCCAGGCCCGGCAACGTGGCGACGCTCTCTTCGATCAACGCCTCGGGCATGGTGAAGAACTCTTTGCCCTGGCCAAACAGGTGGTTGAAGCGCTGACCGATGTCGCGGGCCATTTCCACGTGCTGGATCTGGTCACGACCGACCGGCACCTTGTGCGCATTGAACATCAGGATGTCCGCGGCCATCAGCACCGGGTAGCTGTACAGGCCCATGGTGATGCCGGCATCCGGGTCTTCGCCGGTCTCGACGTTCTTGTCCACCGAAGCCTTGTAGGCATGGGCGCGGTTTAGCAGGCCCTTGGCGGCGACGCAGGTCAGCAGCCAGGTCAGCTCGGGGATTTCCGGGATGTCGGACTGGCGGTAGAAGGTCACACGGTCGACATCCAGGCCACCGGCCAGCCAGGTCGCGGCGATTTCCAGACGCGAGCGCTGGATGCGCAGCGGGTCGTCGCACTTGATCAGGGCGTGGTAGTCGGCCAGGAAGTAGAACGAATCGGCATTGCTGTCACGGCTGGCGACGATCGCCGGGCGGATGGCGCCGGCGTAGTTGCCCAGGTGCGGCGTGCCGGTGGTGGTGATGCCGGTGAGGATACGGGTACGAGTCGTCATGGGTAATCGCTTGTCAGACTGCAATCAATTCGAGAGACGCGGCAGGATCAGATCCTTGAGATCGGTCAGCTTGCCATGAAAAAAGTGTCCGCATTCTGCCACTTTCAGCAGCTCATGGGGACGTTCGAGCTTGTCGGACCATTGGTAAACCAGCTGCGGATCGATCACTTCGTCGGTTTCCGGCTGGATCAGGGTCAGATCGCCCTGTTGCGGCAACTGATCCTGATCGCCCAGGCGCATGACCGCCGGTGCGACCATGAACAGGTGCTTGAGCTGTTCGCCCTGCGCTTCCAGGCGTCCGCCGAGACTTGCTGCAACAAATCCACCGAAGGAGAAACCGAACAGGGTTAGCGGCAATTGCGGGTGTTTGGCGCGAAACCATTCGGCGACTGCCTGGGCATCATCGACTTCACCGGTGCCCATGTCGTGGGTGCCTTCGCTGGCACCGACGCCACGATAGTTGAAGCGCAGGGTAATCAGTCCGGCGTCGCGCGCGGTGCGCTGCAGGGTCGATACCACTTTGTTGAGCATGGTGCCGCCCTGCACCGGGTTTGGATGGCAGATGAGCGCCAGGCCGCGAGGCTGCTCGTTGTCCAGGTACAGTGCTTCCAGTTGACCCACCGGGCCATCAATCACTACAGGGGTTTCACGCATAAGCAAGGAAGGAACTCCGTGACCTCGAATCGGGTCGACTCGTCTAGCAAATTGTCTGTGCCTGTCTATTGCGAGTGAATCGCGGTATACAGCGCAGGTTCGAGCCGTTAACGTAAAGCAAAGCCGTTTATAGAGGAAGGACTCGTGGAACACTCGCTCTTAGTTTGGTTGTTGCCGACTCTTGCCCTGGTTGTGGGTGTCGCCATTGGGTTTCTGATCGCTCGCCTTGCGCCGAATGCCGCGCCTAGCAGCACTCAACGTCAGCTGGACGATATTCAGGAACGTTTCGATAGTTATCAGAACGAAGTGGTGACCCACTTCAATAGCACCGCGACACTGGTCAAGAAACTGACTGCGAGCTATCAGGAAGTGCAGGATCATCTCGCCGAGGGTGCCAACCGCCTGGCCCTGGACGAGCAGACTCGCCAACGCCTGCTGGCCTCCCTGCACGCCGATGCGGCGCAGGCTCCGCGGGAACGCCTGACGCCCCCGCGCGATCAGGAGCCGCCTCGTGACTACGCCCCCAAAACCCCGAACTCGCCAGGCATGCTCGATGAGCATTACGGCCTGAAGAAGTAATCAGGTTTCGCGCGATGTAAAAAGCCCCCGGACATTCATTTGTCCGGGGGCTTTTTTGATTCTGATCCAGTTGCTTATGTGCCCGTACTGGCCCTATCGCGAGCAAGCTCGCTCCCACAGGGTTATTTGTTGAACACAGATGTTGCGTACGACATCAATCACTGTGGGAGCGAGCTTGCTCGCGATAGGGCCGGAACTCACGACACAAAAAGCTGCGGCCGAATGACTTACCCCAAAACCTCCCCCGCCACCTGATCGATCGCGTCCTTGGTGATGCCGACAATCAGGTCCGCTTCAGCCTCGGTCAGGACCAGCGGCGGTGCAAAACCAAGGATGTCGCCATGGGGCATCGCCCGGGCGATCATGCCGCGCTCCAGGCACGCCGCCGAGACTTTGGGACCGACCTTCAGGGCGGCATCGAATGGCGTGCGCTGTTCACGATCAGCCATGAACTCGACCGCCGCGAGCATGCCGTCACCGCGCACTTCGCCCACCAGCGGATGGCCTTCGAGGGTTTCGCGCATGCGCCGATTGAGATAGGCACCGACCTTGTCGGCGTTGGCCGTGAGGTTTTCCCGCTCCAGGATGTCGAGGTTGGCCAAGGCCGCCGCCGCGCAGATCGGGTGCCCGGAGTAGGTCCAGCCATGGCCCATGGCGCCCTGGGACTCGGAAGCCTTTTCGATCACGTCCCAGACCTTTTCACCGACGATCACCGCCGACAAAGGCGCATAAGCGCTGGTCAGGCCTTTGGCCGTGGTGATCAGGTCCGGGCGCATGCCGTAACGCTGGCTGCCCATCTTCGAGCCCAGGCGACCGAAAGCGCAGACCACCTCATCAGCGATCAGCAGCACATCGTACTTGTTCAGCACTGCCTGGATCGCCGCCCAGTAACCGGCCGGTGGAACGATGATGCCGCCGGTGCCCATCAATGGCTCGCCGATGAAGGCGGCAACGGTGTCCGGGCCTTCGGCGAGGATCATTTTTTCCAGCTCATCGGCGCAGTAGCGTACGAACGCCGTTTCATCCACGCCGGTCGGTGCCTTGCGATACCAGTGCGGGCATACGGTGTGCTTAATGCCTTCGGCCGGCAGGTCGAAATGCTGATGGAAGCTCGGCAGGCCGGTCAGGCTGCCGGTCATGATGCCCGAGCCGTGATAACCGCGATCGCGGGAGATGATTTTCTTCTTCTGCGGACGCCCCAGCACGTTGTTGTAGTAGCGCACCAGTTTGATCTGGGTTTCATTGGCGTCGGAACCGGAGAGGCCGTAGTAGACCTTCTTCATCCCTTCTGGCGCCCAGTCGATGATGCGGCTCGACAGCTCGATGATCGCCTCGGTCGAGTGCCCCATGTAAGTGTGGTAGTAGGCCAGTTCCTTGGCTTGCCTGTAGATCGCGTCAGCGACTTCGGTGCGGCCGTAACCGATGTTCACACAGTACAGGCCCGCGAAGGCGTCGATCAGTTCGCGGCCTTCGTGATCGCGGATGCGGATGCCCGAGGCGCCCGTGATGATGCGGCCCTTGAGTGCGCCGCTGGCGTGGTCATGGGCGTGAGTCGAAGGGTGCATGAAGTGCGCACGGTCTTGTTCGAACAGCGAGTCGAGTTCTTGGTTCATGGCAATCTCCTGAGAACTGGCCTTAGAACTGGCCTTGATGATGCAGACAAAAGTATTTGGTTTCGACAAAGGCTTCGAAGCCTTCGGTGCCGCCTTCACGGCCCAGCCCCGAGGCTTTCATGCCACCGAACGGGATCGGATGGCCGGTGAACTTGACGCCATTGACGGCGACCATGGCGTGGTCGAGCCGGCGGATCAGCGGGTAGATCAGGTCCAGGCGATTGGAGCAAATGTAGGCGGCCAGACCGTATTCGGTGTCGTTGGCCATCTCGACGGCCTGATCGAGGGTGTCGAACGGCATCACCCCGGCAATCGGCGCGAAATTTTCCTCGCGGTAGATGCGCATCTGCGGCGTGACGTCGGCCAGCACCGTTGGCTGGTAAAACAAGCCGCCAAGGGCGTGAGCCTCCCCACCCACCAGTCGTTGCGCGCCCTGCTGCAAGGCATCGGCGACACGTTCGGCGGTGACATCGAAGGCCGCCTGATGCATCAACGGGCCGACATCGACCTGCTGCTCGCGATCGCCGATCATGGCCGGACCGACCTTCAGCTCACGCACGGCAACGGCAAAGCGCTTGAGAAACTGCGGATAAACCGATCGTTCGACCATGATGCGGTTTGCCGCGCAGCAATCCTGGCCCGAGGTCTGGAACTTCGCCGCCACCGCGACTTTCACCGCCAGCTCAAGGTCGGCATCGGCACAGACAATGAACGGCGCATTGCCGCCCAATTCCAGCGCAACCTTTTTCACGTCCTGAGCCGCTGCTTGCAGCACCAACTTACCGACACGGGTCGAACCGGTGAAACTCACCGAACGCACGCGGCTGTCCTGCACCAGGGTTTGCATGGCCATCTGCGGCTCGCCCAACACCACGTTGAACACACCGGCCGGGAAACCTGCTTCCTCGGCGAGTTGCGCCAAGGCGAACGCCGAGTACGGTGTTTCATGGGCCGGCTTGATCACCACCGTGCAACCGGCGGCCAGGGCGGCGGCGGCTTTGCGGGTGATCATGGCCGAGGGGAAATTCCACGGGGTCAGCAATGCACAAACGCCGACCGGTTCCTTGACCGTGCCCAGGTGCGCACCGGGAATGTGGCTGGGAATGTTTTGCCCGTAGAGGCGCCGGGCCTCTTCGGCGAACCACGGAATGAAACTGGCGGCGTAGGCGATTTCGCCACGGGACTCGGCCAGGGACTTGCCCTGCTCCAGGCTGAGAATCCACGCCAGGTCTTCCTGATGCTCAAGAATCAATGCCGCCCAGCGCCGCAGAATCACGCCGCGTGCCTCCAGGCTTTGTTCGCGCCAGTCGGCGAACGCGCGGTGCGCGGCATCGACGGCGGCGACGATCTGCGGTTGATCGAGCATTGGTACATGGCCGATCAGTTTTTGATCCGCAGGGTTATGCACCGCGATGCTGTGGCCGCTGTCGCTGTGGACCCAATGGCCGTCGATGTAGCAAAGGGCCTTGAACAGCAGTGGATGTTTGTAGCTCATGGCGTTCACTCCAATCCGTGTGCGTGGAACCATGCTAGGGCAGCCGGGCCCTGGGGATTTGGCGTTTGGATGGGGTGCGGCAGGTGGTTTTTTCTGATTGGGATGGGGTGAACAGCGGATTTTGCGGTTTTCGGCGTGCTCAGGAATCTTGAGAGAGTTCCGCCGGCAAGGCGCCGCCGGTCTTGATGGTTTTGGTGACGATGTAGGTGAAGTAGCGTTCGATGCCCAGGTCGTCGAGCAGCAGTTGGTCGATGAAGCGCTGGTAATAATCGATGTCCGGAGCCTGGATCATCGCCATGTAGTCGACGCCGCCACCGGTGGCATAGCAGAAGGCGACTTCGGGCGCCTCGGTCATGCGCTGTTCGAAGCGGCGCATGTCCTGCGCGGTGTGCCGGGCCAGGGTGATTTCCACCAGAACTTGCTGACTTTTGAACACCGCGTTCCAGTCGATCTGCGCGCGATAGCCCTTGATCAATCCGAGGGCTTCGAGCTTGCGCACACGCTCCCAGGCCGGGGTCACCGAAAGATTGATCGCCTCGGCCAGGCTCGACTTGGTGATACGCCCGTCGTCAGCGAGGATTCGCAGGATTTTCAGGTCATAGCGATCGAGTTTGTGCATGGGTGGCGATCTCGTGAATGTTTAGGAGCCCCAGTGGGATTGTGGTCAGGTCAGTACTTCGGCGATCACCGCAATGGTATCGCCACACCCCACCAACCCCGGAAAATGCCGCGCCGCCAGCAAACCGCTGCGCGCCGCGCGGTATTCCACCGGAGCAACGCCGCTGCGGGTGGCGTCGTAGACGCGGGCGATCACGTCGCCCTTGTTCACGTTATCGCCCAGGTCGCGGCACATTTCCAGCAGGCCGTCGTGCTCGCTGGCGATGAAGCAATCGCCGTCGGGCATGTCGAGCATGATCGACGGCGCCGTCTGCACTTCGCCTTCAAGAATCCCAGCATGCACCAGCAGATTACGTACCCCGCGCTCGGCTATCGCCACGCTGCGCGCCGTGGATGAACCGCCGCCGCCCAACTCGGTCGTGACGAAGACTTTGCCCTGGGACTCGGCGGCGGTGTCGTACATCGCCCCGGCATCGAGTTCGAGCATGCGCATGCTGTACGGCGCATTGAACGCGCGCACGCCGGCCTCGCATTGCGCCTGTTGCTGTTTGTCCGGCAGTACATGACACGCGGCGAACGGCAAGAAATCCAGGGTGCGCCCACCGGAGTGGATGTCCAGCACGATGTCGGCCAGAGGTAGCAAAGTGCGCGTGAAATAATCCGCAATTTTCTCGGTCACCGTACCGTCCGGCTTGCCGGGAAAACTTCGGTTGAGGTTGCCCTTGTCGATCGGCGAGGTCCGCCGCCCGGCGTGGAACGCCGGGGTGTTCATGAACGGAACGATGATCACCCGTCCGCTGACGTCGGCAGCCGTCAGGCTTTGCGCCAGCTTGCTCAGCGCCACCGGGCCTTCGTATTCGTCACCGTGATTACCGCCGGTGAGCAGCGCGGTCGGTCCCTGGCCGCGCTGGATCACCGTGACCGGGATCATCACCGCGCCCCAGGCGGAATCGTCCCGGGAATACGGCAGTTTGAGAAAACCGTGCTGCACGCCTTCGCGGCTGAAATCCACCGTGGCGCTGATCGGGTTGTCTGGCAGTTCACTCATGGCTCAATCCTTCACGAACAATTGGCGCGGCACATTGCACAACGTCTCGACGCCGGTTTCGGTGATCAGAATGCTCTCGGTGATTTCCAGCCCCCAGTCATCCATCCACAGGCCCGGCATGAAGTGGAACGTCATGCCCGGTTGCAACACACTGGTGTCGCCGGGACGCAGGCTCATGGTGCGCTCGCCCCAATCCGGTGGATAACTGATACCGATCGGGTAGCCGCAGCGACTGTCCTTGTGGATACCGAACTTCTCCAGCACCTTGAAAAACGCCACGGCGATGTCGCCGGTGGTATTGCCGGGTTTTGCGGCTTCAAGCCCGGCGGCAATGCCTTCGACCACGGCTTTCTCGCCATCGAGGAAGTGCTGCGGCGGCTTGCCCAGGTAGATCGTGCGCGACAACGGGCAGTGATAACGCTTGTAGCAACCGGCGATTTCAAAGAAGGTGCCGGCGCCCTTTTCGAAGGGTGAATCATCCCAGGTCAGGTGCGGCGCACTGGCATCCGCCCCCGTCGGCAACAGCGGCACGATGGCCGGATAATCGCCGCCGTGGCCGTCCGCACCGAGGATGCCGCTGCTGTAGATTTCCGCCACCAGTTCGTTTTTACGCATGCCCGGTTCGATCCGTTCGAGGATCCGCCCGTGCATCTTTTCGACGATGCGCGCGGCGATGCGCATGTAGGCGATTTCCTGCGGCGACTTGACCGCCCGCTGCCAGTTCACCAGCCCGACCGCGTCGATCAATCGGGCCTTCGGCAGGTTTTTCTGCAGCGACAGGAACGCGGCGGCGCTGAAGTAATAGTTGTCCATCTCCACGCCGATGGTCAGCGCATCCCAGCCCCGGACGCTGATCACCTCACGCGACAGGTAATCCATGGGATGGCGTTCCCGCGACTGCACGTAGATGTCCGGGTAACCGACGATGTTCTCTGGCTGCATGAACACCGTGCGCCGGGCACCGTTGGCGTCCTGGCCGCGCCCGAACCACACCGGTTCGCCATCGAGGGCCAGCAGCACGCATTGATGAACGTAGAACGACCAACCGTCATAGCCTGTCAGCCAGGCCATGTTCGACGGATCGGTGACCAGCAACAGCTCGATGCCCTGCGCCTGCATGGCCGCTCGCACCTTGGCCAGACGCTGGGCGTATTCCTCCCGCCGGAACGGAAGATTGACGACTATCTGAGACATGCACATGCCCTCTGATAAATGACGCACGGATGAAAAAACGGTTTAACTGCCGAACTGAAAACCTTTGCCCGCCGAGCGCGCACGCTCGAAGGCCAGGTTGGCCATGGCCGTGTCCTGGGCACCGGTACCGGTGAGGTCACACAAGGTGATTTGCGTTGAATCCGTGCGACCGGGCCGTTGGCCGGCCAGCACCTGGCCGAGTTCTGCGAAGCCCGATTCGCCGCTGACCACGCCCGCCGCGAGGGCGTGATGCAGCTCGCCGAGGATGCGCGTCTGGCTCAAGCGATCGGCCACGTAGCGGTCGACCTGCGCCAGCGCACGGGGGGAAATTTCGTTCTTGTGCTCGGCGTCCGAGCCCATGGCGGTGATGTGCAGGCCGGGGTGCAAATGGCGCACATCGATCAACGGCTCGCGACTCGGCGTACAGGTGATTGCGATGTCGACATCGGCCATGGCCTCATCGATGCTCGTGCACGGCTTGACCGCCAGGCCACTGTCGCGAGCCAGCTCGACACTGAAGGCCTGCGCCTTGGCGGTGTCCCGCGCCCAGACCCGCACGCTGTCGATCGGCCGCACCAGGCGCAGGGCTTGCAGTTGCAACGCGGCCTGCTCACCGGCACCGATCAGCGCCACGCTGCGGCTGTCTTGCCGCGACAGCGCCCGCGCCGCCACGGCCCCGGCCGCCGCTGTACGCACGGCGGTCAGGTAGCCGTTGTCCAGCAGCAAGGCATCGAGCAGACCGGTGCGCGCGGACAGCAACATCATCATGCCGTTGAGGCTCGGCAAACCGATTTTCGGGTTGTCGAAAAAACCCGGGCTGACCTTGATCGCAAAGCGCTCCAGGCCCGGCAAGTAGGCGGTCTTCACGTCCACTTCACCGTTATGTTCAGGAATGTCCAGGCGCAGGATCGGCGGCATGGCCACAGCGGCAGTGGCGAGCAGCACGAAGGCCTGCTCGATGGCTTCGATGCTCGGCAGATCCAGCGCTACGCAGGCACGCAGATCGGCTTCGCTCAACAAGGTGATTTCACTCATCAACGCGGCACTCCATTGAGTCGTTATTCTGGGAATTCATGCATCGGCGCCGGTCAGCACGCGCAGGTGCTGATCGATATCGACGTTGCGTCCGCTGACCACCACCACGACCGGCCCGCGCGGCTCGATCAAGCCTTCGAGCAGCGCGGCAATCCCCACCGCCGCCGCCCCTTCCAGCACCAGGCGCTCTTCGCGGTAGGCGTGACGGATCGCATTGGCGATGGAGGCTTCGCTGAGCAGATGCAGGTGATCGCAGGTATCGCGGGTCATGGCAAAGGTGAAACGGTTGTCCAGGCCGATGCCGCCGCCAAGCGAGTCAGCCAGGGTCGGCAACTCTTCGACTTCCACGGCACGCCCGGCCGCAAGACTGGCGTGCATGGCCGCGCCGCGTTGCATGCTGATGCCGTGGGTGACGATCTGCGGGTTGGCACTTTTCAGCGCCAGCGCCACGCCGGCGAACAGACCGCCGCCGGACAACGGCACCAGCACATGGGCGACGCCCGGCTGCTGTTCAAGGATTTCCAGCCCCAGCGTGCCTTGCCCGGCGATGATCGCCGGGTGGTCGAACGGTGGCAGCAGCGTTGCGCCTTGCTCATGGGCAATGCGCTCGGCTTCACGCTGGGCGTCATCCTGGGACTGGCCGACGATGCGCACATCAGCGCCAAGATCGCGAATGGCCTGGACCTTGTTGCCCGGCACCAGGTGCGACAGGCAAATCGTCGCCTTCACGCCGTTTTGCGATGCGGCGTAAGCGAGCGCCCGGCCATGATTGCCGGTCGACGCGGCGACCACGCCACGTGCCTTCTGCGCGGCACTGAGCTGCGCCACGGCATTGCTCGCGCCGCGCAACTTGAAGCTGCCGGTGATTTGCTGGGATTCGAGCTTGAGGTACACCGGCACGCCCACATGCCGCGACAGGCTGGGCGAATGCTCCATGGGCGTACACCGGACCAACGCTGCGATGCGCTGGCGGGCGAGGTAAATATCGTTGAGCTGTAGCGCTGACATGACCGCATCCCGAAGAGGTATTGGGCGCAGTCTAAGAGGGCTGGATTGTCGCGCTGAATGTACTAGGGCAATTTAGTCGACAAAATTTCGGCGTCTTTTTTTCACTTCAAAAGTCATGGATTTGCGGGTACTGGCCGAAGATCTCGCGCATGCCGATCAGCGCATCGCGCATTTCCTCGTCACTGCATTCGGCACCGACGCACACTCGCACCGCCCGTGGCCGCGGCGTGCCGCGCACGGTGAACGGGTCGGGCGAAGTGACCGCAATATGCTTGTGCCGTAGTGCGCGCACCAGGCTGTCGACCTCCCAGTGCGGGGGAATGCCGATCCAGGCATTCAAGGCATGCGGATGCTGGCCAAGCAGGTATTCGCCAAGGTATTCGCTGACCATCGCCTGACGCCCGCCCAATAACTTGCGTTGCAACTCCACCAGCGTGTCGGCGCGCCCGTCGCGAATCCAGCGCGTGGCGATTTCCGACACCATGGGCGTGGCCATCCAGCTGTTAACCCGCAAAATGCTTTCGGTGCGCAGCGCCAGACGCTTGGGCATCACCAGGTAACCGACGCGCAAACCGGTGAGCACTGACTTGGTCATGCTGGTGCAATAGAACGACAGCTCCGGCAGGTAATGGCTGATCGGCGGTGCGCGGCGCTCATCGAGCAGCGGCCCGTAGACGTCGTCTTCGATGATGTGCACGCCGAAGCGCCGGGCAATCTCGGCTATTTCGCGCCGACGGTTGTCCGGCATCAGGCTGGTGGTCGGGTTGTTGAGGTTCGGTGTGCAGACCAGCGCGGTGATCCGCTCATTGCTGCACATGTCCTCGAAATGTTCCGGGTCGATGCCGTAGCGGTCCATTTCCAGGCCCTTGAGGGTAAACCCCAGCACCTGGGAATTGCCGATCACGCCGTGGTCGGTCAAGCCTTCGCAAAGCACCACATCATCCGGGCCGGCAAGGGATGCCAACGCCAGGAAAATTCCGTGGGCGGCGCCGTTGGTGATCAGGATGTCGTCGCGCTCGACCCGCAGGCCTTGCCGCGCGATCCAGTGCATTGCCGCTTCACGGTGCGACTCAAAACCGGCAATCGGGCGAAATGCGTGAATCCAGGGTTGATCCTCTTCGGTGCTGAGTTCGCGACAGGTTTCGCGCCAGAACTGATCATGCTCTCGGGTGTGCATGATCCGTGTGATGGAAAAATCCACCAGCGCCCGTTCAGGGCTGTCGAGAATATAAGTGGCGACCCGGTCGCTCATTCGCCGCGAGACAAAACTGCCGCGCCCGACCTCACACCTGACCAGGCCCTGGCGCTCGAGCTCCTTGTAGGCATTGGTGACGGTTTGCACACTGATGCCCATGGCGTCGGCAACATTACGTTGCGGTGGCAACCGCTGATCATTGGCCAGTACGCCCTGCTCGATATCGTCGGCGATCGCCTGGACCAGGATCTTGTATTTCGACTCGCCGCTGCGGGCGATTTCCAATGCTGCCTTCCACTTGTCCATCAGCGCCGAACCCACGTGTTTGCCAGTGCCGACAGCATCCCGCGAGAACCTGTGCAAAGCAATTGTCCTAGTGCAATGCAATGTGGCGCAGGGCTTTTGTATGCTCGGTACAGGGTCGATGCACAGGCTGCTGAACCTGCCGCCAATAACAACCAATCGACCTGTACCGGAACTGTGCCCCCAAGCTTCGGCTCAACAGGACAACGGCTCTCGTACGCTTTGCTCTTGTCACACTGCCTCCTACCACAGAGCCGTCAACGACGGGTCCACAAGAAACAGGAGATTTTATCGATGAGCAATTCCATTCCCCGCACTCCCCATGTCTTGCGTCACCTGTTCGTGGCTTGTGCGATGTTCGGCCTGGCCGTCAGCGCCCACGCCACGACGCTGGAAACCATTACGAAAAACAGCAGCATCCGCATCGGCTACGCCAACGAAACCCCGTTCGCCTTTACCGAGACCGATGGCCGGGTCACCGGTGAATCGCCGGAAATCGCCAAAGTCATCTTCGCCAAAATGGGCATCAAGCAAGTCGATGGCGTGCTGACCGAGTGGGGTTCGCTGATCCCGGGCCTGCGCGCCGGGCGTTTCGACGTGATTGCCGCGGGCATGTACATCACGCCCGAACGCTGCAAGCAAGTCATCTTCACCGATCCGCAGTACCAGTTGCCCGACGCCCTCCTGACCGCCAAAGGCAACCCGAAAAACCTGCACAGCTATGAAGACATCGCCAAGAACCCGGATGTGAAACTGGCGATCATGGCCGGCACGGTCAACTTGAAATACGCACGGGATTCCGGGGTGAAGGACGCACAAATCCTCCAGGTGCCGGACACCACCGCGCAGTTGCAAGCCGTGCGCGCCGGTCGCGCCGATGCCGCCGTGGGCACCCAATTGACCATGAAAGGCCTGGCTGCCAAGGGTGGTGAAAAGGTCGAAGCGGTCACCGAATTCAAGGATGACCCGTCGCATACCGGTTACGGCGCCCTCGCCTTCCGCCCGGAAGACAAGGACCTGCGGGATGCGGTCAACGCCGAACTGAAAAAGTGGCTGGGCTCCGAAGAGCACCTCAAGACGGTCGCCCCGTTCGGCTTCGACAAATCCAACGTGACCAGCAAAACGGCTGCCGAGCTCTGCGCTCAATAGTCGAGGCAGGCATGGCGCTGCGGCGCGATGCCTATCCCTGCTGACTCCGGATGTTGAACCATGCAGGTGTGAACAATGGGTGAATTACTTCCGCTTTTGATACAAGGCGCCTGGGTCACGCTCCAGGTGACCTTCTTCGGCTCGATCCTGGCGATCGTCGCGGCCATTCTGGCGGCGCTGGGGCGCATGTCGCCGTGGCGGCCGCTGAGCTGGTTCTCGGTCGCCTACATTGAAGTGTTTCGCGGCACGTCGTTGCTGGTGCAGTTGTTCTGGCTGTTCTTCGTGTTGCCGCTGCCACCGTTCAATCTGGAACTGAGCCCCTACAGCGTGGCCATCGTCGGCCTTGGCCTGCACATCGGTGCCTACGGCGCCGAGGTGATGCGCGGTGCGATCAGCTCCGTGGCCAAGGGTCAATACGAAGCGGCGACCGCTCTGAACTTCAGCGGCTACAAGCGCTTTCGCCGAATCATTCTGCCTCAGGCCTTGCTCGCGGCCATCCCGCCGGGCACCAACCTGTTGATCGAACTGCTGAAAAACACTTCGCTGGTGTCACTGATCACCTTGTCCGACCTGAGCTTTCGCGCTCGGCAACTGGATCAGGCGACCTTTCAGACTTTGGAAATCTTCAGCCTGGCGCTGGTGATGTATTTCATCCTCGCGCAAGCGATCAACCTCGGCATGCGCAGCATTGAGCGTCGGCTGGCGCGCGGCCGGATGCGTGGAGGTCTGTCATGACCCTGTTCGACTGGACTTATGCCTGGCAGATCCTCCCCGACTTGCTGCGCGCTTCGCTCAACACCGTGGGCATTACCCTGATCGGTTTCCTGATCGCCATCGTGCTGGGGCTGTTCCTCGCCATCGGCCGGCGCAGCCGCCTGTACTGGCTGTCGTGGCCGATCGCCGGGATGATCGAATTCATCCGCAGCACACCGCTGCTGATCCAGGTGTATTTCCTCTACTACGTGCTGCCCAACTACGGCGTCAGCATGTCGGCCATGCAAGTGGGCATCATCGGCATCGGCGTGCATTACGCCTGCTACATCGCCGAGGTCTATCGCGGCGGGCTCGATGCCGTGCCGCGGGCGCAGTGGGAAGCGGTGACCGCGCTGAACATCGCGCCGTACAGCGCCTACCGCAACATCATCCTGCCCCAGGCCTTGCGGCCGATCCTGCCGCCGCTGGGCAACTACCTGGTGGCGATGCTCAAGGACACGCCGGTGCTGTCGGCCATCACCGTGGTTGAAATCATGCAGCAGGCCAAGAACATCGGTTCCGAGAACTTCCGCTACCTGGAGCCGATCACCATGGTCGGTCTGTTTTTCCTCGCCCTGAGCATCGCCCTGGCTTATCTGGTACGGCGCCTCGAACTGCGCCTGGAGCTACGCTAATGACTTCTCCACTCTCGACCTCCAACGACCTTTCCCGGCGCGGCAACCTGACGCCGCTGCATTCGCAAGAGGCCCCGGCCATGCATCAACCGAAAGCGCTCAAGCCGATTGTCAGCTTCCAGGACGTCACCAAAAGCTACGGCAATTTCACGGTGCTCGACCATTTGAACCTGGACGTCACACCCGGCGAAAAAGTCGCGATCATCGGCCCCAGCGGCTCGGGGAAATCCACGCTGTTGCGGGTATTGATGACCCTCGAAGGCATCGATGACGGACTGATCCGCATCGAAGACGATTTGCTGACGCACATGCCCAATCGCAACGGCGTGCTGGTGCCGGCCAATGATCGGCATATCCGCCGTGTGCGCGGCAAGATCGGCATGGTGTTCCAGAGCTTCAACCTGTTCCCGCACATGACGGCGTTGCAGAACGTCATCGAGGCGCCGGTACAAGTGCTGGGCATGAAAGCCGCCGAAGCACGGGAACGCGCGGCGGATCTGCTGGAGCTGGTAGGACTGGGCAGCAAGCTGGGGCACTACCCTTCGCAGCTGTCGGGTGGCCAGCAGCAACGGGTGGCGATCGCTCGCGCATTGGCCATGCGGCCGAAAGTCATGCTGTTCGACGAAGTGACTTCAGCACTCGATCCGGAGCTGTGCGGCGAAGTGCTCAACGTGATCCGCAAGCTCGGTGCCGAACACAACCTGACGATGCTGATGGTCACCCACCAGATGGGGTTCGCCCGGGAGTTCGCTGACCGTGTGTGCTTCTTCTACAAGGGCCAGATCCACGAGCAGGGCACACCGGCACAGATCTTCGAACACCCGCAACAGGAACGTACGTGTGCGTTTCTCAGTGCGGTGAAAGAAGCCAACTGACCGGCCGAACACCCAAAAACAAATGTGGGAGCGAGCTCGCTCCCACAGGTTTTTTTGTCGCGGGTGTTATGGGTATTGCTGAACGTTACCTTGCTGCTGGCCACCATACTGCTGACCCGGAATCGCCTTGAGGTTGACCTCTACACGGCGGTTCTGCGCCCGGCCGTTGACGTCGCCGTTGCTGGCAACCGGGTTATCCGGGCCGGCACCGCGAGCGCTCAGGTTGGCACCACTGACACCCTGCGAGGTCAGGTAGGTTGCCACGCTTTGCGCACGACGCTGGGACAGGTCCATGTTGTGCTGGCGAGCACCGGTGCTATCGGTATAACCGACGATTTCGATCTGGTTCTGGTTGAACTCTTTCAGCGAGCCGGCCAGGTTGTTCAGCGGCTGATAGAAACTTGGAGCAATGTTCGCCGAATCGGTAGCGAAGGTGATGTTGCCCGGCATGATCAGCTTGATCTGGTCGCCCTGGCGCTGCACTTCAACACCCGTGTTGGCCATGCTGGCACGCAGCTTTTTCTCTTGCTGATCGGCGTAGTAGCCGTAACCGGCCGCGGAAGCACCGACCACCGCTGCACCGATCAGCGCGCCCTTGCCGCGGTTATCGTGGTTGATCGCAGCACCGGCCAGCGCGCCGGCCAGAGCGCCGAGGCCACCGTATTTCGCGGTCTTGCTCATGCCTTCGGAGCCGCTGTCCGCCTGCCCCTGAGCCTGGCCTTGAGCGCCGTAAGGGTTAGGCGCGGCACAACCGGACAAAACGGCCACAGCCGTAGCGAGAATAATCAAACGACGCGTGGTGAACATGTAGAGCTCCTACTTTTTTGCATTCTGTGGTGCAACGGACCAAGGCATTAGCCTTTGCGGGCGTTGGATCACTTCCTGGAATAAAAATTCCGCTCGTTACAAATCAGGCCCGTACAAACGGGTTTTCGCGCATTTCATCGCCCAGACGGGTATCCGGACCATGCCCGGCCACCACTATCGCCTCCTCGTCGAGGGTGTACAAACGCTGCTTGATCGAACGCACGATGGTGGCCTGGTCGCCGCCCCACAAATCCGTGCGCCCTACCCCACGCTTGAACAACGTGTCACCGGCAATCAGGAGCTTGACATCGGCAAACCAGAAACTCATCGACCCTGGTGTGTGCCCAGGCGTGTGCAGCGCCACGCCACAGCCGCAGGCCAGCTCTTCATCATCGGCCAGCCAGCGGTCCGGCGACGGCACCGGAGTGTAGGGCACACCGAACATCTGGCACTGCATTTCCAGGTTGTCCCACAGAAACTGGTCTTCCTTGTGCAGATGCAAGGTTGCGCCGGTTTTCTCCTTGAGTTGACCGGACGCCAGGAAATGATCGAGGTGCGCGTGGGTGTGAATGATGCTGACCACCTTCAGCCCCAGGGCATCGAGACGCGCCAGGATCAGCTCATGATTGCCACCCGGATCGACAACAATGGCCTTTTTCGTCACCGGATCGCCGATGATCGTGCAGTTGCACTGCAACGGGCCGACGGGGAAGGTTTCGCGGATGAGAGTGGGTTGCTGGGACATCGGGGGCCTGCTCGATAAACGGGGACGAGCGATTTTCGCACAATTGAGTATCCAGCCAATGGCCGCGACAAGTAACGTGAAAAATCCTTAACCCAGCACTCCCAGTTCCTTGGCCCGCGCCACCGCCTGAGTACGCCGCTCGACCCCGAGCTTGCTGTTGATGTGACTGGCGTGGGTCTTGACCGTGTGCAGGGAGATAAACAGTTGATCGCTGATTTCCTGGTTCGAGCAGCCTTGGGCGATCAATCGCAGGACCGCCAGTTCCCGCGCACTGAGTTGTTCCGCGGCCACGCAGGACTCCACTGCGGTACGGCTGGCCAATGCCGGCAGTTTTTCGCTGAGGCTCAGGGAAACGGGGGTTGGCGGATAATGTTGAAGCTGCCCTCGCAGCCAGTCCGGATGCTCGGCCAGCAAGCACTCAAAGGGTTGCAGCACCCCTCCACCAGCGGCGTCCAGCGCCTGAGCCAGTGCCTTGCGTGCTTCCGGTTCACGGCCGCTGCCCAGCAATAACGCCACCTTCTGGGTCAGCGCCATGGCACTGAGCATCTGGCGACCGCTTTGCTGGCCGTGTTCGAGCAGTGCATTCAATCGTCCTTCGGCCAGCATCGGCTGGCCCTGGATGACTTCCAGCAAGGCTTGCTGCAGTTCGATATGCAACGGCAGTTGCGGGTGGAACTCTGGTGGGGCCGCCGCGTTTTCGCCGTTATAGGTCTGCCCCAGACGCGCCAGCCAGGCTTCGGCCAGATCGGTGCGTCCCTGGGCCAGCCAGAGTTCACATTTGACCAGGGTGATCATGGCCAGGTAGTAGATCGGTGGCACGTCCCAGATGTGCATCAGCCGTTCGGCTTCGGCCAGTTCGGCAAAGGCCTTGGCGAACTCGCCGCTGCTGCCCTCCAGCCTGGCTATCACGCAGTGGCCGATCAGCACGCTGATGTCACGACAGGCGCGCGCCTCGCTCAACCCGGCCTGCAACCGCACTCGCGCCAATTGCGGCTGCATGCGCAGGGCCAGTAAAAAACCTTCATACAAGGTCAGCCGCGCACGAACCGCATACAGCCGTTGCGCAGACAGGCTCTGCAGGCGCTGCATGCCCTGGCGGACCTCCTCCAGCGCCCGACAGATTTCGCCCCGGGCCTGCAACACCCGGGCGCGATCGTAGTGTGCCAGCGCTTCGAACAACGGGTTGCCGACCCGTTGCGCCAGCTCCAGAGATTCGCGGTTCAAGCCCCGTGCCCGCCACAGATCGCCGTCGGCGATGGCCAGGTTGGACAGGGTCGAGAGGCACATCAGGCGTTGCCCGTAGCGCTTGGACGGAAGGCTTTCCAACGCTTCGCGGCAGTACCGCAGCGTCAGTTCGCGGTTGCCGCGCCCACGGGCAATGATGCCGCTCAATGCCAGCCACTGAGCCAACATGGACTTCTGCGCGGTGGCCGACGGAGCGGGCAGGAAACGACTCAAATGGCTGGCCAGTTCCTCGGCGGCATCCAGCTGGCATGCCATGCCCAACGCCCAGCTGTAGAGCACGATCAACCGCGGCGTGCTGATCAGCAAACTGTCAGGCAAGTCCATTTTCCAGCGCAGCAACATGCCGACGTTCTGCTCGGCCAGCAGTTGCTCTTCGGAGAGGTTTTGCACCAGGTTCGCCGCAACGTCCAGGTGACCGGCACGCAAGGCCTGTTCGACCGCCTCATCGAGCAATCCCTGGGCATTGAACCAGCGGCAGGCACGCAGGTGCAGGCTGGCGGCCGGGACCATCGACCGGGAAGGTGGCCGCGTGCGCAACAGATCGGAAAACAGGTGGTGGTATCGATACCAATGGCCATGCTCGTCCAGCGGCACCAGGAACACTTGATGGGCGAGCAGGAAGCGCAAAATCTCCCCGCTGTCATGGGCGTCGCGAACGGCATCACACAGTTCGCTGCAAAAACGTTCCTGAGGCGCCGTGTCATAGAGGAACGACTGGACCTCGGCGGGCAGGCAATCGATGACCTCTTCGAGCAGGTAATCGCGGATCAGCCCTTCCCCGCCGTGCAACGATTGTGGCAGTGCGCCATCGGTGCCCGCCTCCGAGGCGGCCAACAGCCAGAAGCGTAACCCCGCGACCCAACCTTCACTGCGCTGGATCAGGTTCTCCAGTGCCTCGCCCCGCAAGGAGCTGCTGTGCCGATCGAGCAGGCTCAAGGCCTCGTCGTGGGTCAGGCGCAGATCCTGTTCATGCAACTCAAGCAGTTGCCGCGACAGCCGCAGTCGCGCCAGGTGCCAGTCGGGACGCTGGCGACTGGTGACCATCACCAGCAAGCCATCGGGTAGATGATTGAGGAAAAATTGCAGGCAACGGTCCAGCACCGGCCCCTGGGCCAGATGGTAATCATCCAGTACCAGCAGCAATGGCGTTGCAGTGGACAGGTGCACGGCCAACTCGTCGAGCAGGCCATCCAGCCATTCTTCGAATGCGAACGGCTGATGGCGCTGGCGCATTTTCAACAATCCGAGGGACTGCCTGCCCAGGTTCGGGAAATAATCCTGAAGGCCTTCCAGCAGTCGCTCGAGAAAACGTCCCGGGTCACTGTCCCTGGGGCTCAACCCCAGCCAGAGACTTTGCCAGTGCGCCGGCAACCCCTGACAAAACTCCACCGCCAGCGAACTCTTGCCGAACCCTGCCGGTGCACTGACGAGCAGCAGCCTGCCTGCGAGCCCGGCACTCAGACGTTCGCACAAACGTGGACGCAGCACATGGCCGTCGGGCAACGGCGGGCGGAAGAAACGCCCGTCGAGTGTCGCGACAGCAACCTGTGCAGAACCTGGGGGTGTAGACAAATCAGTCATAGCCGGCTCTTGTTTGAATTGCGGGTGGCGGCGTTGCAGATGTCCGCAGACTAGCCGTAAACGGATAGGGAATGAAGGCAATTGCTACAAATGGCTACAAAAAGTCTACAAGCAAAAAAAAACGCCCCGAACCAGTCGGGGCGTTTTCAGAGGGTACAGCCTCTATTCAGTTCACCTTAGCGAACACCATCCTGACGCAAGGCGGCCGGGGTGAAGTCGCTGGTGGTGGCAGTGAAGCCGAAGTCATAAGCCGACTTCTCTTCGTTCTTCATGCCCAGCGCCAGGTAGCGACCCGACTGCAGGTCGTACAGGGCTTCGAGGGCGTACCACGGCACTTGCTTGTCGTAGTAGTTCTCGGCATGCGCCTCACCTACGCGCCACAGCTGGCCACGACCGTCGTAATGGTCGATGACTGCGGCCTGCCAGGTATCCTCGTCGATGTAGAAGTCACGCTTGGCATAGATGTGACGCTGACCTTCTTTCAACGTGGCAACCACATGCCACACCCGGCGCAGCTCGTAGCGCGCCAGATCCTGGTTGATGTGACCGGCCTTGATGATATCGGTGTACTTGAGGTTCGGGTCGTCGAGCTTGTAGCTGTCGGAGGCGATGTACATCTCTTTCTTGCCTTCGAGCTTCCAGTCGTAACGATCCGGCGCACCGTTGTACATGTCCAGGTTGTCGGAAGTACGCAGGCCGTCGGCTGCGGTACCCGGACCGTCATAGGACACTTGCGGGGCACGACGCACACGACGCTGACCGGCGTTGTAGACCCACGCCGAACGCGGCTCTTTCACTTGGTCGAGGGTTTCGTGAACCAGCAGCACACCACCGGCCAGTCGCGCCGGCGCGGTCACTTTCTGCTTGAAGTAGAACAGGATGTTGCCCGGGTTTTTCGGGTCGTAGTCCTTCATCTTGTCGCGGAACACGAACTGGTCCTGGAAGTACACCAGGCTGAACGAGCCGTTCGGCTGTGGCGTGGCCTGGGTTACCAGGCGCGTCACGCTACCACCGCGATAACGGGTGATGTGGTTCCAGATGACTTCCACGCCGGTTTTCGGAATCGGGAACGGCACGGCGGTTTCGAAGTTCTCCAGGCCGTTGCCGCCGGACACCAGGTTGGTGTTGGTGGCGTTGCGCTTGATCGCGGCGAACACGTCATCCGGCACGGTAGCACCGCGATGGGACGGATAGACCGGCATCTTGAAGGTTTCCGGGTAGCGCTTGAACATCGCGTACTGGCCCGGTGCGAGCTTTTCCTTGTACTGGTCGACGTTCTGCGCCGTGATGGTGAACAGCGGTTTTTCGCTGGCGAACGGGTTGGACAGGAAACCTTTGCTGTCGACCGTACCGGCGTTCTTCGCCATGGGTTTCCAGGCCGGGATCGAACCGTCGGCGTTACCCGCCATTTCCGCGCCCATCGGGGTCAGGCTCTTGCCCAGCTTGTCGGCCTCGGCCTGGGGAACCGCCGCGATGACGCTGGTCGCCAACAGCGAAAGCCCCAGAACACCGGCGTGGAACAGACTTTTTGTTATTTTCATATGTGTGTTCGTCCTGAAAATACTGTGCTTAGAAGTTCACGCCGAGGCTGAGCGCAACGAAGTCGCGGTCATCCACTGTGGTGTACTTGCCGTCGAAGAAGTTGGTGTAGGCCAGGCTCGCGGTGTAGGTATTCTGGTATTCGGCATCGACACCCAGGCTGACCGCCTTGCGGCCTTCCTCGAAGTTGCCGCCAGGGCCAGGGGAGTAACCGCTCACGTCATGGGACCAGGCAACGTTCGGCTTGAGGTTCACGCCGGCAAACACGTCGTTGTATTCCCAGATGGCACGACCGCGGTAGCCCCACGAAGTCGCGGTGGTGAAACCTTCGTCGTCGCAGTTGCGGCTGCGGTTGTTGGTCGGCGTACCCGGGCCGGCACCGTTGATGGTGCTGGTGTTGAGCGCCACGCAGGTATCGAGCGCGCCAGAGGCTGGCAACTCACCCGGGCCGTAGACCGGATCGCGGCCATAACGAACGTCGGAAGTGCTTTCCAGGCCGCCCACGTGGGTCACGCCTACTTCGCCTACCAGGGTCAGACGGCTGGCGCCCATGACCTGGTCGAAGAAGTGCGTCAGGGTGGTCTGGAACTGGGTGACTTCCTTGCGACGATAACCGTGCAGGTCCTGACCCGGCACGCCGGTCAGCAGCGATGCATTGGTCAACGGGTTGTTCGGGTTGTTGTTGCCGATAGGACGCACACCGGAGAACAGGATGTCGGTGGAGTTGAGTTGCACCGGAGCGTTCGGACGGTAGCTGATCTCACCGCTCCACGCCGTACCGGTAGGCAGGGTGGTGGAGAAGCTCAAGCCATACAGGCGAATGTCCTCGGGGTATTCGATGAAGTATTGCGAGTTACCTGCCACCAGCAGTGGCGCGAGTGCAGCGAATGGGCCTGGAAGTCCCGCGGCAGTGTTGTAGACCGACTGCGGCGCACCGGTAGCGCTGAAGATCGGCGCACGGCTGTGGTAGTTCATGAAGTAGGCGCCGAACTCGGTGTCCAGCGGATCGAACATGTACTTGAAGGACGCACCCCACTGACCGCTGTCGCGGGCATCACGATCGGGGCCACGACGCACCAGGACACCTTCGTTGTTGACGTCGACGCCGTTGGCGGCCAGAGGCCCCAGGGCAATGGCCGGAATTTGCGAGCGTTTGTTCAGCACGCGCAGGTTGTTGTCGCAGCCATCGGCAACGATGTCTGGCTGGGAGAAGAACGTGCCGCAGTTGTCGACGACAGTCTGGTCCCATTCAATTTGATAGAACGCTTCGGCCGAGAGGTTTTCGGTCAGGCTCTGCGACACATAGAACATGTTGACCGGGATCAGGCCTTCCTTGATCTCGGCACCCGGACGGCGGAACGCCGACACGTCGATCGGGTTGATCGAGTTGATGCCGCCGCCGATGAAGGTACTTTCACCCCAGCTCACGACCTGTTTGCCCAGACGCACGGAGCCTGGTTGATCGGCAATGGAGTAGTTGTGGTAGACGAAGGCATCGAGGATCTGGCCGCCGGCGGACTTGGCGCCTTCCTTGCGGCCCTCGTCGCTGATGTCCTTGAACGGACGGCTTTCGTCTTTCAGTTCAAAGTCGTACCAGTATTTGCCACGGACGAAAACGCCAGTATCGCCGTATTTCAGTTCAAGGTCATGGATGCCCTTGAAGATCTTCGAGAAGGTTTCCCCGCTCTTGAAGTTCAGGTGACCGTCATCAGAAGTCTGGGACAGGCCCTTGCCGCCGTTGTTGACACCGATGAGGTTCTTGTTGGCACTTTCGGTAGACCAACTGGCACCGATGGACAGGGATGAGTCGAACTGACCTTCGATTTCACCGACGTTGAAACTGACGCCGAATGCTGGCCCGGCGAGCGTAGAGGCAAGACTGACTGCCAGGGGCAGTTTCGCCCGGCGCCAGAACTGGTTTACTGATGTCATCGACGCTACTCCATGTGCATTTTATTTTTATGGCATGAGCACTTCTAAAAACGTTGTGGATAACCGGGAGCCATGGCATCCCAAAGTCACTCCAAAGTTGCATCGCCCCGGTTCGTGCGGTTGCCCCGTTCTTAAAAATCCTTGAGCGGACTATAGCCAGCAGGTAGTTGAGCTTGATCCCTCTAAAGTGTGATTTGCACCTGCCAGCCACTCTGGAACAGTCCTTTCGCCAGTCCGACGCCCGTCGGCACGGCAAGGATGGCTGAAAATTTCGATTTGACAAGCCAAGCGCTTGCTTGGTGGGGCTGGCGTGCCCTTTCGGGCACGCCGAGAGGCGCTTAAAGCGTTGAGAGGAAGGTGCTGTTGGTGGCCTGCCATTCGCTGATGTCGACGCGAATGCGCTTCTTGTCGAGTTTGCCGACGCTGGTCTTGGGAATTTCAGTAACAAGGGCGATCTGGCTCGGAATCGCCCACTTGCTCAAGTGCCCCAATTCCACAAACGGCTTGAGGTGTTCCTTGAGCTCCCGCGCCCCGATGGCGTGACCTTCACGCAGCACCAGCAGGGCAAATGGCCGCTCGCCCCACTGCGGATCGGGGATGCCCACCACTGCTACTTCACGTACCGCCACATGACGGCTGATCAGGTCTTCCAGGTCCAGGGAGGAGATCCACTCGCCACCGGTCTTGATCACGTCCTTGATGCGGTCACGAATGTCGATCACGCCCATGCTGTCCAGGGTCGCCACGTCGCCGGTGTGCAGCCAGCCACCGGCCCAGAGTTCGGCGCCCTTTTGCGGCTCGTTGAAATAGCCCTCGGTCAGCCAGGGTGCGCGCAGCACCAACTCGCCCTGGGTCTCGCCATCGGCGGGCAGGAAGTTGCCCTCGGTGTCGACGATCGCCGCCTCCACCAGCGGGCCCGGCACGCCGGCCTTGATCCGGTAGGTGGTGCGTTCGTCTTCGGTGCCGGCCATCAATTCGTCGTTGAGGTGCGCGCACGACACCAGCGGCCCGGTTTCCGACATGCCGTATGCAGCGGTCAATTGAATGCCTTTTGCCTTGGCCGCCTCGTATAGCGTGCGGTTCAGGGCACTGCCGCCGATGACGATTTTCCAGCCACCGAAGTCGACGTTCTGCGCGGCCTTGGCATTGAGGACCATCTGCAGGATGGTCGGTACGCAATGGGAAAACGTGACCTTCTCCTTGCGCCACAACTCCACCAGGTATTCCGGGTCATAGCGACCGGGGTAGACCTGCTTGAGCCCGAGCATGGTCGCCACGTACGGCAAGCCCCAGGCGTGCACGTGGAACATCGGCGTGATCGGCATGTACACGTCGTTGGTGCCCAGCAGGCGCACGCTGTCGATCGCGCCCATGATGGTCGACACGCCCATGGTGTGCAGCACCAGTTGCCGATGGGTGAAGTACACGCCCTTGGGATTGCCGGTGGTGCCGGTGGTATAGAACGTGGTCGCGACCGAGTTTTCGTCGAAATCCTCGAAGTCGTACTGCGGGCTCGCCGCGGCCAGCAACTCTTCGTATTCGCCGACGAGATTCGGCAGGTCCGCGGTTTTTTCCGGCAGGTCAGTCAGCAGCAGGGTTTTGTCGACGGTGGTCAGGTGCCCTTCGATAGCCTTGTACAGGCCGACGAACTCGCTGTTGACCAGTACAAAGCGGTCCTCGGCGTGGTTCATGGTGTAGAGGATCTGTTCCGGCGACAGACGCACGTTGATGGTGTGGATCACCGCGCCGATCATCGGGATGGCAAACATGCATTCCAGGTAGCGATGGCTGTCCCAGTCCATCACACCCACGGCATCCCCGGGCTTGACCCCGGCCGCTGTCAGCACGTTGGCCAGGCGGGCCACCCGTTCGATCAGGGTCGGGTAGCTGTAGCGCAATTTGTCGCGGTAGATGATCTCGCGGGTTTTCTCATAACGGGCACCGGACATCAGCAGCCGCTTGATCAGCAACGGGTACTGGTAAGCGCCTTCGGCCGGGGGGATAACGCGAGTCTGCAACATAAGAATCCCTTTTCTGACTGCACGGACGTGACTGAAAGTACGCACTGTAGTGCCCTTGATCGTCAGCCAAATCAGCCAAAGGAATGATTTGTAGAGCCGCGCAGATACTGGCGTTGCGCCAGTATCTGCGGAAATTTATTGCCTGTGCCGCCTACGCAATCAATGCATTTCGGTAAAGGCGAGCTTCACGCCAATCGCAACCAGCACCGCACCCATGGTCCGGTCGAACCAGTGCCCCATGCGCGCGAACCCGGCGCGTACGCGTTGCTGGCTGAACAACATCGCCACCAGGCAGAACCAGGCCGCTGTCGCCACCGCCAGGTAAACCCCGTAACCGGCCTGCACGGCCAGTGGTGTGTGCGGGTTGATCACCACGGTGAACAGCGAGAGGAAGAACAACGTGGCTTTCGGGTTGAGACCGTTGGTGACGAAACCCGAGGTGAAGGCCCCGCGGGCCGTGCGCTCCCCGGCTTCCTTGTGCAGATCGTCCGCCACAGGCTTGGCCGGCTGTGCGCGCAGCGCCTTGTAACCGATGTACAGCAGGTAAGCGGCGGCGGCCCATTTCAAGGCATTGAACAGCACGATCGACTGGGACACGATCAGGCCGATACCCAACAGCGAGTAACCCACGTGCAGGAAAATCGCCGTACCCACACCCAGCGCGGTCCAGGTGCCCGCGCGGCGGCCGTGGGTAACACTCTCGCGCACCACCACGGCAAAGTCCGGGCCGGGGCTGGCCACGGCCAGCAGGTGAATCAGGGCAACGGTCAAGAACTCTGTCCAGTACATGTGGGGCTCCTTCAGGCCAAGCGTAACTATTTATTTCATCTGGTAGGCTCGGCAGATTACGCCTTCAGTTCATTGCACAAAAGGTACAGTTGATGACGAACACTCGCCGCGCCGTTTTCCTTGATCATCCATCCCTGGACCTCGGCGACCTTGATCTCGGCCCGCTGCGCGATTGTTTCAGCGATTTGCAGTTGTTCGCGCAGACCTTGCCCGATCAAGTCATCGAACACCTCAAGGGCGCCACCGTCGCCATCAGTAACAAGATTCTGATCGACGCCGCCGCCATGGCCGCCAGCCCTGATCTCAAGCTGATCCTGATTACCGCCACCGGCACCAACAACGTCGACCTGGCCGCCGCCCGCGCCCACGGGATTACGGTGTGCAACTGCCAGGGTTACGGCACGCCGTCGGTGGCGCAGCACACGATCATGCTGCTGCTCAACCTGGCCACACGCCTGGCCGATTATCAAAAAGCCGTCGGCGCAGGCCGCTGGCAGCAGGCCAGGCAGTTCTGCCTGCTGGATTACCCGATCGTCGAGCTCGAAGGCAAAACCCTTGGCCTGCTGGGTCACGGCGAACTGGGTGGCGCTGTGGCACGGTTGGCTGAAGCTTTCGGCATGCGCGTCCTGCTCGGGCAAATTCCCGGACGCCCCGACCGGCCGGACCGCTTGCCGCTGAATGAACTGCTGCCGCAAATCGACGCCTTGACCCTGCATTGCCCGCTCAACGAACACACCCGCCACTTCATCGGCGCCCGTGAACTGGCCGCGATGAAACCCGGCGCGTTCGTGGTCAACACCGCACGCGGCGGCCTGATCGACGAACAGGCCCTGGCCGACGCCTTGCGCAATGGTCATCTGGGCGGAGCCGCGACGGACGTGCTGAGCGTCGAGCCGCCCGTCAATGGCAATCCGCTGCTGGCCCACGACATCCCGCGCCTGATCGTCACCCCGCACAACGCCTGGGGCAGCCGCGAGGCGCGCCAGCGAATCGTTGGCCAAGTGACCGAAAACGCACTGGGGTACTTCAGCGGTAAGGCGCTGCGGGTCGTCAGTTGATAAACTGCGGCACTTTTTTTTAAGGAGCAGTTATGGATCCGCGCAGTGAAGTACTGCTTCGTCAGGCCGAGTTATTCCAGGGTTCGGTGTTGTTGGCCGGGTTGCCCGCCGACGACTTGCTGGGCCGCCTGCCAGAGGCGCATGGCTGGTGCTGGCACGCCGGCGATCAGGCCGCGCTGGACGCCCGCTTCGAGGGGCGCAGCCATTTTGGCGTGAATGCACCGGAGCGCGGGTTCGATTGCGCCGTAGTCTTTCTGCCCAAGTCCAAGGACTTGACCGACTACATCCTCAACGCCCTCGCCTCGCGCCTGGCCGGCCGCGAGCTGTATCTGGTCGGCGAGAAAAAAAGCGGCATCGAAGGCGCGGCCAAACAACTCAACCCGTTCGGCAAGCCACGCAAGCTCGACAGTGCACGCCATTGCCAGCTCTGGCTGGTCACCGTGGCCAACGCGCCTGAAGCCAAACCGCTGGAAAGCCTGGCGCAGACCTACGAACTGCCGCTGGCCGAAGGCCCGTTGAAGGTCATCAGCCTGCCGGGGGTGTTCAGCCATGGTCGCCTCGATCGCGGCAGCGCGCTGCTGCTGGAACACCTGGACAAACTGCCCAGCGGTCACCTGCTGGACTTCGGCTGCGGTGCAGGGGTCCTGGGCGCGGCGGTGAAACGTCGTTATCCGCACAATCAGGTCACGATGCTCGATGTGGACGCCTTTGCCGCTGCCAGCAGTCGCCTGACCCTGGCGGCCAATGGTCTGGAAGCCGAGGTGATTACCGGTGACGGAATCGATGCCGCACCCATGGGTTTGAGCGCCATTCTGAGCAATCCGCCGTTCCATGTCGGCGTACACACCGATTATTTTGCTACCGAGAACTTGCTGCGAAAAGCAGCCAAACATCTGAAAAACGGCGGCGAACTTCGCCTGGTCGCGAACAGCTTCCTGAAGTATCAACCGCTGATCGAAGAGCATCTTGGCGTGTGTGCGATCAAGGCCGAAGGACAGGGTTTCCGGATCTACCGGGCCAAACGCGGATAAAAATTTGTACTTGCCGAATGGATTTTGCCTAGGCAGAATCCGCTCCGTCCTAGGGGAGTAGTCTCCCACGAGCGCCACGCTCGTCCGGCATGCGTCAACATACTTGGTCAACAGACCATGGCGCATGCGACCCAAGCATCCACATCAGATGGATCGCAGGGTTTGACAAGACCTATGACACGAACACCTTACCCGGGGCGGGAAGGCTGTACGTGTCATAGCCGTGTCGACCCGCCCCTTAGGAAAACCCCTGATGCTGGATTCATTACTCGTACCCACCGCAATCGTTGCCTTGGCCGAAATCGGCGACAAGACGCAACTGCTCGCGCTCATTCTCGCCGCCCGCTTCCGCAAGCCCTGGCCGATCATTGCCGGTATCGTCGCCGCGACCCTGGCCAACCACGCGGCCGCCGGTGCGGTGGGTGCCTGGGTCGGGAGTTTCTTCTCGGATACGATGCTGCACTGGATCCTCGCCGCGAGCTTCGCCGCCACGGCGTTGTGGACCCTGGTCCCGGACAAGATGGATGACGACGAAGCCAGCACCGCCCGCAAGTTCGGACCGTTCCTGACCACGCTGATCGCGTTCTTCCTGGCGGAAATCGGCGACAAGACGCAGATCGCGACCGTGATGCTGGCTGCGCAATATCCGGAGTTGTGGCTGGTGATCATCGGCACCACCCTCGGCATGCTGATTGCCAACGTGCCCGTGGTATTGGCCGGTAACTTTGCTGCGGACAAATTGCCATTGACCCTGATCCGTCGACTGGCGGCGTCGGCGTTCTTCATCCTGGCGATTGTCGCGGTGTACAAGGCAATGCAGAGCAGCGGGTGGGTTTGACGGAGTACGTCAGTAGACCGCGTTATCGTTCATCGCGGGCAAGCCCGCTCCCACAGTGATTTATGTCGTACACAAATTTTGTGCTCTACAGATAACCCTGTGGGAGCGAGCTTGCTCGCGATGGCGCCATCAGCATCACCGCATGACGATCAGGATTTCTTGGCTTGCTCGTAAAGCGGCATGACCTTCGGAATCGCCGCCTGCAAAGCCGCAATACGGCTCGCCGAGGCCGGGTGAGTGCTCATGAACTCCGGTGGCGCACCGTCCGAGACTTTGCTCATCTTGTTCCACAGGGTGATCGCGGCATTCGGGTTGTAGCCGGCGCGGGCGGCCAATTCCAGGCCGATCAGGTCCGCTTCGTTTTCATTGGCGCGGCTGTTGGGCAAGGTCATGCCGTAGTTGGCCACGGTATCGGCCAGGGCCAGGCTGTCCTGCCCCAACCCGAGCAACGCACCGGCGCCCTGCTTGGCCATTTCGATGCCGTAAGCCTTGGACATCGCCTCACGACCGTGTTCGCGCAGGGCGTGGGCGATTTCATGCCCCATGATCGCGGCGATTTCATCGTCGGTCAGTTGCAGTTTGTCGATCAACCCGGTGTAGAAGATGATCTTGCCGCCAGGGCCGCAGTTGGCGTTGAGCTCATCGCTCTTGATCAGGTTGACCTCCCACTTCCACTGGGCCGCGTCCGGGCGGAAGTTCGGCGCCTGGGCAATCAGCCGGTCGGCAATCGCCTGAACCCGCTTGGCATCATTGCTGGTCTTGTCCAGCACACCCTTGGTGGATGCCTCGCCCACTGTCTTCTGATAGGACTGGGCGTACATCTGGTCGACCTCTTGCGCGGACAACATGCTGAACATGTACTGTTTGCGCTCAACGCCTACGGCACCGCCGCTGGTGGTATTGACCGACTGGCAACCGGCGAGCAGCAGCGCCGCGCCCAGTGCACTGACAACCAAAATCTTGTTCATCAAAAAACTCCCTGAAAGCCTGCCGCGTATCCTAGGCGTGGATATGTATCGACGCCAGATACAATGGACATAAGACGCGCAATTCGGACAAAGCTCTCATCGCCGTAGAAAAAAATTCACATACGGCGACAACCCGCAGTCCATCACGCCGCGCATTGATTCAATTACGACATCCGCCACGCAAAAACAGTCATTCACGTTGCTCGCGCTCATGCCTGCCCGCCTCCCTGCCGATACACCCGGGCAGACGTCCTTTCGCGTGCGGAGCCCCCATGAAATTCAAGTCGATCCAGTTTTCCGTGGCGGCCCTTGCCGGCGCCATTGTCCTTAGTGTCGTGGCCGCGCTGGTGGTGTACGCGCTGTTTTCCGGCGCCCGCACGCAAGACATGGTCCAGGAGCGGACCCAGGCCCAATTCGAGCAAGTCATCGAACAACGCCTGACCTCCCTGGCACAAACCCAGGTCAGCCAGATCCAGCGTGAACTCGAAGCGCCGCTGCTGATTGCCGGTGGGTTGGTGCGGGTCAACGCCCTGATCGGCACACCGGGCGCCGATGGCCAGCCTTCGCTGAGTCTCAGCCGCGAACAACTGATCGGCCTGATCAAGGAAAACGTGGTCAAGAACCCGAAAATCCTCGGCACCTACATCGGTTGGGAAAAAGACGCACTGGATCACAACGACGCGGCCTACGTCGGAACTCAAGTAGTCGGCATCGACGCCGGCAACGGGCGCTTCCTGCCCTGGTGGTTCCGCAACGACGACGGCACCCTGGGCCTGGACAAGCTGGTGGACGTCGACGACCAGAAGACCCTGTCCACCGGCGTGCGCGCCAGCGAGTACTACCTGTGCTCGAAAGAAAGCAAAAAATCCTGCGTGATCGACCCAGCGCCTTACAAGGTCGGCGACAAGATCGTCATGCTCGCCTCCTTTATTGAACCGATCATGCTCAACGGTGCCTTCCAGGGCATCGTCGGCGCCGACCTGTCGGTGAATTTCATTCAGGAAATGCTCCTGGGCGCCAACCACAAGCTTTATGGCGGTGCCGGGGAAATGACCCTGATCGGCGGCAATGGCCGGATCGTTGCCTACACCAAGGATCCGAGCAAATTCGGCGAGAAGGTCAGCGACATCCTCGACAGCAAGCAGATTGCCAACATGGCCAATCTCAAGCGCGGCGAAGTCACCTACAGCGTCGACAAGGCCCAGGGCCGGATCGAGCTGTACCTGCCTTTCGGCATCGGCCAGACCGACGCCCGCTGGACCCTGATGCTGCAATTGCCGCTGAACGCGGTGATGGCGGACCTGCAGAAACTCCAGGGCGACCTGGACGCACAGCGCAAATCCGACACCTTCGGCATGGCGATGGTCGGCCTGGTGATTGCCGCGATCGGCTTGCTGGTGATCTGGCTGGTGGGCCATGGCATCGCCCGCCCACTCAAACAGATGGTGGCCATGCTCGACGATATCGCCCAGGGCGATGGTGACCTGACCCGGCGCCTCACCAGCGACCGCGCCGATGAGCTGGGCTCGATCGCCAAAGGTTTCAACACTTTCCTGGCCAAGTTGCAGGCGATGATCACCCAGGTGGTGACGTCGGTGCAGAGCGTCAGCGACTCGTCGGAACACACCGCCGACATCGCCATCCGCACCAACACCGGCGTGCACAAGCAGATGGCCGAGATCGATCAGGTGGCCACCGCCGTGCAGGAGATGACCGCCACCGCCCAGGACGTGGCGCGCAACGCGACCCAGGCCGCACAGGCCGCCAGCCATGCCGACCAGGCCGCCAGCCAGGGCATGCAGATCGTGCGCGACACCTCGAACTCGATCGGCGCGCTCGCCGTGGAAATCGGCCGGGCCGTGGGCGTGGTGCAAACCCTGGCCAAGGACAGCGAAAACATCAACGCCATCCTCACCGCCATTCGCGGGATCGCCGAGCAGACCAACCTGCTGGCCTTGAACGCGGCCATCGAAGCCGCCCGCGCCGGTGAACAGGGCCGAGGTTTTGCCGTGGTGGCCGACGAGGTGCGCAACCTTGCGCAGAAGACGCAAAAGGCTACCGAAGAAATCCAGGCCATGATCCAGCAGCTGCAACAGGGCACGCGGGATGTGGTGCGGGTCATGGAAGACAGCCAGAACCGCACGGACGAAAGCGTGCAGCACGCGGCCAAGGCTGCCGAAGCGCTGGAAACCATTACCCAGGCGGTGTCGGTGATCAACGACATGAACACCCAGATCGCCAGCGCCGCCGAAGAGCAAAGTGCGGTGGCGGACGATATCAACCGCAACGTGATCAACATCGGGCAAGTGGCCAATGAGGTGGCAAGTGGCGCGGATGAGTCGAGTGCGGCCAGTGCGGATCTGACCAAACTGGCCGAGCAGCAGCGGCGGTTGATCAATCAGTTCAGGGTTTGATCCGAGGGCCCCATCGCTGGCAAGCCAGCTCCCACAGGTTTTGTGAACTCCATAGATCCCTGTGGGAGCGGGCTTGCCCGCGATGGGGCCGGTTCAGCCAGCCAATTACTCAACCCGGAGTGAGACACTCCGGCCCATTGAGCTTCGGATCATTGACCATGTTGGCCAACACCCGCTCGCGCAATGCGGCAGGTTCACTGGCCAGCAATGCCTGCAACGCATGCAAGGGCGTCTCGGGATCCAGCCACGCGGCCTGCCCCGCCTCATCAAGAATCAACGGTCGCCGCTGGCTCGCCGCCGGCTGGGTGATCACCGCGGTACTCAGCCACACCTGCTCTTGCACCGGATACGCCTCCCAGATCGCCGCAAAAAACAGCGACGAGCCCTCCCCCGGCGTCAGCCAGTACGGGCGCTTGCGCGTCGTGCCGCGCCATTCGTAGAAACCATTGGCCGGCAACAGGCAGCGACGCTCGCGCAAGGCCTGGCGAAACATTGGCTGTTCGGCAACGGTTTCGGCACGGGCATGGGCCGGGGTGCGGGACAGATCGGTCAGCCAGGGCGGGGTCAACCCCCAGCGGGCGCGGGCCAGCGAGCGCTGACCGTCAGGCTCGGCCCGCAGCATCAACACCGAATCGTTGGGGGAAATGTTCCACTGCGCCTGCTGGTCGGCGGGAAAACCGGGCAGCGCCGCAAAGGCGGGGTTCCAGCGAAACAGGGCATAACGTCCACACATGGGGCAACACGACTCTTGATCAAACGAACGCCAGCCTAACAGACCAACGTGCCGGGATAGCTGTCCGGTTCATCGCCAGACAGCGGCAGCGCTGCATTGTACGCGGTGATCAGCTCGCGGGCGTATTCGGCCTGGTCGTTATCGACCGACAGCCCGAGCAGGCCATAGATCGGCAACTCGCCGCTGCCCCCGAGCAAGTCACGGCCCACCAGATGCGCCTCGATACCCTCGCTGGCGAGCATGCCTTGCAGCAACTCGCCTTCCATCAGGTTTTCCGGGTCGTAGATGCGCTGCATACACGCTCCTCACTCATTTTCGCTGAAGACTTCGAGATGCCATTCATCTTCATGAACCTGCAATACGAAGGTTATCGGCCTGCAGCACACCTGACAGTCCTCAATATAGGTCTGATCCCCACCGGACAGATCCAGTGAGGTCTCGACTTCCTCCCCACAATACGGACATTCATAAACTGCGCTTTCCAGCATCGCGGTCTCCCAGGTGACTTGTGCGTATAATCGCCGGTCTATTTGCAGGGCTATTTTTGTCTGGCTATTTTTTCAGACCGTGCCCCGCCGGTTTTCGAACAAAACCTTTACTTACCCTAGCCGTTTCTAACAAGAGAGCATGATGGGCGAATTCGATGCCATCCGACCTTACGACGACAGCGAAGTCCCAGCGGTGCTGGATCGGCTGCTTGGCGACAAGGCGTTTCTAGATATCCTCACCCACTTCCGCTTCCCGCGTTTCGCCGGCGCTTTAGGCTGGGCGCTCAAACCTCTTATAGCCCATCGGCTACGCCGTGAGTTTGCCGGCGTGACCTGTGTGGCCACGCTTCAGGACAAAGTCGAGGTTTACGTCGACCACACCATCGAGCGCGCCACCGACGGTGTCACCTATACCGGGGTGGAGCAATTCAAGTCCGGCAGCGCCTACCTGTTTATCGCCAACCACCGCGATATTGTGATGGACCCGGCCTTCGTCAACTACGCCGTGTACCACGCCGGCCTGCCGACCCCGCGCATCGCCATTGGCGACAACCTGCTGCAAAAGCCATTCGTCAGCGACCTGATGCGCCTGAACAAGAGCTTCATCGTGCACCGCTCGATCAGCGGACGCCGGGAGAAAATGGCGGCTTATCAACTGTTGTCGGCGTACATCAACCACTCGATCCGCAACGATTGCGCGTCGATCTGGATCGCCCAGGCCGAGGGCCGCGCCAAGGACGGCGATGACCGCACCGAATCGGCGATCCTCAAGATGTTCCACATGAGCCGCAAGGACGAGCCGTTCGGCGAAGTCATTCAGTCGCTGAACCTGACCCCGGTGTCGATCAGCTACGAGTACGACCCGTGCGATCAGGCCAAGGCCCGCGAGCTTTACATCCGCGCCACCACCGGCAGCTACACCAAGGTGCCGGGCGAGGATGACGTGAGCATCGCCAAGGGCATCACCGGCTACAAGGGCCGGGTGCATGTGAACTTTGCCGCGCCGATCAGCGAACTGTTCGAAGACACCAAGCAATTGGCCGTCGAGATGGACAAGCAGATCCTCAGCGGGTACCGCTTGTTCCCGGTGCACTACCTGGCTTATGCGCAGTGGAAAGACGCTGATCCACAGCTGCAGGTACCGACCGCTGCGCAAGTGTTCCCGGCCGAGGAACTGGCCAAGGCCCAGGAAGAATGGCAACGCCGCCTGGAAGCCTGCCCTGAAGAGCATCGTCCGTTCCTGGTGCTGCAATATGCGACGCCGGTGCGCAATCAGTACCGGGTGAAGGCAGGGTTGCCGCTGTAAGCGGTTTTTGCCAGATGTGAAAACGGCGCCCTTGAGGCGCCGTTTTTGTATCTGTTCATCACAGGTTTTGCGGTAATTCAGACTTGAGTGCTGATCCACGACACCAGCAACGCCAACCCCATGCAGGCAAAACCGAAAATGTAGAAAAACCGGTTCATGCGCAAGGTCGCCCAATCCAGCGTGGGCTCTACGTTGGGGCTGCTCTGGCGCTGCGCTTGCAAGCTGGCCATCGCGCGCAGTTCACGACGTCGGGTGGCGTGCAGCAACCAGCCGCCCGGAAAGGCAAACAGCAAGGCCAGCAGATTGATCAATTTGGCGGGATGGGCGGTAAACAGCGTCATCAAGTGCAGCGACATCACAAACCTCAGGCAAAACAGGCGTGGCAGGTGCCGGACCGGCGACCGCGGCGCGGATTCTACCGAAAGCCTGCGTCCCTGCTCTCTGTTTCCGACAAATAACGAAGCAATTGATCAATGGCTGTCCTGCGTCACGGCTTCGTCATCTGAATCGGCGACCATGCGCGCCTCGAAACCGACACGGACTACGTCATGCTCCACGCCGAAAACCAGGATCGTCTCTACCTCATCACCCCCAGCGAAGAACAACAGGCCCTCGTCGGCAGCCTCGCCTTCAACGTTCAGGACCGCCATTGGCTGGTGTATTGCGCCCTGGGCGGGCATCAACATGCGGATTTGCCGGAAACGGATTTGCTCACGGGTGTGAGTGTGCTGGACTTTTACTCGCAGGCGGCCTGACACCAACGCCCCCTGTAGGAGCGAGCCTGCTCGCGATGGTCGTTAACGATTACGCGGGGAATCTGATACCCCACGGCGCCCTCAAGTCCATCGCGAGCAGGCTCGCTCCTACACGGGCTCGCATTATTCGCCGAGAATCTGACCCACGGTCGGATCCTTGAACAGGCGGGTCAATGCATCGCTCAGCACATCGCTGACCAGCTTGGTGTTGGTTTCCTGGTTCGGCGCCATACCGAAGCGCTGGTCCAGGGACGAGCCATAACGGCCGCTGTAGCGACGGTTGCCGTTCTGTACATCGGAGCGGAAGGTCGCGCCGATGGTGGCTTCAGTCACGTACATGCCTTCCTTGGGCGATTGGTACTTCAGCTCTGCCAGGGTCACGGTCAGTTGCGGAGCATTCATGGCATTGTTCGTCGGGGTAAAGCCCAACAGACGCACCGCGGCTTCAGCCTGGGCCTGCAACTTCGGCAGAATCTGCGCGCCCTGCACGGTGATCGCGCTGGTCTCCGGGTACAGGCCGCCACGGGTGCCCAGTGTCGGCGACGGGCGACCGTCCACTACACGCACCACGACGGGCTGACCATGGCCGACCGGGGCCAGTTGAGTGGTCAGCTTGGGTTCCGGGCTCAGTTGTTGCGGGCTGTGGGCGCAGCCAACCAGGGTCAAACTGGTCACAGTGATCAAACCGAACAACAGGCGTTGCAACATGCTCATCTCTCCAGAATCAGGCACAAAACAGGCCGGCAGTATAGCGGTGCGCCACTGCGGGGAACCAGCACCTCACAGTGTTTGATGAAATCTCTGACAACCCTTGGGGTTTGCGGTTCATGTCACACAGATGTCACCACTCATACACTTGCGCGTAACGGCCTACAGGCAACCTTCTCGAAAGTCACCCACACGGTACTCCGCCATGCGCCATCTGATCTCGCTGTTCGCGCCACGCCCGCTGCACCGCTGCTTCGCCCTGCTCGACCGCAACGGCCACTGCCAGGCCTTCAAGCAGTGCAGCCTACAGCCCATGGGTGATGGCTGGGTCGAAATCGAAGAAATCCGCCTGAACTGGCTGAATCAGCCGCTGCCGGCCGGCGCTCGTGTCGTTTCGCAGCCGCACCAGCCACGCTCGCGGGCACAACAACTGCTGACGACCTGACCAAAGACCTAATAAAAGTCATCAAACACGACCATTTCCCTGCGTTTCTTAGATACAATCTCCCCCCGATTATAAGGACGTCTCCTGATCGGGCCTCGCAGCATCGTCAATGCGCTTGTATTGACACCCCGCACCGCCCACAGAGAGCCGCCCACACAGATCGAGTGAAGCTGGCGCGCTTGCTGTTTTGTTGAGCAAAACCTCCACTTTTCGCGAATCTGCAGAGCTGTCATTACGCTCGGTCACTGAGCTGTCTGCCCGTTTTTCGGGCACGGTGCCAGGCTGGGACAGCCCTTTTTGAGGTTCACGTCTTCAAAAGAGCGTGAAAAAAACGGGTTTTCACAACTTCACAAGAGTGTGGCGAGCAAATGAATAGTTTTGCGTCTGAACATGCACCATTAGCGTCTACAACAGCCCAACGACACAGGACCGAGTATTCCTCGAACACCGGAGCCTGAAGCCTGTCCGCTACGGATTTGGTTGCACAAACGGATGTATCGACCATAAGTCGAATTGCCTCCCGCGCGCTGAAATGAGTTCATATGGCTCATAGGCCCGGCAGGTAGCGTCCGTCGAAGTTGCGATAAATTGCGAAGATTCGGACATGGCGATACTGCCATGAGTTCGAGGGGCATCACTGACTCGCCCCGGAACGCCTGGCAGCCATGCCGTCAATTTGGTGCTGCAGATTTTGGAGACGCGTTAAATGGCGCATAACGAAGCAGTCGACGTAGTACTGGTAGGGGCCGGCATCATGAGCGCCACCCTCGCGGTACTGCTCAAAGAGCTCGACCCCGCGATCAAGCTGGAAGTCGTCGAGCTGATGGATTCCGGTGCCGCGGAGAGTTCCAACCCGTGGAACAACGCCGGTACCGGTCACGCCGGGCTGTGTGAGCTCAACTACACGCCGCAGGCCGCCGATGGCGCCGTCGACATCAAGAAAGCCGTGCTCATCAACACCCAGTTCGAGGTGTCGAAGCAGTTCTGGTCGTACCTGACCAAAAAAGGCACGTTCGGCTCGTGCAAATCGTTTATCAGCCCGGTGCCACACCTGAGCTTCGTGCAGGGCGACAGCGGCGTGTCCTTCCTCAAGGAACGCTTCAAGGTGCTGAGCAAGCACCACGCCTTCAACGACATGGAATACACCGAAGACAAGGCAACAATGGCAGAGTGGATGCCATTGATGATGCCTGGTCGCGACCCTGGCGAAACCCTGGCCGCCACCCGCGTGATCAATGGTACCGACGTCAACTTCGGCGCCCTGACCAACCAGTTGCTCAAGCACCTGACCAGCGCACCCGATGCCCAGGTCAAGTACTGCAAGCGCGTGACCGGCCTCAAGCGCAGCAACGGTGGCTGGACCGTCAGCATCAAGGACGTCAACAGCGGCAACACCCGTGAAGTCGACGCCAAATTCGTCTTCCTCGGCGCTGGCGGCGCGGCACTGCCGCTGCTGCAAGCCTCGGGCATCGAAGAAAGCAAAGGCTTCGGCGGTTTCCCGATCAGCGGCCAGTGGCTGCGTTGCGACAACCCGGAAGTGGTCAAGCACCACCAGTCCAAGGTCTACAGCCAGGCAGCCGTGGGTTCGCCGCCAATGTCCGTGCCGCACCTGGACACCCGCGTGGTCGAAGGCAAGAAGTCCCTGCTGTTCGGACCGTACGCCGGTTTCACCACCAAGTTCCTCAAGCACGGCTCCTTCATGGACCTGCCGATGTCGGTTCGCGCCGGCAACATCGGCCCGATGCTCGCCGTGGCGAAAAACAACATGGACCTGACCAAGTACCTGGTCAGCGAAGTGATGCAGTCGATGGAGCAGCGCCTGGATTCCCTGCGTCGCTTCTACCCTGAGGCGAAAGCCGAAGACTGGCGCCTGGAAGTGGCCGGCCAACGGGTGCAGATCATCAAGAAAGACCCGAAAAAAGGCGGCATCCTGCAATTCGGTACCGAACTGGTCGCGGCCAAGGACGGTTCCCTGGCGGCACTGCTCGGCGCTTCGCCGGGTGCATCGGTGACCGTTTCGATCATGCTCGAGCTGATCGAAAAGTGCTTCCCGAACCAGGCCAAGGGCGAATGGGCTGGCAAACTGGCAGAAATCTTCCCCGCCCGGGAAAAGGTTCTGGAAACCGACGCTGCGCTGTATCGCAAGATCAACACGCAGAACAACGTTGCCCTGGAACTGGTTGAAGCCAGCAGCGAGACCGAAAGCTACGCTTGATTCGGTGACATGAAAAACGCCCCGCTCCTGTAGGAGCCGGCTTGCTGGCGATGGTATCACCCCGGTGGATCTGACAGACCGAGGTGATGCCATCGCCAGCAAGCCGGCTCCTACAAGTTCGGGGCGTTTTTTTGCGCGTCTGAAAGATCTTAGCCGCGGGCTTTTTCGATCAGCTCGATGTAATCCGGCGCGTTGCGCTGATCCTTGATCAGGGCAACGAAGTCATTGCCGTGCTCATCCTTGCCATTCACGTCGTAACCCGCCTCGACGAAGAACGTCAGGAAACGCTCGAAATCGTCGATGCGCAGGCCACGGTAGGCCTTGACCAGTTTGTGCAGGGACGGAGAAGTCGCGTCGACCGGTTCGAAATCGAGGAACAACTTGATCTGCTCGTCGCCGATCTCGTCACCAATCACTTGTTTTTTATCTTTACGCATTGCCGACTCCAGCTCGCAGACATTTCACGGGGCGGGCAGTTTACCCCTGCGCAGGCTCAGGGCTCAACGCGCACGCGTGCTACCGGTGTGCAAGTCAGCCCAGACATGCCCATTGGCGTAGCTGAGAAACTGGCAATACACCGTGTCGTTGCGCAGCAAATCGATCACCACCCGGTATTGCGCCAGCGGGTAATAGAGGGTCAGGGTCTTGCTCGGCTGGTCGTAGACCGGCTTCTTCAGGCTTTTGCTCTCGCCGTCGAAATTGACCAGCACCTGGCTGATAGTGGCGCCCTTGTTCAGGGACTTGCCCTTGAGGCGAATCATCAAAGGCGAAGTGACTGGGATCGGCTGTTGATTGGATTGACGCTGTGCGCCGACCACCACCGAATAATCGGTGACCTGCATCAGTTGCTGCTGTTCGGGAGCGGCATCGCGCAGCGTGAGATCGTCCGGCGGCAGGAATTGACTGTGCATGGGCGCGGGAGCGGCAGCCAACGGCAGGCTGAGGGTCAGCAACAGGGCAGCGCAGCAGCGGATCAACAGGTTCATGACGGGCTCCAGGGGTGAACGCGTCCCCCTGTAGGAGCGAGCATGCTCGCGATGGTCGTCAACGATAACGCGGAAAACCAGATGCCCCGCGGTGTCCTTGGGTTCATCGCGAGCATGCTCGCTCCTACAGGGGGGTAGAAGATCAATCGAACTGCGCGTGCATCCAGGCCTGATACTCGGCGACACCAGGCTCGCCCTCACGCGGCGCCCAATGGGCCAGTTCACCCTCGCCGACCGGACGGTAAGGACCAGCCTTGCATTCGAACATCAGGCTGTCGGCCTCCAGCACCACCAAACCGTGGAACACACCGGTTGGCAGGTCCACGCCAACACAGTCCCCACCGGCCTGCAGCACGGTCTTGCTCAGCACCGCACCGGTCTCATCGAAGATCAGCACGCCCAACCGGCCCTTGAGGACCAGCAGGGTTTCGGCCTTGTTGTCGCCCAAATGCCGGTGAGGCGGGATATACGTGGACGGCTGCAGCCCCACCGCCATGCGATGGCAAGCGTCTTCCATCTGGTGGAAGTTGTGATGCTGGCGCCCGCGAGGACTGGCCGCGGCTTTCCCGGCCAGCTCGGCGAACAAGGTCTGATCCAGAAAGCGAGGCGTATCCATGTCTTACATTCCTTTAACGGCGAAAATCCCGTTGGCGTTACGCCAGTAGCCTTTGTAGTCCATGCCGTAACCGAAGATGTAGCGGTCGATGCATGGCAGGCCGACGAAATCGGCCTTCAGGTCTGGACGAGCCTTGCGGTCGTGGTCTTTGTCGATCAGCACGGCGGTGTGCACTTTACGTGCGCCAGCGTGTTTGCAGAAGTCGATGATCGCGCCCAGGGTGTGACCTTCGTCGAGGATGTCGTCGATGATCAGCACGTCGCGGTCGATGAACGAAACTTCCGGCTTGGCCTTCCAGAACAGCTCGCCGCCGCTGGTTTCGTTGCGATAACGGGTCGCGTGCAGGTAGGACGCTTCCAGCGGGAACTGCAAATGGGTGAGCAGCTTGCCGGCGAAAATCAGCCCGCCGTTCATCACGCAGAACACCACCGGGTTGCTATCCGCCAGTTCATCGTTGATGTGTGCACCGACGCGGGCGATGGCCGCCTCGACTTCAGCTTCGGTGTACAGGCAGTCAGCCTCTCGCATGATTTGACGGATATGCTCGAGATCAGCGGACATGGCGCTCTCCAGGGGGGACGGATTCAGGAAAAGCGGGCAAAGGTACGCATCCAGCGAGGCCAGATCAAGCGTTTGTGGACTAACGTACTGTATGTCTATAGGACAACACCCTCGGATAGATTAATCTAGGCCGGTTTTTTTGCCCGCCGCCGGAGCCTTTCCCCATGCCCATCCATGAGATCCGCCACCCGCTGATCCGTCATAAACTTGGCCTTATGCGCCGCGCAGACATCAGCACGAAGAATTTCCGTGAGCTCGCTCAGGAAGTCGGCGCCCTGCTGACCTACGAAGCCACCAAAGACCTGCCGCTGGAATCCTACGATATCGAAGGCTGGTGCGGCACTGTGTCGGTCGAGAAAATCGCCGGCAAGAAAATCACCGTGGTGCCGATCCTGCGTGCCGGCATCGGCATGCTCGAAGGTGTGCTCAGCCTGATTCCGGGCGCCAAGGTCAGCGCCGTGGGCGTGGCCCGCAACGAGGAAACCCTCGAAGCCCACACCTACCTTGAGAAGCTGGTGCCGGAAATCGACGAACGCCTGGCCATGATCATCGACCCGATGCTCGCCACCGGCGGCTCGATGGTTGCCACCATCGACCTGCTGAAAAAAGCCGGCTGCAAGGACATTCGCGCCATGGTGCTGGTCGCCGCGCCGGAAGGCATTGCCGTGGTCGAGAAAGCTCACCCGGACGTGATCATCTACACCGCGTCCATTGATCAGAAACTGAACGAACACGGTTACATCATCCCAGGGCTGGGCGATGCCGGTGACAAGATCTTCGGCACCAAGCAGAAGGACGCGTGACCATGCAGCAAGAGTTCAACGATCCGCTCTGGCGCACGGTACTGTCGGGTGCACAGATGCTGTTCGTGGCCTTCGGCGCCCTGGTGTTGATGCCGCTGATTACCGGCCTCGACCCCAACGTGGCGCTGTTCACGGCCGGCCTGGGGACGATCCTGTTCCAGATCGTCACCGGGCGTCAGGTGCCGGTGTTCCTGGCATCGAGCTTTGCCTTCATCACCCCGATCATTCTCGCCAAGGGCCAGTTCGGCCTGGCCGCGACCATGGGCGGCGTAATGGCGGCGGGTTTCGTCTACACCTTCCTCGGCCTCGCGGTAAAAATCAAAGGCACCGGTTTCATCGACCGCCTGCTGCCGCCGGTGGTGATCGGGCCGGTGATCATTTCGATTGGCCTGGCCATGGCGCCGATTGCCGCTAACATGGCCATGGGCAAGGCCGGTGATGGCAGCGAACTGATTCATTACCAGACGGCGATGATGATCTCGATGCCGGCGCTGCTGACCACGCTGATCGTCGCGGTTTTCGGCAAGGGCATTTTCCGCCTGGTGCCGATCATCTCCGGCGTGCTGGTCGGTTTCGGCATGGCGTTCTATTTCGGCGTGGTCGATACCGCGAAGATCGCTGCGGCACCCTGGTTCGCCATCCCGCACTTCACCGCGCCGGAATTCAACTGGCAGGCGATCCTGTTCATCGTTCCGGTGGCCCTGGCCCCGGCCATCGAACACATCGGCGGCGTGATTGCCGTGGGTAGCGTGACCGGTCGCGATTACCTGAAGAAACCCGGCCTGCACCGCACCCTGCTCGGCGACGGCATTGCCACCACGGCGGCCGGTCTGTTCGGCGGCCCGCCCAACACCACCTACGCCGAAGTGACTGGCGCGGTGATGCTGACCAAGAACTACAACCCGAAAATCATGACCTGGGCGGCGATCTTCGCCATCAGCCTGGCGTTCATCGGCAAGTTCGGCGCGCTGCTGCAAAGCATTCCGGTGCCGGTAATGGGCGGGATTCTGTGCCTGTTGTTCGGTTCGATTGCGGCGGTGGGGATGAACACGCTGATCCGCCACAAGATCGATCTGGGCGAGGCGCGCAACCTGGTGATCGTGTCGGTGACCCTGGTGTTCGGGATCGGCGGCGTGCTGATCGGCACCGGCACCGGCCCGGACGATTTCGGCCTCAAGGGCATCGCGCTGTGCGCGGTGGTGGCGATCGGCTTGAACCTGCTCCTGCCGGGCAATGACAGCTGGAAGCACAAGAAGGCGGATGAGCCGCTGATCTAAGCAGGCTCAGATTCTTCGTTGACTGAAAGACCCTCTTCGCGAGCAGGCTCGCTCCCACAGTTTTGGAATGCATTTCCCTGTGGGAGCGAGCCTGCTCGCGAAGCTTTTTAAAGCGCCAAAGGTGCTCGCTCGCACAATGTACTCAACGCCCGCGCCCAATGCGCGTCATCGTTGAGGCACGGCACCAGCACCAGGTCCTCTCCCCCCGCTTCGCGGAACTGTTCCTTGCCGCGATCACCGATCTCTTCCAGGGTCTCGATGCAATCGGCAACGAACGCCGGGCACATCACCAGAATCTTTTTCACCCCACTTTTGGCCAACTCATCGAGGCGCGCCTCGGTGTAGGGTTCGATCCATTTGGCGCGCCCCAGGCGCGACTGGAACGACACCGACCACCTGTCCTCCGGCAACCCCAAACGCTTGGCGACCTCTGCCGCCGTACGCAGGCATTGGCCGCGATAACAGGTGGCGACCACCTCGGGTGGCGCTCCGGCGCAGCAATCACCGCCGCCCTCGAAGCTGTGCCCGGGGTTGAGCTTCTTCAGATGCCGTTCCGGCAAGCCATGAAAACTCATCAGCAGGTGATCGAAGTCCTGCTGCAAATGCGGCCGGGTCGTGGCCGCCAGCGCATCAAGGTACTCGGGTTGATCGTAGAACGGCTGGAGCACCGACAACTGCACGTTGAGGTTTTTCTCGCGCACCACGCGCCTGGCCTCTTCGATGACCGTAGTCGTGGTGCTGTCGGCGAACTGAGGATAGAGCGGCGCCAGGGTGATTCGCCTGTGCCCCGCCGCAACCATCCGAACCAGCGTGGATTCAATCGACGGCTCGCCATAACGCATCGCCAGTTCGACCGGGCCGTGCTGCCATTGGCTGCTCATCGCTTGTTGCAGGCGGCGGCTGAGCACCACCAGCGGCGAACCCTCGTCCCACCAGATCGAGGCATAGGCATGGGCCGATTGCTCGGGACGCTTGATCAGGATCAGCGACACCAGCAAGCGTCGAACCGGCCATGGCAGGTCGATCACATACGGGTCCATCAGAAATTGATTGAGGTAGCTGCGCACATCCGCCACCGAGGTGGAGGCAGGTGAACCCAGGTTGACCAGAAGCAACGCGTGATCGGTCATGCAACGTCCTATTTCAAAGGCGACCGGACAGATCGTCCAGAGCCGCACGCAAATCCGTGAACTTAAAAGTGAAACCGGCCTGTAACAAACGCACCGGAGTCGCCCGCTGGCCGCCCAGCAACAACAGTGACAACTCGCCCAGCCCCACCTTCAATGCGAAGGCCGGCATCGGCATGAACGCCGGGCGATGCAGCACGCTGCCCAGCGTCTTGGCAAACTCGCGGTTGCGCACCGGTTTGGGCGCGCACGCATTATAGGGACCGCTGGACTCGTTGCGATGCAGAAGAAAATCAATCAGGGCGATTTGATCGTCGATATGAATCCACGGCATCCACTGCCGGCCGTTGCCGATCGGCCCTCCCAGGCCCAGTTTGAACGGCAGCAACAGCCGCGACAAAAAGCCGCCTTCCGCCGACAGCACCAAGCCGGTGCGGATGAGGATGACGCGAATGCCCAGTGCTTCAGCCCGCTGTGCAGTCTCTTCCCAGGCGATGCATAACTGGCTGGCGAAATCATCGATGACCGGTGGTGACTCTTCGGTCAACTCACGTTCGCCGCCGTCGCCATACCAACCGACGGCCGAACCGGAAATCAACACCCGTGGTTTCTGCTCGCGACTTTCGAGCCACGCCAGCAGGGTTTCAGTCAGCGTGATCCGGCTGCTCCACAACAAGGCTTTACGCTTGTGCGTCCACGGCCGATCGGCAATCGGTGCTCCGGCAAGATTGACGATGGCATCCACCGGCTCCTGCCCCAGATCCTCCAGCCGGGCAATTCCACGCACCTGGGCACCACATGTTTTCGCGACTTTTTCAGGCTGGCGACTCCAGACTGTCAGGCGATATCCCTGCCCCGACCAGTGCCGGCAAAGCTGACGTCCTATCAAACCAGTACCGCCGGTCAGCAATATGTGCATGACTTCTTCCTCGCGTGGCGTTTTACCCTGTCCATTAGTCTATTTTTATAAGCAGGGATCTTTGGTATCGAGCAGGCTCTATGTTTAACAATAGGCCAAGCTGTCAGATCGAGAACGCTAAAAGTTATACCAAAAAACAATATTGTACAGGTTTGAACCCCGGCGTAGTCTGTACAGAAAGGTAAACGAGGCCCCTATGACTGTACCTATCGCAATCATCGGCACCGGCATCGCCGGACTCTCCGCCGCCCAGGCCCTGACCGACCTCGGGCACGTGGTTCAACTTTTCGATAAAAGCCGTGGCAGCGGCGGTCGCATGTCGAGCAAACGCAGCGATGCGGGGGCTCTGGACATGGGCGCGCAATATTTCACCGCCCGCGACCGCCGCTTTGTCACCGAAGTCCAGCGCTGGCAGGCCAGAGGCTGGGTCGCCGAGTGGACGCCGCAGCTGTACACCTACCATGGCGGCCAGCTCAACCTGTCGCCGGACGAGCAGACCCGCTGGGTCGGCACGCCCCGCATGAGCGCCATTACCCGCGCCTTGCTCGGTGACCTTGAAGTGCATTTCGCCTGCCGGATCACCGAGGTCTATCGCGGTGAGGAACACTGGCATCTGCAGGACGCCGAGGGTTTCACCCACGGGCCGTTCAGCCACGTGGTCATCGCCACGCCGGCCCCACAGGCCACGGCGTTGCTGGCATCGGCGCCGAAACTCGCCGGCGCCGCCGCCGGAGTGAAAATGGACCCGACCTGGGCCATCGCCCTGGCCTTCGAAACGCCGCTGGAAACCCCCATGGAAGGCTGCTTCGTGCAGGACAGCCCACTCGACTGGCTGGCCCGCAACCGCAGCAAACCCGGGCGCGACAACACCCTCGATACCTGGGTGCTGCACGCCACCAGCGCCTGGAGCCGCCAGCACATCGACTTGTCCAAGGAAGCGGTGATCGAACAGTTGCACGGCGCCTTCGCCGAGCTGTTGCACGATTCCATGCCCGCCCCCACCTTCAGCCTCGCCCACCGCTGGCTCTACGCTCGCCCCGCCAGCAGTCACGAATGGGGCACCCTGGCCGATGCCGACCTGGGGTTGTACGCCTGTGGTGACTGGTGCCTGTCCGGACGCGTCGAAGGGGCCTGGCTCAGCGGTCAGGAAGCCGCTCGTCGCTTGCATGAACACCTGCAGTAAAGGCATCGACCCGAGCAAATCGCTGCTGTCGCCATGGACAGCAGCCCGCCGAAAAACCTATACATAAAATTTGACTTGTACAACTTCGAATCTATGATGAAGTTATCTTGTACAAACCAGACGGCTTGTACAGGTCCAGATTCGAGGTGTTCCGATGCTCCACTCTCCCGCCAAACCGAAAATAGCCATCAGCGCCTGCCTGATGGGTCTCGACGTGCGTTACAACGGCGGGCACAAGGAATCGCGGTTGTGCAGCCGCACCCTCACTGACTACTTCGACTTCATCCCGGTCTGCCCTGAAGTGGCCATCGGCCTTGGCGTGCCCCGCCAACCGATTCGGCTGGTGGGCAGCGCGGATCAACCCGAAGCCGTGGGCACCCTCGATCACAGCCTTAACGTGACACAACAACTGAACACCTACGGCCGGGACATGGCAGCACAGTTGGGGGATATCTGCGGCTACATCTTCATGCAAAATTCCCCGTCCTGCGGCCTGGAGCGGGTCAAGGTCTACCACACCAACGGCACACGAGCGGACAGAGACGGGCGCGGCATCTACGCCCGGGCCTTCTGCCTGCTGCACCCGGACTTGCCGGTGGAGGAAGACGGCCGGCTCAACGATCCGGTGCTGCGGGAAAATTTCCTCACCCGTGTGTTCGCCTACAGCGCCTGGCAGCAACTGCGCCAGGCGGGCATGACCCGGCGCGGTCTCACGGACTTTCACTCGCGCTACAAATACCTGCTGATGGCCCACAACCCGGTGCAGTACAAAACCCTGGGCAACCTGCTGGGCAACATGGGCAAAACCGATCCGCAGGAACTGGGCCCCCGCTACTTCAGCGAACTGATGGCGGCGCTGAAAAAGTGCGCCACCCGCGGCACCCACACCAATGTCCTGCACCACCTCAGTGGCTACCTGAAACAGGCCATCAGCGGCGAAGACAAACAGGAAATGCAACAGGTGATCAGCCAGTACCGCCGGGGCATCGTCCCGCTGGTGGTGCCGCTGACACTGCTCAAGCATCACTTGCGCCAACACCCCGATCCGTACATCGCACAGCAGGTCTACCTGCAGCCGCACCCGGAAAACCTCAGCCTGCGAAACGCTATCTAATGAAAAATGCACTCGACACCAGCGCCCGCGAAGATCTCGGCGACGACTTTAAAAAGGCGCTGGAGGAAGGCTGGCTGCCGATCCGCGAAGTGGCGCGGCAAACCGGGGTCAATGCCGTGACCTTGCGCGCCTGGGAGCGGCGCTACGGTCTGATCGTGCCGCATCGCACACCCAAGGGGCATCGGTTGTTCTCTGCCGAGCATGTAGAGCGCATCCAGACCATCCTCACCTGGCTCAACCGGGGCGTTGCCGTCAGCCAGGTCAAGCAATTGCTCGACACGCCGCAAGCCTTCAGCGATTGCGTCGACAACGATTGGCACGCCTTGCTGCAGACATTGCTGCAGGCGGTGAGCGGATTGCAGGAGCGCACCCTGGATGACAACGTCAATCAGGCGATGGCGTTGTATCCGCCGCGAACCCTGTGCGAGCAATTGCTGATGCCCTTGCTGGCCGCTCAGGAACAACGCTGGCAAGGCCAGTTCGGTGCACAGATGGAGCGCGTGTTTTTTTGTGCCTGGCTGCGCAGCAAATTCGGCGCACGCATCTACCATAACAATCGTCAGTTGCGCACCGCGCCGCTGCTGTTGATCAACCACTCGGACTTGCCCGTGGAACCGCATCTGTGGCTCACGGCCTGGCTGATCAGCAGCACCGATTGCCCGGTGGAAGTCTTCGACGGGCCGCTGCCTGTGGGTGAACTGGCATTGGCGGTCGAGCTGCTGCGACCCCGCGCTGTTTTGCTGTACTCCAGCAAGGCCATGAACCTGGCGCAACTGCCGAAACTTTTCAAAGGCGTCGGTTGCCCAAAAATGATTGCCGGACCAACGGTGTGCATCCACCACGCCGAGTTGTCCGTAAGCACTACCCAGATCGCTGATTTGTACCTGGCCGCCGATCCATTGTCGGCACACCAGGCACTCGTTCAGCGAGGGCTGATTTAAATGAATCGCGTGGATACCAAAATGCAATTGATCTGGCTGCGCAGCGACTTGCGTCTACATGACAACACCGCCCTCTCGGCTGCTGCGGCTCGCGGCCCGTGCGTGGCGGTTTATCTGCTGAGCCCGGAACAATGGCTGGAACACGACGACGCGCCCTGCAAAGTGGACTTCTGGCTGCGTAACCTGCGCGAATTGAGCCACGAACTGGGTCAATTGAACATTCCGCTGCTGATCCGCCGGGCACCGCGCTGGGATGACGCGCCAGGCGTATTGCTGGACCTGTGCCGACAGCTGCAAGTCGAGGCGCTGTACCTTAACGATGAGTACGGCATCCATGAATCCCGTCGCGATGCAGCGGTCACCCGGACGCTCGGGGCCGAAGGCATCGAGGTTCGCCGCTACCTCGATCAACTGCTGTTCAGGCCCGGGAGCGTGCTGACCCGCACCGGCACTTACTTTCAGGTCTTCAGCCAGTTTCGCAAGGTCTGCTACGAACGACTGCATCACTCGCTGCCCGGCCTGGTCCGTGCGCCGCACAAACAAGCGCCACTGAACATTGCCAGCGATGCGATCCCCACGAGTATCGAGGGGTTCGCATCGCCCGCCGACAGCTTGCGCGCCCTATGGCCGGCGGGCGAAACCGAAGCCCGGTATCGTCTCGAGCGTTTTGCCGATGCGCAGATCGAGCACTATCAAAGCGAACGCGATTTCCCGGCGAAACCCGGCACCAGTGTGCTTTCGGCCTATCTCGCCGCCGGGGTGATTTCCCCGCGTCAATGCCTGCACGCCGCCTTGAACAGCAATCAGGGTGAATTCGAAAGCGGCAACTCCGGCGCCGTCACCTGGATCAACGAACTGCTGTGGCGCGAGTTCTACAAACACATCCTGGTGGGCTACCCACGGGTGTCCCGGCACCGCGCATTTCGCCCGGAAACCGAAGCGCTGGCCTGGCGCGATGCCCCCGCAGAACTGGCCGCCTGGCAACAGGCGCGCACCGGTTTGCCGATCATCGACGCCGCCATGCGTCAACTCTTGGCTACCGGCTGGATGCACAATCGCCTGCGCATGGTGGTGGCGATGTTCCTGACCAAGAACCTGCTGATCGACTGGCGCGAAGGCGAACGTTTTTTCATGCGCCACCTGATCGATGGCGATCTGGCGGCGAATAACGGTGGCTGGCAATGGAGCTCCTCCACCGGCACCGACTCGGCGCCCTACTTCCGGATTTTCAACCCGTTGAGCCAGTCGGAAAAATTCGACCCCGAAGGCCTGTTCATCAAGCAATGGCTGCCGGAACTGGCCAGGCTGAACAAAAAAGAGGTGCACAACCCCGCCAACCTCGGCGGCCTTTTCGGTGTTGTGGATTACCCGTCACCGATCGTCGACCTGAGTGCTTCGCGTACACGCGCCTTGACCGCATTCAAGAATCTGCCATCACGGCGACTGCCTGACGAACCGGCCGGGAGTGCCTATGAATAGTGTCCTGCAGCAACTGGCCCGGTGGGTCATGGCGCACGACAAAGATATCCTGCAACATTTCGCGGACCGGGCATTTGTCTGGCCAAAAAGGAGATTGGGATGAGTCGTACACCCGCGCGACGATACTGGCTGACCGGCGCCGGTAGCGGCATCGGTGCCGCCATGGCCGAAGAAATCCTCAAAACCGGTGCGCACCTGGCCGTCAGTTCACGCACGGTGGCACCACTGAACGACTTGTCGCTCCGTTATCCGGAACAGGTGATGGTGGTCGCCGGGGACCTGACCAACAGCCAGACCGTGCGCGAGATCGGCGAGCAGATCGCCGAGGACTGGGGCTCGCTGGACACCGTGATACTCAACGCCGGCACCAGCGAATATGTGGACCCCAAGCAGTTCGATACGTCGATTGTCGAGCATGTGTTGCGCACCAACCTGTTGGCCAGCAGCTATTGCATCGACGCCGCCCTGCCTTTGCTGCGTGCCGGCACTGCGCCGCATATGGTCGCCATGGCCAGCACGCTGACTTACCTGCCGCTGCCCAAGACAGAAGCCTTTGGCGCCTCGAGGACCGGGCTGCGTTATCTGTTCGAGTCCCTGCGCATCGACCTGGCTCCCGAAGGTATGGAAGTCACGGTGATCAGCCCAGGCTTTGTCGAAACGCCACCGATGGCAAAAGACGACTTCTCCATGCCGTTGAGCTGGCCGGTGGAGAAAGCCGCACGGTACATCTTCGAAAAACTCAAGGATCGCCCGCTGGAAATCGCGCTCCCGGCAGCCTTCATGGCCACCCTCTGGCCGCTCGCCAAACAGCCGGAACAAGTGAAACTGGAGATTGGCAAACCCATGGTGCGCAGCCAGCCACCGAGCAAGGATCAACTGTGAAAATCGTCATCATCGGCAGCGCCCTCCCGGACGCTCCGATACTTGAGCGTCCGTCCGACCTTTCACACAGCACCCGGTGACTGCCTTACACTGCGCGCCATGAAAACCATCCCCCATACGCAAATCGCGGAGCCCGCGGTCACGTGCTCGACCTGCGCAGCCTGCTGCTGCCAGCTCGAAGTCATGTTGATCACCGACACGGGCGTGCCTGAACGGTTTATCGATACAGATGACTGGGGCGGGGAAGTCATGCTGCGCCTGGACGACGGCTGGTGTGCCGCACTGGATCGCAACACGATGATGTGCACCATCTACGAAAAACGCCCGCTGATCTGCCGGGAGTTCGAGATGGGCGCACCGGAATGCATCGAAGAACGCCAGGGGATTTCGACGGCGTATCGCTAGTTTGAAGTTGTCCCAATACCAATGTGGGAGCGAGCCTGCTCGCTCCCACATTTAGTACAGCGTTGAGTCTTACAACGGCATCGTGTAATGCAATGCGTAACTTTCTACACCATCGTTCGGAGTGGTGATCCCGGCGTTGGAATAGTGCGTCGCGCGAATCCCGACCTCATGTCCGCCGGCAAAGCGCAGGCCGAAACCCAGGCGGTCTTCGAACTGGAAGGCGCTGCCCAGATCGTTGCTTTCGATTTCGGTGCTGGCAAACCCCGCCACACCAATCCCGAACTCGACGTAGGGCTTGACGTTCTGGCCGGCAAATTCATAAACAAGCACGGGCGAGAACGACAGGCTGTGGTTACTGGATTTCTCGTCACCTTCCCAATAGGTGTAGGCACCATCCCAGTAACCTGTCAGACGACCCACATCGGTCTGCCACCAGCTCTGGTCCCAAGCGAATTGCATGCCCAGTCGATACGTCATGGTCGAATCGCTGGTCTGACCGACCGAGAATTCCACACCTGCCGCCTGCGCGGTAAAAGTGTGCCCCATTAGTGCGGCCGCAATCGCGGCCAAGCAGAATAGTCGCTTCACTAGAAACTTCCTTTTCCGAACGATTTCGTATGGTTTTTTTTGTTGCCAAGCCCTGCAAAACTATAGAAGTCAGCGATTAATCAGAAGTTCACCCGAATTTTCGTACTCCCCCCTGGGCGCCTTCCTACTTGTTGAAGCTTCGCACAATGCCGGACGTATTCCACAGTATCGGCAAGATATTTCTGAAATGAAGCGGGTCGGCGCTGGTCCAGAACTGCGCTTCACGGGCCGGTCCCTCGGCGAGCAGTTCGCCTTCGGCCAAAAGTCGCTGCAGTTGCCGCGCGACGGCGGCACCGGTGTCGATGAGGCTGATGTCCTCAGGGATCATCTGCCGCAGCATCGGCTTGAGAAAGGGGTAATGGGTACAGCCGAGAATCAGGGTGTCCGCGCCGGCGGCCAGCAGCGGCGCGACATATCGGGCCAACAGCTGACGCAGTTCGGGACTGCGCAGATCGCCGTTTTCAATCAGCTCCACCAACCCGGGACAGGGCTGGGTGATCACTTTCACGTCCGTGGCGAAACGGTCGAGCAACGCGGCGAACTTGGCGCTCTGCAAGGTGCCGGTGGTGGCCAGCACCCCTACCACGCCGGAGCGGGTCGCGGCGGCCGCCGGCTTGACCGCCGGTTCCATGCCGACGATGGGCCATTCGGGGTAATCGCGGCGCAAGTCGGCGACGCCGGCCACCGTCGCCGTGTTGCAGGCCAGCACCAGGGCCTTGGCGCCCTGCTGCTGAAAGAAGTCGGCCATCACGCTGCAACGCTGGCGGATAAACTCCGGGGTTTTCTCGCCATAGGGAATATTGCCGCAATCGGCGACGTACATCAGTGTTTCATTGGGCAGCAAGTGCTGGATCTCGGCCAGTACCGAGAGCCCGCCGACACCGGAGTCGAACACGCCAATCGGCGCTTCACGCATGTTTCGACCCACAGACGCTGCAACCCGGATCGCGCTTGACCCGCAACTCACGGAAGCGCGTGCCCAAGGCATCGATCAACAACAGGCGCCCCACCAGCGGCTCACCGAATCCGGCCAGCAACTTCAGCGCTTCAAGCGCTTGCAGACTGCCGACCAGCCCCACCAGCGGCCCGACCACACCAGCCTCGCTGCAGGTCAGTTCGGCTTCGCTGCCGTGCCCATACAAACAGTGGTAGCACGGGCTCTCGGGGCGACGCGGATCGAACACCGACAATTGCCCCTCAAGGCGAATCGCCGCGCCGCTGACCAGCGGTTTGCCGGCCGCCACGCAAGCGGCGTTGACCGCTTCACGGGTGGAAAAATTGTCGGAGCAATCGAGCACCAGATCCACCCCGGCCACGACGGCAGCCAGGGAATCTTCGTCCAGCGCCGCACGATGGGCGATCAGTTGAATTTCAGGATTGATCGCCGTCAGACGCTTGAGCGCCGAATCGACCTTGCTCATGCCGACGCTGTCGGTGTCGTGAATGATCTGGCGTTGCAGGTTGGTCAGGTCGACCGTATCGAAGTCCGCCAGATGCATCTCGCCAACCCCGGCGGCGGCCAGATACAGCGCCACCGGCGCACCAAGACCACCGAGGCCGACGATCAATACGCGGCTGTCCTTGAGCCGCAACTGGCCATCGATATCGATGTGTTGCAGCAGAATCTGCCGACTGTAACGCAGCAACTCCTGATCATTCAGCACGGCAGGCGCCCCAGACTGATGCGTTGGTGACCGCCCAGATCGGTGCGGCTGTGGACTTCTTCAAACCCGCGGCTCAGCAGCAGATCGCGAACCGCCTCGGCCTGATCATAACCATGCTCGAGCATCAGCCAGCCGCCGGCGTCAAGATGCTCCGGCGCCTGGGCGACGATCAAACGCAGATCGTCGAGCCCGTCGATACCCGCCACCAAAGCGCTGGCCGGTTCGAAGCGCACATCGCCCTCGACCAGATGCGGATCAGCCGCTGCGATATAGGGCGGATTGCTGATGATCAGTTGAAAACGCTGACCTTCCAGGGCGCTGAACCAATGACTGCTCAGTACCTTGGCGTTGTTCAGGTGCAGACGCTGGCGATTGCGCTCGGCCAGGGCCACGGCTTCCAGCACCCGATCCACGGCAGTGACGCTCCAGGCCGGACGCTCGCTCGCCAAGGCCAGGGCAATCGCGCCGCTACCGGTGCCAAGGTCGAGTACTTTGGCCGGTGTGGCCGGCAACAATTCCAGCGCGGCTTCCACCAGCAGTTCGGTGTCCGGACGCGGGATCAGTGTGTGCGGTGCGACTTCCAGGTCCAGCTTCCAGAAACCTTGCTGGCCGAGGATATAGGCCACCGGCTCACCGCCGCGACGGCGCTGCAGATATTCGGCGAAGGTCAGCGCCGCTTCGCTGGGCACGATGCGTTCCGGCCAGGTGTGCAGGAAGCTGCGGGTCTTGCCCAACGCCGCCGCCAGCAGCAATTCGGCATCCAGACGCGCCGTCGGCGAATCGGGTAGATCGGCGGCTCGCAACAAACTGACAATGATCGTCATTTACTCACCTATCGCCGCCAGTTGATCGGCCTGATACTCGGCCAACAACGGCTCGATCACCGCATCGACACCGCCGGCGAGGATCTCGTCGAGGGAATACAAGGTCAGGTTGACCCGGTGGTCGGTGACCCGGCCCTGGGCAAAGTTATACGTGCGGATACGCTCGGAGCGATCACCGGAACCGACCAGCAGCTTGCGTTCGCTGGCGATGGCGTTGGCCGCGGCGGAGGTCTGTTGATCGTTCAGCTTGGCCGACAACCAGGACATCGCCCGGGCGCGGTTCTTGTGCTGCGAACGTTCTTCCTGGCACTCCACCACGATGCCGGACGGCAAGTGCGTGATGCGGATCGCCGAGTCGGTCTTGTTGACGTGCTGGCCACCGGCGCCGGAGGAGCGATAGGTATCGACGCGCAGGTCGGCCGGGTTGATCTCGATGGCTTCCTGTTCGTCCGGCTCGGGCAATACCGCCACGGTGCAGGCCGACGTGTGGATACGGCCCTGGGATTCGGTCGCCGGAACCCGCTGCACGCGGTGCGCGCCGGATTCGAACTTCAGCTTGCCGTAGACGTTGTCGCCCTCGACCCGGGCAATCACCTCTTTATAGCCGCCGTGTTCACCTTCGTTTTCCGAGAGGATTTCCACCCGCCAGCCACGACGCTCGGCGTAACGCGAATACATGCGGAACAGGTCGCCGGAGAAAATCGCCGCCTCGTCTCCGCCGGTGCCGGCACGGATTTCGAGGAACACGTTGCGCCCGTCGTTCGGGTCCTTGGGCAGCAACATGCGCTGCAGGTCGGCTTCGAGCGTAACCAGGCGTTCCTTGGCCTCGCGGACTTCTTCCACGGCCATTTCACGCATGTCCGGGTCGCTGTCCTTGAGCAGCGCCTGGGCGCCTTCGAGGTCATCCTGCACTTTCAGCAGTTCTTTATAGGCGCCCACGATCGGTTCAACTTCCGCGTATTCCTTGGAATAGGTGCGGAACTTGTTCTGATCGGAAATGACCTCGGCGTCGCCCAGCAGGGCGGTCAATTCCTCGAAACGGTCCTGGAGGATATCCAGCTTATTGAGCAGTGACGCTTTCATTGCGGTTTTTTATCCGAAAAGCTATCCGATGGGCCCTCACCGAGGGCAAAGAGTTCCTGGGCCATCGCCAGCGCATCCAGGCGACCTTCGGCAGAGAGCTTTTTCAACTGCACGCTCGGTGCGTGCAACAGTTTGTTGGTCAGCCCGCGAGCCAGTTGCACCAGCACCTCTTCGGCACTGCTGCCGTTGGCCAGCAGGCGCTGGGCCTTTTGCAATTCTTCGTCGCGCAGGCGTTCGCTCTGTTGACGATAGGCCTTGAGCACGTCCACCGCCGCCAATTCACGCAGGCGGATCATGAAGTCTTCGGCGCCGACCGAGACCATCTCTTCGGCGGCCTGGGCTGCGCCCTGGCGGCTCTTGAGGTTCTCGGCGACCACTTCATGGAGATCGTCGACGCTATAGAGATAAACGTCGTCCAACTCACCGACTTCTGGCTCGATGTCGCGCGGAACGGCGATATCCACCATGAAGATCGGTTTGTGCTTGCGCAGTTTCAAGGCGCTTTCCACCGCGCCCTTGCCCAGGATCGGCAACTGGCTGGCAGTGGAACTGATGACGATATCGCTGCGCACCAGCTCTGCCGGAATATCCGACAGCAACACCGCATGGGCACCGAACTGTTCGGCCAGGATGCTGGCGCGCTCCAGTGTCCGGTTGGCGACCACGATGCGCTTTACACCGAGGTCATGCAGGTGCCGGGCGACCAGGGTGATGGTCTCGCCGGCGCCGATCAACAAGGCCTGGCTGCGCTGCAGGTCGCTGAAAATCTGCTTGGCCAGGCTCACCGCGGCAAAAGCCACCGACACCGGATTCTCGCCGATGGCCGTGTCGGTGCGCACCTGCTTGGCCGCATTGAACGTGGCCTGGAACAGCCGCCCGAGCAACGGCCCGATGGTGCCGGCCTCGCGGGCCACGGCATAGGCGGACTTCATCTGGCCGAGAATCTGCGGCTCGCCCAACACCAGCGAGTCGAGCCCGGAAGCCACCCGCATCATGTGACGAACTGCCGCATCATCTTCATGCACATAGGCGCTTTCGCGCAGCTCGTCGTAGCTCAAATGATGATATTCGGCCAGCCAGCGCAGCACGACGTCCGCCGACAGGTGATCCTGTTCTATATAGAGTTCACTGCGATTGCAGGTGGAGAGGATCGCAGCTTCGCGGCTGTCGGTGAGTCGGCAGAGCTGCTGCAAGGCCTCAACCAGCTGCTCAGGGGTAAAAGCCACGCGCTCGCGGACGTCTACTGAAGCAGTCTTGTGGTTAATACCGAGTGCAAGGAAGGCCATTCAAGGTCGCTGATGGTGACGTGAAGCCGGCAATTGTCCTACTTCGACGGAATCAGAACAACTACTCGATATCTATTGCGCCAGTAGGCAACGCCGACGTTGCGAGCGGTTCTCGTTTACAGGGTCGCCAGAATTTGCCGGATCCACTGCGCGGGTAAATTGCCGGGGCGGTTATGTTTGGCCGAAAGCTTGTGTCATGATGATCCGACCGCAGGTTAGTCGTCCTCTTCCTATATGAATAGATCTTCCGCGTTGCTCCTCGCTTTTGTCTTCCTCAGCGGCTGCCAGGCCTTGGCCCCCGTGTCCCCGGACGGTACGCCGCCGGTCGAAGACAGCGCCCCGGCCCCTGAAAAGCCAAAGGTCTACAGTTCCTTCAGCGAGGAAACCGTCTTCAGCCTGTTGAGCGCCGAACTGGCTGGCCAGCGCAATCGTTTCGACATTGCCCTGGACAACTACGTCACCCAGGCCATCAACACCCAGGACCCGGGCATCTCAGAGCGGGCATTCCGTATCGCCGAATATCTCGGTGCCGATCAGGCCGCCCTGGATACCGCGCTGATCTGGGCCAAAAACGCCCCCGACGACCTCGAAGCGCAACGTGCCGCCGCCGTGCAACTGGCACGCGCCGGGCGCTATGACGACTCCATGGTCTATATGGAGAAAGTCCTGCTGCGCAAGGGCGACACCCATTTCGACTTCCTTGCACTGTCTGCGGCCGACACCGACCAGGACACCCGCAACGGTTTGATGAAAAGCTTCGACCGCTTGTTGCAGCGGCATCCGAACAACAGCCAGCTGATTTTCGGCAAGGCACTGCTGATGCAACAGGATGGCGACGCCAAAGGCGCGCTGAAACTACTGGAAGACAATCCGCCTGACGACGGCGAAATTGCCCCGATCCTGCTGCGCGCTCGCCTGCTGCAAAACCTCGATCGCGGTGACGAGGCCTTGCCGCTGCTGCAAAAAAGCATCAAGAAGTACCCGGACGACAAACGCCTGCGCCTGACGTATGCGCGGATGCTGGTTGAACAGGACCGCATGGACGACGCCAAGGCCGAGTTCTCGAGCCTGGTTCAGCAATACCCGGAAGACGACGAATTGCGCTACTCCCTGGCCTTGGTCTGCCTGGAAGCCAAGGCCTGGAACGAGGCCAAGGGTTATCTTGAAGACCTGATCGCCCGGGACAGCCACGTGGACTCGGCGCACCTGAACCTGGGCCGCATCGCCGAAGAACAGAACGACCCGCAAGGCGCGCTGATCGAATACGCCAAGGTTGGCCCGGGCACTGACTTCCTGCCGGCACAATTGCGCCAGGCCGACATCCTGATGAACAACGGCCGGACCGCCGAAGCACAACGCAAGCTGGCGGCAGAGCGCGATGAACAACCGGATTACGCCATCCAGTTGTACCTGATCGAAGCCGAAACCCTGTCCGCCAACAATCAGGGCGACAAGGCCTGGAATGTTCTGCAACAAGCCTTGCAGCAATACCCGGACGACTTGAACCTGCTCTACACCCGCGCCATGCAGGCGGAAAAACGCAATGACCTGGCGCAGATGGAAAAAGACCTGCGCATGATCATCAAGCGCGACCCGGACAATGCCATGGCGCTGAATGCCCTCGGCTACACCCTGTCCGACCGCACCACACGCTACGCCGAAGCCAAGGCCCTGATCGAACAGGCGCACCAGATCAGCCCCGAAGACCCGGCAGTACTCGACAGCCTTGGCTGGGTGAATTACCGCATGGGCAATCTCGACGAAGCCGAGCGCCTGCTGCGCCAGGCCCTGGATCGTTTTCCCGACCAGGAAGTCGCCGCTCACCTGGGCGAAGTCCTGTGGGCCAACGGCAAACAGCGTGAAGCCAGGCAAGTCTGGGGCAAGTTCCTCAAGGAACAACCCGACAGCCCGACCCTGCGCGGCACCATCAAACGCCTGACCGGATCAGAGACTCTTTAAGATTATGCTTTTGCGCCATTTCATCGTTTTCAGTTTTATCGCCCTGCTCGCCGGTTGCGCGGGCGTGGGTCCCCGCGAATCGGTCGAGGGGCACGGCAACGCTGCCCAATGGCGCGAGCACAAAGCGCAACTGACCGGCCTCGATGGCTGGCAAATCGACGGAAAGATCGGCATCCGCGCCCCGAAAGACTCGGGCAGCGGCACGCTGTTCTGGTTGCAGCGCCAGGATTACTACGACATTCGCCTGTCCGGCCCGCTGGGCCGTGGCGCGGCGCGCCTGACCGGCCGCCCCGGCAAAGTGTCGCTGGAGGTCGCCAACCAGGGGCGTTACGAGGCGCCGAACCCGGAAGTGCTGCTCGAAGAACAGCTGGGCTGGAAGCTGCCGGTGTCCAACCTGGCCTGGTGGGTGCGCGGGCTTCCCGCTCCCGACAGCAAAAGTCGCCTGACCCTCGACGGCGACAGCCGCCTGGCCAGCCTGGAACAGGATGGCTGGAAGGTCGACTACACCGCCTACACCCAGCAAAACGGTTTCTGGCTGCCCGAGCGCATCAAGCTCAGCGGCACCGACCTCGATGTCACGCTGGTGATCAAGGTCTGGCAACCACGCAAACTGGGGCAATGACATGCCGGACAATCGCCTGACGCTGCCCTCGCCGGCCAAGCTCAATTTGATGCTGCATATCCTCGGTCGCCGCGAAGACGGCTACCACGAACTGCAGACGATGTTTCAGTTTCTCGATTACGGCGACGAAATCACCTACGCCCTGCGCGATGACGGTGTCATTCGACTGCACACCGAATTCGCAGGCGTGCCCCACGACAGCAACCTGATCGTCAAGGCCGCGAAAAAACTTCAGGAGCAATCCGCTTGCTCGCTGGGCGTCGATATCTGGATCGAAAAAATCCTGCCCATGGGCGGCGGCATTGGCGGTGGCAGTTCGAATGCCGCGACGACTTTGCTCGGCCTCAACCATCTGTGGCAATTGGGCTGGGATGAAGATCGCCTGGCCGGCCTCGGCTTGACACTGGGCGCCGACGTCCCGGTTTTCGTGCGCGGCCACGCGGCTTTCGCCGAGGGCGTAGGGGAGAAACTGACCCCTGTCGACCCCGAAGAACCGTGGTATCTCGTGCTGGTGCCGCAAGTCTCTGTAAGTACGGCAGAAATTTTTTCAGATCCGTTGTTGACACGTAACACTCCGCCCATTAAAGTGCGCCCCGTTCCCAAGGGAAACAGTCGAAATGACTGCTTGCCGGTGGTAACAAGGCGTTATCCAGAGGTACGTAACGCCTTGAATTTGTTAGGTAAATTTACCGAAGCAAAACTCACCGGAACTGGAAGTTGTGTGTTTGGGGGCTTCCCAAGCAAAGCTGAAGCTGATAAAGTCTCGGCCCTTCTGACAGAGACCCTTACAGGTTTTGTAGCAAAAGGAAGCAACATTTCGATGTTGCATCGCAAGCTTCAAGGTCTGCTCTAAAGGAACCGATTACTGGGTAATCGTTGCAACAGATACAGGGGCGTCGCCAAGCGGTAAGGCAGCAGGTTTTGATCCTGCCATGCGTTGGTTCGAATCCAGCCGCCCCTGCCATTTTCCATACTCATCCAGGTTACCCTCAGCCTCTAGGTACTGCGCGTGTCCAAGATGATGGTCTTTACGGGGAACGCTAACCCCGATCTGGCTCGACGTGTCGTACGTCAGCTGCATATCCCTCTCGGTGACATCTCTGTCGGTAAATTTTCCGACGGCGAAATTACAGCCGAGATCAATGAAAACGTCCGCGGTAAAGACGTCTTCATTATTCAGCCGACTTGCGCTCCGACCAACGATAACCTGATGGAACTGGTAGTGATGGCTGATGCCTTCCGCCGCTCCTCGGCTACTCGTATCACTGCTGTTATTCCTTACTTTGGTTATGCCCGTCAGGATCGCCGTCCGCGTTCCGCACGTGTGGCTATCAGCGCGAAAGTCGTCGCTGACATGCTTACCGTAGTCGGCATCGACCGTGTTCTCACGGTTGATCTGCATGCTGACCAAATCCAGGGTTTCTTCGATATTCCGGTAGATAACATCTACGGCTCCCCAGTATTGGTGGATGACATCGAAGATCAGCGCTTCGAAAACCTGATGATCGTGTCCCCGGACATTGGCGGCGTCGTGCGTGCACGTGCCGTTGCCAAATCCCTGGGCGTGGATCTCGGGATCATCGACAAACGCCGTGAGAAAGCCAATCACTCTGAAGTGATGCATATCATCGGTGATGTCGAAGGGCGTACCTGTATTCTGGTCGATGACATGGTCGATACCGCCGGCACCCTGTGCCACGCGGCCAAGGCCCTGAAAGAGCATGGCGCTGCCAAGGTTTTCGCCTACTGCACGCACCCTGTGCTGTCGGGTCGGGCGATCGAAAACATTGAAAATTCCGTGCTGGACGAGCTGGTGGTGACCAACACCATTCCGCTGTCCGCTGCAGCACAAGCCTGTGCACGTATCCGTCAACTGGATATCGCACCGGTAGTTGCCGAGGCGGTCCGCCGCATCAGCAATGAAGAATCGATCAGCGCGATGTTCCGCTAAGGGCCCTGCCCTTCTCGAAATGTCTCGTTGACGAAAAGCGCCCCGCCCCGGCATTCATGTCGGGGCGGGGCTTTTTTGCCCATATCGCCTTTAGCGCTGGTCGCAAACGCTGGGGCGAGTGTGGTTATTTTGGAGATACAACATGAACGATTTTACCCTGAATGCTGAAGTGCGTTCCGACCTGGGGAAAGGTGCGAGCCGCCGCCTGCGTCGTCTCGCCGCCCTGGTTCCAGCTGTAGTTTACGGTGGCGAAAAAGCCCCTGAATCCATCAGCATGCTGGCCAAAGAAGTTGCCAAACTGCTCGAAAACGAAGCGGCTTACAGCCACATCATCGAGCTGAACGTTGGTGGCACCAAGCAGAACGTCGTGATCAAAGCCCTGCAGCGTCACCCGGCCAAAGGCCACGTGATGCACGCTGACTTCGTACGCGTAGTCGCTGGCCAGAAACTGACCGCTATCGTTCCAGTGCACTTCATCAACGAAGAAGCACCGACCAAGAAAGGCGGCGAAATCTCGCACGTTACTTCGGAAATCGAAGTTTCCTGCCTGCCGAAGGACCTGCCTGAGTTCATCGAAGTCGACCTGGCTAACGCCGAAATCGGTTCGATCATTCACCTGTCCGACCTCAAAGCCCCTAAAGGCGTTGAGTTTGTTGCTCTGGCACACGGCGATGACAAGGCTGTTGCCAACGTCCACGCTCCACGTGTTGCTCCAGAAGCTGCAGAAGGCGCTGCAGAGTAATTTTACTCTGTACGCCGGAGTGACCGGAAACATCGCGGACTAGAGCATAGCGAGAAAGCGGGCGAGAACGCGGAGTTTACATCATGGTAAATGAGCAATTTTCGTCCACTTTCGCCGCTTTCCCTGATTGCGGCGATGTTATCCACCACTCCAAGGAAGGGCCCCTATCGTGACTGCCATCAAACTGATCGTTGGCCTGGGAAATCCAGGCGCTGAATACGAACAGACCCGGCATAACGCAGGGGCCCTTTTTGTTGAGCGCATCGCGAACGCACAAGGCGTGAACCTTGTGGCGGACCGCAAATATTTCGGCCTGACCGGGCGCTATTCGCATCAGGGTCAGGATGTTCGTCTGCTGATTCCCACCACGTACATGAACCGTAGCGGCCAAGCCGTAGCGGCACTCGCCGGTTTCTTCCGCATCAAGCCTGAAGAAATTCTCGTGGCGCACGACGAACTCGACCTGCCTCCGGGCGTTGCCAAGCTCAAGCAGGGCGGCGGCCATGGCGGTCACAACGGGTTGCGCGACATCATCGCGCAACTGGGCAATCAGAATACCTTTCACCGCTTGCGGCTTGGCATTGGCCACCCGGGCGTTGCCAGTATGGTTTCAAATTTCGTCCTGGGTCGTGCGCCACGCGCCGAACAGGAAAAACTCGATGCCAGCATCGACTTTGCCCTCGGCGTGCTGCCGGATATCCTCGCCGGGGAATGGAACCGCGCGATGAAAAACCTGCACAGCCAGAAGGCCTGACTCTTATCCGAGGGGAAACACCATGGGATTCAATTGCGGCATCGTCGGCCTGCCTAACGTCGGCAAGTCCACCCTGTTCAACGCCCTGACCAAGTCCGGTATCGCGGCCGAAAACTTCCCCTTCTGCACCATCGAGCCGAACAGCGGTATCGTGCCGATGCCGGATCCGCGTCTGGACGCCCTGGCAGCCATCGTCAATCCAAAGCGCATCCTGCCGACCACCATGGAATTCGTCGACATCGCGGGCCTGGTTGCCGGCGCGTCGAAAGGTGAAGGCCTGGGCAACAAGTTTTTGGCCAACATCCGTGAAACCGATGCCATCGCCCACGTGGTCCGCTGCTTCGAAGACGAGAACGTGATTCACGTCTCCAACAGCGTCGACCCGAAACGCGACATCGAGATCATCGACCTGGAACTGATCTTCGCCGACCTCGACAGCTGCGAAAAGCAACTGCAGAAAGTCGCGCGCAACGCCAAGGGCGGTGACAAGGACGCAGTGGTCCAGAAAGGCCTGCTGGAGCAACTGATCGCTCACTTCACCGAAGGCAAGCCAGCGCGCAGCCTGATGAAGAACATGGGCGCCGACGAAAAAGCGGTGATCAAGGGCTTCCACCTGCTGACCACCAAGCCGGTCATGTACATCGCCAACGTCGCTGAAGACGGTTTCGAGAACAACCCGCACCTGGACGTGGTTCGCGCCATCGCCGAAGAAGAAGGCGCCATGGTTGTTCCGGTGTGCAACAAGATCGAAGCAGAAATCGCAGAGCTCGACGACGGCGAAGAGAAGGACATGTTCCTCGAAGCCCTAGGCCTCGAAGAGCCTGGCCTGAACCGCGTGATCCGCGCCGGCTACGAAATGCTGCACCTGCAGACCTACTTCACCGCCGGTGTCGAAGAAGTCCGCGCCTGGACCGTCCGCGTCGGTGCCACCGCACCGCAAGCCGCTGGCGTGATCCACACCGACTTCGAAAAAGGCTTCATCCGCGCCGAAGTGATCGCCTACAACGACTTCATCCAGTACAAGGGCGAAGCCGGTACCAAGGAAGCCGGTAAATGGCGCCTGGAAGGCAAGGACTACATCGTCAAGGACGGCGACGTGATGCACTTCCGCTTCAACGTTTAACGTTACCCGCCCAAGAAAAAGCCGCGTTTGATACGCGGCTTTTTTGTGCCTGACATCTCCGTATCCCGTAGGAGCCGGCTTGCTGGCGATCCGGACACCGCGGTTATCAAGGCAAACCGCGTAATCGTTCATCGCCAGCAAGCCGGCTCCTACAGGTCTCCCGCTACTCAGGCCTTCTTGGTTCGCGGCAGGAAAATCGCCAGCACGCCAAACAATGGCAGGAACGAACACAGGTAGTACACATATTCGATGCCATGAATGTCCGCCAGATGCCCGAGCAGCGCCGCGCCAATCCCGCCGAAACCGAACATCAGGCCGAAGAACACCCCGGCGATCATCCCGACATTGCCCGGCACCAGTTCCTGGGCGTACACCACGATCGCCGAGAACGCCGAGGCGAGGATAAAGCCGATGACGACGCTGAGGATGCTGGTCCAGAACAGGTCGACGTGGGGCAGCAGCAATGTGAACGGTGCAACGCCGAGGATCGAGAACCAGATCACCGCCTTGCGCCCGATCCTGTCGCCGATCGGTCCGCCGAAGAACGTCCCCGCCGCTACCGCGCCGAGAAACAGGAACAGGTGCAACTGCGAACTGGCGACCGACAGGTCGAACTTCTCGATCAGGTAAAAGGTGAAGTAGCTGGTGAGGCTCGACATGTAGAAATACTTGGAGAACACCAGCAACCCGAGTACCACCAGCGCACTGGTCACTCGGCCCTTGGACAGGCCGTGGGTCGCCGCCTGGCCTTGCTTGAGCTTGAACAGGTTCAAGTGGTTGGCGTACCAGCGGCTGATCCGGTACAGCACGAACAGCGCAAACACCGCGAACAGCCCAAACCACGCCACGTGCCCTTGTCCGTAGGGAATGATGATCGCCGCCGCCAGCAACGGACCGAACGCCGACCCTGCGTTACCGCCGACCTGGAAGGTCGACTGCGCCAGCCCGAAGCGCCCGCCCGAAGCCAGGCGCGCCACGCGGGACGCTTCCGGGTGGAAGGTCGAAGAACCGATGCCGATCAGGCCCGCCGCCAGCAGAATCAGCGGGAAGCTGGCGACCACCGACATCATCAGAATGCCGATCAGGGTGCAGACCGTACCCGCCGGCAACAACCACGGCTTGGGATGGCGGTCGGTGTAGTAACCGACCCAGGGCTGCAGCAGCGAGGCCGTCAACTGGAACGTCAGGGTGATCAGGCCGACCTGGGTGAAAGTCAGGCCATAGTTGGCCTTGAGCATCGGATAAATCGACGGCAGCACCGACTGGATCAGGTCGTTGATCAAATGCGCCAGCGCCACCGCGCCGATGATGCGCATCACCAGGGGACTGCTTTGGGGCGTAGCGGACGCCGGCACTGAGCCGGACTGGGCGTTGCTGATAGCCATGGGAATTTCCAGACAACAGGAGGTACAAACGGGCAGGTGCGTCAATGTGCCATTTTTCAGTGCAGCAACGCCATCCCCTTAGCCTGCTAACGACTTGGTTTTTTCATCGCCACAACCTTGATGGCGCAAAGCCATGGTCTGAATCTTGCCTTCTTTGTCGGCTTGAACGCGGCTTCCTTACAAAGGAGGCCGACAATGGGAAGTTTCGCCACAGAGTCGGCCTACAGCGCGGACAAGGGTGAACTTTCGAGGCCTTTTTAGAGGGCACGAGTCGGCGGTGCGACAACCGCCGACGCACGCCAATAGTGCGTGGTGTCCAGAGGAGTCATGGGGCATGCAGGCTTTTTTATCGCCGGGGATCGGGCTGCTGGGGCGTTTTGGTTTTGCACGCAAATTCCAGCTGCTGTTTCTGCTGTTTATCCTGCCGCTGGCCGGCAGCCTGTGGATGATCGGCCAGGATTATCGCGACAAACTCAGCCTGATCTCCGGCGAACGCGCCGGGGTGCGGCAACTGCTGGCGCTCGATGCGCTGGATGACCTGCTCGCCGCCCAGCGTGATCGCGCCGCCCGCTGGCGCGCCACGGAAACCAATCGCCAGCCGACGCCGGCCACTCTCGCGGCGATGGCTGCGTTCGATGCGGTGCAACCCGCCGTCAGCCAGGCCACTGCCGAGCTGGGCAATGCCCTGCAAAAAGAAGCGGCCGAGGGTGAAACGCTGTCGCGTTATCAGGCCCTGCAAACCGCCCTCGACGGCCTCGACTCAAAAAGCCTGAGCAATGTCGGTTGGTGGCCGGATGGCTACGATCGCTTCACCAATGCCTTGAGCGCCCTGCAAGCCTTGCGCGAGCAGATCGCCATGGACAATCGCCTGACCCTGGCGCCGTGGCTGGAGACCTACCTGTTGACGCAGATCTCCACCCAACACGCACCGGACCTGATCGAACGAGTCGGTCGTCTGGCGGCGGTAGGTCAGGCCTCGGTGGTGTCCGGTCAGTTCACCCTGCAAAGCCGCCTGCAACTGCGCGACCTGCGCAGCCGCATCGGCGATGCGCGAGAGCAGTTGGTGAAAACCGCAGGCCTGCTCGAAGCGCGCTTGCCCAGTGCCCTGCAAACCTGGGCCGGGCAATATCACGACAGTCTCAAGCATCTGGACGCTGGCCTGAAGGTGTTGGATGACGGCGTGTTCGGCGGCAGCATCAACCTCAAGCCGGATGACTTCGAGCGCAGTCTCGATGCCCTGCTCTCCAACCTCGCCTCGTTGCGCCAGCAGTCGCTGCTGTCGCTGGACCAACGTCTGGATTACTACCACGATTCGGCGATCCGCCAGTTCATTGTGGTGGCTGCCGTGTTGGGTTGCCTGCTGTTGGCCGCGCTGTATCTGTTCATCTGTTTGCAGGCCTCGATCCGTCGCAGCGCCAGCGGCATCACGGTACTCGCCGAGGCCTTGCGCGATGGCAATCTGAGCCTGCAAGTACCGGTTCAGGGACGGGACGAACTGGCGGCCATCAGCACCGCGCTGAACGTCGCCGTGGTGCAACTGCGCACCAGCCTGCAAGGGGTGGATCACGAAACCCTGCAACTGAGCCACGCGGTGCAAACCCTCAACCATCATTCCAGCGACGCCCTGGGCGAAGTCGAAGCCCAGCAGTTGCAGATCAGCCAGATTGCCGCAGCGGCGACGCAACTGGCCGCCACCTCACAAGGGGTGGCCCAGAGTTGCGAACAGGCGTCCGGCAGTGCCCAGCACACCCAGCGGATTGCCGCCGACAGCAGCCGTGACAGCCAGCGCACCACCGCGAGCATCCAGCAACTCAACCAACGCTTGAACGAAACGGCAGCGGCGCTGGGCCGGGTCAGCGAGCAGGGACAGCAGATTCAGCTGGTGGTCGACACCATTCGCGGTGTCGCCGAGCAGACCAACCTGTTGGCCCTCAACGCCGCCATCGAGGCGGCCCGGGCGGGCGAACAAGGGCGTGGCTTTGCGGTGGTGGCCGATGAAGTGCGCAGCCTGTCGCAACGCACGCAATCGTCGACCGCACAGATTGCCGGCACGGTCGACAGCCTGCGTCACACCGTGAATGAGGCCGTCAATCTGATGGAGGCCGCGTGCACTCAGGCAGAGAGCGATGCACAAGCGGTCACCGGCCTCGGTGAACGGCTCGGGGAAATCGCCAGTGCGGTGCAGAGCGTCACCGATACCCTGGCGCAGATCGCCACGGCGGTGGATGAACAGGCCAGCACCGCCGACGAGGTCAGCGGCAATATCCAGCAGGTCGATCAAGCGGCGGTGCGCTTGCTCGAAGGTGCCCGCGCGGTGAACCAGGCAGCGGACACCTTGAGCCACGGCAGCAAGGCCCTGAGCGACAACACCGGGCGCTTCCGCTTGAGTTGAGTCCGCCAGGACTTCTCAGGCGCGGATCACCGCCTCCGGGAAGTCCTGCTCCAGTTCGGTCTTGAGCCAGTCGATAAACCACGCCACGTCCGCCGAGAGCTCGGCGGACGGCGTGAGCACCCGATAGCTTTCCAGCTTCACTTGCGCGTCCACCACCCGCACCAGCTTGCCGGTTTGGAGCTCTTCGCGCACCAGCACTTCGTTGGCCAGCGCAATGCCCTGCCCACTCTCGGCCACCGACAACGCGTGGTCGTTGTTGACGTAGAGCATGTCCGAATTGAGATGGATGTCGAGGTCGTTGGCGGCGAACCACAGGTTCCACCATTCGCCGTCATCGACGTGGATCAGGTTGTGTTTCACCAAGTCCGCGGGGCTGCCGATGGGCTCGACGCTGGCCAGGTAATCGGGGGAGCAGATCGGAAACACCCGCGGGCAAATCAGGCTGGTGCGCGAGTGGGCATACTGGCCGTCCACCCCGTAGACGATGCCCAGGTCAGCGCTTTTACCGTCGACTTCAGTGAAGGTGGAGTTGGGTTCAATGGCGAATTTCAAACCCGGGCGCAGATGCCGCATGGCCTCGATGCGCGGCATCAGCCAGCGCTTGGCGAACCCCGGCACCACCATGATGCGTAGCCAGCGCTCGGCATGCCTGGGCTGCGCTTCTTTGCCGGCTTCGATGATCAGTTGCAAGGCGGCGCTGATCTTGCGGTGGTACTTCTCCCCCGCCGCCGTCAGGTTGACCCCGCGAGAGGTGCGCTCGAACAGTTGGATGCCCAGCCAGTCTTCCAGCAGCTTCACATGGCGGCCGATGGCCGGCTGGGTCACGTGCAGGGCCTTGGAGGCTTCGACATAGCTGCCCAACCGGGCCGCGGCATCAAAGGCACGTACCGCGTTGAGCGGCGGCAAACGGTGGTCGGGCATGGTTTCCGGGCGCCTTTTGCTGTTAAATTTTTTAACAACCCCTATGTTAAAATTGAAGTTTCGCCCCCGCAACCCCTCGCTGATAATCGAGCCACAGCAGAACAAAACAACAGCTGGTTACAACACCCGAACGCAATCTCGATCCTGCCCAGAAAAATAATATCCATGGTCCGAAGGCCCGGCTGTCTACAGCACTCGCGGACGATGGGGGAATCGGAGGTAACGCATGAATGCCCTGCATTCGCTGCAAACGCTGGCGGTATCCATCCGCTCAGTGCGCAAAGTCTACGGTGATCCAAAGACTGGCCCGGTGGCGCTGAAAAGCATCGACCTGGACATTCGCGACAACGAGTTCTTCACCCTTCTCGGCCCTTCGGGCTGCGGCAAAACCACCCTCCTGCGGATGATCGCCGGCTTCGAGTTTCCTACCGAAGGCGAGATTCTGCTCTACGGCGAAAACATCGCCGACCGCCCGCCCTTCCAGCGCCCGGTCAACACGGTGTTCCAGCATTACGCGTTGTTCCCGCACATGACCATCGCCGAGAACCTGGCCTTCGGTCTTGAATCCCACCCGATGGGCAAGGTCCTGAACAAGACGCAAATGGCCGAACGGGTACGCGAGATGCTCGCCTTGGTGCAGATGGAGCGCTTCGCCAACCGCAAGCCGGCGCAACTGTCCGGCGGCCAGCAACAGCGCGTCGCTCTGGCTCGCGCATTGGCGCCGCATCCCAAAGTCTTGCTGCTCGACGAACCGCTTTCGGCGCTGGACCTCAAGCTGCGCCAGGCCATGCGCGAAGAGCTGAAAACCATCCAGGCGCGCACCGGCATCACCTTCATCTTCGTCACCCACGACCAGGAAGAAGCCCTGACCATGTCCGACCGCATCGCCGTGTTGTCCGAAGGCGAAGTGCAGCAGGTCGGCCGTCCGGAAGACATCTACGAACGCCCACGCAATCGCTTTGTCGCCGACTTCATCGGCGAAACCAACTTCATAGAAGGCACGGTCACCCGCGTCGAAGACGGCCTGGCCTGGTTCGCCGGCCCCGCCGGACATCCACTGCCCGCGCAGCCGTGCAGCGATGTGCGGGTCGGCACCAGCGTCGCGTTGTCGGTGCGCCCCGAGCGTTTGCATCTGGTGCCAGCCAGCACTGAGACCGCTCTGCCGTGCCGGATCGAAGCGCAGATCTACCTCGGCACCGACCTGCAATACCAGGTCAGCCTGAGCGACGGTTCGCGCCTCACCGTGCGCACCCCCAACTGCGTCGACCAGAGCAAGCGTTTCGCCGTCGGCAGCCAGGCCGGTCTGTTGTTCGACCAGGGCAGCGCCAGCGTCCTGCACGATTGAGCACGAGGAATTGCCATGCACGCTTTACCGATTGCCAATACCCTGGAACGTCGGCGGGCCTTCCAGAGTTTCCTCGGGGTCAGCCCGGCGCTGACCGCCATCGGCCTGTTCCTGATCGTGCCGATCCTGATCGTCATCGGCTACTCGCTGATGGAAGCCAACCCCTACGGCGGGGTGAACAAGGTCTTCAGCACTGACGCCTACACCTCGCTGTTGTTCGAGCGGCAACTGGACGACAGCCTGGCCTTCGCCGACTCCTACCTGATCATCGCCCTGCGCTCCATCGGCATCGCCGGGTTGACCACGATCATCACGTTGCTGATCGGCTTTCCGGTCGCGGTGTGGCTGGCCATGCAGCCGGCGCACCGTCGGGGCCTGCTGATCTTCCTGATCACAGTGCCGTTCTGGGCCAACCTGCTGATCCGCACCTATGCGTGGATTCTGCTGCTGCGCAACACCGGGGTGATCAACAACAGCCTGATGGGCCTCGGGGTCATCGACCAGCCATTGCAACTGCTCTACACCGACGGTGCGGTGCTGCTGGGGCTGGTCTACACCTACGCGCCCTTCGTCGTGCTGCCGATCTACGCCACGCTGGAAAAGATGGATACCCGCCTGCTCGAGGCCGCCCAGGACCTCTATGCGGGACGCCTGCGGACCTTGCGCAAAGTGGTGTTGCCGATCGCCAAGCCTGGAATCATCGCCGGCGCCATCCTCACCTTCGTGCCTTGTCTGGGTGCGATGATCGCCCCGGAACTGCTCGGTGGCGGCACCCGGATGATGCTCGGCAACCTGATCTTCCGGCAGTTCAGCGATGCGCGTAACTGGCCGTTCGGCGCAGCGCTTTCGCTGGTGCTGATGGCCGCGGTGATGTTGGTTCTGACGGTCTATGCCCTGCGTGCCGAGCGCCAGCGCATCGCCAAGGGAGGTGCGTGATGATCGGCCTGTTCAAACGCAATACGCTGGGCGTGCAGGACTTCCCCGGCTTCGGCGGCTTCAGTTTCCTGTTCTACCTGTACCTCTACGCGCCGATCGTGGTGCTGGTGGTGTTCTCGTTCAACGCCAACCAGTCGGCCACGGTCTGGACTGGCTTCAGCCTCGACTGGTACCGCGCGGCGTTCGCCAACCAGGCCCTGCGCCAGGCGGCCGGCAACAGCCTGTTGATCGCGGTCTGCGCCAGCATGGTCGCCACGGCCATCGCCACCCTCGCCGCCCTCGGCACTTCACGGGGGGCGAAGTTCAAGGGCCTGCAATTGTCGATGGGCGCGATCATGTTGCCCTTGGTGCTGCCGGAAATCGTGGTCGGTGTCGCCACCCTCGCGCTGTTCTCCACCATCGGTCTGTCCCTGGGCTACGGCAACCTGATCATCGCGCACACGGTGTTCTGCATTCCGTTTGCCTTTCTGCCGATTCGGGCACGCCTGAACGACATGGACCTGTCCCTGGAGCAGGCCTCGGCCGATCTCTATGCCGGCCCGTGGCGGACCTTCCGCAAGGTCACCCTGCCGCTGCTGATGCCGGGGATTTTCTCCGGGCTGATGCTGGCCTTCATCGTCTCGCTGGATAACTTCGTGATCTCGATGATGGTCTCCCAGGCCGGCACCACCACCTTGCCGATCTTCATCTTCGGTCTGTTGCGCATGGGCGTGACACCCGACGTCAACGCCGTCTCAACGCTGATCCTGGGCGTCTCGGTGCTGTTCGTCACGCTCTCTTATCTGCTGGGCAAAAAGAAAACCTGAACCTTCTACGTACTGTGGGGAAATAGCATGAGCAAGTGGATTAAAAGCATCGGCGCATCGTTGTTCCTGACCCTGCCGCTGACCATGGCCGGCAGCGTTCAGGCCGCAGAAAAACTCAACGTGGTGAGCTGGAGCGGTTACTTTTCGCCGGAGATTCTCGCCAAATTCCAGAAGCAGACCGGCATCGAAGTCACCGTCGACTCCTACGATTCCAACGAAACCCTGTTGGCCAAATTGAAACAGGGCGGTGCCGGTTATGACGTGGCAATCCCGTCCCACCAGTTTGTGCCGATCCTGATCAAGGAAAAACTGCTGGAGCGTTTCGACCCGGTCAACGAGCCCTACTACGCCGGCGTCGTCGACAACCTGAAAAAACCCACCTGGGACCCGGAAGGCGCCTATTCCGTGCCGTTCATCTGGGGCACCACCAGCGTGGTGCTCAACACCGAGCGCTACAAGGGCCCTGCCGACAGCCTCAAGGTGCTTTACGAGCCGCCGGCCGAGCTGCAAGGGCGAATCAACATGTTCGACTCGGTCAGCGACGTGGTGGACATGGCCAGCCTGTACCTGAACATCCCGCTGTGCAGCGAAGACCCGAAGCAGATGCAGCAGATCCTGACCCTGCTCAAGGCGCAGAAACCCTTCGTCAAGACCTACAGCTCCAAGGCCGGTTCGATCCGCGAAAACCTCGCCTCGGGCGAAATCGACATGTCGACCTTCTGGGGCGGTTCGTCGATGCGCGCCCGCGAGATGAAACCGAGCCTGAAATACCTGTACCCGAAAGAAGGTGTGCTGGCCTGGGTCGACAACATGGTCATCCCGACCGGCAGCAAGAACCCGGCGAACGCCAAGGCCTTCATCGCGTTCCTCAGCCAGCCTGAAAACGCGGCGATGACCCAGAACTTCCTCAAGCACCAGAGCCCGATCAAGGGTGTGGAACCCTTCCTCGACGCGGCCCTCAAGGACGCGCCGGAACTGCACATTCCCGAAGGTACTCCGGTGGTGTTCAGCAAGACCTGCGGCGAAGGCGCAATCCGCCTGGCCGACCGTCTCTGGACCAACCTGATGCGTTGATCGCCACCGCCCCGACGCAATGGCGGGGCGTTTTTCCAGCCGTCTGAAAGGCCGCTTGCAATGAACTCTAACAACATCAGCGAACTGGTCCTGCTGCAGGCCCATGAGCTCGCCGAACGCATCCGCCTGCGCCAGGTTTCCTGCCGGGAAGTGATGCAGACTTATCTTGCCCATATCGAACGCTTCAACCCGCAGGTCAATGCGCTGGTGAGCCTGCAAGCGCCAGAAGACCTGCTGGCCCAGGCCGATACCCGCGACGCCGAGCTGGCGAAAGGCCAATACCGTGGCTGGATGCACGGACTGCCCCACGCCATCAAGGACTTGTCCCTGACCCAAGGCATCCGCACCACCCTGGGTTCGCCGCTGTACAAGGACTTCATCCCCGAGCGCGACGGCATCATGGTCGAGCGGATCAAGGCCGCCGGCGCGATCATCATCGGCAAGAGCAACACCCCGGAATTCGGCCTCGGCTCGCAAAGCTATAACCCGCTGTTCGGCGCGACCGGTTGCGCCTACGACCCGAGCAAGACCGCGGGTGGCAGCAGCGGCGGCGCGGCGGCGGCGCTGGCCATGCACCTGGTGCCGGTGGCCGACGGCAGCGACATGATGGGCTCGCTGCGCAACCCGGCCGCGTTCAACAACATCTTCGGTTTCCGTCCGTCCCAGGGCCGTGTGCCCTTCGATGACAGCGCCGACCTGTTCATCGACCAACTTGGCTACGAAGGCCCCATGGCGCGCAGCGTGCGCGATGCGGCGTTGCTCCTGTCGGTGCAGGCCGGGGCCGATGCGCGGGCGCCGCTGTCGATTGCCGAATCCGGAAGTGCCTTTACCGCACCGCTGGAGCGGGACTTCAAAGGCACGCGCCTGGGCTGGCTCGGCGACTTCAACGGCTACCTGCCGATGGAAAAAGGCATCCTCTCGCTCTGCGAAAAGGCCTTTGCTGATTTCGAAAGTCTGGGTTGCAACGTCGAGCACGTTCAGTCCGAATTCGCGCCAGAGAAGCTGTGGAGCAGTTGGCGCACGCTGCGTCACTGGATGGTTGCCGGCTCATTGGGCGCGACCTATGCCGACCCGCAAAAGCGCGCCTTGTTGAAACCGGAAGCCTGCTGGGAAGTGGAAAACGGTCTGAAACTCTCGGCCACCGACGTGTTTGCCGCGTCGGTGACGCGCAGCGACTGGTATCGAGCGATCTCCAGGCTGTTCGAAAAATACGACTACCTGCTGCTGCCCAGCGCCCAGGTGTTCCCGTTCGAAAAGACCCAAGCCTGGCCCGCCTCCATCGAAGGCGTGAGCATGGACACCTATCACCGCTGGATGGAGGTGGTGATTCCCGGCACCTTGTCCGGCTGCCCGGTGGCCAACGTACAGGTCGGCTTCAACGCCACCGGCCTGCCCATGGGCCTGCAAATCATCGGCAGACACCAGGCCGACTTCGCCGTCCTGCAATTGGCCCACGCGTACGAACAGGCCAGCCGCTGGTTCCAGCGCTGCCCTTCGCCACTGCTTGGATGAGAGATTTTGATAAACGGTTGAAAGCGTAGAGAAATATTTTAGATTTATGCTTGACGCATCCCCGTTACCGGTGAATAATGCGCGCCACTTGGCTACATAGCTCAGTTGGTTAGAGCATAGCATTCATAATGCTGGGGTCCGGGGTTCAAGTCCCTGTGTAGCCACCAAGTACTAAAAACGGCTTACCGCAAGGTAGGCCGTTTTTTTATGCCTCGAAAAAAGTGCGCTGCGGTGACAGGGAAATCCTGCACCGCATACGCGCCTCGATCAGCGGCGAACCGTCGGCAATACCGACAACGCCTTCTCCCAGATCTGCCATGTGCGCAGCCAGACCATCGCCTGCCAATCGCTGTCCGCCGGGTAGAACTGCTCCAGCAGATTCAACTTGATCCCGCGCCCTGTCGCGTCATTCGGATTACCGTGCAGATGCAGCCAGTGGTCATCACGCAGATGCCGGTGAACGTCCGGCCCGGGATAGGTCCCGCACTCGATGACGAAAGGCATCAGCCGAACCTGTGGCAGCGCATTGATCAACGCCTGCGAGGTGTAGCCGGTTGCCGTCGCGGCCACGCCGGTTTCGCTGACAGTGTCGGCGCCGGTTTGCAGGCTGTAGAGCCACGGGCCATAGATCGCCTGCGCATCGGGCAGCGCCGGATAGGCGGACTCGGTGATGGTCAACAGCATCGGATGACCGTACTCGCCCGCCCCCGTGTGCAAGTCGAAACACATGGCGACCTCGGCATGGGCCATATGCTTTTGCATGATTTGGTGCAGCATGCGGTTCGACCAGCTCGGCGCCAGCCCGCCGAAAAACAGACCGTCGGGATGCGCATGCTGACCACCCTCGACGATCGACATGACGGCTGGCCAGCCGTGCAGGCGAATCTGCTCGTCGAGCAAGGCATCGGCACGCTCACGCTCGGGGCCGTGCAACTGCGGGCAGGCATAGATTGCATGCAGGGCGTTGTAGGCCTGGTTGTCCGGCAGCGGGCGCTGGAAATCCAGGTGATTGCGGTTGAGGTCGATGTTGTCTTCGTTGACCCGACGCAACCACGCCATGCCCCAGGGGTTGATGGCGTGGATCATGACCACGGCGACATCCGCCGGCAGGGTGCGCTTGCCCAACTCTTGCAGCCATTTGATCTGGCAGCCCGAGCCATAGAAGCCTTCGACCCCGTGGGTGCCGCTCAGCGCGATCAGCAACCGCTTGGCGCCCGGATCACCCAGCACCGCCACGTCGGTGCTCAGTTGTTCGCCGAACGGTCCTGTGAGCGGGTGTGGATACTCTGTCAGCGTTGCGCCTGCGTCAGTCGCTGCCGCCAGGAACTGTTCGCGCTGAGTGCGATAACTCGGCTGGGTGGGGAACTCGGTCTGCATGTCTGCCTCTTGTAAATTTTCTGGCCTGCCTGTGGCAATGACCCTACAGAAAATCCTGCGATTGATGAAGGACAAAAACATCGGTGCCCTGGACCCGGTTTGCGTCCCTCCCGGTCGGCCGATAAAGTCCACTGATCCCAGATCCAACGGACGGAGTGCCCCACGTGTTCTCAACCCTCCCCTTGCGCCGCTATCGCCTGCCTGCCCTGCTTCTGCTCGCCAGTGCCTTGAACCTGGCCGCCTGCAACAACGCTACGGTGCCGACGCTACCGCTCGCACCGGAAAGCGCTTCGGGCTTTCGCACCGACCTGAAGACTCAGCACGCCGAGAAATACATGGCCGCGGCGGCCAACCCGCTGGCGGCCGAAGCCGGGCGGGAGATGCTGCGCCGGGGCGGCTCGGCCATCGATGCCGCGATTGCGATGCAAGCGGTGTTGACGCTGGTCGAGCCACAGTCTTCGGGCATTGGTGGCGGTGCGTTGATCGTGCTCTGGGACGGCAAGGCCGTGCGCACCTACGACGGCCGTGAAACCGCCCCGGCCGGCGCCACCGAGAAGCTGTTCCTGCAAGCCAACGGGCAACCGATGGGCTTCAAGGAGGCACAGATCGGTGGTCGCTCGGTGGGTACACCCGGTGTGCTGCGCGCTTTGGAACTGGCCCATCAAAAACACGGACGCCTGCCCTGGGCGCAGCTGTTTGAGCCGGCCATCCAGCTCGCCGAGCAAGGCTTTGCCATTTCGCCGCGCCTGCACCAGTTGATCGCCGCGGATTCGTCCATGCCGCGCTCGCCGGAAATGATGGCCTACTTTCGCAATGCCGATGGCAGCCCCAAAGCCGTCGGCACGAACCTGAAGAACCCGGCATTGGCCGCCGTGTTCAAACGCATCGCCGACGAAGGTCCGGATGTCTTGTACAAAGGCCCGGTTGCCGAAGAAATCGCGGCCAAGGTGCAGGGGCACGTCAACCCTGGCAGCTTGTCCGTGAGCGACCTCGCCCATTACCAGGCCAGGGAGCGCGCGCCGCTGTGTACCGACTACAAGCGCTGGCAAGTCTGCGGCATGCCGCCACCGTCGTCGGGCGGGATCGCCGTGGCGCAGATCCTCGGGACCCTGCAAGCCCTGGAAGCTCGCGACAAGCGCCTGGCGCTGGCGCCGCTGAAACCGGTCAAGACCACCGCCCCGGCTGGCATCGAACCCGACCCGCAAGCCGTGCACCTGATCTCGGAAGCCGAACGCCTGGCCTACGCCGACCGCGCACAGTACGTCGCCGACACCGACTTCGTACCCGTGCCGGTCAAGGGCCTGGTCGACCCGACCTACCTCGCCAGCCGCGCCTCCCTGATCGGCGAGCGCAGCATGGGCACGGCCAAACCCGGCACTCCACCGGGCATTCAGGTGGCCTACGCGCCGGACCGTTCGCCGCTGCGGATTTCCACCTCGCAAGTGGTGGCCGTCGATGACGCGGGCGGCGCCGTGTCGATGACCACCACCATCGAGTCAGCGTTCGGCTCGCACATCATGGTTCAGGGTTTCATGCTCAACAACGAGATGACCGACTTCTCGTTCATCCCCGAGGAGAACGGGCAGAAAGTCGCCAACCGCGTCGAACCCGGCAAACGCCCGCGCTCCTCCATGGCGCCAACCCTGATCTTCGATCGCCAGAGCGGTGAATTCCTCGCGACTGTCGGCTCCCCCGGCGGCTCGCAAATCATCGAATACGTGGCCAAGTCCGCCATCGGCCTGCTCGACTGGAACCTCGATGCCCAGGCGGCCATCAACCTGCCCAACTTCGGCAGCCGCAATGGCCCCACCGAACTGGAACAGGGCCAGTTCAGCCCCGCGCTGATTCAGGCGCTGAAGGACAAAGGGCACAGCGTGAGCGAGATCGACATGACCAGCGGCACCCAGGCGATTGTTCGGGTCAAGGACGCGCAAGGCAAAGCGTCGCTGACAGGCGGGGCCGATCCACGGCGTGAAGGGCAAGCGCAGGGGGATTAATTCGTACGCTGGAATGAAAAATGGCTTACCGGTAGGTAGGCCTTTTTTATAGATAAAGAGTCCAGGACGCCTCGATCCCGCTGCTTTTTCCTACCCACAAACAATTGCGTCCTGGTTAGAGTTTCCGCGCCTCCACAGACTTGCATCAGTCCCGCCTTGGGACTAGGATCATGCCATGAGAATCATCGCCATCAGTCATCTGAAGCAATTTTGGGAGAGATACCCGAGCGCGGAACAACCCTTGTTGGCCTGGATTGACGAGGTAAGGAATGCAGCCTGGAGAACACCTACCGACATAAAGCTGCACTTCGCTACAGCCAGTATCCTCAAAAGCCGCAGAGTCGTGTTCAACATCAAGGGTAACGATTTCAGACTGATAGTCGCCGTGGCCTATCGCTTTGGCGCCGTGTACATAAAATTTGTCGGAACTCACAAGCAGTACGACGCAGTCGACGCTGATAACGTCGAAATGGAGTAACCCATGAACATTCGCCCGATTCACACCGAAGAGGATTACCGCGCCGCTCTCAAGAGCGTGTCTGCACTGTTTGAGAATGAACCAGAAATTGGCACTCCCGAGGGAGATTACTTTGACATCATGATTACGCTGATCGAATCGTATGAGTCGAAGCACTTCCCGGTCGACTTACCCAATCCTATCGATGCGATCAAGTTCAGGATGGAGCAGTCCGGGTTGTCCGCTGCCGATCTTGCGCCTGCCATCGGCCGCACAAATCGTGTTTATGAAGTACTCAATGGCAAACGAGCGTTGACGCTTCCGATGATCTGGAAACTGCACGAGCTATTCGGGATACCCGCCCAGAGCCTGATCAAACCGGTCAAGCACGTTTGATCGGGCTCAGCTGTTGCCAGAACTCCGCTCAACGACTGATCTTCAACTCCTGCCGAACCTGGTGCCTTTCCAGCGCCAGCTCGATCAAGCGCGTCACCAGCTCGCTGTAGGTCATGCCGGTGGCCTGCCACAGTTTCGGGTACATGCTGATGCGGGTGAAGCCGGGCAGCGAGTTTATTTCGTTGATCAGCACTTCGCCGCTGTCGGTCAGGAACACGTCGACGCGGGCCAGGCCGGAGCAGCCCAGCACCTGGAACGCCTCTACGGCCAGGGCGCGAATGCGCTCGCTCGCCTCGGCGCTGATGTTGGCCGGCACCACGACTTCTGCTGCGGTGTCGTCGATGTATTTGCTGTCGTAGGAATAGAACCCGCTGCGCACCACGATCTCGCCGCAACCGCTGGCGATGGCCTCTTCATTGCCGAGTACCGCACATTCAATCTCACGGCCGCTGACGGCAGATTCGATCAATACCTTGGTATCGAAACTCAACGCCAGCTCCACCGCTGCGCTGTATTCAGCCTCGTCGGTAACCTTGCTCACGCCCACGGACGAGCCCTGGTTCGCCGGTTTGACAAACAATGGTAAACCGAGCCTGGACTGAACCTCGGCGAAGCCGGTGCGTGCTGCCGTGGCACGGGTCAATGTAACGAACGGCGTCACGGCCAGGCCGGCATCGCGCAGCAGGCGCTTGCTGATGTCCTTGTCCATGCACACGGCCGAGCCGAGCACATCGGAGCCGACAAACGGCAGATCGGCCATGCGCAGCAAGCCTTGCAGGCAACCGTCCTCCCCCAGGGTGCCGTGGACGATCGGGAAGATCACATCGACGTGGCCGAGCATTTCCTGGCTGGAGGTTTCCACCAGTTGCTGGCTGGCCTTGCCCGGCACCACGGCCAATTCGCGATTGGACTGGTTGAGGGCAATCAGCGCCGGGTTTTCCTGATTCAGCAAAAAGTTGGACGGGTCGTTGAGGTGCCAATGGCCTTGTTTGTCGATGCCGATCAGCACCGGTTCGAAACGCGAGCGATCCAGCGCATCGACAATGTTTTTCGCCGATTGCAACGACACTTCATGCTCGGCCGAACGGCCCCCGAAAATGATCCCCACGCGCAACTTGCTCATGACCTGGCCTCATCCTGACAAATAAAAAAGGACCTGTAGCGAATGCGCCCCACAGTGCAGTATTTGCCCTTGGTTTTCTAGCGGGCAAACCGCCATCCGATCAGAAGACAGGGAACCGTTGGCTGGGTTACCGTGTTGCGCAACAAACTTAAGACGATCATCACCATGGCCAAGCAACTGCCCCGCAATGACTGGTTCCATCGCGCGCCCGATGTCGGCGGGCTACAGCGTTTCGAGGCGTTTTTTGCCGGCCATGGCTACGACCTTCACCGCCACGACACCTATGCCATCGGCCACACCCTGGCCGGGGTGCAGAGTTTTCAGTATCGCGGTGGCAGGCGTCACAGCCTGCCGGGCAAAACGATCGTGCTGCACCCGGACGAAGCCCACGATGGCGAGGCCGGCACCGAGTCCGGTTTCCAGTACCGGATGATGTACATCGAACCCGCACTGATCCAGCAGATGCTCGGCGGTCAGCCGCTGCCGTTCATCAAGACCGGGCTGTCGAACGACCCCCGTCTGTTCGCCGCCACGGGAGCGCTGCTGCGCAGCCTGGATTGCCCGCTCGACCCACTGGAAGAGCAGGACGCGCTGTTCGATCTGGCACAAGCCTTGAGCACGGTTGGCGGTGTCCCGACCAGACGCTCTGGGTTCGACTACATCGCTGCGCAGCGCGCCCGGGAATACATCCACAGCGCCCTTGATCGCACGGTGACCCTGGATGAACTGGCGCAGCACAGTGGCCGGGATCGCTGGAGCCTGTCGCGGGATTTTCGCCTGTTGTTCGGCACCAGCCCCTATCGCTACCTGACGATGCGGCGCCTGGACATGGTCCGCGCGCTGCTGATTCAGGGGCAGACGCTGGTCAGCGCGGCGCTGATCGCCGGCTTCACCGACCAGAGCCACATGACTCGGCAATTCAGCAAAACCTACGGCCTGTCTCCGGCCCGCTGGATGAAGATGCAGCGCCGCTGAGCCACGCACAATCGTACAAGAAGCGCATCGAGCCGCTGGCTATCGTGGGTTCACCAACAACCGCGAGAGCTGTTTCATGACTGCTTACGAAAGCCTGAACTTCGCTGAAAAAATCAGCCGGATCGATTCCCACTGGTCACCCCGGGTCATCGCCGAAATGAACGAGTACCAGTTCAAGGTGGTGAAGCTGCTGGGGGATTTCATCTGGCACGACCACGTCGATACCGACGAAACCTTCATCGTTCTGGAAGGCCGGTTGCGCATCGATTTTCGTGATGGCCACGTGCTGCTGAACGCCGGGGAAATGTATGTGGTGCCCAAAGGCGTCGAACACAAACCCTGCGCCGATCAGGAGGTAAAGCTCCTGCTGATCGAACCCAAGGGTGTGCTCAACACCGGCAGCGAAGGTGGCGAGCGCACGGCCGAGAATGATCTGTGGATTTGAGCGCCAACTGGCTCACACCGGCAGGGTCTTGCCGTCCACCGGATCGCCGATCTTCAGGAAATGCCCGCCCGCGACATGGTGCAAGGTGCGCAAGGCATCCTGCCCTTCGAAGTGCCAGCGGCCTTCGCTGAACACGCGATCGTCGGCTTGGGCGGCAATCACCTCGGCCAGGAACAGGTCGTATTGCTGGTGATTGTTCGGCTCCGGCAACAGGCGACATTCCAGCCAGGCCACGCAACCTTCGAGCATCGGCGCATCGACCGACTCGCCGGTGAAGGTCTGCAAGTCGTAGGTCTCGAACTTGTCGCGGCCCTGGCCCCGGGTCAATTCCAGGCCGGAGGTCGAGCCGACGGTCTGCACGATGTCGGCCTGGGCAGCGCAAGGCACGTTCAGCACAAAAGTGCCCGCGGCTTCCAGCAACTGGCGAGTCCAGGTGGACTTGTCCAGTACCACGGCAATTTTCGGCGGCTCGAAATCCAGCGGCATGGCCCAGGCTGCCGCCATGATATTGCGCTGACCACCGTGGGCCGCGCTGACCAGCACGGTCGGGCCGTGATTGAGCAGACGATAAGCCTTGGACAAGGGAACCGGACGGCGGTGGGAAACGCTCATGGAAGTCTGCTCCTGGGGGAAAAGAGCCGATTGTAGCGCCCACCAAGAGCTGATCGCAGGTCAGTTGGTGAGTTGATTGGCAAACTGCCCCACCGCATTGACCACTTTCTGCGCACCGTCCTGGATCTCGACAATCACCGTGCCCGCTTCCGCCGCCAGTGCCAGGCCCTGCTCGGCCTGGAGCTTGCCATCGGTCATCAGGGCCACGGCGTTGCGCGCCATGTCCTGGTTCTGCCGCACCACGAGGACGATTTCGTCGGTGGCCTGGCTGGTGCGCGACGCCAGTTGCCGGACTTCATCCGCCACCACGGCGAAACCCCGTCCCTGTTCGCCCGCACGCGCCGCTTCGATGGCCGCGTTGAGCGCCAGCAGGTTGGTCTGCTCGGCAATGCCACTGATGGTCTTGACGATAGTGCCGATCACCAGCGACTGCTCGTTCAAGGCTTCGATGCCATCGCCGGCGGTTTGCATGTGTTTGGCCAGGTCGCGCATCACGTCCACCGCCTGGGTCACCACGGCGTTGCCGCGCTGGGCGCTCTGGTCGGTTTGCTGCGAAGTGCTGTAGGCAATGTTGGCGGCCTCGGCCACGGCCTGTTCCTGATTGACCTGATCGGTAATCACCGTGGCGAACTTCACCACTTTGTAGAGCTTGTTGTTGGCATCGACCACTGGGTTGTAGGACGCCTCCAGCCAGACCGTACGACCATGGCTGTCGACACGTTTGAAACGCTCGGCCACGTACTCGCCCGCGTTCAGGCGACGCCAGAAGTGCTGGTATTCGGCGCTGTTGTACTCCTCCGGCAGGCAGAAGGTGCGGTGATGCTTGCCCTTGATCTGGGCGAGGCTGTAACCCATGCCACTGAGGAAGCGGTCGTTGGCGGTCAGCACGTTGCCGTTGAGGTCGAATTCGATCACGGCCGTGGAGCGCACCAGCGCACCGATCAGGTTCTCGTGTTCGCGGGAGGCCTCGATGGTGCGGGTCAGGTCGCTGGAGAAGATCGAAAAACACTTGATCCGCCCGTCCGCCGAGCGCACCGGTTGCAGGATCGAACGCAACCACGCCTCCTGGCCCGTACCGCGCAACAGGCGCACCGCGCCGGCGAAGTGCTCGCCACGGGTCAGTGCGTTCTTGAAGCGCTGGTGGAATTCGTCGGATTTGACGTGATCCGGGACCAGTTCGTCGATGTGCCGGCCGATCAGGTCGCCGCTCTTGTAGTGCATTTCGCCGAGGAAATTCTGATTGACCGACTGAACCCGTCCGTCGCTGTCGAGGGTCAGCACCAGCATCTCGCTTTCCAGACTTTCCTTCACTTGCTGGAGGCTGGAGAGTTCTTCACGAAGAGCCGACAGCTCCTGCTTCAAGCGTTTATTGAACATGGGAAAGCACCGATGGACAGGGGTAGAAAGCGATATGCAGCCTAACCATCGGCCTTGGAAACATTTACTTAAGCGTGTTTCAGGATCGTCCTACAAAAATAGTGACGACTCGCCAAATTCAATGCGCGCCAGCGGCCGAACAGCCAGCAGTTTTCGGCATACGCACACCGAAGTACGCCGCACTGACCACGCCCACCGTCCCCATCACCACACTGAATATCACGCAGACCCACGGGCTCCACGGCATCAGACCGATCAACAACAGCGGTGTGATGCTCGCCCATGCGGCATAGGCAATGTTGTAGGTGAACGAGATGCCCGAAACGCGAATCCGTGCCGGGAACAGGCTGACCATCACCGATGGCACCGCGCCGACCACCCCGCAGGCCAGCCCTGCCACGGCGTAGGCCAGGCCGATCCAGTCGCCGCCTGTGATCAGGCAGCTGTAAAGCACGCCGATGCCCAGCGGCAGCAGCAGGCTATAGAGCATCACCGTGCGCCAGGCGCCGATGCGGTCGACCAGCAGCCCGGCGAGCACGCAGCCGATGTTCAGGAACACGATGCCCAGCGCGCTCAAGGCGAAGGTATGGCTGGCGGTCATGCCGAAGGTTTTCTGCATCATGGTCGGGGTGATGACCACGAACACCACCACGGCCGAGGTCAGCACGCAGGTGAGAATCATCGCCGGCAAAATGGCCAGGCGATGCTCGCGCAAGACCGTGCGCAGCGGCAGCTCACCGGCTGCCTCGCGCTGCGCCTGCATGGCCATGAACACCGGGGTTTCGCTGAGCCAGCGACGCAGCCACACGCCAATCACCCCGAACACGCCGCCGAGCAGGAAGGGGTAACGCCAGGCGTAATCGAGGATTTCCTGCGGGGTGAAGGCCTGCGCCAGGAAAGTCGCGGTCAAGGCACCGATCAGATAGCCGAAGGTCAGCCCCGCTTGCAGGAAGCCCAAGGCATAGCCGCGATGGGCGACAGGCGCATGCTCGGCGACGAAAACCCAGGCACTCGGCACTTCGCCGCCCACCGCCGCCCCCTGGAGGATGCGCAGGGCCAGCAGCAGCAAAGGTGCGAAATAGCCGATTTGCGCGTAGGTCGGCATGATCCCGATCAGCAGGCAGGGCAACGCCATCATCAGGATGCTCAGGCTGAAGACTTTCTTGCGCCCCAGACGGTCGGCGAAGTGCGCCATCAGGATGCCGCCCAACGGCCGCGCCAGGTAACCGGTGGCGAAGATCCCGAAGCTTTGCAGCAGGCGCAGCCACTCGGGCATTTCCGGTGGGAAGAACAACTGGCTGAGGGTCAGGGCGAAAAACACGAAAATGATGAAATCGTAGATTTCCAGCGCCCCGCCGAGTGCAGCGAGCCCGAGGGTCTTGTAGTCCGAGCGGCTGAAGGGTGCCGCGCGCGAATCGGTGTTGGCAGTCATGTAAAGAACTCTGGCACAGGCAAAAACCAAGGCGCCCATGGTCTACGCAAACGCATCGGCGGACAACCCGTTAGACCAAAGTCCCATAGCCACAAAACAGCCCCGCAAAAATCCTCGGCTTGAATTAATGTTGGCGTCTGTCCAGACGGGCGGTTACTGCCCCGAAGACCACAACAAACATAAAAATCCGAGGTACCCCCCGTGGCCGCTGATATCGAAGATAGCCGCTCCGCCCGCTTTGCCCTGCGCTGCTCCAGTTTTGCCGAACGCTGGTTTCCCGATTCCTGGGTGTTTGCTGCCCTGGCGGTGATTATCGTGGCCTTGGCTACCATGGCCATGGGCGCCAAACCCACCGACGCCGCCATGGCCTTTGGTGACGGGTTCTGGAGCCTGATCCCCTTCACCATGCAGATGGCCTTCGTGGTCATCGGTGGATATGTGGTCGCCAGTTCGCCGCCAGCGGTGAAACTGATCGATCGCCTGGCGAAAATCCCGAAAAACGGCCGCTCTGCCGTGGCCTGGGTCGCCCTGATTTCCATGGTCGCATCGTTGCTGAACTGGGGCTTGTCCCTGGTGTTCGGCGGACTGCTGGTGCGCGCCCTCGCCCGTCGCACCGATCTGAAAATGGATTACCGTGCCGCCGGCGCCGCCGCGTACCTGGGTCTCGGCGCCGTATGGGCCCTGGGCCTGTCGTCATCGGCCGCTCAACTGCAAGCCAACCCGGCGAGCCTGCCGCCATCGATTCTGTCGATCACCGGGGTGATCCCGTTCACCCAGACGATCTTTCTCTGGCAGTCCGGCGTGATGTTGCTGGCCTTGATCGTGATCTCGCTGATCATCGCCTACGCCACCGCCCCCGGCCCGAATTCGGCGCGTGACGCCAAGGCCTGTGGTGTCGATCCGAGTTTCAACCTGCCGCCGCTGCAACCACGCACCCGCCCCGGCGAATGGCTGGAACACAGCCCGCTGCTGACGATTCTGCTGGTATTGCTGGCAGCCGGGTGGCTGTTCCACGAGTTCTCGACCAAACCGGCGATCAGTGCGATTTCCGGGCTGAACACCTACAACTTCCTGTTCATCATGCTCGGCGCCCTGTTGCACTGGCGTCCGCGCAGCTTTCTGGATGCCGTGTCCCGTGCGGTGCCGACCACCACTGGCGTGTTGATCCAGTTCCCGCTGTACGGCTCGATCGCCGCCCTGATGACCACGGTCAAGGGCGCCGATGCGCAGACCCTGGCGCACCACATCTCGACCTTTTTCGTCAGCATTGCCTCCCACGACACCTATGCCCTGCTGATGGGCGTGTACTCGGCGATCCTCGGCTTCTTCATTCCGTCCGGCGGCGGCAAGTGGATCATCGAGGCCCCGTACGTGATGCAGGTGGCCAACGACCTGAACTATCACCTGGGCTGGGCCGTGCAGATCTATAACGCCGCCGAAGCGCTGCCGAACCTGATCAACCCCTTCTACATGCTACCGTTACTGGGTGTGCTGGGGCTGAAGGCGCGGGACCTGATCGGTTTCTCGTTCGTGCAGTTGCTGGTGCACACGCCACTGGTGCTAGTGTTGTTGTGGGCACTGGGGACGACGCTGGCGTATTTGCCGCCGGTCATGCCGTAACCATGAAAAAGGGCCGGTAGTGATGTCGGCCCTTTTTGTTCTGCCCGTCGGTTCTGCTGGTCTATACGCTGAAAAGGATCCGAGCATGGTCAAACTCGCGGCACTCACCCTCGCAGCCCTCACCCTGAGCACCATCGCCCACGCCGATGTCAATTTGAAGCTGGGCACTACCGAACGCGTTACCCGCCTCTTCGCCTACCCCAACAATTGCAGCGTGATCTGCTTTCGCAACTGGACGCTCGAGCAAACCGTCGAGCATTACCTGACCCAAAGCGTGCAGCGCGATGGCTACGGCGATGCGAAGGTTCTGGTCAAAACCGACAATGGTCAGCTCCACGCGCAAATCATCGGCGTGCCCGACAGCTACGAAAAGCCTTTGGCAGCGCTGCTCGACGCCGGCGACCTGGCCTATGACGGCGCCAGCAAACTGAATGCCGACGGCAAGTGGGCGTACAGCTGGAACCTGTTCCTGCCATTGGGCATGGCCCTGGAGAACCGCAAAAGTGTCGAGCTGCTGCACTTCCCGCCCGACTATTCGTTGACCCAGGCCCAGGATTACCTGAAGTCCGCCACCACCGATCGTTGGGCCACGCTGCTCACCGCCAATGGCATCCCGGCCGAGCAGACACCGGCCTTCCAGACCATCATCGACATCGCCCCTATCGCCGCCCCGTCCAACGCCGGCAAGGACCTGGAGGGCGTCTACAGCTACTTCAACGATTACCAGACCACCATGGTCAAAAACGTCAGCCTGCACGCCAACGGTGAGACCTTGCCGATGGTGGCCTTCGGCACTCCGGTACGTAACTGGCTCAAGCAACAATACGGGGCGAGCGTGAACGTGCTGGGCCTGGCGACGATCAGCCCGAGTGACGGGGTGAAAGTGCGGGTGCTGGGTTCCAACCACCCGAGCTATATCTGGTACGCCGCCGACCCGGCGAGCTATTCCGGCACTGATGCCAAGGCCAAGGCCGATGCGGCGGGGCTGAAAGTCATGGGTCAGGATCTGAGTGCCGCGTGCTGGCAGGCCGTCATGGGCCGCCAACCGGACAGCAATGCCGATGTCGAGCTGAAAACCTGCACGCAAACCTGGCAAGTGGCCGACAAGGAAAAAACCTGCGCGCTGTTCTACACCTCGATTCGCAACCTGACCCCGGGACAGGCGGCGGGCAAATGCTCGACGGCGGCGATCCAGTTGCAGCTCAAACAGCTCAAGGCGCCTGCGCCCGCCACTGCCCTGCCGGCTCCACCGCTGTAAACCGGCCATTGGCAGTCCATCTGTCAGTTATGACAGTAGACCGCCCACGATATCTGCGAGAGGCTTGGGCCGTAACCCATGTGCTGCAGCACTGACAGGATCGTCAGCCGATGGAAGTCGCAGCCCCCAGCCGACAGGGACCGTTATGAAAGCCGATGCACTGCGCAAGTCTCTCGCACCAGCGCCGCAGGGTATTTACCCTTTTGTGGAGCTCCCCCTTCACCTCGGATATCCATCCCTGGACGATTTCGAGATTCTCTCGAACGACCAAGGCGCACCCATGGCTGCGGCGGCGCTGCGCGAGTTTCCCCGCATAAGCCGGATCTGCCGGGTATCGGGGCGGTTGCTGCCCGGTCGCGGCCGACATACCCGGCAACTGGCCCGGGATGTTCATGTCCATGACCCACACTTCTGCGGGCTGCTGCGCCACTCGTGCGACCCGAACGTGTTTCTCGACTTGAGTGAGCTGTGGTTATGGGCGCTGAAAGACATTCACAAGGGTGACTGGCTATCGATGGATTACGCCGCCACGGAAGACCAACTGCAGCGCCAGTTCGCCTGCCGCTGCGGCTCGTACAACTGCCGGGGCTGGATCACCGGTTACGATGAAGCGCCGAACGCCGACGGCCAGCTGTTTTTGCAACAGTGGCGTCGGCAAAGTCCGTACTGAAGGGATTTACAGGGGTTCGAACGGACGCAGGCGGTACTGCGGCGGCAATTGCTCGAAACCACTGATGGTGGCATTCAGGCTCTTCCAGCGGCCGTCCTTGATACCGTAGATGCAGCCATGGATCGACAGGCTCTGCCCGCGGTGCCAGGCGTTTTGCACAATGCTGGTATGCCCGACGTTAGCCACCTGCTGGATCACGTTGAGCTCGCAGAGACGGTCGACCCGCTCTTCTTCGGTCGGCAACTTGGCAAGCTCTTCGCGCTTTTCGTAGTACAGGTCGCGAATCGAGCGCAGCCAGCCGTCGATCAGGCCGAACTGGCGATCCTGCATCGAGGCGCGCACGCCGCCGCAGCCATAGTGGCCGGTGACGAGGATATGTTTGACCTTGAGTACATCGACCGCGTACTGGATCACCGACAGGCAGTTGAGGTCGGTGTGCAACACGACGTTGGCCACATTACGGTGTACGAACAGATCACCCGGCAACATGCCGACGATCTCGTTGGCCGGCACCCGGGCATCGGAACAGCCGATCCACAGGAACTCCGGGGTCTGTTGGCGAGCCAGCTTGGCGAAGAAGTCAGGATCTTCCTCCTTGATCGCAGCGGCCCAACGCTCGTTGTTATCAATCAGATCTTGTAATTCGTTCATGCAATGAAGCCTCAAGAATGATGCGCAGCTTTGACTGACAACCGTCCGTCGGGGTCACGCGCGAAATGCAGATGCTTTCCTGATCCGGAACACGGGGCTCCATGCCGGTTGAATTCTCGGTAGCCACGTGGGTCAACCGTAGTAAGGCCTACAGTATGAGGAATTACCATGAATGATTCACGACGTCCGTACGATGCGGTGCAACCGGAACCCATCGATGACAACGAAGACCGCATGGGTTCGGTGCGCGAGCTGGATTTCGAAACCGAAGAACCCAGCGCCAGGATCGGTGACGAACTGCCGGACGGCGAGCGCGAGCAGTTGATGCCAGGCCAGCGCGTACGTAAAGCGGGCCTGACCGGCGCCTCGACCGGCGACCATCAACCTACCGACGACGACATGAGCCCGGAAACCCTGATCCGTGAAGATGGTGCCCGGGATGCCCGGGAAGCGGGTAATAACAGTCGCGCGGATTGGGACCTGAGCATCGTCGATGAGGACGATATTGGCGGCGGTAATGGCCTGGATGAAGCGGAACTGGCGCGGCGCGATCCGATGGACGGCAAGCGCTGATCTTCGGTGTCTGTCAGGCCCTCATCGCGAGCAAGCTCGCTCCCACAGGTTTTATCTACGACACAAATCTCTGTAGGAGCTAGCCTGCTAGCGAAGAGCTTCAAGCTCAATCCACCAAAGTGCAGGCCATGACCACCGCATCTTCGCGCCCACCCACCGCCGGGTAGTAATCCCGGCGTCGGCCGATCTCGTTGAAGCCATAACGCTCGTACAACTTGAACGCCGCGGTATTGCTGTCGCGCACTTCCAGGAAACACTCCCGGGCGTCGGCCTTGTAGGCAATCGACATCAAATGCTCGAGCAAGGTCAGCCCCAGGCCACGGCCCTGGTTTTCAGGCTTGACCGTAATGTTCAGCAGGTGCGCCTCGTCGAGGATGATCTGCACCACGCCGTGGCCCACCTGCTGCTGACCTTCGAACATCAGCCAGATCTGATACTTGCCCAGGCCGTCGAGGAAAATCCCGCGGGTCCAGGGATGGCTGTAGGCCGCGTATTCGATTTTCAGCACGGTTTCCAGGTCCGCCTCGGTCATCGGGCGAAACGATACAGCATCACTCATTCGATTCTTTCCAGCGCGCCATCAGCCGACGCATGGCTTGCCAGACATCAGCCTTACGCTGTGGCTCATCCATTAATAATTCCAGGCCCGGCACCGCCCAGGCCGAGCCCAGGCCTTCGATCTGCAACTCACGATTGAACGCCTCGGCATCCGCTTCGCCGGCAAACCGCACGGCGGGCAGGCCGATCAGCCACAGGCAGGCGCATGGCGTTTCTTCCATGCGCACCGAGAGAAAACCTTGCACAAAGTCACGGGCCGCTTCCGGGCCCTGATCCATCGTGCCACGCACCAGAAGCGGCCAGCGTACCGGCTCACCGACGATCTGCGGGCTGTCCGGCAGACCGGCGGCGCGCAACATGTCCTTGAGCAACAGGTAAGCAGGGTCACGGGTCTGGAAGGGTTCGCCTGTGGGTAACTCCACCAGCAGCAGGCAGCGCCCGGCCCGCAGCAGCTGCAGGGCGAAACGCGGTGGCGGCACGACAGGCGCCTTGGCCACGACCGGCGCCTCTTCGGCCTCTTCCACCGGCTTGGCACCGGTGCGCGTGCTTGCCAACGATGGCCGCGGCACTTCGATCTTCACCCGCTCGGCCGGTTTGACCACCGGTGCCACGGATGCTTCAGCCACGACAGCCGGTACGACAGGCGCGACTACAACCGGCTCGGGGATCTCCAGCAGTTCGGGCCGCGACGGCGCGGCAAAGGGCAATTCGGTGCGCGGCAGCCAGTTGACCACCTGCATGGCGGCCAGATAAGCGCGACGACGGGACTCGATAAGCAAAGGTCGGCCACTTGTGGATAACTAAAAGTGCGCTGATTCTACCGCCGTTCGCTCAAGATCGCTTGCTGTTGATCGATAGCCTCGACCGATGCTCTTTATCGAAAGAATGCGACAGCCCGTCCCGGGATTGAATCGCATCGCGCCCGATGCAGTACAATCGCGGCTTTTAATCGCCAACCAGCCGGCCATTCCGATGATCGAACCCAAGCGCGTCTTGCGCGCCCTCGCTGAACACTGGGCACTTCTGGAGCCACTGTGCGAGCACTTCGACCAAGGCACACTGAGCCTCAACGAACTGCGCACGCAACTGGCCGCCCAGCAACTCGACAGTACGCCGCAGGACATCACCAGCCTGCTGGATGTGTGGATTCGCCTCGATATCCTGGTTCCCGTGGCCAAAAGCCCGAACCGTTTCGAGCTCAATGCGCAGATTCACGACTTCCTCGCCTATCTGCGCCGTGAACACCGTCTGGGCCTGTGCCTGGAGATCGAAGCCTACCTGCGCCACCTGGAGCGTCTGGCCGGTTATATCCAGGACGCGTTCGACATCCGCGACGGCAATGACCTCGCCCGCCAGCTGCGTCTGCTCGACATGCGCGTGCGTGACGTGCTGAAAAAACTCGATAACGACGAACAGGCACTGGTGGCCGTCGCCGAACGGGCGAAAACCAGCGACCGGCAGATTCCGTTGCGCCAGCGTTATGCTGAAGTGCTGGCGACCTGGGACGAATACGTCGAGCCGATGATTGATCTGGTGAACGCCGACGGCGCCTTCGAACAAGGCGTGCGCAAGGTCGAAACGGTCCTGCTGAAGATGCTCAGCGAGCAGCAGCGCCTCGGCCATCTGGTCGACGACGACATGCTGCTGCGCACCCACGCACGCATCCTCGAAATGCAGACCAGCGCCCAACTGACCCTGCGTCATGCCCGCGAACTGCTGCTGCCGCTGCGTGAAGAAGCGCGCCGGCACAACGCCGTGACCCGTGGCGCGGCGCTGGCCCTGTCGATGATCCGTCGCAAGGGCATCGACGCCGTGCCACAAGCGGCGATGCCGATGTTCACTCGCCCGCAAAGCACCTTCCTCGGCAGCGCCAGTCAGGTCGAAGCCTATGTTTATGCCCTGGCACGCTTCGAACCGAAACCGGCGCGCTTCCCCAAGGCGCACAAGACCCACAAAGGCGAAGCGCCACGGGCGCCACGCACGGTTCGGGAAATGCTCGAACGCTGCGAAGACGCCCTGCCGATGCCGGACCTGATGACCTGGCTGCTGGAGCAGGAGCCGGACGGCGCCACCGACGAATTGCTGTACTGGTTCTCGCGCCTGTCGCGGGAAAAACGCTTCAAGCGCGAGCGTCTGGAACGCCGCGAATACCATACTCACGAGCACCAGGTCAGCCTGCGCTCCTTCGCCCTGCTCTCGGTCAGCGACGCCTCCGAGGATTCTGCGAGCACTCCCTATGCATCTTGATCTTTCCGAACTGTCTCAGCTGGCGCCGATCTTTCGCGAGCTGTTCAAGGGTTACCACGTCAGCCGCCGCGATCCGGAGCTGTACGCGCAACTGTCGAACTTCCAGGACCAGTACCGCACGCTGTTCAAGGCCCTGGGCTTTGAACTGGTCTGCGACACCCGCGGCTTCTACTACTTCGTGCCGGACCTCGCGGCCGCGGCGGTGAACAAGACCGCCCAGCGTCTGGCGCTGTTCACCTTCATCCTCGTCGAACACCTGGCCGACCAGGGCCGCGACCCGATCGCCGTGCTCGACGGCGGCAGTCTCGGGCGTGATGAGTTGCCGTCGCTGCTGGAGAAATACCGTGACCTGTTCATCCAGGCCGAAGTGCAGACCCAGGACGAGCTCGAAGAAAAGATCATGCGCCGCATGACCCAACTCGGTTTCGCCAGCGAAGAAAACGGCATCTACCGTTTCCTGCCGCCGATGCACCGCTTCCTCGACGTCTGCCTGTCGGTTCAGCAGGACCGCGACCTGGCCGCCAGCCTGCACAGCGTATTGCCGCTGCCAGTGCCGGTGCTGATCGACGAAGACAGCGACGAAAAACTGCTGCAGACCGACGACCCGCTCGACCTGGCGGAGTTTGCCGATGAAAGCGAAGAAGACGCCCTGGCCCGCGCCATTGCCGAAGAACAGGAGCTCGACGCATGAGCAAGGAACGTTACGGCATCCGCCGCTTTGCCCTTTTGAACACCGCCGGCTACAGCCTCGGCCTGTTCCCGCTGGAAGAACCGCTGTCGGTGTACGGCGCGAACAACCTCGGTAAATCCGCCTCGATCAACGCCTTGCAGTTCCCGATCCTGGCGCGCATGTCGGACATGAGCTTCGGCAAGTACAGCCTGGAGCAGTCCCGGCGCTTCTACTTCGCCTCGGACACCAGCTACATCCTGGTCGAGGTGAACCTGCCCCACGGCCCGCACGTGATTGGTGTAGTCGGTCGCGGCCCGGGGGGTGGTTTCGGTCACCAGTTCTTTGCCTACGCGGGCAAACTGGACCTGGCCCACTACCAGAAGAACGACACCTGCCTGCGCCAGAAAGAACTGTTCACCAACCTCGAACGCGAAGGCCTCAAAGCCTACGAGCTCAAGCCGGATGAACTGCGCCGTTTGCTGGTCGGTGGCCACACCTCGATCCCGCTGGACCTGACGCTGATCCCGCTGCGCTCCACCAGCGAGCAGAGCCTGAAGACCTTCCGCGCGTTGTTCATCAACCTGCTGCACATGCGCGAAATCACCGCGGCCAAGCTCAAGCAACTGTTCCTCGATGCCTTCGAACACAGCCTGCGTTCCGGCAGCGTCGATTACATTGCCGCGTGCGAAGAAGCCTTCCGCGATGTGCGCCGCATGGAGCAGGACTACAACTCGCTGGTCGCCGCCGGCCCGCTGGTCGAAGCCCTGGCCAACGGTGTGAAGCAACGCGACATCCTGCGCGGCAAGCTGCACCGGATCTCTCCCCTGCTCGACTCCTTGCTCGGCACTTGGTCGGACTACGCCAGTGCGCGCAAGGAAGAGCTGACCATTCAGTCCGAGCACTACCGCAACGAGCAAGACGCCCTGCAAAACGACCAGCGCGGCGGCACTCAGGAACTGATGCGCCTGGAGCGGGAAATCACCGGCATCCAGCGCTGGCTCGGCGAACTGTCGGTGCTCAAGCATCGCTTTGCCCTGGTCGATGACGTCAAGGTACTGGAGCAGCAACTGCTGGCCGCCAAGGACGCCCACGACGAACTGGCCGGCGCGCTGGCGCAGTCCCGACAGTTCAGCGCCGAAGACCTCGAAGAGCGTCTGCGGGATCTGGAAAAACGCCTGAAGTCGGTCAAGCAGCAACTCGATCACGCCGACAACAACAGCTATGCCCGCCTGCGCGAAGAGTTTTCGCAGCAAGACGTCGAACGCCTGATGCGCCTGTTCAACAGCGCACTGTTCAGCCTGCCGCTGGGTGAACACGGCATCACCCTCGACGACGACGGCGAGTGGGTAAAATCGGTGGAGCTGATCCTCGACGGCTTCAAAGGCGAGCGTTTCGAAGTACCGGGCCTGTCCATCGACATCTCCCACATCGAGCCGCCGGCATTGCAGGCCCTGGCTGACCGCGCAGCCCTGCGCGACCAGAAGGAACGCCTGGACAAAGAACTCAAGCAACTGAAGACCCAGCAGGCCGTGGCCGCCGACCGCGCCGCGAGCAAGACCCAGACCGAAGCGCTGTACCAGCAAGTGCTGAACGCACAAAAAGCCCTGGAAGACTTCCGTCGCGCGCAAACCCTGAGCGCCGAGGAAGGCGACAAGCTCGAGCAACTGGCGCAGATGGAGGCTGCACAGGACGAATTGAAGCGTTCCAGCGACGCCTTTACCGAGCGCGTCCAGCAACTGTCGGCCAAGCTGCAACTGGTCGGCCGTCAGATCGGCGACATGGAAGCCAAGCAACGCACCCTCGACGACGCCCTGCGCCGCCGTCAGCTGTTGCCGGCGGACCTGCCGTTCGGCACACCGTTCATGGACCCGATCGACGATTCCATGGACAACCTGCTGCCGCTGCTCAATGACTATCAGGACAGCTGGCAGGGCCTGTTGCGCGCCGACGGCCAGATCGAAGCGCTGTACGCCCAGGTGCGCCTCAAGGGCGTGGCCAAGTTCGACAGCGAAGACGATATGGAGCGTCGCCTGCAACTGCTGATCAACGCCTATGCGCACCGTACCGACGAAGCCCTGACCCTGGGCAAGGCGCGCCGTGCAGCAGTTACCGACATCGCCCGGACCCTGCGCAACATTCGCAGCGACTATGACAGCCTCGAACACCAGTTGGCGCTGTTCAACCGCGAGATCAACAAGCGTCAGGTCTCCAACCTGCAAAGCTTCCGCATCGTGCTCGCGCCGAACAAGGAAGCGCTCAAGCACATCGACCAGATCATCCACAGCGCCGGTCAGTACGAAGAAGGTGAAACCCTGTCGGTGTTCGACCTCAGCCAAAGCGCCGAGCAGGACAACAAGAACGAAGAAGCCAAGGAATACCTGGCGCGGCTGGTGGCGGCGAACCACAACCAGCTCGGCCTCAAGGACTTGTTCGAGCTGGCGTTCGAGATCACCAAGGTCAACGGCCAACCGGTGATCCACACCGACATCGATGGCGCGGCGTCCAACGGCACCACCATGACCATCAAGGCGCTGACCAACATGTACTTGTTGCTGCACTTGATGGACCGCGACCAGGCCGGTCGCGTGCGCCTGCCGTACTACCTCGACGAGGCGGCGGACATCGACGAGAAGAACCAGGCCGCGCTGCTGGAAACCAGCCTGCAACTGGGCTTCGTGCCGATCCTGGCGAGCGTGAAGCCGCAGGTCTGCGCCAGTGTCGCCATCGACCTGGAAGGCGGCAGCGGCCCGGCCGGCATCTACATCGACGAGGCGGACTGGAAGTACATCCGTCGTCACGATCAGGTGAAGGCGACAGTCAACGAACAAGCGGATGAACCGGAGCTGGATGCGGTCTGACGCTTGAATCGAAGGCAATGAAAAAGGCCGCGGTCCAATGGATCGCGGCCTTTTTCATAGGTGTGTCATTTAGCTTTGCAGTGAACTTCAGGGCCTCTTCAGGAACAACCCAGTCCCCTGTGGGAGCTGGCTTGCCAGCGATGGCGTCATCACTGACGCCACATAACCCTCAGACTATTTACCCAGCGAAATCTTCGGCGCCCAGGTCAGCCATTCGTCTTCGAACTTGTCGAACAGCGCGAACGTCTGCTCCGGTCGCGCCGGGCTGCCCATGCGCTCACCGTCCGGTGTGGCAAAGGCGACACCGCCCTGAATCATCGTCTCCAGGGACTCGGTACGCACCGTCGCACCTCTGAACAGGCCGACATCGAAGTCGAACCCACTGGTGTTCCAGAACCGCGTGCCGCTGCGTACCAGCGGGGCGTACTTCGGCTCGATCAGGATGTGGATCAGCACACGATCAGCGGTCTGGCCCAGTTCATATCCGGTCACCTTGCCCACGGTGATTTCGCGATACGTCACCGGCACACCGGCCTTCAGCGAGCCACGACGAGCAGCGCTCAACACCAGACTCAAACCGTCTTCACGCTTTACAGCTTCAGGTGCGCTGGCCAGGGCCACGAAGCTTTTCTGTGGTCCCTGACTTTTCGCAGCGGGCATTACTTCGATGTATTGCCCGGTCACCAGGGTTTCCAGGTTCGAGGTCTTGATCAGCCCCAGTTCAGGCTTGACCACCCAGAACTGACTGCCGACCCGGGCGATGCGCTCCGGCACTTCCGAAATCCGCGCGGTCAGCAGCACCGATTGCAGATCCTCACTCAGGTCAACGTCCTCGATCTTGCCGACATCCAGGCCCTTGAAGCGAATCGGCGTGCCCGTACGCAAACCATCGGCGCGATCAACCTTGATGGTGATCAACTCGCCCTTTTGCGTGGCGTCGTCATGGTTGGCGAACAAGCGGAAACGCGGAATGCGCTTCTGTAGCGGCGCCTTGGCTTCCGGGGTTTCAAAGGCGATACCCCCGGCCATCAGGCTTTGCAGCGATTCACTCTTGACTTGGACCCCACCGGTCAATCCGCCCGTGAGCGTGATGCCGCTGGCATTCCAGAAGCGTGTCGAGGCGTTGACCAGATCCTCGTATTCCTTCTCGATGTGCACGCCGATGATCAGTTGCTTCTTGGTGCGCGAGAACTGATAGCTCTGTACCGAACCGACCTTGACCTGCTTATAGAGAACCGGGCTGCCGACTTCCAGCGAGCCAAGGTTTTCGGTGAACAACACCAGGTGCAGGCCCGGTGCCCGCAGATCCAGCGGTGGCGCCTTGGGACGCGCGACGAATTCACGTTGCGGTGCGGCCCCCTTGTCGCCGGGACGCACAGCGATGTAGTTACCTTTGACCAGCGCTTCCAGGCCGGTAATCCCCGCCAGGGAAATCGACGGTTTGACTACCCAGAATTGCGTACCGTCCACCAGATAGTCTTCAGCCAACGGGTCCATCGTTAACTCGGCGGTAGCCCCGGACAGATCGGGATCGACCTTCAGCGCCTTGAGATTGCCGACCTGAATGCCTTTGTACATCACCGGCGTACGACCGGCCTGCAAGCCTTCGAAGTCGCTGAGCTTGACCTTGACCCGGATGCCGGCCGCGGCTGCATCGAAGTCTTCGTAGAGCCTGAATGGCAGGCTCGGATCGGTAGGCGGGCTGTCCTTGCGGTTCTCAGGCGTAGCGAACGCAATACCACCGGCAACGATGCTGGCCAACGACTCGCTGCGCACTTTCACGCCTGACAGATTGGCGTCGATGCTGATGCCGCTGGCGTTCCAGAAACGTGTGTGTTTGCGCACCAGTTTGGCGTAGGTCGGCTCGATGAACACCTTGAGTTCAACGGTGCTCTGGTCTTCGGACAGCACGTAGCTCTTGATCTGGCCCACCTTGATCTGTTTGTAGAACACCGGGCTGCCACGGTTCAGCGAGCCCAGGCGATCAGCCTTGATGGTCAGGTGCAGACCCGGCTGGGCATCGGATAGCGGTGGCTCCTGAGCCAGGGCCTTGAACTTGCGAACCGGTTCCCCCTCACCAGGACTGATCGCAACGTAGTTGCCCGAAACCAGCGTCTCCAGGCCCGTGATACCAGCCAGCGTCACGCTCGGCTTGACCAGCCAGAAACGTGTGCTGGTGCGCAGGTATGGCTCTACGTCCTTGTTCATCTCGATGCTGGCAATCACCCCCTTGGAACTGCCCTCATCATCGAGTTTGAGGCTTTTGACCTTGCCGACCGGCATGCCCTTGTAGACGACTTCCGTCTTGTTGGCCTGAATGCCTTCGCCACTCTCAAAGCGCACCTGAATCTCGATGCCGGTCTCGTTGTAAGCACGCCAGCCGAGCCAGCCGCCAATGATCAAGGCAATCAGGGGCAACACCCAGATGGCAGACCAGTTCGAGGCCGGTCGGGTTTTCGCTACAGGCAAATCAGTCATGGTCGTCGTCCGACTCCGTGTTATCCCAAATCAGTCGGGGATCGAAAGTTACAGCGGCAAGCATCGTCAGTATCACCACCGTGGCGAACGCGATGGCGCCAAGATTGGCTTCAATGCTGGCAAGCCGTCCAAAATTCACGACCGCCACCAGGATGGCGATCACAAAGATATCGAGCATCGACCAACGGCCGATGAACTCGATGAAGCGGTACATCCAGATACGCTGGCGCGCCGAAAGTGGTTGGCGGCGCTGCACGGAAAACAGCAGCAACGCGATACCCACCAGTTTGAAGGTGGGCACCAGGATACTGGCGATAAACACCACGGCCGCAATGGGGAACATCCCGTAGTGCACCAACTCGATCACACCCGCCATGATCGTACTGGGCGCTCCCTTGCCCAGGGAGTTCACGGTCATGATCGGCAACAAATTGGCCGGTATGTAGAGAATGGCGGCGGTAATCAGCAATGCCCAGGTCCGCACCAGGCTATTCGGGGTGCGGGCATGCACCAGCGCTCCGCAGCGCGTACAGACTTGCTCATCGGTATCGGCTTCCTGCCTGTTCAATTCATGGCACTCCTTGCAAATCAGAATGCCTGCATCAATCGCCCGCATGGGCATCCTCTCCTGATAACGCTTGCCAGATCTGGTGAGGCGACATGACGACCTCCAGCCAGACTTGAATAAGCAACAAACCAATGAAGCACGCCAGGCCGAGGCCTACGGTGATTGCTGCCATATCTGCCAGCTTGACGATCGCCACGAGTACGCCCATGAAGTAAACCTCGAGCATCCCCCATTCTCGTATGTGGTGATAAATGCGATAGAGCAACAAGCCGTAGCTGCGCCCGACATTAAATCGGATGCTCAACAATACGGCTAATTGGCACAGCAGCTTGAGCAGCGGAATTCCCATGCTGCACAGGAACACGACCACTGAAACGCTTTGCATGCCGCTGTCAAAAAGGGCGACAACACCACTCCAGACAGTATCGTGCGAAGACTGCCCGAGCAGATTGAGTTGCATGATGGGTAAAAAGTTCGCCGGGATAAACAACAACAGGGCAGCGATGACCAACGCGAGGCTGCGTTGTACGACGTTGTAGCGATGGGCATAAAGCTCGTAGCCACAGCGCGGGCACAAGGCTTTTTCGCCATGGGCGAGTTCGGGTTTGCGCATGAGCAAGTCGCACTCATGGCAGGCAACCAGATTGTCCAGTGGTAATTCTGACAGCTCTTTGGCGTCAACCGAATCCGGCATAAGCGCTCTGACTCTGAAAAAGTTGGACCTATTCTAGTGCCATGGGCTGAAAATAACTGTGCGAAATGTGCAACAACCAGCCCTCTTTTCTTCACGCACAAAAACAAAACCCCAACTGCTTTCGCAATTGGGGTTTCGGAATTTAATCTTGACGATGACCTACTCTCACATGGGGAAACCCCACACTACCATCGGCGATGCATCGTTTCACTGCTGAGTTC
>NZ_RWIR01000090.1 GCF_009764265.1 Pseudomonas sp. PB101
AGGTAGATATTTGTCGGCTACGTGGCCGCCATCGCGGGCAAGCCCGCTCCCACAGGTACTGAGTACATCTGCAAAATTTTCGCTCGGCTACGTGGCCGCCTTCGCGAGCAGGCTCGCTCCCACAATTTGATCGGGTACATCAGGGGAGGCCCGAAGGCCGCCAAGGCCAAAAACCGGACTCACTGCGAACTCTCCGGATCCACCTTGTTCTGCGTCAGATACCGCTCCAGCGTCTCGTTCGGTGCAGGCTGAGAATTATCCCCCGCCACCTGCCACAACCGCCGCTCGATCCCCTGCGCCAGCAAATGCCCCACCGCCGACTCGATCGCCGACAACACACACAACTGCGCCGGCTCGTTGGTGGTATAGCCAACCTCAGCCTCAAGCAGCTTCTTGAACTCGATGAACTTGAACACCCCGGCACTGCGAGCGACCGAGTAGATGGTCTTGCTGGTCATCACGTTGGCCAACACCTGCCCGCTGCGCACGTCCACCGCCCGCAGGTTCACCGTGACCTGATCCACGCGATACTCACGGGAAATGTCGATGCCCAGGTAGCGCGCCCCTTCCCCGCCACTGCGCACGTTGGTGTCGTAGGCGATGATCCCGCCTTCGAGCATCATGTTCGCCGCCTGCAGCGGCGGCAGCTCACCCAGGATGTTCACCGGGGTATTGGGTTTCTTTTGCGAGGCGCGGATGATCTTGCGCTCGGTCAACAGGTTCTGCAGCCCTTCACGCTCCAGCACCACGAACCAGCCACTGGCCTGCAAGGCGTCCATCAACATGCTGGCCGCGCCCTGGGTCACGCTGGTGGAAAACGAACTGGCCGGGGTTGGCTTGTATTGCCCGGTCTGGTCGCGGAAACCGTACACCACTGCCATCAACTTGCCCTTGGGCCGTGGCATGCTCAACAAGTCGTAATAGGTCGACGCCCTGGGGGTCAGGGTCGGCGTTTCAGTGTCCTGCTCGGCGGACATCGGTTCACGCAGACCACAGCCGCAAAGCGCTGCCAACAGCATCCCTAGCACAATTATTCTTTTCATGTCCGTAACTCCCCATCGGCCCATGTCCCCGTCAAGGGGTGGTGGTGATGCCGTTTACCTGGATCTCCGAAACTTCACCGGTTACCCGGTCGGTCACATTGATCGTCAATGCCCCGGAGTCGTCGATGACGTCGACGATAAAGGCGTCAGTCGACAGACTCCCGGTGTTGCCCGTCGAGATGTTGTCCAGCAGTTGCCCCAGCAACCGCGATTGCAACTGACTGGTAAACCGTTCCAGCGCCGAAGTGCCGGCCACAGTGGTACGGTCTTTCAGATCGGGATCGTCGTAGTCGTTCTGCGCCTGGGCGTTGTTGAGCAGCCAGGTGCCGTTCAACGGGTTGCCGCCGAACGAGGGGTTGATGGGCGTGTAGACCAGTTCCGTGGCCTGGACCAGGCCGCTGCTGCCCGCCCCGGCAAACCAGAGCCCGAGCAACCACAGTCCCGTACGCTTGCCGACAGTTGTTTCCTTCATAGTTCGTCCCTCTCAAGGTCGGTGGTGTCCTGCAACAAGGCTTCCAGCTTGCGCTGCACGATCTGCAGGCGAACCTGGTCGGCAGCCGCATAGGCCTCGTCTTTCAACTCCACGGTGTTCGGCGGCAGGAAGCGCCGATAAACCAGGCGTTGCTGAAACTCCACGGTCACCAGGCTGCCCCAGCGCGCCGAAGGTCTTTCCCGCACCACCAGGTTGAAATCCATCGGGCTGGTGGCACGCAGGCGTTCACTGAACGAGTAGTAGAAGTCATGGCCGATGTGCGAAATCGTGTCGTCGATGATGAACCCCAGCATCTCGTCTTCTTCTGCTGCCGAAGCGAAGCTCGCCACCAGCATCAGCACCAGTGCCGCCAGCCAGTGCCGGTTCAAGGCTGCAATGCCTCAGGTGCGGTGGACTGTGCCTTGGGCTGTCCGTTGGAGTCATCGAGGAAGGCTTTCTCGGCCACGAACTGCCAATCCTTGTAGCTGGCCATGCCGTCGAAGTCCGACCACTGGCTGGGAAAGTTCACCTGCTTGAGCGGCTTCTCCGTGGAGGGGCAATACACTCCGCTGATCCGTCCGTCGACACCGCGCATCAGTTCCCATTCGCCCCCCGTCATCGGCTCCGCGTACAGCTTGCGGATATGGTGTTTGGCCGACGGAAAGCGCTCGTCCTGCAACAGGTCCGCGAGTTCTTTCGGGTACAGCGCGACACCTGGCGAGCTGCGGTAATAGCTGCGCAGCGCCTGGGCATACTGCGTACCGACCCAGAGCAACTGGTTTTCCCGGTCCCGGCGTGAAGCGGTGGCCCACAGCTCACCGGCACTGGCCAGGCCCATGCCCATCACGACGATCAGGAACAGCACACCCAGGTAGGTGAAGCCGTCCTGGCCCGCAGGCTTACCACTCGGAGTAGAGGCTGCCATCACGCGCCCTCCCGCTGGCACCACTCTTGATATCGGCCACCCCGCCCGCCACGCCTTCCGGTGGCGCGACCATGACCCAGGTGTCCTTGCGCTCGGCAATCGGGTCCAGCGGCTGGCTGCGCAGGTAGCGCAGCTCGACCAGTTGCTCGATGGAGTCGGGATAACGCCCGGTGTCCCCGTAGTAGTGATCCAGCGCCTCGCGCATGGCCGACAGGCTCTGGCGCAGCGTGGTCTCCCTGGAGGCCTCGAGGCTGGTGAAGTAACGTGGCATGGCGATCGTCATCAGGGTCGCGATGATTGCCATGACCACCATCAGTTCCAACAGGGTAAAACCCTTTTGCCGGCGCATATGTTCACCACTCCCGGTAGGCGATGCCGTTGAGACCCTTGCCCCGGGCCTTGGAGTAGACGTCGAAGACGTCCTTGCCCTCGCGCGGGTTCTCAGCGGAACTGTCATAGGCACGCAGGCCCCAGCCACCCTCGTCGTCACGCTTGACGGTTGCCAGCGGGTCACGGGGGATGCGCCGCATGAAGTAGAACTTGGCCCCCTTGGCGCTGCGCACGTCACGCACACCCTCGACCAGCACCTTGAGGTTCGGCGGGTAGCCGGTGCTGTCGAGCGACTTCTCGATGTAGCCGGCGTCGAAGGCGCGTTTGTAGGCGTCGATGCCGTCGCGGATCTGGTACAGCGCGGTCCGCAGATCCTGCTCCTTGCCCCGGCGCACCACCGTCTCGGTCAGCGGTGCGGCCATGCCGGCCAACAGGCCGACCAGGGCGAGCGTCACCACGACTTCGATCAGGGTAAAACCGCGTTGCGAGGCGTTCATGATCAAGGCTTCCCGACGGTAACGGTGGTGGCGATCGGTGCGTTCATGGGGTTAATCACCGGGGTGGTCTGAACCGTCGTGCTCATCGAACGGTCGGGCGCCTGGATGTGCATGCTGGTTTCGGTGCCGGTCGGGAATTCCATGTCCGACGGGCTCTGGTACGGCAGGTTGCGCACGATCCGCGGGGTGATCGACAGCACCAGTTCGGATTTGCTGATGTCATCCTTGTTGCTGCCGAACAGGCGGCCCAGGCCAGGAATGTCGCCAAGGCCCGGGATCTTGTTGCCGCTGCTGCCATGGTCGTTGCGCACCAGGCCTGCGAGGATCTGGGTTTCGCCATCATGCAGGCGCAGGGTGGTCTGGGCGTTGCGGGTATCGACCTGGACCGGAATGGTGCCCTGAGGGGTCGGCGCCAGCGGCGTGGCGTTGCTGACTTCCAGCGCGACCTTGATCGCCACTTCGTTGTTCAGGTGCACGATGGGCTGCACTTCAAGCTTCAGACCGACGTCGAGGTAGGTCACGCTTTCGGTGATCACCGGGCCCTGGGTCGAAGGCACCGACGTGGCGCTGATGATCGGCACGCGCTGACCGATGTGGATGCGTGCCTGTTCGCGGTTGCTCACCCGGATCACCGGGCTGGCCAGGGTGTTGATGTCTTTGTCCTGGGCGTTGATCTTGGCCTGGGGCGATGGCGTGAAGGCGATCCGGCTGGAGTCGATGCCTTTGAGCTGATCGAGAATCGACACGGGCGAACCGTCGCTGTTGATCACGCCGAAGGTGTTGGGCCATTGCAGGCCAAGGTCGAGAATGCGTTGGCGGGCGACTTCCATCACTTCCACTTCCAGCACCACCTCGGGGTTGGACTGGTCCTGCGATTGCAGGAGTTTTTCCGCCATGCGGATCGCGTCGCCGGTGTCGCGCATGGTCAGGGTATTGAGGCGTTCATCGACGAACACGTCGCGGGTCTTGAGCATGGTCTTGATCATGTTCAGCGCGGTGTTGGCATCGATGCTCGTCAGGTAGAAGGTGCGCATCACCAGCTCCTGGTAATCCTTGAGCTTCTGCGGCGAGTCCGGGTAGATCAGCAAGGTGTTTTCGTTCACCACTTTCTGGTGCAGCTGGTTCTGTTGCAGCAGCAGATCCACGGCGTCTTCGATGCGCACATCGCGCACGAAGATCGTGGCTTTCATGTCCGGGCGCAGGTCCTTGTCGAAGATGAAGTTCAGGCCGGCGACCTGGGACAGCACTTCGAAAATGGTCTTGAGGTTGGCGTCACGAAACTCCAGGGTCACCGGCCGGTCCAGGCGGGTACGCAGCTGTGGGTATTGCACCACGTTGCGGCTCTGCACCAGGCGGATGTTGTCTTGCAGTTCCCGGGCACCCTCGTTTTGCGGGTCCAGTTCGAGAATCTGTTTGACCTGGCGGTCGGCACCGTAGATGTCACCGCGACGCAGGTCGCCACGGGCCATTTCGAGTTTCTCGTCCATGCTGCGCAGGTAGTCGAGTTGGCGCAGGGAGTCCTGGGCACGACGGTTGTTCGGCTCGATGCCCAGGACCCGGCTGTAGGACATGCGGGCCCCGGCGAAATTACGCTGGGCGCGGTCCATGTCGGCCTGGGTCAGCAGCGCCGTCACGGCGCGGGCCCGACCACTGTTGAGCGCTATGTGCAGATCGGTATCGCGAGGGTTCTCGCTCAACCCCTGTTGGATGCGGGCCAGCCCGGCTTCATACTGGCCTGATTCCATCAGGGCGGAAGCTTCGTCCTTGGCCGTCTGCGCCGAACTGCAGGCAGCCAGCCCTGCGCAGAGACAAAGGCTCATCAGCAAACGGGATTTGTTCATTCCGTACTCCCCACAGACAAAGTCTGAGCTAGATGCAGCGGCAGGTAGACCACGCTCATTTCCACATCGGAAATCCGCTCGATCCGCCAGGTTTCGTCGATGACATCCCCCTTGCGTACGACGTATATTTTTTCGCCGTCCTGCAAAAACACCTGCAGATCGGAACGGTCAGCCAGCCTGCCAACAAACTGGAAGGGCAACGGCGGTGCAGTGGGGACTTGCACCTCTGGAGTCACGGCGACCGGTTGTTCGATGACGGTGCCGAGGACCGGCGCCGGTTTCCAGCTGCGGGAGGCGAACAGGTCGCCTGCCGGGCTCAGATCCTTGATCGGCATTACCGCCGCGGCGCTCGATGCAGCCGCCGCGCCCGGGGTCTTGCCTTTGGCTGGCGCGACCACGACGGCCACCGCAGGGTCGCCATCGTCAGCCTGTTTGAAATATTCGGGGACCCAGGCGAGCGCTGCCGCTACGCCGAAGAACGCCACCCAACCCACCACTCGCTTGGTATTCATCATGACCTCGACAGGTAAAGGGTCATGCGGATCCGCCCGGTCAGGTCGGTATCGGCGATCTTCTTGCGTTGCAGCTCGACGTCCTCGAGCACCACCGCCGGCAACTGGCCGAGCAAGGCGTGCAGGAAGCGCCGCAGTTGCGGATAGCTGCCGCGCACCGGCAGCAGAATCTGATAACGGGCCAGGTGCGTCTTGGGGTCCACGCCAAGGGAGTATTCACCCCGGGACAAGGTGATGCGTTCCTGGGCCGCCAGCGCGTAGATCTTGTCGATGGCCACAGTGGCCTGGGGCTGGGACGGCAACTTGCTGCGGAAGTCGTCGAGCTGGCGCTGCGGCACCACCGGTGCGGCCACGCTGCCGTCTTCGACCCGGGCCAGGTATTCGCTGGCGTCGCGGGTCTGCTGGCTGAGGCTTTGCAGCGACTGCCAGTCCGGCAGCAACCCGACCAGGCCATAGCTCAGTGCCAGCACCAGCATGCCCATCCCTGCCAGCCCTGGAACGCCAAGGCCTTGCAGGTATTCGTGGACGATCAATTTATGGAGTTGCATCGCCGATCTCCCAGGTAGCCGACAGGTTGAACTGCACCGGGTGTTCCGGCACGTTGGCGACAATTTCGTGGCTCAGCAGCGACACGTCGGACAGCTCGTCGCTGGCTTCGAGGCGGCGGTGGAAATCGAGCATGGCGTCGAGATCCATCGCCTCGGCGCTGATCCGCACCTGGCCTTTTCGGGCGTCCGGGGTCAGGGTCAGCAGGGCTATGTTGTCCCTAGGCATCGCTTCGAGGGTGGCGAACAGGCGTTCCCAGGGGCGGCGCAGCTGCTGGGAGACCTTGCGCATTTCGGCCAGGTTCTGCGCCTGCTCGCGGGTCTCCGCCGGGGTCAGGCCGGGCTTGCTGCCGTTGTCGCCGGTGAGCACCCGCTGGGTGGTTTGCAGGTGGCCTTGCTGCTGTTCGGCCTCGCTGCTCAGGTGCTGCTGCACCAGAGCGCAACTCAGGGTCAGCACCACGCCACCGGCCAGCAGGCTCCAGCCCAGGGGACCGGCACGGCGGCGCGGCTGAAAGTCGAGCATCAGGGGGCGCATGTCAGGCCACCGCCCGAGACATGACGTACAGGCTATCGCGTACGGCTGTCCGGTCTTCTTCAAGGGTGCGCAGGTGCACACCGGGTACGTCGGGTTGCGAATCGATGCGCGCCGGCGCATGCAGGTAGACGGTCAACGGCCGTTCGCTGGTGGAGGCCTGCAACTGGCTTTCCCGGCCGATCAGCGCGGTCAGCGCAGCATCGCTGTCGCTGCTGCCCACCGAACGCACCGAGGTCCAGTGCCCTTCCCGGGCCAGCAGCAACACACTGCGTACCGGCTCGGCGACCACGAACAGGAAGTCACCGGCATCCAGGCTGTTATCGAAATGGTTGAACGCCGCCATCAGGTAAGGTTGCACCGAACGCAGGCGCAAGCCGCGAGCGCTGACCAGGGCGCGCAGGCGGTCGAGCAAGTCCTGTGGCAGCGCGGTGGCGATGCGGTCGTAACCGGCAGGTTCCGCCGAAAGCACCAGGCTCCAGGGTTGCGTCGGCGCACCGTAGAGGTCTTCGAAACACAGTTGGGCAAAGCCCTGCAGCTCGGCCGGGCTGCTGATCTGATCGCTCCAGGGCACCAGGCAATAGCGACTGAAGTGCCCGGAGATGACCACGGTCAGTTCCGCCCTGGCAACGGCGTGTTCGGCCAGCAAACGGTCGAGGGTGTCGAGGGCCACCGTCCAGGCCTGGAAGCCTTCGTCGATGTAGCCGACGCTGCCCAGCCAGTGGGTTGCACTGCCTTGCCGATGCCCCAGGCCAACACCGCTGGCGCCGAGCACGGCGACAAATTGCTCACGAGATAAAAGTGACACGATTGATCTCCTCGAGAGTGGTCCGGCCTTGTTCCACCAGCTCCAGCGCCGACTCGCGCAACAGGCGCAAGCCACGCTTGCAGGCATGGGCCTTGATTTTCGAAATCGGTTGGCGCTCGACGATCATCTGCCGCAGCTCGTCGTCCAGGTGCAGCAGCTCGGCAATCGCACTGCGCCCGCGATAGCCGGTGCCCCGGCAATGCCCGCAGCCCTTGCCGTGGACGAACTGGAAGTGCGCGACCTTTTGTGGATCGAGCCCCGAGACTTCAAGCTCTTCTTCGGTCGGGCTGTAAGGCGCGCTGCAACTGGTGCAGACCAGGCGGATCAAGCGCTGGGCCAGCACGGCATTGAGTGCCGAGACCAGGCTGTAGGGGTCGATTTCCATCTGGGTGAATCGGCCGATCACGTCGAACACGTTGTTGGCGTGGATGGTGGTGAACACCAGGTGACCGGTGAGCGCCGATTGCACGGCGATCTGTGCGGTGTCCGGGTCGCGGATTTCACCGACCATGATCTTGTCCGGGTCGTGACGCAGGATCGAGCGCAGGCCCCGGGCGAAGGTCAGGCCCTTTTTCTCGTTGACCGGGATTTGCAGCACGCCCGGCAGTTGATACTCCACCGGGTCTTCAATGGTGATGATCTTGTCCACGCCGTGGTTGATCTCGGTGATCATCGCGTACAGGGTGGTGGTCTTGCCGCTGCCGGTAGGCCCGGTCACCAGCACCATGCCGTAGGGTTCGGCGGCCAGCCGGCGCAGCTGGCGCAGGGTTTCTTCTTCAAAGCCCAGGGCTTGCAGTTGCACGCCGCAGACCTTGTCGGCGAGGTCCTGTTTGTCGAGAACCCGCAGCACCGCGTCTTCGCCGAAGATGCTCGGCATGATCGAGACCCGGAAGTCGATCTGCCGACCGCTGATGCCGACTTTGAAACGACCGTCCTGGGGCACGCGTTTTTCGCCGATGTCCAGCTCGGCCATGACCTTGACCCGGGAAATCACCTGCTCGGCGAACTCGTTGCCCTGGATCTTGCTGATATTGTTGAGCACGCCGTCGATCCGGTACTTGATCACCAGGCCGCTGCCGGTGGTGCCGAGGTGGATGTCGCTGGCGTGCATTTTCAGTGCGTCGTACAGGGTCGAGTTGACGAGTTTGACCACCACGCTGGAGTCTTCGCTGATGCTGGTCAGGGACAGGCTTTGCAGGGTATCGATTTCGGTGCCGCCCTCGGCCTGGGCGTTGAGCGATTCCACCGCATGGAAACTTTCTTCGTGGCGCGCCAGGTAGGCCTTCAGGTCGTCGGCGTGCACCAGATAGAGCGGCGCGCCGTGCAGGCATTCATCGATCCAGGCCAGGCGTGCGCTGTCGAAGGGGTCGGCGAACACGCCAATGACCGCATCGTCGTGACGCAGCAGGATGAATTCGCGCTTGAGGCATTGGGCCAGGGTCACCCGGTCGAACACCGGGGTGGCACTGAACAGGCTGTCGGTGTCGAGCACCGGGTAGTGCAGGGTTACACCCAGGCACTGGATGAAAGGCATGGGCGCCAGTGCACTCAACTCCCCGAGGGTGTCCAGCATCCGCGCGCCGGAACTGGTGGCCAGGGCTCGGGCCTGGGACAGTTGTTCACTGGTAAAACGAGTCGGTACACATTCCACTTGCGCCGGTTCTACGGCAAGGGATAGACGGTCCATGGCTTGCTCTCCAACGCCCGGGGCTTTGAGCCCTGTCGGCGCGGCGAGCAGTTTCGGCAGAAGCCGGAACGTCTTGTCGCGCCACTACTCCCCGGTGAGCAATTGTTCGTCGTCTGGTGCCATGGAGGCCGATGGATTTTTTCGGCGATCTGCAAGCACCCAACTTCCGTCGTACAACTGCAGCGGGAAACTCTCGGTCCTGCTCTGGCGTCGTTCGACGAATCCTTCGGAAGTGCTCACTCCCACGTTCGCTCTGGGCTCGCGCTGCCTGCCTAGAAGATCATTCACTGCACGGGCCAATTCCGCCAACGGAAAGGGTTTGAACAGGATATGGCTGACTCCCAGTAGCCGGGCCCGCTCGCAGACTTCTGCGGTTGGATGCCCTGTGATCAGCACAAAATGGCACTTCCTGTTCTGGCGGACGGCATCGAGCACCTGAAAGCCTTCCATATCGGGCAAGCGGTAATCGAACACCATCACATCGGGTGCGAAATCGTCAGCTTCGGCGATCCCGTGTGCACCGTCGTGAGCAATCCGGACATCCAGCGCTTGCGCCTGCAGGTAACCCTGGAGGTTTTCCGCCAGCAGCTGTTCGTCATCAACAACCAGTATTTTGTTTAACAAGGTCGACTCCTTGAAACCGCAGGTCCGGGTTTTGAACCTGGCAGAGTGCGTGCCCTGAGAGGACTAACGCACACTTCATGCCAGACTGAGCGCCGGTAATTTTAGGTCTTCATGTCCTTGAATTTAAAAACAATGCCTTTTTCATACCGCTATCCCATTCCCCAAACACGGGGAAAGCGATCGAATGGGCATTGACGTTTTTTCCCCACTTTCGGGGAAATCCCCTATTCATCGTCAATCCGCTCGATTCGATTGCGCGAGCGTAATTGCGCCAATGCCTGCAAGCGAGCCTGGACCTGTTGTTGCCGGCCAAGGTAGGCCCGAACCATGTCAAGTCCTTGCTCTTCTGGGACATTGGTCGCTTCCATGTGGTTCTCCAAAAGAATCAAATGCCAGCCCACCGGCGTACGCACCGGTTCGCTGACGGCCCCCGGTGCCAGGGCAAACGCGACAGCCTCGAACTCCGGCAGCATTCGTCCGCGGGGAAAGTAGCCCAGGTCGCCACCATCGCTGGCCGACGCATCTTCGGAGCCGCTACGGGCAACGCTGGCGAAATCGGCCCCGGCATCGATGGAGTCCTTCATCGCGATCAAGCGTAGCCGCGCGGCCTCGACAGTGGAAGCGTCTGCATCGGGCGCCACCTTGACCAGGATATGCCGGGCCCGCACTTCTTCGGGCCGGTTCATCTGGTCACCGTGCTCTTCGTAGAACGCCCGGACCTGTTTTTCGTCCGGCTCGCTCGCCTGGGTGAGGTCATTGAACACCTGCCGGGCCGCCAGTTCGCGGCGGGTGTATTCGATGTAGCCGGCTTCGTCGAAACCGGCATCCTCAAGACGCCGGGCAAACACCTCGGCACCGCCCATGGCCTGACGGGTCTGGTCGACCTGGTCCTTGACCACGGCATCACTGATCACCACGCCGCGCTTGACGGCTTCCTGCCACAACAATTCGCGGTCGATCAAGGCATCCAGCGCGGCCTTGCGCAGTTGCTTGTAGGCTTTCGGGTTGCGGATGCTGCCTACCGCCCGGCCCTGATCCTCCAGGTATTCGGCGAAATAGCGCTCCAGGCGCAGCTGGGAAATTTCCTCGCCATTGACCCGCGCCGCAGCCGGGTCATTGCTGCACCACGCCACGGGCACCCATAACGCCAGCAGGACCAGCAATGTGTCGAGTCTCATGATCAGCCTCCGGTCAGGGCGTCGCAGCGACGGGTTTATAGGGGGCGACCAGATAGAAACGCTGGTCGGGCAGATCCACCGTAACGATATGGGCACCGCTCAAGCCCAGGCGCCGGCCGGGGCCGAAATTCATCAGTGGCGTCAGTCCGGTATCGAAGTCATGCAGGCCTTCCAGGGCACTGACCAGCTTTTCGCGGCTGGCATCGCGCCCGGCCTGCTTCATGCCTTCGCTGAGCAACATCATCGAACTGAACGCGCCCACTTGCAGTACTGCGTGCTGGCTGCCGAGGCCCTGGTGTTCGCGCAATTGGGTCAGGGCCAGGCGCCCGGCCAGGGTCCAGTCGCTGGGCACGAACGGATAGGCGAGGAACACCCGCCGGGAAAATCCGCTGGGCACTTGCATCAGATTGCCCGCCACCTGGTTCGAGGTGGCGAACAGGTAAGGCACCTGCCCCGCCGTTTGCAGACGTTCGGCCAGGCGGCTGAAGCCGCTGCTGCTGCCCAGGTAAAACACCGAGCGCGATCCCAGGGGCAAATCATCCCCGCTCGGGTCGTAGGCTTGCAGGCGCACCTTTTGCCAGGCGTGCCCGAGCAAATACTGGCTGAGCTCCTGTGCCGCCAGCCGTTGGCCGGCTTCGTCGGGATAGGTGATCAGCGTCGGCCCCTGCAGCACCCGCAGGCTGGCACCGGCGTAATCGGCCAGGGCGATCAATTGCTCGCGAAGCCCCGGCAGCGGTTCGAATATCTGCGGGCTGGTGTGGGGCGTGCCTTGCAGCGACAGCGGCCCGATCAGCGGGATGCCGGCCTTTTCCAGGCGCATGGAAAGGTCCGCGCCCAATGCCGGCGCCAGCGGCGCGATCAGGGCGAACACCTGCACTTCATCGATCAAGCGATCCAGCGCCTGTTCGGCACTGGCACGGTCGGTACCGGGGTCGAGGATGGTCAGCTGCAATTGCCGGCCATGAATCCCCCCCGTCTCGTTGATCCGCGCCACGCAGCCCTTGAGCACCGCCGCCACCGTGGCGCCCTCCTCGCTCAATGGCCCGCTGCCCGGCAACATCGTGCCCAGGTGCAGGCTCTCGGGGGTCAGGCCCGGATCGCGGTCCTCGGCCAGGCGCTTGAGGTACGCCGTGAGGTTGCGCTGATCATTCATCGACAAGACGAACCGTGGCATCGTCGGATCGAGCCGGTTGTTGCCGGGGTCGCGCCCCTGCTGCACCGCCCGCGCCAGGGTGCTGTCGTTGTAGGCCGGATAACTGCGCCCGTTGATGTGCTGCTGGCCATGCCGGCTGGCCAGTCGCGTCCAACTCAGGTCCGGCGGTCGCACCCCGCCTTCCGGGCGCCCCAGGCCATCTTCGCCATGACAATTGGCACACGGCAGGCTGGTTGCCGGCAGCACCATGTTCGAGGCGCCGACCCGGGCCATGATCGGCTCGCCGCTGGCCGACACTCCTTCGCGGTACAAGCGCTTGCCGGCACTTTCGCTGAGACTCAGCGGCAGCGCCTGGACGCTGAGCGTGAAACCGCCCAGGAGCAGCAGGCCAAGGACGAGGGCGGTATTGATGGCCATGGCTAGCGCTCCGCCACGGGCATTGTCAGCAGCTGCAAGCGCTGGGCAATGGCGGCGGCCGGGGCATCGGGACGGATTTTGCTCCAGCGCTTGTTCGCCACGTCACCGACGATCAACTGGGTGGAGTGCTGCTCGGGAGTCGGCACGATCTGACCGATGCGACCCAATACGAGGTCCATTTGCGCCTTGTCGCCGGTAAGAAAAAACCAGTGGGGCTCGTCGACGCCCTGTTTCAAGGTGTAAGCCTTGAGTACCGCCGGGGTGTCCCGCAGCGGATCACTGGTAAGGGAGATAAAGGTGATGCCGTCGGCCTTGTCGCCGAGCACTTCACGCACTTCCTTGAGCTTGCGGGTAATCAGCGGGCAAGCATCGTTGCAACTGGTGAAAATCACATTGAGCAGCACCACGCGGTCCTTCAATGCGTCGCTGTAGAAGCGCAGCGTGTTGCCGTTCTGGTCCTGCAACGGCGTGTCGGTGAACCAGGTTTGTGCGTCGTGGGTGCCGGTGGAAGGCGGCGCGGCGGCCAGCGCAGGCGCGGCCTGTTGATGCCCTTCGTGGGCAAACGCCACTGAACCGAAAATGCAGAAGCAGACACTCAGGGCGATCCAGTCGATGGCTCTCATGGCTGCTGCTCCATGGCGATGGCGGTGTGCTTGGCGTGGGCGTTGCGTTCACCGCTGAGCTTCTCGACGGCCCGGGCCAGTTCCGTCGGGTCGGTGAAACCGTAGTAGCGGGTCCAGAAACGGTTGTTGCCGTCGCCCACCAGAATCAGCGGCGAGTGGTTCTTGAAGTCCCCGCTGTAGGCGCCCAGGCCCTTGAGGGTGGCATTGACCGACTGCGGCGAACCGGTCAGCCAGCTCCAGCCCGGCCCCTGCTGGAAGGTGCGGGCGTAGTCGTTCAGGCGCTGGGGATCGTCACGCTGCGGGTCGATGCTGATCGACACCAGTTGCACCTCGGTGCCGACCCGCGCACCCAGCTGTTTTTGCACTTTGCCCATGATCGAGGACACCACCGGGCAGACCGTGGTGCAGCTGGTGTAGATGAAACCCATGACCACGATCTTGTCGCCCACCAGGTCCTTTTCCAGGCTGACGACCTTGCCGTTCTGGTCCAGCAGGGCCACGTCGGCAAACTTGATCCGGGCAGTCTCGGTGCCGGCCTTTTTGGCCCCCATGTCGTGCCCGGCGTGTTCATCCTCCGAGTGGGCCAGCGCCTGGCCGATACCGATGGCCAACAGGCAGAACGTCAGCAAGCTTCGATGTGCAAATCGGTTCATGTCAGTTTCCTCTTACTGGGTATCGCCGGGTATCACCCGAACGCTGGCAAAGGTCTTGTCATCGAAACTCGAGCCCAGGGACGCCGCCCGCACGTGCAGGTACCAGGCACCGTCCTGATCGAGGGTCACCGGGGCTTCATAGACGCCGTCGGCGACTTCCAGGGCGGCAACCTCCTGCGGGCGCGACGTCGGCGCGCGGAAGTAGCGCACCTGCACATCCTTGACCCCGCTGCGCTGCGCCTTCTGCTTGCCCTCGACGATGCGGAAACGCACCACGTACGGGCTGCCCAGGTCGGCGGTGGACTTGTCGAGCATGAACTCCACTTTCGGCACCCCACGGCGTTGATCGAGGTTGTTGTCGGCCTCTACCTGGGTGCTGAAGCAGTGGATGATGTTCGGTTGGTTGAGCAGGAACGCCACGTCGAAACGCCCCGCCGCCGGCAGCTTGACCCGCGAGCTGTACAGCCCCGGCTCGATTTCCCGCAGGCTGCGGTCAATCACCAGCGCCGCCCGCGCCACTTGCCCGCGATTGGGGTAACCGGACATCGGCGCGTTCATGCCTTCGGCGTAGAAGTAGGTGGTGTTGTCCACCGGGTTGACCACGAACACCGCGTTGTCGTCGCGCGACACCGCCAGGCTTGACGCCAGCGGCAGATCACCGGCCATTCGCGGTGCCTGGGGGCCGGCCTCGAAACCCTGGATGATCGGCGTGCGGCCCGCGCCGAGGGAGGCCAGGTTGATCATCGTGACTTTCGGCGAAGCCAGCCCGCGCACATAGGCATAGGCCTTGGTGAACACCACTTGATAGGGTTCGGCGGAGACGCTCAGTTCATGGATCAATGCGTCGTTGGCGGTATCGATCACCGCGGCCTGGTTCTCCAGCGTGTTGAGCACGATGCCGAAACGACCGTCGGCGCTGAAGCCCATCGGGCCCAATCCCTCTTTGAGCTTGATCACCCGGCGCACCGACTGGCTGTTGCCGTCGACCACGGTCACCGTGCCGTCCTTGCCATCGACCACATAGGCGGCCCCGGACAGCGGCGAATACGTCACCGACAACGGGTGTGAACCGGTCTTGAGTTGTTTGCCGATGCTCAGGCTGACGATGTCGACGATGCTCAGGGTGCCGTCGTCGCGGTTGCTGACAAAGGCAAAACGGCTGTCCTTGCTGAACGCGATTTCGTGGTGCCCGGCCCCGGTGGCCAGGTGCTTGAGGGGTTTGAGGCTGGCGGTATCGATCACCGTGACCCCGGACTGCCCGTCCTTCGCGCCATTGTTGCCGACCCACAGCAGACGTTCGTCCGGTTGCAGGGCCACGCGCACCGGATTGCTGCCGGCCGCTACCGAGTCGATCACCTTGAACTGTTCACTGTCGATCACCGCCACTTCGCCGGCGGTGGGCATCGAGACAAACACCCGTTTGTTGTCCTTGGGCGTCACCCAGTCCATCGGCGGTTGTTTCAGTTCAATCCGCGCCAGGGTGCTGGTGATACCGCCGACGGACACCGACGGGTCGACCACCGAGACGCTGGCATCGCGGCTCATCACCAGCAGGAAGTAGCTGTTGAGATCGAGCAAGGGGCGTGCGCCGATGTTCGATTTGAGGAACGTGCCGACCCGCGACTTGCAGCTCTTGTCACGGCCCTGGGCCTGGTCGGCGGCGACCGCTTCCGGGTCGAGCCAGGCACCCGGCGCGACGCCGGACAAGGGTTGGCCCGAGGCTTTGTCGGTCACGCGAAATTGCACGTCGGCAAAGCCGCCCTCACGCAACACGCCGTCCTCGGCCAGCGGCTTCACATCAAGGACCACGGTGATTCCGTCACGCTCCAGCGTCCGGTTGCTCCAGGTATCGGGCAAGGGGACATCGCTGAGCATGCTCGCCGGCGCGGTCCGCCACACGCCGATCCAGATCAGCGCCATCCCGACGATCAGTGCGCTGCCAATGAATTTGATGGTCCTGTCCATGTCGCATCTCCTCTTTACAGATCTGTGCCTGCCTTGTCTGGCACCCGTGCTTCGAGGTGCCTTTGTGGGAGCGAGCTTGCTCGCGATGACTGCCTATCAGTCGCCAACGATGTCGACTGCCAGTCCGCTATCGCGAGCAAGCTCGCTCCCACAGGGGTGGAGTGATCCACCCTTCCATCCCGGCAACTACGGCGCAGGTGCCGTTGTCGGCGCCGGTTCATTCGTGACCCGCAGCAAGCCCCACAAACCGGCGGTATTGCCGAACGACGCGTTGTCGCGGAACAGGTAATCCCCCGCAATCGCATTGCTGCCGCCGGCGCTCGGGTGCATGGCGCTGAAGTGCGCGGCCGGCAGTACGCTTTCGCGGGCGCCGATGTACATCGACATCGGGTTCAGGCCGAACCGCACCGATCCCACGCCAGGGGCGCCCATTGGATAGCCAGCGGTATCGCTCTTCTCCGACAGGTACGGGTTGACCGACCAGAGGTGACCGTCGAGCTGGAAGGTCGAGCCGCGGCTGCCGCCGGTCGGCATCAGCACATGGGTGCGGAACGGTTGCCCCGGTTTGACGTAGAACACCGGTGTTTGCGGATCGCCGCCCACCAGCGCGTTGCTGTAGGCCATGTGGGCGTTGGGCACGTCACCGTAGCCAAAGCCGCCGGCACGGCCGAACGGTGCATCCGGCGCGAGGCCGAAGCGATACCACATGGGCTCGGTCTTGTAGTTGATGGCCATGCCGGCGTTGTCCTTCGGATCGTTCGGCACGCCCATGCCTTCCGAGGCGATGCCTTCCACCGGCCGCCCGCTCGCCCAGCGCAGGTTCAAGGCCCGCTGCCAGACCATCGCGAAGTCGCGGTAAACCGCCTGCCCCGTCGCCGTGACCGTGGCCGATGCACGCTTGGCATCCTCGACCCAGGTGGCACCGACCGGCAGCACACTCATCGCACCGCCAAGGCCTTTCTGCGCCTGCTTGATCACATCCGCCGGGGTGAAGTTCAAGCCGCCGAACTCCACCGCCGTGGCGTTGATGTTGTCGACGCTGCGGCCCAGTTGGGTCACCGGTTTACCTTCACGCTCCAGGTGCCCGGCGTAGTACTGGTAGGTACGGGTCGGGTACGCGCCGCTGTTGCCGACGCGTGGCGGCACGGTCTGGATCGGGTTGGCGCCGACGTTGGTACCGTCGGACTTGGTGATGTCGTAGGCCAGCAATTGCGCATGCAGACCGACATGGCTGGAAGGCCGCAGCAGGTTGTTGTTGAAGGTGGTCGAGCCGTCGCCATCATGGCGATCACGCTTGACCAGCCCCTGCAGGATCGCGGTCTGGGCCAGGTCCGGCATCACGCTCGGCAGGCGGTTCTCCAGGGTGATATTGATGCAGTCCCCGGCCGCTGCGCGCAGTACCAGCGGTTCGACAGCCACACCTGGCTTGAGCTTGCCGGTGGTCAGGTCGAGGTCGGCCTTGCGCACGTACAGGATCGCGGTCGGGTCATGGATCGGCCCGCTCTGGCCACCGATGGTGACGGTTTCGCCGTCCTCGGGATCGGTCACCGTCACCCGTGGAATGCTCACGGTCCGTGAGTTGAACACCAGGGTGCCGCCCGCCGGATTCAGTGGCCCGCCGACATGCTGGCCGAGCCCCTCGGGATCGCCGATCGACAAGCCCAGCGGATTGCTCAGGATGTCGTTGGCCAGCGCCGCCACCACCTCGTAGTTGCGCTGCACGGTCGGCCGGGTACCGATGCCATTGGGGTTGGCGCTGATCCGTGGACAGGTGCCCTCGAACGCCACGGTGTTGCGCATGCCCGCCGGTTTTGGGTTGTTCGGCAGCGCGAACAGATCGGTGCGTTGCGCGGTGTAGTTGCGCATCACGCCCCAGATGCCGTTCCAGTAGCCTTCGATCGAGGCGTCCATCGAGTACAGGTAATCACCCGTGGTCGCCGCGGAACTGGAGAGCATCGACAGCGGCGCAATGAAGCCCATCTGCTCGGAAATCCCGACCATCTGCGAGGCGCGCCAGCCCGAGTTGGAGCTGTTGCCGTAGCCCGTGCCGCTCTGCAGCCACTTCACTCCGTGTAGGGTGACGTTGTGCTCTTCTTCATGGCCGCCGGCATGCACCCGCAACCGCACGTTGTCGCCGGTGTAGGTACGCAGCATCGGCGTGAACGGATCACCCGGTTCCGCACCGCCACGGTTGATGTGCGGCGGGAACAGCGTGGTGCCGCCGGTCGGGCCGGTGGCCGAAGTCACCAGGTTAGGCGCCAGGTTCATCGCCGGGATCGCGCGGTCGGTGCGGCTTTGCATGGCGAACGACAGATCGCCCCCCAGGCCGTCGGCCTGCATGCCGCGCTTGCCGTCCGGGCCGACCTTGTTCGGGTCGAACACTCGCAGGCCCAGGGGCTCGTTGCGGTAATTGACGACGAACATGCCGGGGTCATCCACCGAGATCGCTTGTGGACATGGCCTGGTCGGGCAGCCCAACTTGATGCCGCCGCGGGCCTCGACCACCGACTCGAGCAGGTTGCCAGCGTTGTTGCGCACCGGCGGGTTGATCGCATAGCGGAAGCTGTCGGCCGTCGCCGGGAACGCCTGTGGATTAGGCACGCCATTGGGGCCGGCACCGACGTAGACACCGGCTTCATAGGCGTGCTGGAAGTCGCTGTATTCCAGGAAGAACTCACGGAAGCTGTCGTTCTTGCCGTCACCGTCGAGGTCACCGGTCGATATCACCGCCTGCCATGAAGTCGGTCCGCCATCCGAGCGCGCGCCGCTGTACAACGGCTCGCCCGTTTCGGCGTGGAACCAGGTGGAACCGGCCGGTTCGGCGAGCACGGTGGCGTACAGGCCAATCTGTTGGTGAGTCGATGGGCCGAGGTGGTCGTGGGTGAAAATGGTCCCCAGGCCACGGTCGACACCCTTGGTGTTGATCACCGGGTCGATGAACCAGCGCTGCATCGCCGTGCGCGCACCCATCCAGTCCGCCCGGCCATATTGACCGAAGAACGGATGCGCCTTGGCCACCGGGCAGGCCGGCATGCCGTCACGCGGGTCGGCGCCCTCGCACTGGTTGAACGCGCGGATGGCATGGATGCGCTCCACCACGGCACCCGGGGAAAGCACGCCGTCTTCGTAGTTCCAGCCGTTGGACGAACCATCGGCGGACGTCAGGTCCCACTTGGGCAAGTGAATGTGCTGGCCGATCACGTCGGTCGGGGTGCGCACCTGATAGTCGTCCATCTCGTAGGTGGCCGGCACCAGGTTGGTTTGCTGGTACTGCACGCAGTCGAAGGTGTTCATGCGCATCACCAGCGGCTCTGGCGGACGCTGTTTGGTGATCACCGGCCAGGCGTCTTCCCACAGCGCCAGGATGCGCGCCTGCGGGAAGTGGTAGCCGACCTTGTTGTACACCGCGTCGAACTGGATGTTGGCCGCCTTGTAGATGCGCGGACGGTCGGCGGTGAAGGTCGAGGAGCCGGTGAAGGACATGCCGTCGATGCGCTCGCCGCTGTTGTATTCACCGCTGCCGGCACTGCTGGTCAGGCGCTTGGCCCGATCATCCATGCAGGGTTCGTAGAACGGCGCACCGGCAATCGGCAAGGCGCCATTGGTGCGGAAGTTGCGCGCCACCACCTGTTTGCCCGGCAGCACGGCAAAGCTGGGGTGCTCCTTCTTGGCGTGGAAGGCCATGGCCGCCTGTTCGACTTCGGTGCCCTCTTCCGGCAGGTAGATCGGCTTGGCCCGCTTCACTTCCTTGGAGAAATCCAGCGAGGTGGTCACCGTGTGCGCCTCGCCCCCGGCCGACACGCCGTCCAGCGCATGGCGCCCCAGACCACCGTCCCAGCCACCGGACTGGTTCGGGTCGAGGTTGGCCCACAGGCCATTGCCGCTGGTTTTCAGGGCCTGGGCCTTGGCCGCGTCGAGCATGTCCAGCGGTGGGGTTGGCGGGCGTTGGCCGACCGAACTTTCCATGCCGCCGATCCAGAATGGGAAACCGGGGTTCTTCAGGCTGCCGTCGGCGTTGCGGTTGGCTTCGCTGCGATCGACCAGCGCCAGCGAACCGATGGCCTGGACGCCGCCATTGCCGCCGCCGTGGTCATCATCACCATCATCGTCATCGTCGCCCGCGGCCACCAGGGTCTGGCCGATTTTCGGCACCACGGCGACCTTGCCCGGCATGGGCGCCATGGCTTTGCCAGGCAGCGGCACGACGGCCGGGATCGGCGTACCGGCGATGATTTCGCCATCGGGCAAGGCCCGCGCGCCCGTCGCCGGTTTACCGCTGCGCAGCGCATAGGGCTTCTTGTGGAAGCCGTCGTCACCCTGCTGGGACACTTCGAGCCGGGTGCCTTCTTCAAACACATCGTGCACCCGCCACATGGCCCACATGCCTTGGGCGAAGTGCGGGTAGAAGTGGCAGTGATAGATCGCATCGCCCGCTACCCGGTTACGGTTGCCCGAACCGCCGTTGGCGATTTCATAGGTGTAGCCGGCACCCGGGCCGATGCCCTGGGCGTCCAGGTAATCGGTGTTGTCATCGTTCGGGTTGTACAGCCATTGATGCCCGTGCAGATGGAAGATGTGGTGTTCGTAGCCGTTGTGGGTGTTGCGGAATTTGACGAAGTCACCGATGTAGCTGTGGTTGACGTTGGACGGCTCCGACGGATACAGCGCCATGGTCGCCTTGACCCCGACCTGATCGGCACGCGGCACTTCGCCGGGGCGAATGTTTTCCAGGCCCGAGTTGGCCGGCACGTCCACCAGCATCGCCACGTCGCCCACGGTGTGCGAGCTGAGGAAGAACTCTTCATAGGCGCAGGACAGGCAATCGTGCATCGGCCCCACGCCCAGGCGATTGGCGACCACTTCGGCGCCCATGCCGCCGGAGCCGTAGTTGATCATGAACGAGTCGCGGGTCGGCTCCAGCACATGGCCCATCACCGGGTCCGCAAAGTACGCCGGGAAGGCCTGGGTGACGGCGGTTTCATCCTGGAACTGCGAAGCGAAATCGCGGAACGGCTCCAGCCGGTTCGGCAGCGCCGGATTGCGTTTGCCCATGGCTTCCAGCGGATAGGTCGATGGCGGGAAGCTGCCGTCGGCGTTGCTGCCCATGACGATCGCATCGCTTTCGCCGGAAATGATTTCACTGCCGTCCACCATGCTGATGATCGGCGTACCGGCCTTGCCTTCACGAATCCACGGCTCGCGTTGCGGGTAGCGCGCCTGGTAATCGACGATGGGCTGGCCGGCCGGCGTGCGTCCGGAGCTGGCCAGGCGCATCTCTTCTTCGGTCAGGGTGTTGCGGTAGGTTCGGCCACCCTTGGGCACGACCACGACCTGGGCGAACAGGCCATTGGCGTTGTTGCCCGCCGCGCCCTCGCCACCGAAGGTCGCGCCACGGCTGCTGACATCGAACGCGCCTTCGCGTTCGGCGTACAAGGTATAGGAACGGCTGCTGCCAGGGGCGACGAGGCTGTTGGCGTTGCGCCCGGTATAGGAGGCGATGTCATCGATGCTGTTGACGGCCTGCAAGCCGTTGACCTGGAAGCCGACATGACGGTCGGCCACCTGCTCATCGGCCTTGAAATTTTCGGCGTTGCCGGTCCCGCCACCCTCTTGCTCTTCCCCTTCTTCCTCCTCCTGCTCGAATGCGTCATGGCTGCCCGGGTTGGACTGGTAGGCCAGCAGGTTTTGCAGATTGATGGTCAGGCAATCGCCGGCAGCCACACGCAACACCAGCGGACGCGGACGCTTGTCGGGCCGCAGGGACACCTTGCCCGGCACTGCTGCGCCGCCTTGGGCGAGGGAAACGTCATGGTCGTCGACCACATCGCGACGCAGGGCGAACATCATGCCGTTGACGTTCTGCGCACCCAGGCGGTTGAACATCAGCGGCTGATCGAACGCCACGACGTTGGCTACCAGATTGCGCTCGCAACGTGCAGCTGCGCTGGCAATCTCGATGCCGAGCATCGATGTCACCAACAACAGCAAATTAATCAGGGACGGGGCGTGGGATATGCCGATCATCGTCTCGGGCCTCGCAACGGGTTTTCAGGGATCACTTAACGACAAATGGTCGAGAGCAATCCTCATGCCATAAATATTTTCGTTATTAATCAATTAGTTATATTCACGACTTGATACGCCGGGGGATATACCCCACCCAATCCCCCACTTTCTCGCCGGGGCCACCATTCCCCACTATTGGGGAAAACCGCCCCCAGGGTTTCGATCACAGCGGGGCGTCCGCAGCCAGGCCCTGCAAACGCCGATACTGGTTCAACACGTTGGGCACATAACGCTGGGTTTCGGCGAACGGCGGGACCACGTTGCCGCGGCTGAGCACCGCCTGCGGGCCGGCGTTGTAGGCCGCCACGGCGAGGCGGATGTCGTTGTCGAACATCGTCATCAGGCGCTTGAGATAGCGGGCGCCGCCCTGGATGTTGGCCTTCGGGTCGTAGGCGTTGGTCACGCCCATTTCGCGGGCGGTGTCGGGCATCAATTGCATCAGTCCGCGAGCGCCCTTGGGTGAGGTGGCGCGGGCGTTGTAGCTCGATTCCGCCTTGATCACCGCATGCAGCAGCGCCGCCGGCAATTCATTGGCCGTGGCCGCCGCCGACACCAGCTCGGCATAGGGTTGCGCGGCGATCATCTGCGGTTGCTGGTCGAGGCTGACGACCGCCGCATCGGGCTCGCGGATCACCCGCTCATAATGGCGTCCGGGGCGGTGGACATTGGACAGGACGTAGCTGCCATTGGCATCCACGGAAACAAACACATCGGCCTGGACGGCGCCGGTCAGCACCAGCAGACCCAGCAACCCGGTGGTGAGTGATTTCATTGTTAGACCTCCCCTTCCCGGCCCCGAAAATTGGGGGTATTGCCCCAGTGGCCAGTCGTGGAACAGCCATACGCAAGCACTGTGCCGTAAGTGCGAAGGCCCGTAGTACGGGGGGTGCGGCGGGATCACCAGTCGTGAGCATGGCAATTGCATGCTGCTGCATAGCAACTCTGCTGCCTACCGTGCGAGGTCATCATGAATCAGCATCTGCGTTATGCCCGGCGAACCCAAAGCGGGTTCACCCTGCTCGAACTGTTGGTGGTGCTGGTGGTGCTGGGGCTGTTGGCCGGCATCGTGGCGCCGAAGTATTTCGCCCAACTGGGCCGTTCCGAAGTGAAAGTGGCCAAGGCGCAAATCGAAGGCTTGAGCAAAGCCCTGGACATTTACCGCCTCGAGGTCGGCCATTACCCGACGACTGAACAGGGCCTGCAGGCGCTGGTCGCGGCCCCCGCCGACGAACCGCGCTGGACCGGCCCGTACCTGCAGAAAAAACTGCCCCAGGACCCTTGGGGCCGCAACTACAGCTATCGCTATCCCGGTGAAAACAGCGAATACGACCTGTTGTCCATGGGCAAGGACGGGCAACCCGGCGGCGAAGGCGAGAACGCCGAAGTCACCAACTGGAACTGACGGCTATGGCGACCATGCGCTTTCATCTCAAAGCCGTCGGCAAGGCCGGTGTCGTCTCCCTGACCGTCGAGGCGCCAGGGCAAAGCGAAGCCCGGCGCATCGCCGAAGACCAGGGCCTGCGGGTGGTCAGCCTGCACGCCGAGCGCCATTGGCGTGCGTTGCGCCTGAACAAGCGCGAGACGTTCAACCTGGTGTTGTTCAGCCAGGAGCTGACCACCTTGCTCAACGCCGGCCTGCCGCTGATCGATGCGCTGGAAAGCCTGGCGGAAAAGGAAAACGCGCCACAAGCCCGCAAAACCCTGAGCGAGCTGGTGCGCCTGCTTTACGAGGGCAAATCGTTCTCCCAGGCCCTGGGCCAGTTGTCGGCGGTTTTCCCGCCTTTGTACGTGGCGCTGGTGCAGTCCAGCGAGAAGACCGGCGCCGTCGGCGATGCCCTGGGCCGCTATGTCAGCTATCGGCAGCGCATGGACGAGGTTCGCCAGAAGATCATCAGCGCGTCGATCTACCCCATGCTGTTGCTGGTCGTGGGCGGTGGCGTGGTGTTGTTCCTGATGGGCTACGTGGTACCGCGCTTCAGCCTGGTATTCGAAGGGTTGGGGTCGAACCTGCCCTGGCTGTCGCAGATCCTGATGAGCAGCGGCATGTTCCTTCACGCCCACCAGGGCGAGTTCTTCGGGGGCTTGCTGGCCATCATCGTCGCCCTCGTCCTGCTCCAGCGCCAACCGGCCTTCCGACGGGGGCTGGACCGCGTGATCGAAAAACTCCCCGCGGTGCATCAGCGCATCTTCATGTATGAGCTGGCGCGCTTCTACCGTTCGCTGGGCATTCTGCTGCAGGGCGGCATTCCCCTCGTCACCGCCATGGGCATGGTGCGCAACCTGCTCACCGTCGCCTCCCGCAGTCGGCTGGACCAGGCCTGCGAACGGGTGCGCGAAGGGCAATCGTTGTCGACCGCGCTGGAACTCAATCACCTGGTGACGCCGGTGTCCCTGCGCCTGCTGCGCGCCGGTGAACAGTCCGGCAACCTCGGGCAGATGATGGAGCGCAGCGCCGATTTCTATGACGAAGAAATCAGCCGCTGGATCGAATGGTTCGTGCGGCTGTTCGAACCCTTGCTCATGACCTTCATCGGCCTGTTGATCGGGGTGATCGTGATCCTGATGTACATCCCGATTTTCGAACTGGCCTCGAGCATTCACTGACCTTTTGCAACAAGGTCGTGCTGCACGTTGCATTGTTTTCAACAACCGACTGAATAAATCGGTCCGCCGAGGTGTTTATCAAGTTCCCACGGGGAAAAAAAGGTTCTTCACGCAATCCCGGGAAACACCGATAACGCAATACCTGTAGGAGCCGGCTTGCCGGCGATGGACTCAAGTGCGCCGCGTTTATCCGGTTCACACGCGTTATCGTTAACGACCATCGCTGGCAAGCCAGCTCCTACAGAGACCGCGTCCTGGTCGAAAATGAAATGATCTCCAAACCAGAGAAAGCCCAAAAAAAAGCAGCACGTTGCACTGTTAATCAACGTTCCAATCTGAATAAAAAAGACGGAGAACGACATGCACATCAATAAGCTTTTACTCGCAGTAGCTATTGGCGCGGTTCTGTCGGCGTCTACCGTATTGATTCCGGACAGCCTGTCCGGGGTATCCAGTGCCCAGGCCAAGGATGGGGGTAGTGGTGGTGGCGGTGGGGGTGGTGGTGGCGGCAATGGAGGTGGCGGCGGCGGTGGCAATGGAGGCGGCGGTGGCGGCGGCAATGGAGGCGGTGGCGGTGGCGGCAATGGCGGCAGTCACGGCGGAAGCGGCAGTGGTGGCAACGGCGGAAACAGCGGCAGCGGCCACAGCGGCGACCATGGCAGTAACAGCGGCCATGGCAATTCCAACAGCGGTTCGAGCCACTCCGGATCGGTTTCGTCCTCCGGGCGCAGCGGCACCCATGATGAACCCGGGGATGACCATGGCGTCCATGCCAACGGCGAGCCCGGCGATGACCATGGCGTTCATGCCAATGGCGAAATCGGTGATGACCGCGGCGTTCATGCCAATGGCGAAATCGGTGATGACCGCGGCGTCCATGCCAATGGCGAAATCGGTGATGATCGCGGCGTGCACGCCGAGCCCGGGGATGACAAAAGGAGCTGATTCACACTGAACCCCATACAACACAAAAAAACCTGTGGGAGCGAGCTTGCTCGCTCCCACAATGGTTTATATGAACAGTGCCTTACAACCCACCCTCAGACTGATCCAGTTCCTCGCGCAAAAAATCAACCAGCGCCTGCACTGGCCGCGAACCCTGCCGGTGTTGCGGATAGACCGCCGACAACGTCAGCGGCTCCGGCCGCCAATCCCCCAGCACTTGCACCAGCCTTCCATCCTTCAGCGCCGAACCGACAATGAAGGTCGGCAAATAGGTGATCCCCAGGCCCGCAATGGCCGCATCCCTGAGCACCTCGCCATTGTTGACCCGCATCCGCCCGGTGACGTTGACCGTGAGCGGCTTGCCCTGCCCCGCAAAACGCCATTGCACCTGTCGACCATGGCCGTACGGCAGGCAGTCATGCCCGTGCAGATCCTCAGGCTTGCGCGGAGTGCCGCGCTCGGCCAGGTACGCGGGGCTGGCGCAGTACACCCGCTCAATGGAGGCAATGCGTCGGGCGATCAGTGTCGAGTCTTCCAGTGTGCCGATGCGTAACGCCAGGTCGTAACCTTCACCGAGCAGATCCACAGGACGATCGCTCAAATCCATCTCCACCGTGACGTCGCGATAACGCTGCAAAAACACCGGCAACAGGCATCCCAGGTGCGCCAGTGCGAACGACAGCGGCGCACTCACACGGAGGGTCCCGCGGGGCTCGGTGGTCTGGCCTGAAATGCCCTGCTCCACTTGTTCGACTTCGCCGAGCAGGCGCAAGGCCGATTCGTAATAGCTCTGTCCCAGCGGCGTGACATCCAGGCGCCGGGTCGAGCGATTGAGCAAGCGCACGCCCAGGCGTTCTTCGAGTTGCATCAAGCGGCGGCTGACAAACTGTTTGGACAGGCCCAGTTGATCGGCGGCAGCCGTGAAGCTGCCGGAGTCCATGACCTGGCAAAAAATACGCATATCTTCGAAGGGGTTCATTGTCACTTCCAGGTTGACAGTCAAACACTTTATAGCCGCTTTTTCCCTGCCTGGCACAGCATTAATCTTCGCTCACGGCGCTGAAACCGCCTTCCCCCGGAAGTAGCCGCGCACACCCTTAAATGGAGTTTCCCCATGTCCTTGCTCCTCGATCATTTGCTCTCCCTGAGCGCCCTGCTGCTGGCCATCGACGCCCTGCTCTGGCACCTCGCGCCGTTCAAGCATCGCGTGATCCGGGTCGGGGTGCGCCTGGCGCTGTTCCTGCTGTTCAGCGCGGTGCTCATCAACGCCGGGGGCAGTCCGTTGCAGGCGCCGTTGTTTGCCGATGATCGCGTGGCGCAGCTGGGGGCCACGGCGCTGGGCATCCTGTGGTGGCTGTACGCGGCGCGGGTGCTCACCGAAGTGATCGGCCTGGTCCTGGTGCGGCGCATCGGCCACAGCGGCCGGTTGCTGCAGGATGTCATCGGCGCACTGGTGTTCCTGATTGCCGTCGTCGCCGCCGCCGGCTATGTACTGGAACTGCCGGTGAAAGGCCTGCTGGCGACCTCCGGCGTCGTCGCCATCGTGGTGGGCCTGGCCTTGCAGAGCACCCTGAGCGACGTGTTCTCCGGCATCGTACTCAACACCACCAAGCCGTATCAGGTCGACGATCGGGTTTCCATCGACGGCGTTGAGGGCAAGGTGCTGGACATCGACTGGCGCGCCACCCATCTGCTGACCAGCGCCGGCAGTACGGCCGTGGTGCCGAACTCGGTGGCGGCCAAGGCGAAGATCGTCAACCTCAGCCGCCCGTTCAATCTGCACGGCGTGTCGATCAGCATCCAGGTGCCCAACCACATCCGCCCGCGTCGGGTGCTCGATGCCCTGGACCGCACCCTTCAGGGCAGCAGCAGCCTGCTGCTCGATCCGCCGCCCAAAGCCGTGCTCAAGGAGGCCGGCGAAACCATGTCCGAATACGTGGCCAGCGGCTTCATCGCCGAGCTGGGCAAAAAGGGCGAAGTGCGCAATCAACTGTTCGACCTGGCCCATCGGCACCTTGAAGCGGCAGGCATTTCCCGGCAGCCCGATGGCGTGATCGAGCCGTCGACCCGCGCTCGGGCCTTGCTCGATGAAGTGAAAATCTTCCGCTCCCTGAGCGCCGAGGAACGGGATCGCCTGGCCCAGAACATGGTGGCGCAGCAGTACGCGGCCGGTGAGGTGGTGCTGGAACTGGAGGAAGTACCGGACAGCCTGTTCGTCATCGCCACCGGCGTGGTCAGCGCCACGGTCCCCGACGGCAACACGCAGATCGAAGCCGGTCGCATGGGCCCGAGTGAAGTCATGGGCGAACAGAGCATCCTCGCCGACACGCCGTCCCAGGCCCGCTTCACGGCCATGACTTCAAGCATCATTTATCGCCTCGACAAATCCCTGACCCGCCACTGCATGGAGCAACGGCGCGAAGTCGACCGGGCGTTGAACAAGCTGCAAGCGGTGCGCCAGCAGAACAGCCGGATGGCATTGATGGCCAAACCGGTGGTGGTCAGGAAAGGTGGGTTTTTAAGCTGGTTGCAGAGTCGCTGATCCACTGTTCACACAAAACCCTGTAGGAGCGAGCCTGCTCCGGGCGGCGTTCCGACGATGGTGTGTCAGCCAGATTGGTTTTGACTGATACTCCATCGTCGGAACGCCGCCCGGAGCCGGCTCGCTCCTACAGGTGCTGCGTACTTACTGGGCGGTGAACTTGGTGTAGCTGTTGATCAGGTTGCGATAGTTCGGCAGGCGTTCGGACAGCAGGTTGGCCAGGCCTTCCATGTCGTTGCGCCAGTCGCCTTGCAGTTCGCAGGCCACGGAGAACCAGTTCAGCAGTTGCGCACCGGCGGCCGACATGCGCGCCCACGCCGCTTGTTGCACGGTGGTGTTGAAGGTGCCGGAAGCGTCGGTCACCACAAACACGTCAAAACCTTCGGCAATCGCCGACAGGGTCGGGAACGCCACGCACACGTCGGTCACCACACCGGCGATGATCAGTTGCTTGCGGCCGGTGGCCTTGATCGCCTTGACGAAGTCTTCGTTGTCCCAGGCGTTGATCTGGCCCGGGCGGGCAATGAACGGCGCGTCCGGGAACTGTGCCTTGAGCTCCGGCACGATCGGCCCGTTCGGACCGCTGTCGAAGCTGGTGGTGAGGATGGTCGGCAGTTTGAAGAACTTGGCGATGTCGCCCAGCGCCAGCACGTTGTTCTTGAACTCGTTGGGGGTGAAATCCTGTACCAGCGAAATCAGACCGGTCTGGTGGTCGACCAGCAATACCACGGCATCGTCTTTGTTCAGGCGTTTGTACGGAACGTTGCTCATTGGAAACTCCTTGATGGATGGTTGTCGCAGTCAGCGCCGACCTGTCGGGCCGGCGTTTTTTTGAATTCGTCAGAAGGCAAAACACGAGCAGCCAAAGGCGCCCCAGAAACCGGCGAAATCGCTGACCGGTGCGTTCGACAGGCGGGCCCGTTCATGGCTGTGGGAATGCACCGCGCACGGCCCGCTGCAATGGTGAACCTGGGCCTGCATCGGCGAGGTCGGGCGCCAGTGGCCCGGCACCTTCACCACCGGCGACCAGTCCGGCAGCACCGGCACGCTGGGCGGCCCGAGCTTCTCGAAGTCACCGGCGCCGTACACGACCTTGCCGCCGACCACGGTCAACACCGACTCGATCCACTTGATCGCCTCTTCGTCGACACTGAAAAAATCCGCGCTCAGGGCGGCGACGTCGGCCAGTTGCCCGACCTTGATCTGGCCCTTCTTGCCTTGCTCCGACGAGAACCAGGCGCTGCCGTGGGTGAACAATTCCAGCGCAGTCAGGCGCGACAGGCCTTCGGCGTGCAACTCCAGACCGCCGACGGTGCGGCCACTGACCATCCAGTACAGCGAGGTCCACGGGTTGTAGCTCGACACTCGCGTGGCATCGGTACCGGCGCCGACCGGTACGCCCTCGGCCAGCATGCGCTTGATCGGTGGCGTGGCTTCGGCCGCTTTCGCGCCGTAACGCTCGACGAAATATTCACCCTGGAACGCCATGCGATCCTGAATCGCAATGCCGCCACCCAGCGCCCTCACCCGCTCGATGTTCTGCGGGGTGATGGTTTCGGCGTGGTCGAAAAACCACGGCAAGCCGTTGAACGGAATGTCGCGGTTGACCTTCTCGAACACGTCGAGCATGCGGCTGATGGATTCGTTGTAGGTCGCGTGCAAGCGGAACGGCCAGCGTTGCTCCACAAGGTGACGCACCACCGGCTCCAACTCGGCTTCCATGGTTTGCGGCAGGTCCGGGCGCGGTTCAAGGAAGTCTTCGAAGTCCGCCGCCGAGAACACCAGCATTTCCCCGGCGCCGTTGTGCCGCAGGTAGTCATCGCCCTGGTGCAGCTTCACGCTGCCGGTCCAGTTCTTGAAGTCGGTCAGCTCTTCCTTGGGCTTCTGGGTGAACAGGTTGTAGGCGATGCGCACGGTCAGTTGCTCATCCTTCGCCAACTGCTCGATCACCTGGTAATCGTCCGGGTAATTCTGGAAACCGCCGCCGGCATCGATGGCGCTGGTCAGGCCCAGGCGATTGAGTTCGCGCATGAACTGACGGGTCGAGTTGACCTGATACTCCAGCGGCAGCTTCGGCCCCTTGGCCAGCGTCGAGTACAGAATCATCGCGTTGGGCCGTGCCACCAGCATGCCGGTCGGCTCGCCATTGGCGTCGCGCACGATCTCGCCACCCGGCGGGTTCGGCGTGTCGCGGGTGTAACCGGCGACACGCAACGCGGCGCGGTTGAGCAAGGCGCGGTCGTACAGGTGCAGCACGAACACCGGCGTGTCCGGTGCCGCCTGGTTGAGCTCCGCCAGGGTCGGCATGCGCTTCTCGGCGAACTGGAATTCGTTCCAGCCACCGACCACCCGCACCCACTGTGGCGTCGGCGTGCGGTCCGCCTGATCCTTGAGCATGCGCAAGGCGTCGGCCAGGGACGGCACGCCTTCCCAACGCAGTTCGAGGTTGTAGTTCAAGCCGCCACGGATCAGGTGCAGGTGCGAGTCGTTGAGCCCGGGGATCACACAACGGCCCTTGAGGTCGATGACCTGGGTGTTCGAGCCCCGCAGGGCCATGGCCTGGGCATCGTTGCCGACCACGACAAAACGCCCGTCGCTGATCGCCACGGCGCTCGCGAGCGGTTTCTCACGGTCAACGGTATGGAATTGACCATTGAACAGAATCAGATCGGCGTTCATCACGGTTCCTCGTGCGAAGTAGTAGGAGACAGCCAGGGCTCGAACAGGCGCGTCGCCATGGGCATGAAGAGGTAGACCACCGACACCACGATGGTCAGGGTGATCAGGAACGTGGCCACCACGTAGCTGGAAAGAAAACTGTTGAGCCCAAGCAACGGCCCCCAGAGCAGCGGCACCAGCAAGGTGTGCGGCAGGATCACCAGCAGCGTCACCACGGCCTGCTTCCAGCGCGGCGGTGGCGTCCCGGCTTCGGCCTGGGGCGAGAACCAGAACTCGTTGAGCGGATTGACCTCGGTCTGGTCACCGTCGGCCAGCATCGGTGCGGCTTCGTCGACCAGCGCCTGGCGCTGCGGCGAGTCGAGCCAGTTCTGCATCGCCTCGGTCGAGCAAAAACGCAGTACGCAGGTGTAGCTGTCGAGCCCTGCGTTCTTGCCGCGCACCACATCCACCCCCAAGTGCCCGACGTTCTGCGCGGCCACCCTGACGATGTTGCGCAGCCAGGCTTCATAAGGCACTTCGAAACCGGCCTTGACCCGGTGCTTGACGATCAGGGTCACCACCTCGTCAGGCCCGGGACTTGCAGGCTCGCGGCGATTGAGTTCAGACATAACGCAAGGCTCCGGCAAAACGGACATTGAGCGCCAGCCGTCCCGGCCCGGCGATGAAAATGCTGGTGAACACGATCAGTAACAGCCAGCCGAACTGGCCTTCAAAGAGCGTCCACTGCGGATGCACGATCAGCATCGACACCCACAGCAAAAACAGAATAGGCAAACACGCCAGACGCGCCAGCGACCCGACGACGATCAGCAGTGGGCACACCACCTCGGCGAAAATCGCCAGCATCAACGTCAGGTTCGCGCCCAGATGGAAAGGGTCTTCGATGTTCTGCAACTCAGCACTGTAGTGCAGCAGCTTGGGCAAACCGTGCACCCACACCAGGAACAACCCGCCGCTAACCCGCAGGAACAGCAGCCCCCAGTCTTGCGCCCGATCATCGCGTCGCGAAGCGTCCATGGCCTACCCGCACAAATGAAAAACCACCGGCGTCGATGCGCCGGGACAGGACTTGATAGTGCCGGGACCGGGGGAGGAAAAATTGAATGTACGTGCTCTGTTTGCGGGAAGACCGAGAGCGACCAAACGACATGGAATCCTGTGGGAGCGAGCCTGCTCGCGATAGCGGTGGGTCAGCCAACATCTCTTTTGAATGTGCCGGCCTCTTCGCGAGCAGGCTCGCACCCACAATTGGATCGGGTACATCTGAGAAAGATTGGGTGGCTGTCAGGCCGCCATCGCTGGCAAGCCAGCTCCTACAGTTGATCGGCGTACGCCCATGCTCTTCACCACTCATCAGGCCGAGCGTTAGCTCGCCTGCAGCTCTTGATCTTGATCCACCCGCCCCCTCGGAAGGCTGAGCGGAGGTGTTCATCCGGGGATTGGCGCGCAGCGCCGTTCGACGCAGTCGAACTCATCGCATG
>NZ_RWIR01000091.1 GCF_009764265.1 Pseudomonas sp. PB101
CGTTCTTTAAAAATTTGGGTATGTGATAGAAAGATAGACTGAACGTTACTTTCACTGGTAACGGATCAGGCTAAGGTAAAATTTGTGAGTGACTCTTAAGAGTTTTGCGAATTTTCGGCGAATGTCGTCTTCATAGTATAACCAGATTGCTTGGGGTTATATGGTCAAGTGAAGAAGCGCATACGGTGGATGCCTTGGCAGTCAGAGGCGATGAAAGACGTGGTAGCCTGCGAAAAGCTTCGGGGAGTCGGCAAACAGACTTTGATCCGGAGATGTCTGAATGGGGGAACCCAGCCATCATAAGATGGTTATCTTGTACTGAATACATAGGTGCAAGAGGCGAACCAGGGGAACTGAAACATCTAAGTACCCTGAGGAAAAGAAATCAACCGAGATTCCCTTAGTAGTGGCGAGCGAACGGGGACTAGCCCTTAAGTGGCTTTGAGATTAGCGGAACGCTCTGGAAAGTGCGGCCATAGTGGGTGATAGCCCTGTACGCGAAAATCTCTTAGTCATGAAATCGAGTAGGACGGAGCACGAGAAACTTTGTCTGAATATGGGGGGACCATCCTCCAAGGCTAAATACTACTGACTGACCGATAGTGAACTAGTACCGTGAGGGAAAGGCGAAAAGAACCCCGGAGAGGGGAGTGAAATAGATCCTGAAACCGTATGCGTACAAGCAGTGGGAGCCCACTTTGTTGGGTGACTGCGTACCTTTTGTATAATGGGTCAGCGACTTATTTTCAGTGGCGAGCTTAACCGAATAGGGGAGGCGTAGCGAAAGCGAGTCTTAATAGGGCGTCTAGTCGCTGGGAATAGACCCGAAACCGGGCGATCTATCCATGGGCAGGTTGAAGGTTGGGTAACACTAACTGGAGGACCGAACCGACTACCGTTGAAAAGTTAGCGGATGACCTGTGGATCGGAGTGAAAGGCTAATCAAGCTCGGAGATAGCTGGTTCTCCTCGAAAGCTATTTAGGTAGCGCCTCATGTATCACTGTAGGGGGTAGAGCACTGTTTCGGCTAGGGGGTCATCCCGACTTACCAAACCGATGCAAACTCCGAATACCTACAAGTGCCGAGCATGGGAGACACACGGCGGGTGCTAACGTCCGTCGTGAAAAGGGAAACAACCCAGACCGTCAGCTAAGGTCCCAAAGTTATGGTTAAGTGGGAAACGATGTGGGAAGGCTTAGACAGCTAGGAGGTTGGCTTAGAAGCAGCCACCCTTTAAAGAAAGCGTAATAGCTCACTAGTCGAGTCGGCCTGCGCGGAAGATGTAACGGGGCTCAAACCATACACCGAAGCTACGGGTATCACCTTCGGGTGATGCGGTAGAGGAGCGTTCTGTAAGCCTGTGAAGGTGAGTTGAGAAGCTTGCTGGAGGTATCAGAAGTGCGAATGCTGACATGAGTAACGACAATGGGTGTGAAAAACACCCACGCCGAAAGACCAAGGTTTCCTGCGCAACGTTAATCGACGCAGGGTTAGTCGGTCCCTAAGGCGAGGCTGAAAAGCGTAGTCGATGGAAAACAGGTTAATATTCCTGTACTTCTGGTTATTGCGATGGAGGGACGGAGAAGGCTAGGCCAGCTTGGCGTTGGTTGTCCAAGTTTAAGGTGGTAGGCTGGAATCTTAGGTAAATCCGGGATTCTAAGGCCGAGAGCTGATGACGAGTGTTCTTTTAGAACACGAAGTGGTTGATGCCATGCTTCCAAGAAAAGCTTCTAAGCTTCAGGTAACCAGGAACCGTACCCCAAACCGACACAGGTGGTTGGGTAGAGAATACCAAGGCGCTTGAGAGAACTCGGGTGAAGGAACTAGGCAAAATGGCACCGTAACTTCGGGAGAAGGTGCGCCGGTGAGGGTGAAGGACTTGCTCCGTAAGCCCACGCCGGTCGAAGATACCAGGCCGCTGCGACTGTTTATTAAAAACACAGCACTCTGCAAACACGAAAGTGGACGTATAGGGTGTGACGCCTGCCCGGTGCCGGAAGGTTAATTGATGGGGTTAGCTAACGCGAAGCTCTTGATCGAAGCCCCGGTAAACGGCGGCCGTAACTATAACGGTCCTAAGGTAGCGAAATTCCTTGTCGGGTAAGTTCCGACCTGCACGAATGGCGTAACGATGGCGGCGCTGTCTCCACCCGAGACTCAGTGAAATTGAAATCGCTGTGAAGATGCAGTGTATCCGCGGCTAGACGGAAAGACCCCGTGAACCTTTACTATAGCTTTGCACTGGACTTTGAATTTGCTTGTGTAGGATAGGTGGGAGGCTTTGAAGCGTGGACGCCAGTTCGCGTGGAGCCAACCTTGAAATACCACCCTGGCAACTTTGAGGTTCTAACTCAGGTCCGTTATCCGGATCGAGGACAGTGTATGGTGGGTAGTTTGACTGGGGCGGTCTCCTCCTAAAGAGTAACGGAGGAGTACGAAGGTGCGCTCAGACCGGTCGGAAATCGGTCGTAGAGTATAAAGGCAAAAGCGCGCTTGACTGCGAGACAGACACGTCGAGCAGGTACGAAAGTAGGTCTTAGTGATCCGGTGGTTCTGTATGGAAGGGCCATCGCTCAACGGATAAAAGGTACTCCGGGGATAACAGGCTGATACCGCCCAAGAGTTCATATCGACGGCGGTGTTTGGCACCTCGATGTCGGCTCATCACATCCTGGGGCTGAAGCCGGTCCCAAGGGTATGGCTGTTCGCCATTTAAAGTGGTACGCGAGCTGGGTTTAGAACGTCGTGAGACAGTTCGGTCCCTATCTGCCGTGGACGTTTGAGATTTGAGAGGGGCTGCTCCTAGTACGAGAGGACCGGAGTGGACGAACCTCTGGTGTTCCGGTTGTCACGCCAGTGGCATTGCCGGGTAGCTATGTTCGGAATAGATAACCGCTGAAAGCATCTAAGCGGGAAACTAGCCTCAAGATGAGATCTCACTGGGACCTTGAGTCCCCTGAAGGGCCGTCGAAGACTACGACGTTGATAGGTTGGGTGTGTAAGCGCTGTGAGGCGTTGAGCTAACCAATACTAATTGCCCGTGAGGCTTGACCATATAACACCCAAGCAATTTG
>NZ_RWIR01000092.1 GCF_009764265.1 Pseudomonas sp. PB101
GGCGATGGTGCCCGCAAGACCGCCATCGCCGGCAAGCCGGCTCCTACAATTCATTCAACCACCAGCCGCCCCAACCGCTGCTTGAGCATGCGGTTCTCCGCCCGCAGTTGCTGGACTTCTTCGAGCAGGTCCAGCGCCAGGGCGACGCCCTCCCATTCCAGGTCAAGGTCGCGCCGCAGCTTGGCGGCGCGCTTGGCCAGGGTCAGCTCGTAGTCGTTGAAAACCCAGTCCCCGGGCTGAGCGCCCTGAGGTTCGAGGATGCCGTGTTCGACGATTTCGATCACGTAGACGTCCGACAGCTCGGCCGCCTCACAGAATTCTGCCATGTCCAGTTGAACGATCAGGGGACTGCTCATAGTCAGTGACTCCTTGGTTCTAAGGGATCAAAAATGCTCACGCGGATCGAACGCGGCTTTTTTCGCCAGTTCCTGCCACAGGGCCTTGATGTCATCGTCCGACTTCTTCGGCATCACGGCCTTCAGTTGCACGAACAGGTAGCCGCGCTCACCGGCCTTGTTCATCAGCCCATGGCCCTTGGCGCGCATGCGCTGGCCGTTCTGGCTGCCGGCCGGCACCTTGAGGTTGATCTTGCCGGTCAGGGTCGGCACGGCGACCTCGGCGCCCAGCGCCAACTCCCACGGTGCCAATGGCAAGGTGATGATCAGGTTCTCGCCTTCGACGTCGAATTTCGGGTGCGGTGCGAAACGGATCGTCAGGTACAGGTCGCCATTGGCCCCGCCACCCACACCCGGAGCGCCCTGGCCCTTGAGGCGAATGCGCTCGCCGTCGGTCACGCCGGCGGGGATCTTCACGTTCAGGCTTTTGCTGGTGTTGCTCACATGCTGCCCGGCCGCGTTGTACTGCGGCACCTGGAAGGTGACCTTCTTCGATTCGGTCGACAGTGTTTCTTCGAGAAAAACCCCGAGCTCCATTTCCACGTCCTGCCCTCGACGCCCGGTGCTGCGACGCGACTGTTCTCCACCACCAAAGCCTGGCCCACGGTTGCCGAATATCGAACTGAAAAAGTCCGAGAAATCGCCCGTGTCCTGGCCGCCACCACCGAAACCGCCACGGCTCTGCCAGCCCGGCGGCCCCTGGAACGGCTGGCCATGCTGGCCATAGCGGCGCAAATCATCGTACTCGGCGCGCTTGTCGGCGCTTTTCAGCGCTTCATAGGCTTCCGAGGCGTCCTTGAACCTGGACTCGGCGTCCTTTTCCTTGCTGACATCGGGGTGGTATTTGCGCGCCAGCTTGCGATAAGCGGCCTTGATCGCCTTGTCGTCTGCGGTCGGTTCCACACCGAGAATCTTGTAATAGTCTTTGAAGTCCATCGCGGGAATCACCATCCGTTATCAAGTCGCGCCACAGGCCACAGCATGCGCTTGTTTGCAGCCATTGGTCTTGCCGATCTCAAGTTTGTGACCGGGCGGCGCAGCAGAAGTTTATCGGCAGCAGGCGGGGCTTCTTGCGAGCACTCCCGCGGCTGTCCGGTTGATGCAGGGTAGTTTGGGGAGGATGTGCCATCTTTCAAGGCATTGCCTGCGAAGAATTAGCAGATAACCGGCCTTCGAATCTGGCGCGCACTGACATACACTGCGCGGCCGTTTTTTAACCGGAACCTGAAAGACATGAACAACGCATCTCCAGCCCGTGCCGTGGGTATCGACTTTGGCACGTCCAACTCCACTGTCGGCTGGCTGCGCCCCGGCGTGGAAACGCTGATCGCGCTGGAGGACGACAAGATCACCCTGCCGTCGGTGGTCTTCTTCAATATCGAAGAGCGCCGCCCGGTGTACGGCCGGCTGGCGCTGCACGAGTACCTGGAAGGCTACGAAGGTCGCCTGATGCGCTCGCTCAAGAGCCTGCTGGGTTCCAAGCTGATCAAGCACGACACCAGCGTCCTGGGCACGGCGATGCCGTTCAAGGACCTGCTCGGGCTGTTCATCGGCCAGCTCAAGAACCGCGCCGAAGCCGCCGCCGGTCGGGAATTCGAAGAAGTGGTGCTGGGCCGCCCGGTGTTCTTTGTCGATGACGATCCGATGGCCGACAAGGAAGCCGAAGACACCCTGGTCGACGTGGCGCGCAAGATCGGCTTCAAGGAAGTCTCCTTCCAGTTCGAACCGATCGCCGCGGCATTCGACTACGAGTCGACCATCGAGAAAGAAGAGCTGGTACTGATCGTCGACATCGGCGGTGGTACCTCCGACTTCTCCCTGGTGCGCCTGTCGCCAGAGCGTCGTGGCCTGGATAACCGCCAGGACGACATCCTCGCCACCGGCGGCGTGCACATCGGCGGGACCGACTTCGACAAACAGTTGAGCTTGCAAGGCCTGATGCCCCTGTTCGGCTACGGCAGCCGGATGAAGAGCGGCGCCTACATGCCCACCAGCCACCACATGAACCTGGCCACCTGGCACACGATCAACTCGGTGTACTCGCAGAAATCCCAGCTGGCCCTGGGCAGCATGCGCTACGACATCGAAGACACCGGCGGTATCGATCGCCTGTTCAAGCTGATCGAGCAGCGCGCCGGCCACTGGCTGGCGATGGAAGTGGAAGAAACCAAGATCCAGCTGACCCACGCCGACAACCGCCATGTGCCGCTGGACCGCATTGAAGCGGGCCTGAGCGTGGACTTGAGCCGTGCGCTGTTCGAGTCGGCCATCGACAACCTGCTCGAGCGGGTGCGCAACAGCGTCACCCAATTGCTGACAGACGCCGATGTACGGGTCGATCAGGTCGATACGGTGTTCTTTACCGGTGGTTCGAGCGGGATTCCGGCGCTGCGCAACAGCGTCTCGGCGATGCTGCCGAATGCGCGGCATGTGGAAGGGAACATCTTTGGCAGTATCGGCAGCGGTCTGGCGATCGAGGCTGCCAAGCGCTACGGCTCGATGGACTGATCCAGAACCGAGGTGCCTTCATCGCGGGCAAGCCACGCTCCCACAGGTCATGCGCTGTCCCTGTGGGAGCGAGCTTGCTCGCGATGGGGGCCTGCCAGGCAACAGATGCCTATCAAACCATCCCCACCTGCTTCAACTCACTCTTCAGGTACGCGTAGTAAATCGGCCCCGCCACCACCCCCGGCAGGCCGAACGCTGCCTCGAACACCAGCATCGCCAGCAGCAACTCCCACGACTTGGCACTGATCTGCCCGCCGACGATGCGCGCGTTGAGGAAGTATTCGAGCTTGTGGATGAAAATCAGGTAACCGAGCGCCGCCATGGCCACCCAGATCGACAGCGACATACCGACGATGGTGATCAGGGTATTGGACATCAGGTTGCCGATTACCGGCAGCAGGCCGAGCAGGAATGTCAGCACGATCAGGGTTTTGGTCAGCGGCAGCTTGATGCCGAACATCGGCAGGATCACCGCCAGGAAAATCCCGGTGAAAAACGTGTTGAGCAGGGAGATCTTGATCTGCGCGAACACGATGTTGCGAAACGCCTGGACCAGCAGGTGCAGGCGATCGAACAATGCGGCGGCCAGCGGTTTGCGTTTGGTCAGGTCGGGCACACGCTGCAAGGCAATGATCGCGCCCAGCACCATGCCGATCAGCAACGTCACGAACATGTGCGCTGCGTCCTTGCCCACCAGTTGCAAATCGCTGAGGTGCTTGCTGACCCATTCGCCGATCGCCACGCGAAACTCGGCTGCACTCGCCGGCAGATAGGCGTCGATGAACGGTGGCAACTGCCCGCGTGCGCGGTCGACCACGCCCATGAACTTGTCGAGGGAAGCGCCGGGGTTTTCCGCTTCGTGCAGCAGGAAGCTGATGGCGCCGGCAAAGATCAGCGACAGCACGCTGACAATCAGAGTCCCCAGCAAGGCCACTGCCAGCCAGCGCGCACGTCGCCCCTCGATCAGTCGCTGCAGTTGCGGAGTGAGCATGTTGACCAGTTCGAACACCAGCAACCCGGCGAGCAGGCTGGGCAGCAACCGCAGCGGCAGGACCAGCAGCAGCCCGCCAAAAATGATGACCCAGCTGATGACCAGCAAGACTTGACGCTGAGAAAACGTTGGCATACAGCCTCAACAACGAACGGCATAAAAAGGATTGGCAGTCTGCCAGCGATCCGGTGCGAGCACTAGGGATTGTGTGGGGCGACCTGTAGGAGCTGGCTTGTCGGGTCGCCGCATCGCAGCGATGGGCTCACCACGGTGTCCTGATACTCCGCGTCATCTTCATCGCCGGCAAGCCGGCTCCTACAGGTGCTGATTATTTTTTCTTCAGGCAGTCACTCATGAACGCCTTGCGCTCGTCACCCTTGAGGGCCTTGGTAGCGGCGTCGGCGTTGCAGGTCTTCATCTTCTCTTGCTGTGGGGTCAAGACCTTGCCGGCATCGTTTGCCGCCGGAGTGGCTTTCAGGCAGGTGCTCATGAAGGCTTTGCGCTCGTCGCCCTTGAGGCTTTTGGCCGTGGCGTCGGCGTTGCAGGTAGTCATCTTCTCTTGCTGGGCCGTGTTGGCGGCAAAGCCCTGGGAACAGAGCAGCAAACCGATCATCAACAAAGGGACGCGCATTAACTTCATGGAGTTTTCTCCTGGTCGCCACACCGAGGGGTACGGCCTTGCATTGGAGTGTAGACAACCCCTGTTACACCTTCCTGTTCTCCAGGTGACTGCGTCGATATTGCTCCGGCGTGCACCCGGCCTGGCGCTGGAACATCGCGATAAACGCCGAGCCGGTGCTATAGCCCATGTCGAAGGCGATTTCCTGAATGCTGCGCTGGCTGTCCAGCGCTTCGATCGCCGCCAGAAACCGCAGACGCTGGCGCCACTCGCCGAAACTCATGCCCAGCTCCCGCACGAACTGCCGCGCCAGGGTGCGTTCACTGACATGGATGCGTGCGGCCCATTGCGACAGGGGCCGGTTATCCCCGGGCTCGGCCTGCAACGCCTCCAGGATCCCCAGCAGTCCGGGGCTGCGGGCGTAGGGCAGATAGCACTCGTGCACCGGAGCCTGTTGCAGCTGGTCCACCAATACCTGGGCCAGACGCTGGTCGGCAACCTGCTCGGGGATTTTCACGTCGCGGGCGGCGAAGTCCTTGAGGATCGCCTTGAGGATGTCGCTGATGGCCAGGGTGCAGGCGCGCGATGGCAGATCGGCGCAGACCTTGGGTGCCAGGCAGACGGCGCGGTAGTTGACCGGCTGGTGGCTATAGAAACTATGCTCGATCTGCGGCGGCACCCACACCGCGTATTGCGGTGGCGACATGAAGCGACTGCCCTCGACGTCCATGTGCAGCACGCCGTGGGCGGCGTATTCCAGCGTCCCCCAGGGATGTCGATGGGGCGCGGCATATTCGTGGGCGTCGAAATCGGCGTAGCGGAAGTACACCGCCGAAGGCAGTTCGCTGAATTCCAGCAGGTCGATGTGTTTATTGCTCATGCTGTCCGTCATCAGGGGCCGGTTGTCTGGATCGAAGTATAGGCTTGCATCCAGACAAGCGGATAATTGCCCTTCATTAACGTTCTGGTTTTTCCCGATGCAATACGCTTATCCCCTGCTGGCCATTTTCATCTGGGCCGGCAACACCGTGATCACCAAAATGTCGGCCGGGGCGATCTTCCCCGCCGAGATCGGTTTCTACCGCTGGCTGCTGGCCGGGTTGCTGTTCACGCCCTTCATGCTCAAACCGGTGCTCGCCCATTGGCCACTGATCCGCCCGAACCTGGGCAAGGTGTTTGTCCTCGGCGTTCTCGGCATGGCGGTCTATCAAAGCCTGGCGTACTTCGCCGCCAGCCTGACCTCGGCCACCAACATGGGCATCATCCTGTCGCTGATGCCGCTGATGTCGCTCGCCATGGCGATCATCAGCCTCGGCCAGCGTCTGACCATGGGCGCGCTGGCCGGTGCGGTGCTGTCCTTCACCGGTGTCCTGGTGGTGGTGTCGTCCGGCAGCCTTGGCGCGTTGCTCGAACACGGGGTCAACCTGGGCGATGCGATGATGCTGATCGCCACCCTGGCCTACGCGGTCTACAGCACCCTGTTGAAGAAATGGCAGCTGAAACTGCCGCCGCTGGTGCTCCTGTATCTGCAAGTGCTGGTGGCGGTGGTGGTGCTGTTTCCACTGTTCCTCGCGTCACCGAAAGTCGGCCCGACCCTGCACAACATTCCGCTGGTGTTGTACGCCTGCCTGCTGGCTTCGATGGTCGCGCCACTGGCGTGGATGCAGGCCGTGGTGCGTCTGGGGCCAAGTCGGACCACGCAGTTCTTCAATCTGCTGCCGTTGATTACTGCGCTGATTGCGGCGGTGGTGCTGCATGAACAATTGGCGATGTATCACCTGGTGGGTGGGGTACTGACCCTGGGCGGGGTGATTGTTTCCGAGCGCTGGACGACGGTGTTGGGTCGTAAGGTCAATGTTGCCTGATCCGGCGCCTTCGCGAGCAGGCTCGCTCCCACAGTGGATCGCATTCCATTGTGGGAGCGTGGCTTGCCCGCGATGAACGATAACGCGGTCTAAAGCCCTGCCGCGTTCAGTCGCGCCGCATGCTCGACAAACAACCGGATCGGCTCGGCCCCCTTGCCCACCAGCCCCAGCGATTGGTTGACGATGTCGAAGTGATCCAGCGGATACTCATCGCCAATCACCGTGCCCAGATGCGAACTGTAGCGCCCGACCATGCCGTCGCAATGCCCGGCTTCACGGACGAAGGATCTGGCGAACAGCCGGCAACTGCGGTTGGTGCCGTCCAGCAGATTGCGCCCACGATCGGTAATGCCCGGTTGCAAGGTGCCGGACCAGGAGTAATAGCGCACGCCATTGACCTCTTCCGGCCCGTGACCGCCCCAGGTTTCAGGCAAGCCCTGTGGATAACGCTGGTTGAACAGCGCCACGCCGGCGGTGGTGAGGGAGTGGTGTGACGCATGGATATCCACCGGCAGCTTCGGCCCGCGGTAACCGGTATCCAGCCATCCCATCAGCGCGCCGATCACCCGCAGCAAAAAGCTCAGCAGACGACCACGCACGCTGTCATGGGGATAATGCTCGTGCAGGTAATCGGCGAGCTCCGAGCCGTGATTCGGCCCCGCCACCGACGTGACCGAAGCGATCAGGTCCGGGCGCTTGGCCGCCGCATAACGGGCGGTCAGCGAGCCCTGGCTATGGCCGATCAGGTTGACCTTGGCGGCCCCGGTCTGCCGCAGGATTTCGTCGATACGCGCCAGCAGTTGCTCGCCGCGCACTTCGTTCGAATTGAGCGGCGAGACCTGCACGGCGAACACCACCGCACCGCAGTGGCGCAGCGCCTCGACGATCCCGTACCAGTATGGATAAAGCACCAACCGGATGAACCCGAGCATTCCGGGGACCAGCACCAGCGGGTAACGCGGGGCAGAACCTTGCGACATGGGCGGACATCCTTGTGGTCGGGTGGTGACGCAAGGCGGCATGCAAGACATCCGCCAAGCATCGCCAGTGAAGATGACAAGTCTATGTCATCCACCCTACTTCAACCCCGCCACCCCCGCGACGATCAGCCCGACCGATACCAGTTTGATCACGCTGAGGCTTTCACCCAACAGCGCGAATCCGAGAAACACCGTGCCCAGCGAACCGATGGCGGTCCAGATCGGGTACGCGATGCTCACCGGCAACTCGCGCATGGCCAGGGTCAGGAAGTAGATCCCGCCCACTGCGGCCACCACCGTGATCAACGAAGGCCAGGGCCGGGTGAAGCCCTCGGCGTACTTCATGCCCATGGCGAAGGTCACTTCGAATCCGGCGGCGACCAGCAGAAACAGCCAGGCCATCTAGAACTCCCCGGCCAGCGCCAGCAAGCGCTGCTCGGCCTCGGCGGAGGATATTTCGAAGGTGCGCTCGGCGGACTCCTCACCCTCGGCAGCCACCACGGTGACATCCGTGATGCCGATGAACCCGAGCACCGTGCGCAGTAGCTTGTCGGCATGGTTCATCGCTTCCAGTTCACCTCCCGGGCCGAAACCGAAGCCGCCACGACTGGTGATGATCAGGGCTTTTTTACCCTGCACCAACGGTTGGTGCTGGGCCACGCCATTGTCCAGGGTGTGATCGAAGGTCACCCCGACCCGGACGATCTGATCGATCCAGGCCTTGAGGCCACTCGGCACGCTGAAATTGTGCATCGGCGTGGAAATCAGCAACACATCGTGGCCGAGCAGTTCGCCGACCAGTTCGTCGCTGAGCGCCAGGTCCGCCTGCATCGACAGTGGCCGAGCGTCGGGCTGCGGGTAGAACGCGGCGGCCACGAAGGCCTCGTTCACGGGCGGAATCAGCGCCCGACCGACTTCGCGCCGGGTCAACTGCGAGTGTGGATGACGGGCCTGCCAAGCCGACAGAAACACTTCCGCCAAACGCCGGGAGTGCGAACGGTCACCACGGGGGCTGGCATGAACGGCAAGAATTTTACTCATCTGTCTCTCCTCAGGGCTAGACTTAAACGGCTTGTGGCTTGCAGCTTGAAGCTCACAGCTGCTCTTATTCAAATGAGTAGAAATCAGTTTGGATGAATTGATTTCATCCATGGAGTGTTCAATGTTCGCCTCGCTGCCTCTGACCGCCCTGCGCGCCTTCGAATCCGCCTCACGCCTGTTGAGCTTCAAGGCCGCCGCCGAAGAACTGTCCGTCACGCCGACCGCGGTGTCCCATCAGATCCGCTCCCTGGAGAGTTGGCTCGGCGTGCCTTTGTTCGAGCGGCTGCCCCGCCAGGTGCGCCTGACTGATTGCGGCGAACGGCTGTTCCAGAGCCTGCACGGGGCCTTCCTCGAAGTGGCGCAAAGTGTCGATACCCTGCGCCCGCAACGCAGCAGCGCGAACTTGACGGTCTCCACCACCGCCGCCTTCGCCGCGCTGTGGCTGGTGCCACGGCTGGGACGTTTCTACGCCCGGCACCCGAACATCAGCGTGCGCCTCGATACCCATTGCGAAGTCATCGACCTGCATCAGGACGCCAGTGTCGATCTGGTGCTGCGCTACAGCCTCGACAATTACCCCAACCTGTATGGCCAGTGCCTGTTCGATGAGTCCTTCGGTGTCTACGGCTCCCCCGAGCAAGTGGCCCTGGCGTCGAGTCGCACACCGGTGCTGATCAGCGTGCGCTGGCACAATTCCAAGCTCTATGCCCACGGCTGGGAGGCCTGGTGCGCGCGATCCGGTGAAACATGGCTGAACGGCCAGCCCGCCGTGCGTGAATACGACGAAGAACACTACGCCCTGCAAGCCGCGATTGCCGGGCAGGGCCTGGTGTTGGCAAGCAATATTCTTGTGTCGGAGAGCGTGGCCAGTGGCCTGTTGTTGCCATACCGCAGGGACATCCAGGTCGATGGCGCCGGCTACAGCGCACTGTGCGTACCGGGGCGCGAGCGGCATCCGCCGGTTCGAGCGTTTTTTGCGTGGTTGCAGGAGGAGACTCAATTATCCCGCCTATTTCAAAGATAGGAACCTTCGACAACTAAGCAGAGAGTGTACTTATAAAAAACCTCTGCGCCGCCCCCGCAACTCAAACTTCTAGAGACGCCCTCAACTTTAAACCTCATTACACACCGCAGCCCTGCAAGCCAGAATACAAACCAACCAAAACATTAAAAGTAACAACATCAAAATAGACTTTATCTTTATTCAGCTTAATCTTGAGCCGCGACCAAACGATCACCAAAACTCGTTAGAAAGGATTCTATATGAACATTGAACAACGCTTGGAATTTATCAATACGCTCCCCCCTCTTAAACCAGAAGCCATTCGATCTCTTTTATCTCTCAATGAAACACCCACACCTCCACACGATAACAATGGCCCAAATGGATTTGTAACTCCCGACAGTGTGAACATATTTCTCCCGGGGTTCTCTGAAAGCCTCATATCAGATGTCAACCTCTGCAAACTGGTTATGCAGAATGCAGCCGACATAGAGTACCCGGATACCACACAACAGTTTGAATGGTATAAATACTACACAAAAGGATTAAGTGATCTGGGCTGGGTAATTCAAGCCAAAAATCTTCAGGACGTGACTATCAAGGGCATAAACCTGACAATGGACCAAGTCGCCATAGATGTAATAAAAGGACTAATTGGCAACAATGCAAACTTACTGACAAACCTCGCAAAACAAGCCATCACCGCCATCCAGGGTGATGAAAAATTGACCACGTTATTTGAATCAAATAAAAAGCTTGGAAAACAATCAAAGTTCGACATTGCCCCGGCATGGCTTGATAGCAACGGGCAAGCGAATATGGTTTTGAACACCATCGCACTGGACAATCAGGAAAGTACAACAAGCTTCCTGTTCTGGAAGACCACCAAACAATCCACCACCATAAAATCAGGAGCAATGCACACTTATCTGGACAACGCCATTTTTGACGGCTTGCGCGGAGAGCTACGCGAAGTCTTTTTGAACGACGCTAAATCGAAGATCAGGAAGCTCCCAAAACTAAAACCGGCCTAATGCCACATACAGGCCATGTTAAAGTCGACGAAACTTGTCGACTTTAACAATCGAATATATCTGGAGTCCAAAATGCCCACCTCCAATTTAGACCTCTACATTGTCAGCGGCAATATTGTTATTTTTTCTGGAGAGCACTCCGAAAAATTCAAAAATGACATTTTACATTCAAGCCTCACCGGCCATTTAGTAGCCGACACTAATAGCACCAACAGCGATGAGGTGTGGTCCACCTATACAAAAACTGTCGCAGACCTGAGCTGGGTGACCTGCAGCTTAGATCAAACCAACACTCGCTCCAGCGAAGAAAGTTTGTACACTATCTCGCTGCAAGCTTATGGCGATGTACTTTCAGAGAACGATCGACAAACACTTGACCATGCGTTTTCCGTACTGAAGGAGCAGCCCAAGGATTCGCCATCAATATTGGCCCTAACTACCCGCTTTAACGCTCACACAACTACAAGCTACCAGGATAACAAAAAAGGCGACACTTCAGAAAAAAAGACGAGCACTGGCATCCTATTGACCTTTATCAACCACGAAAAAACCGTGCACACACTGAGAATTACTATCGAGAGCGGTCAATATCTCGATATCGGCATTTTGAACAACCCTGTGCTCGATACAACCAACAAAGATGACTTTAATACCTGGCTATTATCCAGCACTTTTGACGAGTCCACGTACGAAGACCTCAGAGTTGACGTTGACGCATATCTCGATAACAGTATTACTGCCGAAATAATTCGAATCCAAGATTCTCGGTAATTTTTTGGCACCGACAAAAAGAAACCTTATACAGGCAGCACAGCACTTCGAGATACTTAGTGAAGTGCTGTAGGATCATAGAATTGGCGTCAGTACTCCACAGTCTTCGGCGCCTTGCCCGCCTTCATCTGCTCCAACAATGGCGCACATTGATTCGGCTCGCCCCCACTCGGAGCCACCAGCGCCAGCAACCCTGCCGCTGGTGCGGCGATCACGCCCAGCGCCACCATCCCGGCGCCGCGCAGTATCAGCGGCACGGCCTTGACCCCGGCATCGGGCTTGATGAACTTGCCGCGCACATACAGCGGCGAGCGCAATGAAATCAGGCGCCAGCCCTTGGATTCCGGGGTGATGGTCAGGTCCAGTTGTTCGGTCGCCATGTTCGCGGTGCCGTCGATGTAGACGATGGCGTTCTCGGTGTCGAACACAAACAGGCGAGTAGTTGCCAGGCCGGACTGGATACCGAAGTCGGCCGCCGCGCAGTTGATCTTCACTTCCTTGTCGCCAAAGATCTTGCCGACCACATAGTTGCCGACGTTCAGCCCCGCCAGTTCCATCAGTTCGCGACTGATGGCGCCATCGTTGATGATCATCTTCAAATTGCCATTGGCGCTGCCCAGCAGCTTGGCCACCGAGTTGCCGCGTCCGGTGATATCCGCGTCGCCATTGAGTTCGCCAAAACTGGTTTTCATCGGCTCAAAACCGGGGAACAGCTGTTTGAGCTTGAAACCTCGCGCCGTGAGCCTGGCCTTGCCTTCCAGGGGATCGGTATGGCCATTCAGGCGAATCTGCGCATCCAGCTTGCCGCCGGCCACGCCGAAGCGCAGCGGCTCGAGGCTGAGCACGCCATCGGTGAGCACCAGATGGGTATAAAGGTCGTTGAACGGCAGTTTTTCACTGTGCACGATGCGCTTGCCGGTGAACTCGACATCGGCGTCCATATCGCGCCAGCGATCGGTCTTGAACTCTTCGACCGGCAGCACTTTGTCCGTCGGTTGTTTACTTTCACCACCACGGGCCTTCTGCTCGGCGTTGGAGTCGGCGCCAATCAGCGGCGCGAGGTCCGCGAACAGCAATTGATTGGACAGCAATGAGCCGCTGAGTTTTGGCCGTGGCTGACTGGCCACATAAGTCAGATTGCCGTGGATGTCGCTCTCGCCGATCTTGCCGTTGAAGTCTTCATAGCGAAACTGCGCGCCACCGGTGTCATGCAGCTTGGCGACCAGGTGGCCGTCGGTGGCATAGGGGGGTGTATCCGGCAGGATCACGCCGGTCAGCGGGTAGAGGTTGCCCAGGCTGGTGCCGGCCAGTTTCAGGCGCAGGTCCAGAGCGCCGAGATTCAGCGGATCAGTCAGGGTGCCCGCCAGTTCGACGCTGGAATCAGCGATCTTCACCTGGGCCTGAAGCGGAAACGGCCGCGCCGAGTCCTGCAGCGCCAACAGCCCGCCAATCTTGCCCTGGCCCGCAAGTTTCTGGCCGTGGTACTGGCCGTTGACCTTGAGGGCGAACGCGTAATCCTGGGGGGACGAGCCCTTTTCCTGCGCGGTTTTCGCCGCTTTGTCGCCGACGATGTCGCTGAACGGAATCGGCTTGCCCAACGGATCGATCAGCACATCGAGTTGAGTCTTCAGGTTCTGGTCGTCGAGCATGACGCGGCCCTTGTCGAAACCGATCGCGCCGATATCCACCACCCAGCTGGAAGGCTCGGCGTTCGGATCTTTCGGGTCGAACTTGAACGTCCAGTTGGCGCGCCCGTCCGCCAGGCGTTGCAGCCGGGCATTCGGTTCGGTGAGGTCGATACGCGGAATCACCACCCGCTGCGCCAGCAATGCCAAGGGTGAAATACGCAGTTCTACCCGCTTGAGGGTGACCATCTGCGGCTGTTTCGACCAGTCCGGGTTGCCCAGGCTGAGATCCTCGGCCACCACGTGGGGCCACGGCACCCAGGCGCGCCAGCCGCTTTCATCGGGCTCGGACTGCCAGACCACCGACAGATTGCCGTTGATGGCAAAAGCACGGTGCAACTCTTCGGAAACTTTGGCATTGAGCGGCGGTTTGATCCGGTTCCAGTCGAAGAACACGAGGATCAATACCAGCACCACCAGCAAGGTCAGAAAAGTGGAAAGGGTCCAGACAAACGTCTTTTGGGTGCGCGTCATTGCACAGGGCTCCTGATACGACTGAGCGCCCCGACTGCGGCGCACATGTGAAACGGTGAACCGGAAGCGGCTCGCCATGAAGTCTACGACTGATAAAAACACGGCAGGTTTAATCGAAAGACCGATTTCGCCGAATTCAGCCAGTCCAATACTGACCCATCAGTCATCCAGCGTTACCGGCCCCGCACTTTTGCATGGCACAGGTGAGTCGAAAATACCCAAACCGGTGCAAGACAACTCGCCGGAAACGCCCGATCTAGAGCCTGCGCAGCAAACAATCAATTCCGTTGATTATTACCATTGCGTTTATGAACTTTTATATCGACTTATCGAGAGTAGCATTGTCCTCGTACCCACTTTTTCGCCCCCCCAAGGAGCAAACAATCATGAAACGCCAATTACTGCTTAGCCTTACCCTCTCAATGCTGGCCAGCACCGCTTTTGCACTGCCTGCCGCTGACCAGGCGACTCCTCAAGTGAAAGACAGCCGCTCCGTGTTCAGCCAGACCATCGCCGCCGATGGTTCCGACCGCACTCCTCAAGGCCAGACCCTTGCCGAAGGCGGTAACGATCGCCTGAAAGAAAAAGGCCTAATCACTCAGGATGGCTCGGACCGTACTCCACAAGGTCAGACCCTGGCTGCTGACGGTTCCGACCGCACCCCACAAGGTCAGACCCTCGCTGCCGACGGTTCCGACCGCACCCCACAAGGCCAGACCCTGGCTGCCGACGGTTCGGATCGCACGCCACAAGGTCAGACCCTCGCTGAAGGCGGTGGTGACCGTGTGATCGAACGCAACAGCGCCCTGAGCTAAGCCCCATGGCCGCCCAGAAAAAAAGCCCAATCCCCGGATTGGGCTTTTGACTTTCCAGCGGTCCGCTTGATCGATATCACATTTCCCCGCTTGATCCCCCACAGGCGTTCGACGCCGGCAAAGCCGATTTGCTAGAGTGCGCCGCGTCCCGTCCAGAAAAACACCCTTGCGATGCTGCCCCGCGCCGAACAGAAACAACAAACCCGTAACGCCCTGATGGACGCTGCCCGGCGCCTGATGGACGGCGGCCGAGGATTCGGCAGCCTGAGCCTGCGTGAAGTCGCGAAAACCGCCGGTATCGTACCGACCGGTTTCTACCGTCATTTCGCCGATATGGATGAACTGGGCCTGGTGCTGGTCAGCGAAGTCGGCCAGACCTTCCGCGAAACCATTCGCCTGGTACGACACAACGAATTCGTGATGGGCGGCATCATCGATGCCTCGGTGCGGATCTTTCTCGACGTGGTCAGTGCCAACCGTTCGCAGTTCCTGTTTCTCGCCCGCGAGCAATACGGCGGTTCGCTGCCGGTGCGCAAGGCCATCGGCCGCTTGCGTGAAGGCATCAGTTCGGACCTCGCGGCGGATTTGTCATTGATGCCCAAGCTGCAGCATCTGGGCATCGCCGACCTGAGCGTCATGGCGGACCTGATCGTCAAAAGCGTGTTCGCCACCCTGCCGGACATCATCGATCCGCCCGCCGAGGCCTTGCCCGAACACCTGACGCCCCAGGCTAAAATCACCCAGCAGTTGCGGTTTATCTTTATCGGCCTCAAACATTGGCAAGGGCTTGGCAGCACCGAATAAACCTGCGGGAGCTTCATCGCCTCAACTTGGTGCGCAAATCAAAAACAGCGCACCAACTTCATCCAAAACCCCTTCCCCTCGCAACTTATCCGACCCATCCCACAGCCATTTCCTACACATCGCGTCGATTGGCAAGCCCCTTGCTCTAGCCTGAGCAATGTCCATTGCTGGAGCCTTCCGATGCTGGTGATTCACCGCAGAATCGACCCTCAACCCGTTTGGGCCGCCGAACTGCACCTGACGTTCGAAGCCCGCAGCAAAAGCCGTTTGCGCTGTTTCAGTGCCGAGGGCGAAGACGTCGGAATGTTTTTGGAGCGCGGCCAGCCGCCGTTGTTTGACGGCGAATGCCTGCGAGCCGAAGACGGGCGGATCGTGCGTGTCTGCGCCCGTCCCGAACAATTGCTGCACGTGACCTGCGCCAACGCTTTCGAACTGACCCGTGCGGCCTATCACCTGGGCAACCGCCATGTCGCCCTGCAAGTTGGCGACGGCTGGTTGCGCCTGCTCGACGACTACGTGCTCAAGGCCATGCTCGAACAACTCGGTGCCGTTGCCGTGAACATCGAAGCGCCGTTCCAGCCGGAACACGGTGCCTATGGCGGCGGCCACCATCATTCGCGCCACGGTGATGAAGACTTCAACTACGCGCCGAAACTGCACCAGTTCGGCGTACGCCCATGAACCCGGCCTGGGCGCTGTTGCGCCTGGCCAGTCCGCAATTGCCGATTGGCGGCTACAGCTACTCCCAGGGGCTGGAAATGGCCGTGGATAACGGCCGCGTTCATGACCCCGACAGCGCCCGACGCTGGATCAGCGATCAACTGCTGTTGAACCTGGCGCGTTTCGAAGCGCCATTGCTGCTGGCTCATTGCGTGGCTGCAACGGCAGAAAACTGGGACGAACTGCTGCAACGCTGCGAAGAACACCGCGCCAGCCGCGAAACCCGCGAACTGCATCAGGAGAGCCGGCAGATGGGCTACTCGTTGCAGCAATTGCTCAATGGCTTGCCGGAACTCGACGCTCCTGCTCGCGCATTTCTCCAACAACGCGCCGAGCCCCATCTGGCCCTGGGTTGGGCGTTGGCCGCGCGCGCCTGGCAGATCAACCCGCAGGACGCCCTGGCCGCGTGGCTATGGAGCTGGCTGGAAAACCAGTTGGCGGTGTTGATGAAAACCTTGCCATTGGGCCAGCAAGCCGCCCAGCGCCTGACCAGCGAACTGTTGCCGCTGCTTCAACAAGCCCAACACAACGCCACGCAAATCGATCCCGACCATTACGGCAGCGCCGCTTTCGGCCTGTCCCTGGCGTGTATGGCCCATGAGCGCCAATACAGCCGTCTGTTCCGTTCCTAGGGCCCCTTGTTTTGGAGAATCACATGAACACACAACCCCTGCGCGTCGGCATCGGCGGCCCGGTCGGCTCCGGCAAAACCGCGCTGACCCTGGCCCTGTGCCTGGCCCTGCGCGAGCGCTACAACCTGGCCGTCGTCACCAACGACATCTACACCCGCGAAGACGCCGACTTTCTGGTGCGCAACCAAGCCCTGGCGCCGGAACGCATCATCGGCGTGGAAACCGGCGGCTGCCCGCACACGGCCATCCGCGAAGACGCCTCGATCAACCTCGAGGCCGTGGATCAACTCAATCGCCGTTTTCCGGGGCTGGATTTGATCCTGGTGGAGTCCGGTGGCGACAACCTCTCCGCGACCTTCAGCCCGGAACTGTCCGACCTGACCATCTACGTGATCGACGTTTCGGCCGGCGACAAGCTGCCGCGCAAGGGCGGGCCGGGGATCTGCAAGTCCGACCTGCTGGTGATCAACAAGATCGACCTCGCGCCTCTGGTAGGGGCGTCGCTGACGCTGATGGACAGTGACACCACGCGCATGCGCAACGGCAAGCCGTTCGTGTTCAGCAACCAGAAAACCGGCCAGGGTCTGGAACAGATCATCGCCTTCATCGAACGCCAGGGTTTGCTGACCGCGGCCTGATCACGATTTCAACAAGGAAGCTTACCCATGACACTCAAACGCATTCTCGGCGCCCTGGCCCTGCTGCTGACGCCGGCCCTCGCCTTCGCCCATCCGGGGCACGGCGACAATGGCTTGGTCGCTGGTATCAGCCATCCGATCGGTGGTCTCGATCATTTGCTGGCGATGCTCGCGGTCGGTCTGTGGGCGGCGCAACAGCAAGGTGCTGCACGTTGGGCGCTGCCGTGCACGTTCGTTGGCACCATGTTGATCGGCGGGATGTTGGGTTTTGAAGGGTTGAACCTGCCGGCGCTGGAAAGCGGGATTGCTGCTTCCGTCCTGGCTTTGGGCCTGGCGGTTGCGTTGGCAGTGCGTCCACCGTTGGTGTTGGCAGTGGGTGCGACGGCGTTGTTTGCGTTGTTCCATGGCGTGGCGCATGGTCTTGAGCTGCCGGCCATGTCGAGTCCATGGGCGTATGCCGCAGGGTTTGTCGCGGCGACAGCGGTGTTGCATGCGGCGGGTTATGTGCTGGTGCGGGTGTTGCCGCAGGCTGCAGCGCCGTTGGTTCGTCTGGCGGGTGCAGCCTCGGCGGCGACCGGGGTGTGGTTGCTGGCGGGCTAGTTCTCCAGTACCTGAACTGGCCTCATCGCGGGCAAGCCCGCTCCCACAGGGTTTCTGGTGTGAATGAAATCCATGCCACACAGCAAACTACTGTGGGAGCTGGCTTGCCAGCGATGGCGGCCGGACAAACACCACAACTCTCAGGCCTGCTAACATGTCGCGCAATCGCCCCTGCCGTGACGACGCCAGCCAATGCCGCCTGTTTCCCGCTCCGCTTCCCAGCCTCAATTGACCGCCCTGTTCACCTCGGTGCAACAGCACTTCCTGAACGTCATCGTGCCGCTCTGGCAAGGTCCGGGCTGGAATGCCGACATGGCGCTGCCCTATGAGGCGCTGGATGCCGAACACCGGCCGCTGCCACCGCAACGCTACCGGGCCATGGCCTGTGCACGGCAGTTGTACCTGTTCGCCAGCCTGATCGGTCAGGTGCCGGGCGCCGAAGAGCGCGCCGCCGCGTTGTTCCGCTCCTTGCAGCGACACTTCCACGACGCCGAGCATGGCGGCTGGTTCTACAGCGTCGATGCACAGGGCGCACCGCTGGATCAGCGCAAGGACCTCTATACCCACGCCTTCATCCTGTTCGCCTGCGCCCATTACTGGGACAAGGTCCGCGAGCCATTGGTCGAGTCGGTACTCAACGCCTCGCTGGAAGTGATTGCGCAGCGTTTCGCCACGGACGACGGTCTGTACGAAGCCACGCTCGACCGCGACTGGGCATCGCTGGGCAGCGGCCCGTTGCAAAACCCGTTGATGCACCTGGCCGAAGCGTTCCTCGCCACCCTGTCGGTGCGTGAAGACCTCGACGTGCAGCAGGCGCTCGTCGAGTTATGCACAGCCATGCACGCGCGCTTCATCGATCCGCAACGTGGCGTGTTGATGGAGAAGCCGTTGGGATCTGTGGACAACTGGTTCGAACCAGGCCATCAGTTCGAATGGTATTTCCTGCTGGAATCCTCGGCGCTGTTACGCCAGTCGACGCTGCATGCCGATCTGGAGCGGGCTTTCGCCTTTACCGAGCAAATGGGCGTCGATCAACAGACTGGCGCCGTGCGGGCGATGCTCGACTTCGCCGCGGATGGCAGCGTGCGGGACGCCACGCAGCGCATCTGGGCGCAGGCCGAATACCTGCGCGCACTGACGCTGCGACCGGACAGCGAAGCCGATGTTTTGCGCCAGTTGCAGGCGTTGCAGCAACGTTCGCTGCACGCAGGCGGGTGGTACGAATGCCGTGATGAGCACGGTGAAGTCAGCCGCCGCGACATGCCGTCGACCACGCCTTATCACCTGGCGACCTGTTACCGCGGGTTGGCGGAGTACCTCGACTGATGTCGAGGTGCACTCCCATCACTCAATCCACTTGCGATCCCCGGTAAAGCTGATGGTCAGCCATCGCGCAGCGTCCGGTTCGCCGAGCTTTGCGGATATTTCCTCGCGCAGGCTGTCCAGTTGCCCCACACCGTCCAGCCAGTAATCCTTCGGCAATACGATGTGAATCTCGATGAAGCAGGCCCTGCCGTGTTTCTGCACGTAGGAGATGTAATCGTCGAAACCATGCTCGACCTTCGCCACCTCCATCACCTGACGCACCTTGTCGTCCAACTGATCCGGGACGATCCCCAACACATCGCGCAAGGCCGGCCCGAGGATTTTGAACGCCGGAGGAAGCATGCCCAAGGCCAGCAGGATCAGAATCATCGGATCGACATACACCGCCCACTTGTCGTAACCCTGAGTCTTGAGCAGCAACGCGATGAGGAAACTCACCAGCAGCCCCGCCGACAGCATCGCGTCCACCAGCCAACTGATGTTGTCGAACCGGATCAGCGATGAATTGAGCGTGCGATTGCGATGGCGGACGTAGAAGAAATAAATGAACTCAACGACAGTGAAGAACGCCGCGTAGAAGATCACCAGACCGAGTTCAACCTCGCGGCCACCGCTGATGATGCCGAACACACCGTTGAGAAAGGCATAAATGGCGACCAGGAATATGAAACAGCCTTCGATCACCAGCACCATGGGCTCCAGATGCCAGGAACCGAACTGGAAGCGTTGATTGCTTTCCTTGGCGATCAGTCGGGCGGTGATCAGCATCAGCACCTTGATGAAAGCCGCGATCAACGAAAAAAAGCCATCAAACAGGATGGATTGAGCGCCCGACACAAACCCGGTGATGATCCCGGCGAATGTCACGGCGAGCATCAGGAAGGTCGATTGCTTGAGCAGCGACTGCTCGCCTCGATTACTCACTGGATCTCCTCTAATACCTCTAGACCGCCGGGTGTGGCGGGCTGCTTGAGGGAGGAGTCTAGCTGATGTCCTGCACCGGCTGCGCCGACGCCATCGCGAGCAAGCTCGCTCCCACAGTGGGTCAAGGTGCACACAAATTGTGTGGACGACACAAAATCCTGTGGGAGCGAGCTTGCTCGCGATTGGCCGTGACTCGGTCTTAAGACTTACGCTCGATAGCAAACCCGGCCCAGGTCTGGCTCACAGGCATCAGCTCCAGGCTGTTGATATTGATGTGCGCCGGCGCATTGAGCACCCAGAAGATGGTGTCAGCGATGTCCTGCGGCTGAATCGGCTCGGCGCCGGCGTAAGTGGCGTTGTAGCGCTCCTGGTCACCGGCAAAACGCACCAGCGAGAACTCGCTCTCGCACAGGCCCGGCTCGATGTTGCTGACCCGTACGCCCGTGCCTTGCAGGTCGCAGCGCAGGTTCAGGGAGAACTGTTTGACGAACGCCTTGGTCGCGCCATAGATGTGGCTGCCCGGGTACGGATAGTTGCCGGCGATGGAACCCAGGTTGACGATACCGGCCCCACGCCCATGGGCGATCAGGCGTGGCAACAGCAGGCGGGTGCTGTACATCAGGCCCTTGACGTTGGTATCGACCATGGTGTCCCAGTCGTCCAGGTCGCACTTGGGCGCAGGATCGACACCCAGGGCCAGCCCGGCGTTGTTGATCAGCCCGCGCAGCTTGGCAAAGGATGGCGGCAGATTGGCAATCGCCTCCTCCATGGCCTTGCGATCACGCACATCGAGCACCAGGCCATGGACTTCGGTCTGCTTCGACAGCTCGGCGCACAGCGCATTGAGGCGCTCTTCACGACGGCCTGTCAGCACCAGTTTCCAGCCGGCCTCGGCAAAACGACGGGCACAGGCTTCACCAAAACCGGAGGTCGCGCCGGTAATAAACAGGGTGTTGGACATCGTGTTCTCCTTGCTTCGGCTGATCGCCAGCCATTGGAATAGAAAATCAGCAGGCAGCATGCCCGGCCTTGCCCATAGCGGCAACCGCACTTTCTGTATAAAAAACAACCAATCCTCGCAAACCCTTTACCCGCTTGGCCTACAGCCATGTGCGCGCACGTTATCCACAGGCCGGTCCACAGTCTTTGGGGGCAAGTGGAAAAGCTGCAAGCCGCTATCCACAAGGCTTTGCGCGGTTTTTTGAAACTTTTTTGCTTGACCCTCGATAGCCTGCCGTGTAGCCCCTGGCGATTTTCATGACTGACGGGTCAAACCGACGATGGCGCCAAGCCAGTAACCACGGCCTTCAGCCGGGTCTTTCCAGAGTTTAACCACAGACTTATCCACAGGCTTGTCCACGCCGATTTCACTCACTTTCATCACCAATAAAAAGGTTGACAAAGCGTCCCTCAAGTTGCGCAAAAGCGCCTGATCAAAAAACAACCATCACTCTGCACGCCACGGGTTTAAAGGCCTGCAGCCAGCTACTCCCACGTTATTCACAGCCGGTTCCACAGCAAACGGGGACAAGTCAAAACCGTGACAAAACAATTATTTGCAGCGGCTTTATGTCGCGGTTCAGGAGCTTGGGAATATTGTTTTCCACAATTTCCTGTGGGAGCGAGCCTGCTCGCGATGGGCGTCAACGATAACGAGAACATTCTGGATAAATGCGTTGTCCTGGGGATCTTCGCGAGCAGGCTCGCTCCTACAGGGGATTTGCGGTGTTTGGGGGGATGTAAAAAAGCCCCGACGCTTGCGCACCGGGGCTTGTGTATAACCACTAAAACTCAGTGCCCGCCAAGATAGGCGTTACGCACATCCTCGTTGACCAGCAGTTCCTTGCCGCTACCGGTCATGCGGATTTCGCCGTTGACCATCACGTACGCCCGGTCCGACAACCGCAAGGCGTGGTTGGCGTTCTGCTCCACCAGGAAGATGGTCATGCCGGTCTTGGCCAGTTCCCGCAGGGTCGCGAAGATCTGTTTCACCACGATCGGCGCCAGGCCCAGGCTCGGCTCATCGAGCAGCAACAACTTCGGCCGGCTCATCAGGGCGCGGGCGATGGCGAGCATCTGCTGCTCGCCGCCGGACATGGTCATCGCCCGCTGGGTACGCCGCTCTTCGAGCCGCGGGAACAGCTCGAACATGCGCTGCATGTCCTCCTTGGCGTATTTGTCACCGATCGGGATGGTGCCCATCAGCAGGTTTTCCTCGACGGTCATGTCGGGGAACACCCGCCGCCCTTCCGGCGATTGCGCGATGCCGTTGGAGGCGATGTAGTGGGACGACTTGTGGGTAATGTCCACGCCCTGGTAGAGGATCTGCCCGTCCGCCGCCCTTGGCTGACCGAAGATCGACATCAACAGGGTCGACTTGCCGGCGCCGTTGGAGCCGATCAGGCTGACGGTTTCCCCTTCGTTGATGTGCAGCGAGACTTTCTTCAGGGCCTGGATCGGCCCGTAGAACACGTCCAGGTTCTTGAGTTCGAGGATGGGTTGGCTCATAGCACCACTTCCTCTTCATCGGCGCCCAGGTAGGCCGCAATCACTTTCGGGTCGTTGCGAATCGCATCGGGTCCGCCCTCGGCGATGACGATGCCGTGGTCCAGCACCACGATGTGGTCGGAAATACTCATCACCATGCCCATGTCGTGTTCGATCAGCACCACGGTCAGATCGTGCTCGTCGCGCAGCAGCCGGATCATCGCGCTCAGCGCTTCGGTTTCCTGAGGGTTGAGGCCGGCGGCCGGTTCGTCGAGGCAGATGATCTGCGGACGGGTGCACATGGCCCGGGCGATTTCCAGGCGGCGTTGCTGGCCGTAGGACAGCTCGCCAGCCAGGCGGTTGGCGCAGTCCACCAGGTCCACCACTTCCAGCCAGTAGAACGCGTGGTCGAGCGCATCGCTTTCGGCCTTGCGATAGCCCTTGGTATTGAGGATGCCGGCGAGCATGTTGCGGTTGACCCACATGTGCTGCGCCACCAACAGGTTTTCCAGCACCGACATTTCCTTGAACAGGCGAATGTTCTGGAACGTCCGCGCCAGCCCGGCACGGTTCACCAGGTGGGTGCCGCCGAACATCTTGTAGCGGAGCCGGCTGATGAAGCTTTTGGGCGAGACGAAATCGGTCGGTTTGAACGATTCGCCGAGCAACTTGATGACGTTGGTCTGCTCGCCACGCACATTGAGTTCGATCTTGCCGCCGGAGGCTTTGTAGAAACCGGTCAGGCAGTTGAACACCGTGGTCTTGCCGGCGCCATTGGGGCCGATAAGGGCGAAGATCGAGTTGCGCTTGACCTGCAGGCTGACGTCATTCAACGCCTTGATGCCGCCGAAGTGCATCATCAGCTTTTCGACACTGAGTACGACTTCGCTCATGGCGCTACTCCTTTACGCGGGGTCACACCGGTACGGCTGATCCGAATCAGGCCGCGCGGTCGCCAGATCATCATCAACACCATCAGGATGCCGAACAACAGCACGCGGTATTCGGCGAAACCACGCAGCAGCTCCGGGGCCACGGTCAATACGAAGGCCGCGATGACCACACCGATGGTCGAGCCCATGCCGCCGAGTACCACGATGGCGAGGATCAGGGCCGATTCGAAGAAGGTGAACGAGGTCGGGTTTACAAAACCCTGGTAGGTGGCGAAGAACACCCCGGCCAGACCGGCCGTCGAGGCACCGATGGTGAACGCCGAGAGCTTGACCAGCACGTGGTTCAGGCCCATGGAACGGCAGGCGATCTCGTCTTCACGCAGGGCTTCCCAGGCGCGGCCTACAGGCATGCGGGTCAGGCGATGCTTGATGTACAGCACGGCCAGTACCACCAGGAACAGCACCGCGTAGATGAAGTAGTACTTCACGTCCGGGTTGTAGGTGAGGCCAAAGAACTCATGGAAGGGCACGCCACCATCCTTCGCTCGCTTGCCGAATTCCAGGCCGAAGAAGGTCGGCAGCGGTGCCGGCATGCCGTTCGGGCCGCCAGTCAGCGACAACCAGTTGTTGAGGATCAGGCGGATGATTTCACCGAAGCCCAGGGTCACGATCGCCAGATAGTCACCGTGCAGTCGCAGCACCGGGAAACCGAGGATGCAACCGGCCAGGCCGGCGGTGATCGCCGCCAGCGGCAGCACCGTCCAGAAACCCAGGCCCAGGTATTGATAACCGAGCGCCAGACCGTAGGCACCGATGGCGTAGAACGCCACGTAACCGAGGTCGAGCAGGCCGGCCAGGCCGACCACGATGTTCAGCCCAAGCCCCAGCAGCACATAGATCAGCCCGAGGATGACCACGCCCAACAGGTAGGAGTTGGAGAAAAACGGGAACACCACGGCGATCACGATGACCAGCGGGATGATCCAGCGCAGCCGCGACTTGTAGTCGGGCGCCAGCACATGCACGCCGGAGCCTGTCGATTCAAAGCCTTCGAGGATTTTCAGGCCCTTGGGTGTCTGCAGGAACATGCTCAAGGCAAAGCGGCCGGCCATGACGATCGCCACGATCCACGCCACCCGGGTGGTTTCCAGGTTGAAGCCATAGCCATCGAGAACGACGCCGACAATCGGCCCGAACACAATCAGGGCAATGAGGCCGGCAAGAATCGCGTCAACCAGACTTTTTTTGATATCAATGGTTTTTTTAGTGGTTGAAGACATCGCTTACACCTTCGACACAAGAGGACGGCCGAGCAGGCCTTGAGGCCGAAAGACCAGAACGAGGACCAGCAGCGAGAAGCTGAAAACGTCTTTGTAGTCCGAGTTCACCAGACCGGAAAACAGCGACTCGGAAATGCCGAGAATGATCCCGCCGAGCATCGCGCCGGGCAGTGAGCCAATCCCGCCGAGCACCGCGGCGGTGAACGCCTTGATCCCGATGATGAAGCCGGCATAGAAGTCGAATGTGCCGTAGTTCATGGTGATCAGCACGCCGGCCAGGGCCGCCATCGCTGCACCGATGATGAACACGTAGGAAATCACCCGGTCGGTGTTGATCCCCAGGATCGAAGCCATCTTGCGGTCTTGCTGGGTTGCACGGCACATGCGGCCGAGCTTGGTGTACTTGATGATGTAGGTCAGCAGGCCCATCCCGACAAACGCGGCGATCAGGATGAAGACCTTGGTGTAGGTCAGCTGAACGAAACCGGTACCGATCTCAACGCGCCAGGCACCCGTAAGCAAAGTCGGAACGCCTTGTTGCTTCGCGCCCTGGGCGATCTGTGCGTAGTTTTGCAGGATCAGGGAAATACCGATGGCGCTGATCAGCGGTGCCAGGCGGGTGGAGTTACGCAGGGGTTTGTAGGCGACACGCTCGATCACCCAGCCATACACCGCCGTGACGACGATGGTGAAGATCAGTGTGCCAAGCATCAGCAGCGGGAAAGATTCGATACCGAAGTAAGCCAGCAGAGCCAGACTGATCGCCGCGAGGTAAGCGGAGATCATGTAAACCTCGCCGTGGGCGAAGTTGATCATGCCGATGATGCCATAGACCATTGTGTAGCCGATGGCGATCAGGCCATAGACCGACCCGAGGGTCAGGCCATTGACCAGTTGCTGCAGGAAAATACCATCCATAACGCAATCTCACGCAATGAGAACCTGCACATGTGGCTGTGCGGTTCTTCTAAGGAAAATACAGATATACGTCGGAGCAATGTCAGTCACGATCAGGCCGCCCCCCTGTAGGAGCTGGCTTGCCAGCGATAGCGGTGTATCAGCCAACATGGATGTCGACTGATCTGGCGCCATCGCGGGCAAGCCCGCTCCCACAAGGGAACTGTGGGGTTCAGCCGATCGGGTCAGCCCTTACTTCTGTTTTTCCAGCTGGTGGTATTTGCCGTCCTTGTCCCACTGGTAAACCACGTAGTCGGAGATTTTCAGGTCGCCCTTGCTGTCCCAGGTCTTCTCGCCCATGACGGTCTTGACCGGGTTTTTCTTCAGCCATGCCGCCGCGTCTTCGCCCTTGTTGGACTTGGCGCCGTTGAAAGCTGCAGCCAGGGTCTGCACCGAAGCGTAGGCGTACAGGGTGTAGCCTTCAGGTTCGGTACCGGCCTTGCGGAAGGCGTCTACCACAGCCTTGCTGTCTGGCAGCAGGCGTGGGTCGGCGCCGAAGGTCATCAGCACGCCGTCAACGAATTGCGGACCGCCAGCGGTGGTCACCAGTTCGTCGGTCACGATGCCGTCGTCGGACATGAACTTGACGTCCTTGAGGCCTTGCTCACGCAGTTGGCGCACCAGAGGACCGGCTTCCGGGTGCAGACCACCGAAGTAGACGACGTCAGCGCCGGCACCGCGGATCTTGGTCACGATGGTGCTGAAGTCTTTCTCGCCACGGGTCAGGCCTTCATACAGCACAGGCGTTACACCGCGCTTGACCAGTTGAGCCTTGGTGGCATCCGCCAGGCCTTGGCCGTAGGTGTCCTTGTCGTGCAGCACGACCACTTTCTTGCCCTTGAGCACGTCGACGATGTAGTCGCCGGCCACGATGCCTTGCTGGTCGTCACGCCCGCACATACGGAACATGGCGCTCAGGCCGCGCTCGGTAACGGCCGGGTTGGTGGAGCCCGGGGTGATGGCGATGATGCCCGCTTCGTCATAGATCTCGGAGGCCGGGATGGTCGACGAGGAGCAGAAGTGACCGACCACGCCGGCGACTTTCTGGTTGGTCAGGTCCTTGGCGACCGTCACGGCCTGCTTCGGTTCGCAGGCGTCATCGCCCTTGACCAGGACGATTTTTTCCCCGTTCACGCCGCCCGACGCGTTGACCGCATCGGCCGCCGCCTGTGCACCCTTCATGTACTGTTCGCCAAATGCCGCGTTGGCGCCGGTCATTGGTCCCGCTACGCCGATCTTGATGTCAGCCTGAGCAAACGCAGAAACACCCAACACAGTTGCCACTGCGAGGGCCAGAAAACCTTTCTTGTAAAACGTCTGGGACATGAGGTGGTGCTCCATGGTTTTTTTAATTGGCACTGCGACTTCACTGAATGCTCAGAGCAAGGGCCGTGCCATCGGTTTTTTATTCTGAAAAAAGTCGCTGCTTTCTTGTTATTTCGACTGTTTCGGACCCATTTTCATTGGGCGTGCAACCGTCTAAACCGCGGCAGGTAAAACCATTATTTTTTTGAGGCGCAACCCGCATGCGCCATCATTGCAACCGCGCCTTTAAACGAAGTGCAACCAGCCTGTAACAACGTGCGTCACCGAAGTGCACACTGCTGGTGCGGGACTGCTACAACCCGCACCACTACAGGCTAGCTGCTGATCGAAAAAGCGCCGCTTTCCACTGCAAAAATCAACCTTCAGATCACGATCCGCAGGCACTGGCCTGCGTGATACAGCGAGAATCCCGCCTCGTACAGACAGCTGCGCAACCCCACCCCGGCCAGTGGCTGCATGGGCGCAAAGGGAATCGGTAGCGCTTGAGGATTTCCGTTACACAGGTAATCGGCGAAGGCCTTGCCGACCACCGTTCCCGTGGTCACGCCCCGGCCGTTATAGCCGGTGACTGCCACCAAACCGGGCGCCGGCTCGAACAGACGCATCAAATGATCGGGGGTGAAGGCGATGCAACCGGTCCAGGTGCACTCCCACTCCACCTGTTTGAGGTAGGGGAAATAGTGCTGCTGCACCCGGTCGGCCCAGGCCTTGAGAAACCAGGCCGGCTTCTGATTGCCATTGCCGAGGCTGCCCAGCAGCAGGCGCCCGTCTTTATCCCGACGAATACTGCTCAGGACCTGACGGGTATCCCAGGAACCCTGGCCGCCCGGAAGAATTTGCTGCGCAGCCTCTTCGGTCAGCGGCACCGAGGCCACCTGATAGTAATAACCGGGGAAGAAATTGCGCCGCAGCTCTGTCCAGTCGCCTTCGGTGTAGGCATTGGAGGCAATCACCACTTTCTCGGCCATGACCGAACCCTGGGCGGTTTGCACCGACCAGCGCTGGCCCTGGCGTTCGAGCCGGGTAACCGGGGAATGATCGAACAACTGACCACCCAGACCGATGGCTGCCTTGGCCAGCCCCGTGGTGTAGGCCATCGGGTTGAGCGTGCCGGCACGGCGATCGAGCAGCGCGGCGGCGATCTTTTTCGTGCCGGTTGCTTGCTCGCAGGCCTGACCGGTGAGCAATTCCACCGGTGCGCCGCGACGCTTCCATTGCTCTTCCCGACTGCGCAGATCGGCTTCGCCACGGGCGTTGTGCGCCATGTGCAGCGTGCCTTCGCGGCGCAACTGGCAATCGATGTTGTATTTATCCACAAGGCTGAACACCAGGGACGGCGCCGCACCCAGCATGCGGTTGAGCTGGCTGCCGACTTCGCTGCCAAACCCGGCCTCGATCTCGTCCGGGGGAATCCACATCCCGGCATTGACCAGCCCGACGTTGCGCCCCGAGCCACCGTGGCCGGCGCGATGGGCTTCGAGCACACAAACACTCTTGCCTTGTTCCAGCAGATGCACCGCCGCCGACAGACCGGTAAACCCGGCGCCGATGACGCAGACATCCACCGTGACCTCACCCTTGAGGGCCGAATTGTCCGGCCTTTGCGGCGTCAGTTTTTCCCACAGACACTCTTCGCGTAACGGCATTGCCAGACTCCAGGCAGAAACCTAACAAACAAAAACAACGCATCGCTGGCAAGCCAGCTCCCACAGGGTTTGTGTACACCTTGTAGGAGCTGGCTTGCCAGCGATGAGGGCCTATCAGTCAAACGTGATCCCTTGAGCCAACGGCAACTCCAGCGAATAGTTCACGGTGTTGGTCTGGCGGCGCATGTAGCCGCGCCATGCATCGGAGCCGGACTCGCGACCGCCGCCGGTTTCTTTCTCGCCACCGAACGCACCGCCGATTTCCGCGCCGCTCGGGCCGATGTTGACGTTGGCGATGCCGCAGTCGCTGCCCACCGCCGACATGAACTGCTCGGCTTCACGCACGTCGGTGGTGAAGATGCACGAGGACAGGCCTTGTGGCACGGCATTGTTCAGGCGCAGGGCTTCCTGGAAGTCGCTGTAACCGACCACGTACAGGATCGGGGCGAAGGTTTCGTGGCACACCACGTCGCTCTGCTCCGGCATTTCGACGATCGCCGGCGACACGTAGTAGGCGTTCGGGAATTGATCCTCGAGCTGACGCTTGCCGCCGAAGACCCTGCCGCCTTCGCTCAGGGCCTGCTCCAGCGAATCCTGCATGTTGTCGAAGCTTTGCTTGTCGATCAGCGGGCCGACCAGGTTGCCTTCCAGCGGATGGCCGATACGTACTTTCGAGTACGCGGCCTTCAGGCGGGTGACGATTTCTTCCTTCACCGATTCATGGGCGATCAGGCGACGCAGGGTGGTGCAGCGCTGACCGGCGGTGCCGACGGCGCTGAACAGGATCGCGCGAACGGCCATGTCCAGGTCGGCGCTCGGGCCGAGGATCATGGCGTTGTTACCGCCCAGTTCGAGAATGCTGCGGGCAAAGCGCGCGGCCACTTTCGGCGCCACTTCGCGGCCCATGCGGGTGCTGCCGGTGGCGCTGATCAGCGCAACGCGCGGGTCATCCACCAGGGCTTCGCCGGCATCGCGGCCACCGATGACCACCTGGCACAGGTGCGCAGGGGCATCGCTGAAATTCTTCACCACGCGGTCGAACAGTGCCTGGCAGGCAAGTGCCGTGAGCGGAGTCTTTTCCGACGGTTTCCACACCACAGGGTTGCCGCACACCAGCGCCAGCGTGGTGTTCCACGCCCAGACCGCGACCGGGAAGTTGAAGGCACTGATCACGCCGACGACGCCCAGCGGGTGCCAGGTTTCACGCATGTGGTGGCCAGGACGCTCGGAGGCGATGGTCAAACCGTACAGTTGACGGGACAGGCCGACGGCGAAGTCGCAGATGTCGATCATTTCCTGAACTTCACCCAGGCCTTCCTGGGTGATCTTGCCGGCTTCCCAGGACACCAGCTCGCCGAGGTCTGCCTTGTATTCGCGCAGCACTTCACCGAATTGACGCACCAACTCACCACGGCGCGGTGCCGGGACCTTGCGCCACAGTTCGAACGCATGATCTGCGCGACTGATGTGCTGCTCGACTTCAGCCGCGCCTTCCCAGTTCACAGCGGCAATCGTGCTGCCATCGATCGGCGAATGCACCGGCACTTTGCCGTTCTGGTACAGGGCCGGATTCACACCTAGACGATCAAGCAATGCGGCAACCATGGGTCACTCCTCAAGCAAAAGACAGAACACGTGCAGCCGGAAATTCACGGCTGATCAGACCTGTAGTTTTAGCTGCCCGGAGGTTACTCAACAAACGACCATTAAGAGAGATATCATTCCGTTTATTCATGCTGTGCATTGCTGGCAATAAAGAGACAAGAACCAAGGACCGCCCATGCTGAATAAACGCTACTTGCCATCGATCGCTGCGTTGCAGTGCTTCGAGGCCGTCACCCGGCATTTGAGCTTCACCCGGGCCGCCGAAGAGCTGAACCTGACCCAAAGCGCCGTGAGCAAACAGGTCGCGCAACTCGAAGAGCTGCTGCAGCACCTGCTGTTCCGTCGGGTGCGCCGCCGCCTGCAGATGACGCCAGCCGGCGATCTGTACCTGGTTGAGGTGCGAAAAATCCTTACCCAGGTGGAGATGTCGACCCATTACCTGCGTTCCTACGGTGGCGAAACCGAAGTCCTGCGGGTTTCGACGCCTCCTACTTTCGGTGCACGCTGGCTGGTACCGCGCCTGAAAGGCTGGCGCCTGCGGCATCCATCGATTCACCTGGACCTGTGCAGCGAGCAGGAAGCCGACGATCTGCTGCAAGGGCGCAGCGACCTGGCGTTCTACTTCGGCCAGGGTTCGCGGCCCGGCACCGAGTGCCTGAAGCTATTCGGCGAAGAGCTGGTGCCCGTATGCGCCCCCGGCAGCCTGCCGGACACGCCGTTCACCGACCCGACGCAACTGACCGACCTGGTCCTGCTGCAAAACGCCTCGCGCCCCCAGGCGTGGCATGACTGGTTCGATCACCAGGGTTATCACACCGAGCACAGCTACCACGGCCCGCGTTTCGAAACCTTCTATATGTGCATCCGCGCCGCCCAGGTTGGCTGCGGCGTGGCGTTGTTGCCACGCTTTCTGGTGGAAGAGGAACTGGCTGACGGCAAGCTGGTCATTCCCTGGCAGCATGCAATGCCCAGTACCGACGCCTATTACCTGGCGTACCCGGAGCATTCGGCGGAAGTGCCCAAGGTGCGGGACTTCGTGAAGTGGATGCTGGAGCAGATCGATAGCCCTGAGATGTCGCAAATTTAGGGGTGCACGCCGTACCTGTGGGAGCTGGCTTGCCAGCGAAGGCGTAATACCGGACAAAATTGATTTTGAATGTGCCGACCTCTTCGCGGGCAAGCCCGCTCCCACAGGGATCTAGAGTGATCCAAGAAATCGCTGGCAATCCAGCCCTCTGATATGCGCCACTAGCGCCACTGATCAATACCGCTGCGCTGGAGATTCCCGTTATGAGCGAGAGTGTATTTGCCGATCGCATCGTGCAGAACCTGCTCGACACCGACTTCTACAAGCTGACCATGATGCAGGCGGTGCTGCACAACTACCCCAACGTCGAAGTCGAATGGGAGTTTCGTTGCCGTAACAGCGAGGACTTGCGCCCCTATCTGGCGGAAATCCGTTTCCAGATCGAGCGCCTGGCCGAACTGAGCCTGAGCGCCGATCAATTGAGCTTTCTGGAGCGCATCAGCTTCCTGAAGCCGGATTTCCTGCGTTTTCTAGGGTTGTTTCGCTTCAACCTGCGCTACATCCACACCGGCATCGAAAACGGTGAGCTGTTTATCCGCCTGCGTGGCCCCTGGCTGCATGTAATCCTGTTCGAAGTGCCCCTGCTGGCGCTGGTCAGCGAGGTGCGCAACCGCTATCGCTACCGTGAAATCGTACTGGAGCAGGCCCGCGAGCAGCTCTACCGCAAGTTCGACTGGCTGAGCGCCAACGCCAGCAGTGATGAATTGTCCGAGTTGCAGGTGGCCGATTTCGGCACCCGTCGCCGTTTTTCCTACCGAGTGCAGGAAGAAGTGGTGAATGTGCTCAAGCACGATTTCCCCGGACGCTTCGTCGGCACCAGCAACGTGCACCTGTCCAGGGAACTGGACATGAAACCCCTGGGGACCATGGCCCACGAGTGGATCATGGCGCACCAGCAACTCGGCCCGCGGCTGATCGACAGCCAGATCGCCGCACTCGATTGCTGGGTCCGCGAATACCGGGGCCTGCTGGGGATTGCCCTGACCGACTGCATCACCATGGATGCCTTCCTCGGCGATTTCGACCTGTTTTTCGCCAAGCTTTTCGACGGTTTGCGCCACGACTCGGGCGACCCGGTGGTTTGGGCGGAAAAAGCCATCGCCCACTATCACAGGCTCGGCATCGACCCGATGAGCAAGACGCTGACCTTCTCCGACAGCCTGACCCTGCCCAAGGCCCTGGAGATATTCCGGGTGCTGCGCGGTCGGATCAATGTCAGCTTCGGCATCGGCACCAACCTGACCTGTGACATTGCGGGTGTCGAACCGATGAGCATCGTGCTTAAAATGACCGCCTGCAACGGCCAGCCGGTGGCGAAGATCTCCGACGAGCCAGGCAAGACGCACTGTAAAGACCCGAATTTCGTCGCCTACCTGCGACACGTTTTCCAGGTTCCTGCCGCCCTTTCAAGTACATCAAGCAAGGAGTGAATTCATGCAAGCCGTACAGCGTGAGATTGCTGAACAGCTCAAGGTCCAGCCGCCATTCGCCGACGAAGCCGCCCTCGAGGCTGAAGTCGCCCGGCGGGTGACCTTCATTCAGGACTGTCTGGTCAACTCCGGGCTCAAGACCCTGGTGTTGGGCATCAGTGGCGGTGTCGACTCCCTGACCGCCGGCCTGCTGGCCCAGCGCGCCGTGCGTGAACTGCGCCAGCGCAGCGGCGACGCCGCCTACAAATTCATCGCCGTGCGCCTGCCCTACGAAACCCAGTTCGATGAGCACGACGCCCAGGCATCGGTGGACTTCATCAAGCCGGACGAGCGCCACACCGTGAACATCGGCCCGGCGGTCAAGGCCCTGGCCAATGAAGTGGCGGCCTTCGAAGGCAAACATGCGGTGTCGGTGGATTTCGTGCTCGGCAACACCAAGGCGCGCATGCGCATGGTCGCCCAGTACACCATCGCCGGCGCGGCCCATGGCCTGGTGATCGGCACTGATCACGCGGCGGAAGCGGTGATGGGGTTCTTCACCAAGTTCGGTGACGGCGCCTGCGACCTGGCGCCACTGAGTGGCCTGGTGAAAAACCAGGTCCGCGCCATCGCCCGCAGCTTCGGCGCGCCGGAGTCGTTGGTGGAAAAAGTCCCGACCGCCGACCTCGAAGACCTGTCGCCCGGCAAACCGGACGAAGCGTCCCATGGCGTGACCTATGCCGAGATCGATGCGTTCCTGCACGGCAACCCGGTACGCGAGGAAGCGTTCAAGATCATTTGCGATACGTACAACAAGACCCATCACAAGCGGGTTATGCCGTTTGCGCCTTGATTGGTGATTGAATGAAAAAGCCCGCTGAAGTGTTGAGCTTCAGCGGGCTTTTTCTTTGGCCAGAACATGCGTCGATGCTTCTGGCCTCATCGCGGGCAAGCCCGCTCCCACAGGATTTCAGGTGTTCACAAAAATTGTGTCCGACACAGAACCTTGTGGGAGCGTGGCTTGCCCGCGATGAACGATGACGCGGTGTGCCTGTTTACTTCAGGGTCACGGTGCCTTTCATCATCGAGATGTGGCCCGGGAACGAGCAGAAGAACCCGTACTTTTCACCGGCCGCGAGCTTGGACACATCGAAGGTCACCGAATCGGTTTCGTTGGCGCCGATGATCTTGGTGTGGGCGATCACGCGGGCGTCGCCTTCCTTCAGGTAGTTCTTGTCGATGCCGGCGCTCAGGCCATCGGTGGCGATCGGCTGCATGTCGGCTTCTTTACTCAGCACCCAGTTATGGCCCATGACGTTCTTCGGCAAGCTGCCGGAGTGCTTGAGTTCCACGGTAAACGTCTTGCAGCTCTTGTCGATTTCAATGGCCTTCGTGTCGAAAGACATCTGGTCGGTGGAGTCGACAGTGACTTTGCACTCTGCAGCCATCAGTTGGCTGCTGGCCAGTGTCAACAGGGATACCGCAACAAGTTTGGCAAACATGGTGAATCTCCAAGGCAGGGTTAACGAAATCGCGAATGGACAGAAGACTGCCTGAAAACTTCGCAAGTTCATATGACTTGAATCAAAAATTGTATACAACTTTCGGGCTATGAGCCCGATGCAAACTATCTAACGGCCAAGTGTCTGGTCCGGGCCTATCATCAGGCCGTCCCCCTTCAAATGGAACATCTGTCATGTCGATCAACAGTCTGTTGTGCAGTTTGCTGGCCGCCTACGCTTGCGGCGCCAGCGGTACGTACGAAACCCGGGAACACCAAGTCTAGCCCTTGGAGTACGGTGCGCCTGGCTTTACTCTGTGGCCTTGATCGACCATGGAGCAAGGCATGTCTTTAACATCCGTCTGTGTATTTTGTGGCGCCAGCACCGGCACCAACCCGGCTTACCGCGAAGCCGCCGTGGCCCTTGGCCGGGCTCTGGCCGAACGCAAGCTGACTCTGGTTTATGGCGGCGGCGCCGTGGGCTTGATGGGCATCGTCGCCGACGCGGCCCTGGCGGCCGGCGGTGAAGTGATCGGCATCATCCCGCAAAGCCTCAAGGACAAGGAAATCGGCCACAGCGGCCTGACCCGCCTGGAAGTGGTCGATGGCATGCATGCGCGCAAGGCACGGATGGCCGAGCTCAGCGATGCCTTTATCGCCCTGCCCGGTGGCCTTGGCACCCTCGAAGAATTGTTCGAAGTCTGGACCTGGGGCCAGCTCGGCTACCACGGCAAACCGCTGGGTTTGCTGGAAGTGAACGGTTTCTACAGCAAACTCACCGGTTTTCTTGATCACATCGTCGGCGAAGGCTTCGTTCGCGCGCCGCACCGTGACATGCTGCAGGTGAGCGAATCGCCGCAAACACTGCTCGACGCTCTCGATAGCTGGCAGCCGAGCGTACCGCCGAAGTGGGTCGAGCAAAAACCCGACTAACGACTCGGCACCGATACAGGGCAGAATACGCGCCGCTCAACCTCACCTTCGACCCCAGAGGATCGCCCATGGCTAAACCCAATTATTCCTTCGCCAAACGTCAGAGAGACTTGGCCAAGGAGCAGAAGAAAGAGGAAAAGCTTCAGCGCAAGAAAGCTACAGCTGAAGAAGAAGCCGCCGCACTGAACCCGGAAGCAGAAGGTGAAGTGGCCGCAGAAAGTGATGTTGAAGCACCGAAAGATCAGGCGCCCGACGCCTGAGACCCTCAGGGCCCGATGATCTGATCAGGCCCACCGGATCCTCTGTAGGAGCGAGCCTGCTCGCGATGGTCGTTAACGATGACGCGGGAAACCGGGAGAATCGCGGTGCCCTAGCGTTTTTCCCGAGCAAGCTCGCTCCTACAGTGGATCGTTGTCAGTCCAGTGGCATCACGGTGACCCGCACTTCCGGGTCGTGATTACCGCCCCCCAGAATCACCCCCCGCAACGGCGAAACATCGGAGAAATCGCGGCCCCAGGCCAGGGTGATGTGCTCCAGTGCCGGCTGCACATTGTTGGTCGGATCGAAGTCCACCCACCCCAGCACCGGACAAAACACCGAGACCCAGGCGTGCGATGCATCAGCACCGATCAATCGCGGCTGGCCCGGTGGTGGCTGGGTCAGCAGGTAGCCGCTGATGTAGCGCGCCGCCAACCCTCTGGAACGCACGCAGGCGAGCATCAGGTGAGCAAAGTCCTGGCAAACCCCGCGTCGACGCTCCAGCACTTCTACCAGCGGCGTCGCCACTTGGGTCGCCTCGGCATCGAAGGTGAACTCGCTGAAGATTTTCTCCATCAGCGCCTGCAAGCCGAGCAACAACGCTCGACCGGGCGGAAAACAGCTTTGCGAGAACTCGACGAAGTTTTTCTTCAAATGCACATACGGCGATTCAAACCGGTATCGGCAGGCTTCGAGCAACTCGGGTGACAGCGCTTGGCTGCTGTAGGTCAGCGCGCCACGGGTCTGTTCCCACGCCGGTGACAGATTGAAGTCCAGCGCAGGTCGGGGCAGCACTTCAATGGTCAGGCTGGCATTGACCAGCAATTCATCGTGAGGACGCTCGAATGCCAGCCGGGTCAGCGGATTGCCGAAGACATCCAGCTCATCGCGGCGCGAGGTCGGCTGCGGGCTGATCTGCAGTTGCCGGTCGGTGCAGCGCTGCCAGGCACAAGGTCGCGGCCACAAATGCGCCAGTTGCTGAGCCAGGGACACCGGGCTGTCGTAGTGATAATGGGTGTCGTGGAAAATCTGGTAGTGAGCGCTCATCAGACGGACACCGTGCGCTGACTGACATCGTCGACATGGGCGAAATGCCGCAACGCCAGGCGATCGGACACCTGCCCGCTGGCGTCGGCGATCTCTTGCAGCAGTGCGGCCAGCCCCCCGATCGCGGCGCGAACACTGGCGTCGCCGAACAGCGGGTTCTCCAGGCAGCCGAGATCGAATCGCGCCAGTCGCTCGACCAATTGCGGCAGCGCTGCTTCGCGCGGCACGCCAAAGTCATCGTTGAGGCGCTTGAGGGTGCGGGTCACCAGTTTCAACTGGAACAACACGGCGTGAGGGTTCTGCTCATCGAGCAACAGCAGGTCGAGCACCGGGATCAACTGCGCCACCGCCAGGTATCGAGACCGGTAGGTGATGCTGCTGTTGCCCAGTTCCAGCAGCCATTCCAGCCCGGCCTGGTCGAAAGCCCCGGCGCCCCGAAGGAACGCCGCCAGGCTGCCGCTGAGAAATTGCAGGCGCTCGATCCGCCGGCCAATCATCAGGAAACGCCAGCCTTCGTCCCGGGTCATGTCGTCCAGGGCAAAGCCCGACAACGCCGCCAGGGACATCACCAGCCGGTTGAGGAAGTCCAGCAACTCGCCGAAATCCGGCTCTTCGGTTTCCAGCTCCATGGCTTCGCGCTGCAACTCCACCAATGCCTGCCAGTTTTCCCGCGAGAGCTTGCCGCGCACCTGGGATGCGGCCCACTGCAGGCGTTGCAGGTTGGAACGCAGGCTGAACGGCCAGTCATCGCCGAGCAACGCCGCCAACAGGCGCTCGGGCAACTCGCCCTCCTCGGGCAGCAACATCAGCCGTTCGCCGAGATCCACCGCGGCCTGCAGGGCTTGCGGGTCGTCGCCGTCGACATAGCGCGCCAGCATGATGCGCAGCAAACGGGCACTGTCATCGCAACGTTCGCAGTAACGACCGAACCAGAACAGGTTTTCCACCACCCGCGACGGCAGGTACGGATCGCGCCGCACCAGGTCATGCACACCGATGTTGCGCTGGGCCTTCCATTGTTCGCCGCTGGGCGCACGCTCGCCCAGCACCCAGGTGTCCTTGCTGGCGCCACCGCGTTGCATCGACACCACTTCGGCATCGGCTTGCGCGGCGACCCGGGTCAAGCCACCGGGCAGTACCCGATACCCCTCGCGGCTGGCCACCGCATACACGCGCATGCCGATGGCGCGGGGTTGCAGCTGACCGTCCTCGGCTTGCCAGATCGGCGCCTGGGACAATTGAGCAAGTTCTTGCGCGACATAGGCGTATGGCCGAGCCTGCATGCGCTCGGCGAGTTCCTGGCGCTGTTTTTCACTCAGATCACGGCCAAATACCGGTGCAAAGCTTTGAGACGGAAACGCCGGTTTGATCAGCAGCTCCGGCAGCTTTTCCAGGGCCTGGGCCAATACCGGCGCTTCGCCGCACCACCAGGTGGCGATGGACGGCAGAATCAGTTCTTCGCCAAACAGGAATTGATTGATCTTCGGCAGGAAACCCAACAAGCCCGGTGATTCCAGTACACCGCTGCCGAGAGCGTTGGCCACCAGCACCCGCCCCTGGCGCACCGCTTCCAGCAGGCCCGGCACGCCGAGGGCCGAATCGGTGCGCAACTCCAGCGGATCGCAGAAATCGTCATCGAGACGACGCATGATCGCGTGGACCCGACGCAGGCCACTCAGGGTCTTCAGGTAAACCGTGGCGTCGCGCACCGTCAGGTCGCCGCCCTCCACCAGCGGATAACCGAGCTGGCGAGCCAGATACAGATGCTCGAAATAACTTTCGTTGAAACGCCCTGGTGTCAGCAGCACCACCAACGGCGCGTCCCCGTCACTCGGGGCCTGCCGGGCCAGGGTTTCCTGCAAGGTGCGGAAGAACCCGGCCAGGTGCTGCACTTTCAGATCGCGGTACAGCTCGGGAAAGGCTCGGGATACGATCGTGCGGTTTTCCAGCGCATACCCGGCTCCCGACGGCGCCTGGGTACGATCCGCCGTCACCCACCAGCGGCCATCGGGTGTGCGCGCCAGATCTACCGCATACAGATGCAGAAAGGCTCCGTCGGGCGGACTGATGCCCTGGCAGGGCCATAGGAAGTTGTTATGGCCGAATACCAGCTCCGCCGGCAGCAGCCCCTCGGCAATCAATCGTTGCGGACCGTAAAGGTCAGCGAGCACGGCATTGAGCAAGCGCGCCCGCTGAGCGATGCCGGCCGACAACTGCTGCCACTCGTCAGCCGCGATGACATGGGGCAATAGGTCCAGCTCCCATGGCCGGTCCGCGCCCTTGGGGTCGGCATAGACGTTATAGGTAACGCCGTTTTCCTGGATTTGCCGGGTCAGCAACGCCTGACGCTGCACCAACTGCGCCGGCGTGCTGCGTTGCAACTGCTCGAACAGTCGGCGCCAGTGCGCGCGCACGGCGCCACTGTCGTCGAGCAGTTCGTGATAGGTGCCCGCCGTGAGCGGGTAGCGGTCTAGCAGGTCAGGCATGGAAAGCTCGGCAGACAGCAATGAACGGTCAGACTAGCGCAGGCTCGTGACGCCCGGATAGACGAAAAACCCGGGCGTCGCGGACGGTCTAGAAACGTCGCAAATCGAGCGTCATCGGCAACTCGTCGTTAATGTCCGCAATCGGTACAGGAATTTTCCCCGGCGTGTGTCCGATACGGAAGAACCGCGCCATACGCCGGCTCTCCGCTTCATTGGCGTTCACCGGCAAGCTGTCGTAGTTGCGCCCGCCCGGGTGGGCGACGTGGTACTGGCAACCGCCCAGCGAGCGCTGCATCCAGGTGTCGAGCAGGTCGAACACCAGCGGCGCATGGACCGGAATGGTCGGTTGCAGACAGTTGGCCGGTTGCCACGCACGAAAGCGCACACCCGCGACGAATTCCCCTACACGTCCGGTCGGCTGCAAGGGCACCGGAATGCCGTTGCAGGTCAACAGGTAACGCTGAGGCGGCAAGCCACTGAGCTTGACCTGCAAGCGCTCCAGCGACGAGTCTACGTAACGCACCGTGCCGCCCATGCCGCCCTCTTCGCCCAGCACATGCCAGGGCTCGAGCGCCTGGCGCAGTTCCAGCGCAATGCCACTGACGGCGTAATCGCCCACCTTGGGAAAACGGAACTCCAGGTGCGCGGCGAACCATTCGGCCCGCACCGGATAACCGGCGGCATTGAGGTCGACGATGACATCGGCGAAGTCTTGCTCGATAAAATGCGGCAACAGGAAGCGATCGTGCAGCTCCGTGCCCCAGCGCGCCAGTTTCGGCGGTGCGTAGGGCTCGCGCCAGAACCGCGCGACCAGCGCCCGCAGCAACAGCTGTTGCGCCAGGCTCATGCGCGCATGGGGCGGCATCTCGAATGCACGCAGCTCCAGCAACCCGAGGCGCCCGGTGGCACCGTCCGGCGAATAGAGCTTGTCGATGCAGAACTCGGCGCGGTGGGTGTTGCCGGTGACATCGATCAGCAGGTTGCGCAGCAGTCGATCCACCAGCCATGGCGGACATTCTTCACCCACTTCAGGCATCTGTGCGAAGGCGATTTCCAGTTCATACAATGCATCGTTGCGCGCTTCGTCGACACGCGGTGCCTGGGATGTCGGACCGATGAACAACCCGGAAAACAGGTAGGACAGCGACGGATGGTTGTGCCAGTAACTGATCAGGCTGCGCAGCAGATCCGGGCGACGCAGAAACGGCGAGTCCCCCGGTGTCGCGCCACCCAGCACGAAATGGTTGCCGCCGCCCGTGCCGGTATGCCGGCCGTCGATCATGAATTTCTCGGTGGTCAGCCGGGTCTGGCGCGCTTCTTCGTAGAGGAACTCTGTGCGCTCGACCAGCTCATCCCAGGTCGCGGACGGCTGCACGTTGACCTCGATCACCCCCGGGTCCGGGGTGATGCGGAAATTGCCCAGGCGCGGATCGCTCGGCGGCTCATAGCCCTCCAGCAACACCGGACACATCAGCTCTTGCGCGGTGGCTTCGATGGCCGTGACCAGTTCGAGGTAGTCCTCGGCCCGCTCCAGCGGCGGCATGAACAGGTACAACCGGCCTTCCCGCGCCTCGGCACAGAACGCCGTACGGGTCAGCCAGTCGGCGGATTCGTCGACCTTCGGTGCGCGCTCTTGCAGCTCGGCGAGCTCGCCCTGGCTTTGCAGTTGTGCGGTGTCGGGCAGCGGCGGGAAGTCTTGATTCGGGTCTTGCGGATGAATGAACGGATACTCCGCCGCTTTCACCCAGGGTTGCGAACCCAGCGGCAAGCGATAACCCAGCGGCGAGTCCCCCGGCACCAGTCGGCAGTGCTCGTCGCGCAGATACCAGCGGCCGCTCTGCCATTGATCGCCCTTGGCGGTGCGCGCCAGCGGCAGGACCTGGCCGATGACCTTGTCCAGGCCTTGGCTGAAGACTTTGCGCAGACGCGCACGCTCCATGGGTTCTTCAAGACGCGAATCTTCGGCGCTGACGTTCTGCGGCAACATGCCTTCACGCCAGAGGTAATAGAAATTGTCTTCGTAGGCTGGAAACACAAATCGCGTCGGAATTTTCAAACGCTCGGCGACGCTCGCCAGAAAACGCCCGGCCAGCGCGTCATCGGCGCCGTAGTCTTGCTGTTCGTCGGCGATCAGCGCGCTGTTGTGCCAGATCGGCACGCCGTCACGGCGCCAGTAGCAATTGAGCGACCAGCGCGGCAGTTGCTCGCCGGGATACCACTTGCCCTGCCCGAAATGTACCAGCCCCTGGGGCGCGTAGTGCTTGCGCATGCGCTGGAACAGTTCGGCGGACAACCGTCGTTTATCCGTCCCCAGTGCGGCGGTGTTCCACTCGGCGCCGTCCGGGTCATCGATGGACACAAAGGTCGGCTCGCCCCCCATGGTCAGGCGTACATCGCCTTCAAGCAGGTCCGCATCGATCTGCCGGCCCAGGGCCTGAATCGCCTGCCACTGATCGTCGGTGTAGGGCTTGGTGACCCGCGGGGCTTCCCAAATCCGCTCCACCGACATTTCGTGGCTGAATTCACACTCGCACGGTTCCACCAGGCCACTGATCGGCGCCGCAGAGGAGGGATCGGGACTACAGGCCAACGGAATGTGTCCTTCACCGGCAAACAGCCCGGACGTCGCGTCCAGGCCGATCCAGCCGGCACCGGGCAAGTACACCTCGCACCAGGCATGCAGATCGGTGAAATCCACTTCGGTGCCGGACGGACCGTCGAGACTCTTGACGTCGGCGGTCAACTGGATCAGGTAACCCGAGACGAACCGTGCCGCCAGCCCCAGATTGCGCAACAGCTGCACCAGCAACCACGCGGAGTCGCGGCACGAACCGCAGGCGTGTTCAAGGGTGTGTTCAGGCGTCTGGACGCCCGGCTCCATGCGGATCAGGTAGTCGATGTCGTCGCTCAGGCGCTGGTTGAGCGCGACGAGAAAATCCACGGCGGGCAACGGGGTGCAGTCGATGCCGTCGAGATAGGCCTTGAACTTCGGCGTCAGGGGCAGGGTTTCCAGGTACGGCGCCAGTTCCTTGCGCTCATCGGCGGCATAGGCGAAGGGAATTTGTTCCGCGTAGGGTTCGAGGAAGAAGTCGAACGGATTGAAAATCGCCATTTCTGCCAGCAGATCGACTTCGATCCGCAGCTCTTCGGTTTTCTCCGGGAACACCAGCCGCGCCAGGTAATTGCCCTGAGGGTCCTGCTGCCAGTTGATGAAGTGCTGTTCGGGGGAGACTTTCAACGCATAGGACAGAATCCGCGTGCGGCTGTGAGCGGCGGGACGCAGGCGAACGATCTGCGGGCCGAGCTCGACAGCGCGGTCATAGCGGTAATGCGTGACATGGTGCAATGCGACATGAATCGACACGGCGTGCCTCCTGCGAGCCTTGAGCGTATGGGAAAGCGCGCAAGACTTATGCCATCCAGTGGCGCTGGCGCTTTCCCCCGTTACAGGAGGCAGTACAGCACCAAAATCGGGCGATGCGAGGAAATGGGTTGAGGTAGTTGCGCCTTAATGTGGCGAGCAGTTGCTGAAAGGTTGAATGAGCCGGCCTCATCGCTGGCAAGCCAGCTCCCACAGGTTTATCTGCCGCTCACAATACTGTGGCCATTGAAGATCCTTGTGGGAGCTGGCTTGCCAGCGATGAGGCCTATGGCTTCAACACATTTCCTATGCCTGAAAATGCAAAACGCCAACCCGAAGGTTGGCGTTCTGTTCAGCTCAAGCGCGGTTTAGCGCGGCACGACCGGCTTGCGAGCCGGCTTCGGCCCCTTGCCCTTGGCCGCGTCCTTGCGCTCCTTGGCCGCCTGCTGGTTACGGGCGAACGCCGCAGCCTTGGCTTGCTCACGCTTGTCCCACGGGTTGCCGCCATCGCTGGCGCGCGGTGGCAGGCCGGTGTGCTGGGTGAGGATCTTGGTGGTCTTTTCTCCTGCAACCTTGTGGCTGCCGGCCGGCGTCGAGTTCTTGCGACGGGCGCTCTGGTAGCTGTCGGTCGACGGCTGGTGCAACGGGATAAGCTGGTTCTTGCCAGGCCCGATCAGGTCGGCGCGGCCCATGCGGGTCAGCGCTTCACGCAGCATCGGCCAGCCTTTCGGGTCGTGATAACGCAAGAACGCCTTGTGCAGGCGACGCTGCTCTTCGCTCTTGACGATGGTCACCGCGTCAGACTTGTAAGTGACCTTGCGCAGCGGGTTCTTGCCCGAGTGGTACATCGCGGTGGCGGTGGCCATCGGCGACGGGTAGAACGCCTGCACCTGGTCGGCACGGAAGCCGTTGCCCTTGAGCCACAAGGCCAGGTTCATCATGTCTTCATCGGTGGTGCCCGGGTGGGCGGCGATGAAGTAAGGAATCAGGTACTGCTCCTTGCCCGCTTCCTTGGAGTACTTCTCGAACATGCGCTTGAACTTGTCATAGCTGCCGATGCCCGGTTTCATCATCTGGTTGAGCGGACCTTCCTCGGTGTGTTCCGGGGCGATCTTCAGGTAGCCACCGACGTGGTGGGTCACCAGTTCCTTGACGTACTCCGGCGACTCGACCGCGAGGTCATAGCGCAAGCCGGAAGCGATCAGAATCTTCTTCACACCCGGCAATTCACGGGCACTGCGGTACAACTGGATCAGCGCCGAGTGGTCAGTGTTCAGGTTCGGGCAGATGCCAGGGAACACGCACGATGGCTTGCGGCACGCGGATTCGATTTCCGGGCTCTTGCAGGCGATGCGGTACATGTTCGCGGTCGGGCCGCCGAGGTCGGAGATCACGCCGGTAAAACCCGGGACTTTGTCACGAATCTCTTCGATTTCGCGAATGATCGACTCGTGGGAACGGTTCTGGATGATCCGGCCTTCGTGCTCGGTGATCGAGCAGAAGGTGCAGCCGCCGAAGCAGCCACGCATGATGTTCACCGAGAAGCGGATCATGTCGTAGGCCGGGATCTTCTCCTTGCCGTACGCCGGGTGCGGAATGCGCGCATAAGGCATGCCGAACACGTAGTCCATTTCTTCGGTGGTCATCGGAATCGGTGGCGGGTTGAACCAGACGTCGACTTCGCCATGCTTCTGTACCAGCGCACGGGCGTTGCCCGGGTTGGTTTCCAGGTGCAGCACGCGGTTGGCGTGGGCGTAGAGCACCGCGTCATTGCGGACCTTCTCCACCGACGGCAAACGGATCACGGTCTTGTCGCGGGTCATGCGCGGGCTGGCCAGGATCTGTACGACCTTGGCTTCCTGCGGGTCTTCAACCGGGCCCTTTTCCTGCTCGATGGCGCAGGCTTGGGTGTCCTGGGTGTTGACGTACGGGTTGATGATCTTGTCGATCTTGCCCGGACGGTCGATGCGCGTGGAGTCGACTTCGTACCAGCCTTGCGGCGTGTCACGACGGATGAACGCGGTGCCGCGCACGTCGGTGATGTCTTCGATCTTGTGACCGTAGGACAGGCGCTGGGCAACCTCGACGATGGCCCGCTCGGCGTTGCCGTACAGCAGGATGTCGGCGCTGGCGTCGATCAGGATCGAGTTGCGCACCCGGTCCTGCCAGTAATCGTAATGCGCGATGCGGCGCAGGGACGCTTCGATGCCGCCAAGTACGATCGGCACATTTTTGTAGGCTTCCTTGCAGCGCTGGCTGTAGACCAGACTGGCGCGGTCCGGACGCTTGCCGGCCATGCCACCCGGCGTGTAGGCGTCGTCGGAACGGATTTTCTTGTCCGCGGTGTAGCGGTTGATCATCGAGTCCATGTTGCCGGCCGCGACACCGAAGAACAGGTTCGGCTCGCCGAGCTTCATGAAGTCGTCTTTGGACTGCCAGTTCGGCTGGGCAATGATCCCGACGCGGAAGCCCTGGGACTCCAGCAGCCGGCCGATGATCGCCATGCCGAACGACGGGTGATCGACGTAGGCATCACCGGTGACGATGATGATGTCGCAGGAATCCCAGCCGAGCTGATCCATCTCCTCCCTGCTCATGGGCAGGAACGGCGCTGGCCCGAAACATTCGGCCCAGTACTTGGGATAGTCAAATAACGGCTTGGCTGCTTGCATGTCGATAACCGGTGTTGGCTTTCATTGAATTTCGCGGGCGCGGAATATAGCACATTTTTTGACCAATTCCGACGACTGTGGTCGGAAATTGCGTCGACCCCATCGCGAGCAAGCGCGCTCCCACAGGGTTCTGTGTGATACCAAAATAGCAGGTACACCATAAATCACTGTGGGAGCGGGCTTGCCCGCGATGGGGCCGGGTCAGACGATGAAAAACTTACTCGTCGTCGTCGAAGTTATAGCTACCCGGCGCCAGGTTCTCGAAACGGGTGTACTTACCGATGAACGCCAGGCGGATAAAACCGATCGGGCCGTTCCGCTGCTTGCCGATGATGATCTCGGCAATGCCCTTGTGCTCGGTTTCCGGGTGATACACCTCGTCTCGGTAAACGAACATGATCACGTCGGCGTCCTGCTCGATCGCTCCGGATTCCCGGAGGTCGGAGTTGATCGGACGTTTGTTCGGCCGCTGCTCCAGGGAACGGTTGAGCTGGGACAGCGCCACCACCGGGCAGTTGAATTCCTTCGCCAGGGCTTTCAAGGAACGCGAGATTTCGGAAATCTCGTTGGTCCGGTTGTCACCGCCGGAACCTGGAATCTGCATCAACTGAAGGTAGTCGATCATGATCAGGCCGATGTCACCGTGCTCACGCGCCAGGCGTCGGGTACGCGCACGCATTTCCGATGGGCTGATACCGGCGGTGTCGTCGATGAACAGCTTGCGGTCATTGAGCAGGTTGACCGCCGAGGTCAGGCGCGGCCAGTCGTCATCTTCCAACTGACCGGAACGCACCTTGGTCTGGTCGATCCGGCCGAGGGACGACAGCATACGCATGACCAGCGATTCGCCTGGCATCTCGAGGGAATACACCAGAACAGCCTTGTCGCTGCGCAGTACGGCGTTTTCCACCAGGTTCATCGCGAAGGTGGTTTTACCCATCGACGGACGACCGGCGACGATGATCAAGTCAGCCGGCTGCAGACCGCTGGTCTTCTCATCAAGGTCGGTATAGCCAGTGGACAGGCCGGTAATGGCGTTGTCTGTGTTGAACAGCGTGTCGATGCGATCGATGGCTTTGGTCAGCAAATCGTTCACGCCCACCGGGCCACCGGTTTTCGGCCGGGCCTCGGCAATCGCGAAGATCTGGCGCTCGGCTTCGTCGAGAATCTCTTCGGCGGTGCGACCTTCCGGGTTGAAGGCGCTGTCGGCGATCTCGGTGCTGATGCCGATCAGTTGGCGCAACGTCGCGCGTTGACGGACGATCTGCGCATAAGCCTTGATGTTGGCGACGGACGGGGTGTTTTTCGCCAGTTCGCCGAGGTAACCGAGGCCACCCACTTGCGACGTCTGACCTTCCTTGTCCAGTTGTTCGGCAAGGGTCACGACGTCAATCGGGGAGTTCTGATCCGCCAGCTTGGCGATCGCACGGAAAATCAGACGGTGGTCATGTCGATAGAAATCGCCGTCGGAGACTTGATCGAGCACGCGCTCCCAGGCGTTGTTGTCCAGCATCAGACCACCGAGTACAGCCTGTTCGGCTTCGATGGAATGCGGCGGCACTTTCAGCGCGGCGGTTTGCAGATCGTATTGCTCAGGAGCGGAGATTTCGTTCATGGCCACTTGGAATCAGATGTAAAAACGGGGATGCCAGAAAGACAAAGGGCACGACCTGTAAACAGGATCGTGCCCGATGTTACCGGCAAGCACCCGAGGGTGCCAGCCGACAAGTGCTGCTTAAGCTGCTACCACGACAACGCGTACGGTGGCTTCAACTTCGGCGTGCAGGTGCACGGCTACGTCGAATTCGCCTACGTTGCGGATGGTGCCGTTCGGCAGACGAACTTCGCTCTTCTGCACTTCAACGCCGGAGGCGGTCAGTGCGTCAGCGATGTCGTGAGTACCGATCGAACCGAACAGCTTGCCTTCGTCGCCAGCGGTGGCAGTGATGGTCACTTCCAGCTCGGCCAGTTGGGCAGCGCGGCTTTCAGCCGAAGTTTTACGATCTGCTGCTGCTTTTTCCAGCTCTGCACGACGCTCTTCGAACGCAGCCAGGTTGGCTGGGGTCGCAGCGGTAGCTTTGCCGTAAGGCAGCAGGTAGTTACGACCGTAACCAGCCTTAACGTTCACTTTGTCACCCAGGTTGCCCAGGTTGGTGACTTTTTCCAGAAGGATCAGTTGCATGTGAAAATCCTCTTAACTTTTAACCTTCACCGTTCGCGTTATCGGCATCTTTCGGTGCCGAACGACCGCGAAAATCAATCAGGCTGTCGACGATGGCCAGGACCACCAGCAACGGATAGATCAGTTGCATGAACAGCAACAGCGTCACGTACAACCCCACCAGCCAGAACCTGGCCAGTCGCTTCTGCGCCACCAGCCCGTGAATCAGGGCCAGCCCGGCGAACACCAGCGGTACGCTGCACAACGGCGTCAACATGGCCATCTGCGAACCGAGATTCGGCCCCAGAAGCATGCACGCCAGCAGCAACATCGCCGGCAACAGCGGGAAGCGGATGGCGCGAAACTCGCGACCAAAACCGCCCGGGTTATACAACAACGCCTGCCAGTAGCGCCCGACAAGCAGGCTCAGCAAGCTGACGATTTGCAACAACGCCGCAATCAGGCCGGTCAGGACCGGTGCAATCAGGGACGCGAAACGCGCTTGTTCGTCTACCGACAACTTCTGGTAGACGTCACCGAGTAGCGACGGCATGACTTTTATCAAAGCCTGCGCCAGCATCTCGATCTGGGGAGCAAAAGCTGTCCCCAACACCACTGAAAACACCACTCCCATCGCTATGCTGACCAGCAGCACGCGGTTCCAGGACTCGCTTGCGCGCAAAACCAACGCAAGGCTCGCAGACCCCAGCAGCACCAGAAGTGCCCGTGGGTCGTCGGAGTAAAGCCACCAGATCAATGCCGGCAGCAGTCCCAGAGCAAGAACGCCCAGGGCGTCCTTCAATCCGCGCCGCAGGAGCACAAGGCATCCGGCGGCAGCACCCAACCAATACAACAACGGCAATGCCGCACATCCAGCCACTACCAGAGTGGCCTGCACACGGCCCCGCATGATGAACTCAGCTAAGGCACGCATACATTCAATCCTTTGCTACGTGTCGACTGCCCGGTCTCAGCGGCCGTGGCTGTCGGTGTAGGCCAGCAGGGCCAGGAAGCGGGCGCGCTTGATAGCGGTGGCCAGCTGACGCTGATAACGAGCTTTGGTACCGGTGATGCGGCTTGGAACGATTTTGCCGGTCTCGGATACGTAGGCTTTCAGAGTGTTGAGATCTTTGTAATCGATCTCTTTCACGTCTTCAGCGGTGAAGCGGCAGAATTTACGACGACGGAAGAAACGTGCCATTTGATAGGCTCCTTAAAAGGTCCGTGGATTACTCGTCAGCGTTATCGCTGTTGTCGCTGTCATCACTGTCAGCGCTTTCAGCGCCTTCGTGCTCAGGACGGTCGCGACGCTCACGGCGCTCACTGCGGTTTTCTTCAGCCTTGAGCATCTCGGATTGGCCGGTAACGGCTTCTTCGCGACGGATGACCAGGTTACGGATCACTGCATCGTTGTAGCGGAAGTTGTCTTCCAGCTCGGCCAGGGCCTTGCCAGTGCACTCAACGTTCAGCATCACGTAGTGAGCCTTGTGAACATTGTTGATTGCGTAGGCCAGTTGACGACGGCCCCAATCTTCCAGACGGTGGATTTTGCCGCCGTCTTCTTCGATCAGCTTGGTGTAACGCTCAACCATGCCGCCGACTTGCTCGCTTTGATCCGGGTGGACCAAAAAGATGATTTCGTAATGACGCATGAATGCTCCTTACGGGTTGTAGCCTGCCGCTCAAAAGCGGTCAGACAAGGAGTGAATGACACTTATGGACTTGCGTGGGTAAGGCACATGAATGCCTGCCGTCACAGCAAGGGGCGCAATTGTAGAGAAGGGGCGAAGGAGGCGCAAGGTAATTGGTGATTAATTGAGCAGCCGCCATTTACCACACCCCGTTGGAGCCGGCTTGCTGGCGATCGATGCGATTGGGTATGTCAGACACACCGAGGTGCATGGATCGCCAGCAAGCCGGCTCCTACAGGCTGGATCAGGGCTTCTTGGCAGCAGCCTTGGCTTTGACACTGCGCTGACGCTGCGCTTCGAACAGGCAGACACCGGTTGCAACAGAAACGTTGAGACTGCTGACGCTCCCCCCCATCGGCAGGTTCACCAGGTAGTCGCAATGTTCGCGGGTCAGGCGACGCATGCCTTTGCCTTCGGCACCCATGATCAGGATGGTCGGGCCGGTCAGGTCCTGGTCATACAGGCTGACCTCAGCCTCGCCAGCCGTACCGACAACCCACAAGCCGCGCTGCTGGAGTTTTTCCAGGGTGCGCGCCAGGTTGGTCACGGCAACCAGCGGAATCACTTCCGCCGCGCCGCAGGCGATTTTTCGCACAACCGGCGTCAGCGTCGCCGACTTGTCCTTCGGCACGATCACTGCCAGCGCACCCGCCGCATCAGCCGAACGCAGGCAAGCGCCAAGGTTGTGCGGATCGGTCACACCGTCGAGCACCAGCAACAACGGCGCGCCGTCGGTGCGATCGAGCAACTCGTCGAGCATCGCCTCGCCCCAGACCTGGCTCGGACTCACGTCCGCGACCACACCCTGGTGCACGCCTTCAACCCAGGCGTCCATTTCGCGGCGCTCGGCCTGGCCGACCTGGACCCGGTTTTCGTTGGCCAGCTCGATCAGCGTCTGGACCCGAGGGTCATTGCGACCTTCGGCCAGCCAGATCTGCTTCACGCGTTTCGGGTGATGACGCAACAACGCCTCTACAGCATGTACGCCGTAGATCTTTTCCAACTGACTCATGGCTTGGCCTTAGGTTTACGCGCCCCGCCACTCTTGGCTGGAGCCGAGCCCGCTTTTGGCGGACCTTTACGATGTTTGCTCGGTTTGGCTGGCTTGCCGCCGACGGCCTTCTCAGGCGTCGACCGACTGGTCTTTCCCCCAGACGCCGCTTTACCGCCGCTTTTCGCACCGGCCAGCAACGCCTGTTTCATTTCACGACTCTTGCGCACTTCGGCATTTTTCGCCGCCGCATCGCTCGGGCGATAGGCTTCGACAGCCTTTTCCTTGGCAGGACGACGACCGGTTTTCGCCGGGGCCGGCTCTGCTTCCGATTTTTTGGAAGACGCGGCAGGTGCTGCGGTTTCAGTGCCACGCTTCTTGCGACCGATCGGCGCGCTGATGGTTGTTTCGGCCATCTCGAAGTCGATCTTGCGCTCGTCGAGATCGACGCGCATGACCCGCACTTCAACGGTGTCGCCAAGGCGGAAGCTGCGACCGGTACGCTCACCGGCCAGGCGGTGGTGCACAGGATCGAAGTGGTAGTAATCGCCCGGCAGCGCGGTGACGTGCACCAGGCCCTCGACGTAGATATCGGTCAGCTCGACGAACAGGCCAAAACCGGTCACCGCGGTGATCACGCCCGGGAACGACTCGCCCACGCGATCTTTCATGAACTCGCACTTGAGCCAGTTCACCACGTCGCGGGTCGCTTCGTCGGCACGGCGCTCGCTCATCGAGCACTGCTCGCCGAGCTGCTCCAGAGCCGCTTCGTCGTACGGATAAATGCGCGCTTTCGGAATGGTCATCGCGCCGGCACGGCGAACGTGCGGTGTGTTCTGCTTCGAATGGATCACACTGCGAATCGCCCGGTGCGTGAGCAAGTCCGGGTAGCGGCGGATCGGCGAAGTGAAGTGCGTGTACGCCTCGTAATTCAGGCCGAAGTGGCCCTGGTTATCGGCGCTGTACACCGCCTGGCTCAACGAGCGCAGCATGACGGTCTGGATCAGGTGGAAATCCGGACGATCCTTGATACCGGCCAGCAATGCTTGGTAATCCTTCGGCGACGGACCGTCCTTGCCTTTGTGCAGGGACAGGCCGAGCTCGCCGAGGAAGGCGCGCAGCTTTTCCAGACGCTCCGGCGGCGGACCGTCGTGAACGCGGTAGAGCGCAGGGATTTCGTGCTTCTTCAGGAACTCGGCGGTGGCCACGTTGGCCGCCAGCATGCATTCCTCGATCAGCTTGTGCGCATCGTTGCGCACGGTCGGACGGATTTCGGCGATTTTGCGCTCGGTACCGAAAATGATCCGGGTTTCCTGAGTTTCGAAATCGATCGCGCCACGCACGTGACGTGCCGCCAGCAACACCTTGTACAGCGAGTACAGCTGCTTGAGGTGCGGTACCACGTCGGTGTACTCGCCGCGCAGCTTGCGCCCTTCGGTAGCTTTCGGCGTTTCCAGCATCGCGCTGACCTTGTTGTAGGTCAGGCGGGCATGGGAGTGAATCACTGCTTCGTAGAAGCAGTAGTCAGTCATTTCGCCGGATTTGGAGATGGTCATCTCGCAAACCATAGCCAGACGATCGACTTGTGGATTCAGCGAGCACAGGCCGTTGGACAGCTGCTCAGGCAGCATCGGAATTACGCGCTCAGGGAAGTACACCGAGTTACCGCGAACCTGCGCTTCAGCATCCAGCGCCGAACCGAGCTTCACATAACTGGATACGTCGGCAATCGCCACGTACAGCTTCCAGCCACCCGAGAACAGGCGCAGCTTGCCCGGACGGGCTTCGCAGTACACCGCGTCATCGAAGTCGCGAGCATCTTCGCCGTCGATGGTGACGAACGGCAGATGACGCAGGTCGATGCGCTTCTCTTTGTCTTTCTCTTCGACTTCCGGCTTGAGCTTGCCGGCTTCCTTGAGCACGGCGTCAGGCCAGACGTGAGGAATGTCATAGGTACGCAGGGCGACGTCGATTTCCATGCCCGGCGCCATGTAGTTGCCCACGACTTCAACCACGTCGCCTTGCGGCTGGAAGCGTGGCGTCGGCCAGTGAGTGATCTTCACTTCAACGAACTGACCGATCTGCGCGTTGGCATTGCGGCCCGGCGTCACCAGCACTTCCTGCTGGATTTTCGGGTTATCGGCAACCACGAAGCCGATGCCGCCCTCTTCGAAGTAGCGACCGACGATCGTTTCGTGAGCGCGAGACACCACTTCGACGATCATGCCTTCACGGCGACCACGACGATCCAGACCGGAAACACGCGCCAGGGCACGGTCACCGTCGAACACCAGACGCATCTGCGCCGGGCTCATGAACAGGTCGTCACTGCCGTCGTCCGGCACCAGGAAGCCGAAACCGTCGCGGTGACCGCTGATGCGGCCCAGGATCAGGTCGAGCTTGTCCACCGGCGCATAAGTGCCGCGACGGGTGTAGATGAGTTGAGCATCGCGCTCCATGGCGCGCAGGCGGCGGCGCAGGGCTTCGATCTGGTCTTCAGTGGTCAGACCAAACTCTTCGACCAGTTGCTCGCGGTTAGCGGGCGAACCTCGATCAGCAAGATGCTGAAGGATCAGTTCGCGGCTAGGAATGGGGTTTTCATATTTTTCCGCTTCACGAGCGGCCTCGGGATCGAGGGACTGCCAATCGGCCATTAGAGAGTTTTCACCTTGTCTATATGCGGGTTAGTTTGGCATAGGCGTAATGAAACGGGAAATTTCAGGCTAAGGGAGCCCTTCTAAAGCCCTTTATCGACACTGCAAAGCTGATTTGAAGACCACTGGCGAAATTTTCCAGGTTTTTTTGATGCTGGGGGTTTACAGTTAAAAAGACGCTCCGTATAGTGCGCGCCATCGACGACGGCAACGTTGCCGATACTGCCCAGATGGTGAAATTGGTAGACACGCCAGCTTCAGGTGCTGGTGACCGCAAGGTCGTGGAAGTTCGAGTCTTCTTCTGGGCACCAATTTCGAGCTTGAGATTAGATCAATTTCAAGGCTCACACAAAAACCCGCGAAAGCGGGTTTTTGCATTTTCGGCCGCTGGTTTATTAATTTTTAAAATCAGGGGTTTACAGATCAAAATGCTCTCCGTATAGTGCGCCACATCAACAGCGGCAACGCTTACGATGAATGCCCAGATGGTGAAATTGGTAGACACGCCAGCTTCAGGTGCTGGTGACCGCAAGGTCGTGGAAGTTCGAGTCTTCTTCTGGGCACCAATTCAAATTCAAGGTTACGACCTTGAGTTTCACAAAAACCCGCGAAAGCGGGTTTTTGCGTTTCTGCCTTCTAAAAAACAGCACACCCCCCTCTGTAGGAGCGAGCTTGCTCGCGAAGAACCTTCAAACAACGCATTTTTTCAGTCAGCACGCGTCATCGTTCACGCCCATCGCGAGCAGGCTCGCTCCTACAGGATTTATCGAGGCATTTGAGAAACAATATCGTTTATCATTGTTGCAAGTTTTTGCAATGTGACAGTGAGGAACCCTGCGAATGATGTTTCGAAATACCCTGCGCCGTGGCTTGACCGTTACCCTGCTCGGCCTGGCACTCGCCACTCCCCTCACCCAAGCCGCCGACCCGGTGTCCCTGACCCTCTACAACGGTCAGCACAAAGAAGTCGGTGACGCAGTCGCCAAAGCCTTCGAAGCCAAGACCGGCATCCACGTCAATGTGCGCAAAGGCAGCAGCAACCAGCTCGCCAGCCAGGTCGTCGAAGAAGGCGATCGCTCCCCCGCCGACGTGATCTACACCGAAGAGTCGCCGCCACTGAATAAACTGGGCGAGCAAGGCCTGCTGGCCAAGACGGATGACGCCACGCTGGCCGTTCTGCCCAAGGAATACGTCGCCAGTAACGGCACCTGGATTGGCGTGACCGCCCGGGTGCGCGTCGTTGCGTTCAACCCCAAGCTGATCGATGAAAAAGACCTGCCGACCTCGGTGATGGAGTTCGCCGATCCGAAATGGCAAGGCAAGGTCGGCTTCGTGCCTACCAGCGGCGCTTTCCAGGAACAAGCGGTGGCGATCATCAAGGTCCACGGCATGGACGCCGCCGAAGAATGGCTGACCGGCCTGCGCGCATTCGGCAAGACCTACAGCAACAACATGGTTGCATTGAAAGCCGTGGAAAATGGCGAAGTGGCTACGGTACTCGTCAACAACTACTACTGGTTCGCCCTGCAGCGTGAAAAAGGCCAGCTCGATTCGAAGCTGCACTACTTCACTGGCGGCGACGTCGGCGGACTCATCACGGTTTCCAGCGCTGCGGTGCTCAAATCCAGCAAACACCCAAAAGAAGCCCAGCAATTGCTCGCCTACATGGCCAGCGAGGAAGGCCAGCGCGTGATCACCCAGACCACCGCCGAATACCCGCTGCACAAAGGCATGGCATCGGATCGCGGGCTCAAGCCATTCAGCGAACTGGAAGCACCGAAAGTCACGCCTGCCGACCTCGGCAACGCCGAAGAAGCGCTGGACCTGGAACGTGACGTTGGCCTGAATTGATGGCTGCCTCACCGTCCCCGCATCACACGTACGCGCCGCGGCGCAAGCGGCCGTCCATATGGCTGATCTTGCCCGTGTTGTTGCTGGTGGCGCTCAGCCTCCTGCCTCTGCTGTATGTCGGCCTGAAGGCCTGGCAAGCAGGCTGGGCACAAGCACTGCATTTGCTGTGGCGACCTTATGTGTTCGGCTTGCTGCGCAACACACTGGCATTGATGATTGGCGTCACCGTGGCTTGTGGGGTAATCGGCCTGTCGCTGGCCTGGTTGCTGGAGCGCAGCAACCTGGCGGGCCGACGATTGTGGGGCGTAATCCTCTGCTTGCCATTCGCCGTTCCCGCCTTTGTCAGCAGCTTCACGTGGGTATCCCTCAGCGCTCATTTCGAGGGCCTTGGCGGGGCCATCCTGGTGATGAGCCTGTCCAAATACCCGCTGATTTTCCTGCCCGTGGCGGCAACGCTGCGCAACCTTGACCCGTCCCTCGAAGAGTCCGCGCGCACGCTGGGGCAGAACCGCTGGGGCGTATTCTTCAAGGTCACCCTGCCCCTGCTCTGGCCATCACTTCTCGCCGGTTCGTTGCTGATTGCCCTGCACATGCTGGTGGAGTTCGGCGCCCTGTCGATCATCGGCCTGCAAACCTTCACCACGGCGATCTATCAGCAGTTCGAGCTGGAGTTCAGCAATGCCAATGCAGCGATGCTCTCCGCCGTACTGCTGATGTTGTGCCTGACGCTGCTGTGGCTGGAGCTGCGCGTGCGCGGCAAGGGTCGGCACGTGCGCACCGGCCAGGGTGCGGCGCGACGCGCGGAACAGGTGCAACTGGGGCCGTGGGCCGTGGCGGGACAGCTCTACTGCCTGCTGCTGGCAGTCGTTGGCAGCGGGATTCCGCTGGGCATGCTGGCCTACTGGCTGGCTGTAGGATCGTCGGCAGCCTTTCCCATGGTGGCAATCGGCGAAGCCCTGCTGTCCTCCCTCGCACTGTCACTGGGTGGCGCCGCACTGTGCCTGGTGCTGGCGGTGCCGGTCGGCCTGCTGGTCGTGCGCTACAAAGGCCAACTGGCGATCTGGGCCGAGCGCCTGCCGTATCTGCTGCATGCGTTGCCGGGGTTGGTCATTGCGCTGACCCTGGTGTATTTCGCCCTGCACTACGTGCCGATGCTTTACCAGACGTCCACCTTGCTGCTGATCGCCTATGCCCTGCTGTTTCTGCCGCTGGCCCAGGCGCCGATTCGCACCGCCCTGAACAAGGCTGCGCCGCAGCTTGAGGAGGCGGCACGCACGTTGGGCGCCTCGTCGTTCAGTGCCTTCTGCCGAGTGACGCTGCCGATTATTTTCCCGGCGCTGGGAGCGGCTTTTGCCCTGGTTTTTCTGGATGCGATGAAGGAACTGACGGCGACCTTGCTGTTGAGTCCAACCGGGCTCAATACACTGGCAACGGAAGTCTGGGCGCATACCGCGAACGTGGAGTTTGCGGCGGCGGCGCCTTATGCGGCGTTGTTGATAGTGGTGTCGGGGTTGCCGGTCTATTTGCTGACGACGCGGATGTATCTGAGTCGCTGAAATCACTATCGCGGGCAAGCCCGCTCCCACAATGTTCCTCTGTGAACACATAATTTGTGCACGACAGTTATCCCTGTGGGAGCGGGCTTGCCCGCGATGGCGTCAGATGCGCCAACACCTTACGCCCTGAACTGCCCCAGGCTCGCCTTCAGCTGCGCCGCCAGACCATCGAGCACCTTGCCGCTCGCCGTGGTCTCCACGACTGCCTGCGCAGCTTTTTCGGCCTGGGCGTGGATGGTCTGGACCCGCCCGCGCACTGCCTGCGCGCCCTGCGCCTGATGCGCCGCAGCCTGGGTAGCCAGACCGATCGCCGCATGGACCTGCTCGACGGACGCCTGCACCGACTGCTGCAACCGCGCACTGTCACGCAGCACCAGCAACCCCTCATTGGCCTGGCGCCCGGCCTGACCGATTGCCGCCACCGCTTCACGCGCGCCTTGCTGCAGCGCCACGATGTGCGCCTGAATATCACCGGTGGAGCTCTGCGTCTTGCTCGCCAGCGCCCGCACCTCATCCGCCACCACGGCAAAGCCGCGCCCGGTCTCGCCGGCACGCGCCGCCTCGATCGCCGCGTTGAGCGCCAGCAGGTTGGTCTGCTCGGCGATGCCGTGAATCACCGTCAGCACCACCTCGATCTGCTCACTTTGTTGCGCCAGGCGCTCGATGACTTGAGCCCCGGTGTTGACCTGACCCGCCAGCTCCTCGATCAGGCTGCCGACCTTCGCCGAGGTCCGGGTGTTTTCATCGGTGGCCTGGCGAATGTCCACCACCTGCTTCAGCGCCGCCTGCATGGCGTGGCTTTCCGACTGCGCCTCATCCGCCATTTGCGACAGCGCTCGCAAACTCTCCGCCACCTCGTCGCGCTGCATGCCCGCCGCCGCATCCGCACCGGCGTTGCGCAAGGTCATGGCGCCGATCTCCACACCGGTACGCTGAGCCACATCGCCCGCCTCGCGCACGATCGGCTGCAACTTATCCACAAAGCGATTGACCGCCGAGGCCATGTCGCCGATTTCGTCCTTGCTGCTGATCTGCACGCGCTTGGTCAGATCGCCCTCGCCCGCCGCCAGGTCATCCATGGCAACAATCAGCATTTTCAAGCGATTGACCACTCGACGACCGAGCACCACCGCCAGCAACAGCAGGACACCAAACCCCACCACGGCCAGGCACACGCCGATGCGCCAGCGCAATGTCGCGGCGGCTTCCTGGACGGTGCTGGTAGTGTTGGCTTTCATTTCTGCCGCGGTGGCCTGCGCTGACTGCAGGCGCGCACGCATGGCCGTTGCACTGTCGGCTGCTGCGCCCTTGAGGCTGTCGCCGACCAGTTGATCGCTGCTGGCGATCAGGGCCGAGAAGCGCTTGTCGAGGGCTGCGAGATCAGTCTCCACCGAAGCAGTCGAGACCCCCATCAGGACTTTGCCGATTTCCACGCCATTGGGGTTGATCGAGGCCTCGATGTAGAAAACCGAAGGATCGTTCTTCGCCGCATCCAGCACCTTGTCGAGCGCCCGCTCGCCCTGGCCTTTTTCCAGCAACGCCTTGTTGATCGGGTTTTCCCGATTGAGATAGCGCGTCAGGTGCTGACCGGTGGCGTCGTCATACACCACGAACAGCACATTGGGATTGCGCTGGGCCCGGCGGGCGAATTCGGACAGTGTCGGAACGTCGTTGTCCCACATGGCGCGGGGTGCGACCGAAGCCAGAAGCTGCGCCATATCATTGGCGGAGTCCTTCAGGTCCTTTTCCAGGGTCGAACGCAATTGCGCCTGTTCTTCTTCAAGGCGCGAGGACAAACCGGCCGTGAGGCGCTGGCGCGTACTGGTAGAGAGGCTGTCCAGACTGGACGTGACTTCGCGCCCGGCCTGCTCGAGCTCGGCAGAGAGCTTTTGGCTGTCCGCCCCCAGACGCAGGCCGAGATCGGCTTCCAGCGCAGTCACCGTGCTCCGGGTCAGAGCAACAGCCACCAGCACCTGCACCAAAAGGGCGATACCCAAGGTAACGAACACGGGCCGCAACAAACGGCTTTGTAACAGTGAGAGAACGGCCGACACTGTGAATCCCTCTACTTGGACGCCATTAATTTGATGGCATTCTTTTGAGAATATTTACAGCAAAGGTCATGCCGTTCGACAGGCATAAACGACAAAGGCCCCGATTAAGGGGCCTTTGTGTTTTACATCAACGACTTATCAAGCAAACGGATGACGCAGAACGATGGTTTCGTTGCGGTCCGGGCCCGTCGAGATAATGTCGATCGGCGCGCCGATCAGCTCTTCGACGCGCTTGATGTAAGCACGGGCGTTAGCTGGCAGCTCTTCCAGGGTTTTGGCACCCACGGTCGACTCGGTCCAGCCCGGCACTTCTTCGTACACAGGCTGCAGGCCCACGTAGCTGTCGGCGTCAGTCGGGGCAACGTCATTGCCCTCTGCATCCTTGTAGCCGACGCAGATGTTGATGGCTTCCAGACCGTCGAGTACGTCCAGCTTGGTCAGGCAGATGCCCGAAATGCTGTTCACATCGATAGCGCGACGCAGGATAACGGCGTCGAACCAGCCACAACGACGAGCACGGCCGGTGGTCGCGCCGAACTCATGACCTTGCTTGGCCAGGTGCGCGCCGACTTCGTCGAACAACTCAGTCGGGAACGGACCCGAACCTACGCGGGTGGTGTAAGCCTTGGTGATGCCCAGGATGTAGTCCAGGAACATCGGGCCAACGCCCGAACCGGTAGCAACGCCGCCAGCGGTGGTGTTGGAGCTGGTCACGTACGGGTAGGTGCCGTGGTCGATGTCCAGCAGGGAGCCTTGGGCGCCTTCGAACATGATGTCTTTGCCAGCGCGACGCAGGTCGTGCAGCTCGGCAGTCACGTCCAGCATCAGCGGCTTGAGCAGCTCAGCGTATTCCTTGCATTCGGCCAGGGTCTTGTCGAAGTCGATGGCCGGCTCTTTGTAGTAACCCACCAGCATGAAGTTGTGGTAATCCACCAGTTCACGCAGTTTGTCTTCAAAGCGCGGCATGTTGAGCAGGTCGCCCACACGCAGGCCACGACGTGCAACCTTGTCTTCGTACGCCGGGCCGATGCCGCGACCGGTGGTACCGATCTTCAGCTCGCCACGGGCCTTTTCACGGGCCTGGTCCAGCGCTACGTGGAAAGACAGGATCAGCGGGCAGGACGGGCTGATACGCAGGCGCTCGCGCACCGGTACGCCTTTCTCTTCCAGCTTGGTGATCTCGCGCAGCAGGGCGTCAGGTGCAACCACCACGCCGTTGCCGATCAGGCACTGCACGCCTTCGCGCAGCACGCCCGACGGGATCAGGTGCAAGACAGTTTTTTCGCCGTCGATCACCAGGGTGTGGCCAGCGTTGTGGCCACCTTGGTAGCGCACTACGGCGGCAGCATGTTCGGTCAGCAGATCAACGATCTTGCCTTTGCCCTCATCACCCCATTGGGTGCCCAGGACTACGACATTCTTACCCATAACACTTGTCCTCATTCGCGCAAACTTGGTGCCGGCGGCAGCCGGCGGGAAAACTCAAGAAGCCAGTGGCGATACTTGCCAAAGCCCGTTCTGCTGAATCAATTGCCGGTCGCAGTCCGCTTCACGGGCGGCGGCCAAAGGTTGTCCAGGCAAGGCCTGAACGACACGCTGACCCTCACTGCGCAACTGGCAAACCTGCTGCCAGAGTGCCGCATCCGTACTGTCAGGCATCCAGATACCGCCAGACGGTAGCTCGATCTCAGCACGCCCCAGGGTCACCAGGGTTTTCAAATCGGTGGAGAAGCCGGTTGCCGGACGGGCACGACCGAAGTCGGCGCCGATGTCGTCGTAACGACCGCCCTGGGCTATGGACTGGCCGACACCCGGCACGAACACGGCAAACACCACGCCGGTGTGGTAGTGGTAGCCACGCAGCTCGCCGAGGTCGAAGTACAGCGGCAGTTCAGGGAAGCGCACGGACAGACGCTCGGCAATCGCCAGCAAGTCGTCCAGCGCTGCCAGAACAGGAGCCGGCGCCTTGGCCAGGCGCTCACGGGCAGCGCTCAATACTTCACGACCGCCACACAGATCGACCAACGCACGCAGCATGCCCGACAGATCGGCAGGCAAGCCTTCGGTCAAGGTAATGACCTCATCGATGGCCTTGCGTTGCAAGGCATCGAACAACTGCTGCTCGACTTCACCGGACAAACCGGCCGCACGGGCCAGGCCACGGTAGATGCCGACATGGCCGAGGTCCATGTGCACATCCGGCACATCGGCCAGTTGCAGCATGGCCAGCATCAGGCTGATGACTTCGACGTCGCTGCTCGGGCTGCCGTCGCCATACAACTCGGCGCCCAGTTGAATCGGACTGCGCGAGGATGACAAGGCGCGAGGCTGGGCATGCAGCACGCTACCGGCATAGCACAGGCGGCTCGGACCTTCGCGGCGCAGGGTGTGCGCATCGATGCGCGCCACTTGCGGCGTGATGTCGGCACGAAAACCCATCTGCCGACCCGATTGCGGATCGATGACCTTGAAGGTGCGCAGATCCAGGTCCTGGCCCGCGCCGGTCAGCAGGGATTCCAGGTACTCGATATGGGGAGTCACGACAAACTCGTAACCCCAGCTCTGGAACAGATCCAACACCTGACGACGCGCGACTTCAATACGCGCAGCTTCCGGTGGCAGTACTTCTTCGATGCCATCTGGCAGAAGCCAGCGGTCTACCGTTGCCATTACGCCTTCCCCTATATCCGGGCAGCCAGCCTGTCGGCGAGCCTTGAGTGAAGCAGAAAATGATCGGCCCATGCACAATCCACGCGCATGAGCGACGGAGCGAAAAGCCCTTCTACCGGCTTCGCTGACCACTTTCCTCGAAAAACTGTCGAGCCAGTCGGCCCGGCATCTGCTTAAAAACCGCAATCAAACATGCAGACGCAAAAAAGCCGGGAATTTCCCGGCTGCCGCATCATACACACGTTTTCCCAAAGGATCACCCCGCCAGAGGTTTTAGCCGCCCGGCGGGAGGATTCAGGTCAACGCCGTATCAAGGCTTGGCTTTTTCCAGGTAGTGGAAGAAGTCGCTGCTTGGGTCGAGGACCAATACGTCGGATTTGTTCGCGAAGCTTTCACGGTAGGCACGCAGGCTACGGTAGAACGCGTAGAACTCCTGATCCTGACCGTAGGCCTTGGAGTAGATCGCAGCGGCCTGGGCATCGCCGTCACCGCGAACCTCTTCGGATTCACGATAGGCTTCAGCCAGCAGCACGCGGCGTTGACGATCGGCGTCGGCACGAATGCCTTCGGCCAGCTCGTTACCCTTGGCGCGGTGCTCGCGAGCTTCACGCTCACGCTCGGTGCTCATACGTTCGAACACGCTGCGGTTCACTTCTTTCGGCAGGTCGATGGTCTTGACCCGGACATCGACCACTTCGATGCCCAGTTCTTTCTCGGCCATCTTGTTCAGCGAAGCCGTGATATCCGCCATCAGCGCATCACGTTCACCCGACACCACTTCGTGCAGGGTGCGCTTACCGAACTGGTCACGCAGCCCCGATTCCAGACGACGGGACAGACGCTCGTCGGCGATCTGCTTGAGGCCGGAAGTCGCGGTGTAGTAACGCTCCGCGTCCTTCACGCGCCACTTGGCATAGGCATCGACCATCACGGCTTTCTTTTCCAGCGTCAGGAAGCGCTGTGTCGGTGCATCCAGCGTCATCAGGCGTGCGTCGAATTTACGCACCTGGTTAACGTAAGGCACTTTCACATGCAGGCCTGGCTGAACATCGGTCTGGACCACGCGACCGAACTGCAGCAACACCGCACGCTCGGTCTGAGCCACGATGTAGAAGCAGTTCCAGGCAGCGATCGCCACGACGACGCCGACAATAAGGGCGATCAGCGATTTATTGCTCATCAGCGACTCTCCCTGGTACGTGCTTGCTGTTGCTGCAGATCTGCTGCCGCACGCGCATTCGCTTCATTGCTGCTGGCGGCTGCGCCGGTCACCGGAGTGCTGGTGCTGCGACCACTTTCGACCATCTTGTCCAGCGGCAGGTACAGCAGGTTGCTCTGGCCGTTCTTGTTACCGGTCACGAGTACCTTGCTGGTATTGGTGAAGACTTCCTGCATGGTGTCCAGGTACAGACGCTGGCGGGTGACTTCAGGTGCCTTGCGGTACTCGGCAACCAGCTTGGTGAAGCGATCGGCCTCACCCTTGGCGCGCGAGACGGTTTCGTCACGGTAACCATTGGCATCCTCGAGGATGCGCTGGGCCTGACCACGGGCTTCCGGCACGACGCCGTTGGCATAGGTTTCAGCCTGGTTGCGCGAACGCTGCTCGTCTTCACGGGCACGGATCACGTCATCGAAGGCTTCCTGGACTTCGCGCGGTGCCGCTGCGCTCTGTACGTTGACCTGGGTGACAGTGATGCCGGTGCGATAGGTATCCATGAAGCGTTGCAGACGCTCCTTGATCTCGCTGGCCATCAATTCACGACCTTCGGTCAGTACCTGGTCCATTGCGGTGGAACCCACCACATGGCGCAAGGCGCTGTCGGTCGCGTGCTGCAGGCTGATTTCCGGCTGATCGACGCTCAGCACGAAGTCCTGCAGGTTGCTGATCTTGTACTGCACGGTCAGCGGCACTTCGACGATGTTTTCGTCTTCAGTCAGCATTTGACCCTGCTTGGTGTACGCACGCTCACGCGTAACGTTTTCCATATACTTCTTGTCGATCGGCGGGAAGTAGATATTCAGGCCGGGACCGACGGTTTCGTAGTACTTGCCGAAGCGCAGCACCACGGCTTGCTCCTGCTCGTCGACGACATAAACCGCGCTGTACAGCCAAACGGCGGCCAGCACGACCAGACCGATGCCGAGCAGGCCGCCAAAGCCGCCACTCTTGCCCGAACCACCGCCGTCGTCGCCACCACGTTTCTTACCACCACCGAACAACCCGTTCAGGCTTTCCTGCAGCTTTCGGAAGGCCTCGTCGAGATCCGGTGGTCCCTTGCGGTCGCCGTTGTTACGACGCTTGCCACCCCAAGGGTCCTGATTATTCGAGTTGCCACCCGGCTCATTCCAAGCCATAGCGCTCTCCATCTGATAAAGCAAAGACGCACCCACGGCGCGCCGACCAATGCTACAGAATGCCTGTCACCACGACACAACCGCTTTCTCAGGCTTTTATTGCAAAGTGTGTTGCTCGATGAATTCCATCGGCTGCAATCCTTCGCGGCTTACCAGTCGATTCAACTCGGCCCGGGGCAAACGAACGGCCAGCAAACTGATGCCTTCTTCGTCGTGTTCTTCTTTCTGCACCGCACCGAGTTCGAAGAACTGCGCACGCAGTCGAGCGAATCGTTGCGGCAAGCGCAAGGTACCCACGAACAAATCACTGCCCAGCAACTCGGCAATGGCTTGCTCAAGCAACTCCAGACCAGCGCCATCACGCGCCGACAGCCAGACCCGCTGGGGTTTACCGTTTTCGTCGCGCTGGATTTGTGGCTCAACGCCTTCAAGCAAATCGAGTTTGTTATAGACCTCGAGGATCGGCAAGTCCTGGGCACCAATCTCACCCAGCACCACCATCACCTGCTCGATCTGCAACATGCGATCCGGTTCGGCCGCATCGATCACGTGCAACAACAGGTCGGAGTTGCTCGACTCTTCGAGGGTAGACCGAAATGCCTCGACCAGCTTATGCGGCAAGTGACGAATGAAACCCACGGTGTCCGCCAGGACGATCGGCCCCAGATCGCCTATTTCCAGACGACGCAGGGTCGGGTCCAGCGTGGCGAACAATTGGTCAGCGGCGTAGACGTCGGATTTCGTCACGTTGTTGAAGAGCGTGGATTTACCGGCGTTGGTGTAACCCACCAAAGACACGGTAGGAATATCCGCACGGGAGCGACCGCGTCGCGACTGCTCGCGCTGGCTGCGCACTTTTTCCAGCCGGCCCTTGATCTGTCGCAGGCGAACCCGCAGCAAACGACGGTCGGTTTCCAGTTGGGTTTCACCCGGGCCACGCATGCCGATACCGCCACCCTGACGTTCAAGGTGAGTCCAGCCACGAACCAGCCGGGTGCTCATGTGGTCAAGCTGGGCCAGTTCAACCTGGAGCTTGCCCTCATGGGTACGGGCGCGTTGGGCGAAAATATCGAGAATCAGACCGGTGCGATCGATCACGCGACACTCGAAAACACGTTCGAGGTTACGTTCCTGACTGGGTGTGAGGATGTGATTGAAAATCACCAGATCGGCTTCTTCGGCCTTGACCAGGTCACGCAGCTCTTCGACTTTACCGCTGCCAATCAGGTATTTGGCGGTTGGCCGATGACGCGGCACGTTAAAAAACGCAACGGTCTCGGCGCCGGCCGAATTAGCCAACTCCTGAAACTCCTGCGGATCTTCGCGCGCCTCAGGGTCCTGTCCATCCAAGTGAACGAGGATGACTCGCTCACCACCACCGTGGCGCTCAAAGAACAAAGGAGACTCCTATCAGGCGTTACCTGGCTCAGTGTCACCCGCTTCGGATTCGGTTGCGCTAGGCAGACGAATTGGACGAACCGGCACCACTGTCGAGATAGCGTGCTTGTAGACCATCTGGCTGACGGTGTTTTTCAGCAGGATAACGAACTGGTCGAACGACTCGATCGTGCCTTGCAGTTTGATACCGTTGACCAGGTAGATGGACACCCCAACTTTCTCTTTACGTAAAGTATTCAAGTAAGGGTCTTGTAGCGAATGCCCTTTTGACATGTGCCGCACTCCTTTAAGGATTCAATAATAAAAAAATAGGTAAACAGATGGCTTTAGCCGCCACACCCCCAAGGATAGACGGCAATTGCAAGGACTCAGCTCAATATGGAGATGGTCCCAAGGTATTTCAAGGCGCGCGGCAGATTGTCGCAATCCAGACTGTCCAGCCAATGCAGGTCAGTCCAGCTGCGCAGCCAGGTGAACTGGCGTTTCGCCAACTGGCGCGTGGCAATGATTCCACGCTCCTGCATCTCGGCTGACGTCAGCTTGCCATCCAGGTAGTCCCAGACTTGGCGGTAGCCTACTGCACGTATAGACGGCAACCCGGCATGCAGGTCACTTCTCTTACGCAGGGCTACGACCTCGTCAATGAATCCCTGTTCCAACATTAAAGTGAATCTTTGTTTAATTCGCTCGTGCAGTACCTGGCGATTTGCCGGGGCAATAGCCAAGTTTGCGACAGTATAGGGCAATTGTTGCCGTCCCGAAGCGGCTGCTTCAGTACTTTGCACAGATTGTTTCAAACGCAGGTCAGTCATGCTTTGACCGCTTACGCGATAAACTTCCAGCGCTCGACTCAGACGCTGCGGATCGTTCGGGTGAATCCGCGCCGCCGACACCGGGTCGATTACCGCCAATTGGTCATGCAGGGCTTGCCAGCCAAGGCGTGCAGCCTCTTCTTCAATTTGCGCACGGACCTCGGGGTCGGCCGCCGGCATTTCTGCCAGGCCTTCGAGCAAAGCCTTGTAGTAGAGCATCGTGCCGCCTACCAACAGCGGAATTTTTCCCCGTGCGGTGATATCCGCCATGGCTTCGAGGGCGTCGCGACGGAAATCCGCAGCCGAATAGCTCTCGGCCGGGTCGAGAATATCGATCAGGCGATGGGGATACTGCGCCAGCAATTCCTTGGAAGGCTTGGCGGTGCCGATGTCCATGCCACGGTAAACCAATGCCGAATCGACACTGATCAACTCGCATGGCAGGACTTTGCTGAGCTCGATGGCCAGGTCGGTCTTGCCGGCGGCGGTCGGGCCCATCAGGAAAATCGCAGGTGGGAGCTGGCTCATCAACGACCGCGCAAGAACAGTTTGTCCAGATCGTCCAGGCCCAATTGGGTCCAGGTCGGTCGGCCATGGTTGCATTGACCGCTGCGCTCGGTGTTTTCCATGTCACGCAGCAGTGCATTCATTTCCGGCAGGGCCAAACGTCGATTCGCCCGGACCGCACCGTGGCAGGCCATGGTCCCGAGCAGTTCGTTCAGGTGCGCCTGAATGCGGTCGCTGGTGCCGAACTCCATCAGGTCGGCCAGGACGTCGGCGACCAGCCGATTGGCTTCGGCCTGCTTGAGCAGGGCCGGGATCTGCCGGATCGCCAGGGTTTCCGGGCCCAGGCGCTGCAATTCAAAGCCCAGGCGCTGGAACCAGGCAACGTGCTCTTCGGCGCAATCGGCCTCACGCTGGCTGACGGCCAGGGACTCCGGCACCAGTAACGGCTGGCCGCTCAGACCCTCGCTGGCCATCGCCACCTTCAGACGCTCATACATGATCCGCTCGTGGGCGGCATGCATGTCCACCAGCACCAGGCCCTGAGCGTTTTCCGAAAGAATGTAGATGCCCTTGAGCTGAGCGAGTGCATAACCGAGCGGCGGGATATCGTCCTGGCCGGCCGGCAGTGCGACGGCATTGGCCTCGGGCAGTGGCGCAAAAAACTCGCGATAGGCGGCCTGGGCTTCGGCGACAGGCACACCGGACTGCGGACGCGGCGTGTACTGATATTGATAACCCGCGCCAGCACCCGAACCCGCCGGCGCATTGAACGAAGGCTGGGCCTGAGGCTGTTCAAGCAGCGCATTGGCGGCCAGGCGCATTTCGCCCTGCGGCCCGAATTCACCGGCTTCGAGGCCGGTTGGCCGGACAATGGCCGTGGCAACCGGCGCCGCCAGGTGATCGTCCGGCCGCACATCGCCCAAGGCGCGGTGCAAGGTGCCGTAGAGGAAGTCATGAACCATGCGCCCTTCACGAAAGCGCACTTCGTGCTTGGTCGGGTGCACGTTGACGTCGACGCCAGTCGGATCGACTTCGAAAAACAGCACGAAGGTCGGGTGCCGACCGTTGAACAGCACGTCGCGATAGGCCTGGCGTACCGCGTGGGCTACCAGCTTGTCGCGTACTGCACGGCCATTGACGAAGAAATACTGCAAATCTGCCTGGCTGCGGTTGAAGGTCGGCAGGCCGACCCAGCCCCATAGATGCAGGCCGTTGCGCTCGATCTCGATCGGCAGCGCCTGTTCCAGGAAGCCCGGCCCGCAGATTGCCGCCACGCGCCGGGCACGGGCCGCATCATCATGGGCCTCGTGCAGGCTGAGGATGGTTTTGCCGTTGTGGCGCAGATGGAACGCCACATCGAAGCGCGCCAGGGCCAGGCGCCTGATCACTTCTTGCAGGTGATCGAATTCGGTTTTTTCAGTTTTGAGAAACTTGCGTCGCGCCGGCGTATTGAAGAACAGGTCGCGCACTTCAACCGACGTGCCGACCGGGTGGGCCGCAGGCTGCACGCGGGGCGCCATGTCACGGCCCTCGGTCTCGACCTGCCAGGCCTGATCGGCGTCGCGGGTGCGGGAAGTCAGGGTCAGGCGCGCCACGGAGCTGATCGATGCCAGGGCCTCACCGCGAAAGCCCAGGCTCATGACCTGTTCCAGGTCTTCGAGGTTGCGAATCTTGCTGGTGGCGTGACGGGCCAGCGCCAGCGGCAGGTCATCGGCGGAAATGCCGCTGCCATCGTCGCGCACCCGCAGCAGCTTGACGCCGCCCTGCTCCACATCGACATCGATGCGCCTGGCGCCGGAGTCGAGGCTGTTTTCCAGCAACTCCTTGATCACCGAAGCCGGGCGCTCGACCACCTCACCCGCAGCAATCTGGTTCGCCAGGCGCGGGCTGAGCAGCTCGATTCGAGCTCCACTGTTCAGGACCTCATTCATTCTTTGGCCGCCAGGTCAGTACCCGGGATGGTCAGGTGTTGACCGATCTTGAGCTCATCGCTCGACAGGTTGTTGGCGCTGCGCACCGCAGCTGGCGACACCTGATAACGCACGGCGATCATCGCCAGGGTCTCGCCCGGGTTGACGCGGTGGTCACGCGGACCTTGGACGATCTTGCCGGAGTCGCGCAACCAGGCAATGTAAGTGCCCGGTGGCGGGTTCTGCTGGAAGAACTGGCGCACGCCGCTGCTGATCGAACGCGCCAGCGCCTGCTGATGACCTGAAGCCGCGAGCTTCGAGGCTTCGTTGGCGTTGGAGATGAACCCGGTTTCCACCAGGATCGACGGAATATCCGGCGACTTCAGCACCATGAACCCGGCCTGCTCGACCCGCTGCTTGTGCAGAGGCGTCACCCGGCCAATGTTGCTCAATACCTTCTGGCCAACGTTCAGGCTGGACGTCAGGGACGCGGTCATCGACAGGTCAAGCAGCACGCCGGCGAGCATGCGGTCCTTGTCATCGAGGCTGACGTTGCCGGCACCGCCGATCAGGTCGGAACGGTTTTCGCTGTCGGCCAGCCAACGCGCCGTCTCGGAAGTGGCACCGCGATCGGACAGGGCAAATACCGAGGCCCCGAAAGCGGCGGCAGAGGGCGCGGCGTCGGCGTGAATCGAGACGAACAGGTCGGCGCCTTTCTTGCGGGCAATTTCGGTACGGCCGCGCAATGGAATGAAGTAGTCGCCGGTACGGGTCAGTTCGGCGCGGAAGCCTTTCATACCGTTGATCTGGCGCTGCAATTCGCGGGCGATCTGCAACACCACATCTTTCTCGCGCTGACCGCGAGAACCCGATGCACCCGGATCCTCACCACCGTGGCCGGCGTCGATCACCACTATGATGTCGCGCTTGCCGGCCGGGGCCGGTGGCAGCTTGATTGCCGGCTCGACGGGCGTGACAGGAACGGCGGGCACTGTGGCGACCGAAGGCGTGGGCGCGGGAGGAGGCGCGGCATCCGCGGCGTTATCGAACAGATCGACCACCAGGCGGTTGCCATATTGGGCGTTCGGCGCCAGGGAGAAGCTCTTCGGCGTTACCGCTTTTTTCAGGTCGATGACCACCCGCAGGTCGGTCGGCGTGCGCTGAGCCGAGCGCATGGAGGTAATCGGGGTGTTCGAGGTGTTGACGTTGAGCGGCGCGCCGAGGGTCGCGCCATTGATGTCGATGACCAGGCGATCCGGCGCCGTCAGGGTAAAGACGCTGTGTTGCACGGGACCTGTCAGGTCAAACACCAGTCGCGTGTTGTCCGGCGCCCGCCACAGGCGAACGCTGTTGACCTTCGAATCGGCCACAGCGTCGACGGTCACCGCCAAAAACAACACCCCTACGGCAGCCACCAACGCGCGAAAGCGCATACCTAACCCCATCATCTATTTGGATTCCAATGCCAAAGCGGCACACCAGGCCTCGCCACGCGAGCCCTGGGATAAAATTTTCAGCGAACGCCCGCTGTCTTGCGGGCTAATGGTAATGGTCAGGTCAGGCTTTGGCAAAAAGCCTGCACCTTTATCGGGCCATTCGATCAGACACAGGGCATCGTCTTCGAAGTAGTCGCGGATACCGAGGAACTCCAGTTCTTCCGGATCGACCAGACGGTACAAATCGAAATGGAAGGCGCGAATGTCGCCGATCTCGTAGGGTTCGACCAGGGTGAAGGTCGGGCTTTTGACGGCCCCGACATGCCCCAGGCCGCGGATGATGCCTCGGGACAACGTGGTTTTACCCATCCCCAGGTTGCCCTCGAGAAAGATCAGGCCATGGCCCCCGGTGATTCGGGCAATGCGTGCGCCAAAGTCGCTCATGGCCTGCTCATCGGCCAGGTACAGGGTTACTTCAGACACGGTGCTTGCTCCTCCAACAACTGACGAATGGCTGGGATCAGATCACTGGCCGCCAGCCCACGGCCCGATTTTCCTTGTTGCTCGCCGGCATTGGCGTGCAGCCAGACCGCCAGGCAGGCCGCGTCGAATGGCGCCATGCCCTGGGCCAGCAATGCGCCGAGCAAACCGGCCAGCACATCGCCCAAACCGGCAGTGGCCATGGCCGGATGCCCCTGATGACACAGCGCCAGACGCCCATCGGGATGGGCAATCAGGCTGCCGGCACCTTTGAGGACGACGACCGCTGTATATTTTTTACTCAATGCCCGGGCCGCAGCGGGACGGTCAGCCTGAACGTCGGCGGTGCCGATGCCAAGCAAGCGCGCCGCCTCCCCCGGATGCGGAGTGATGACACACCCCTCGGGCAGGCTCACCCGCTCTTCGGCCAACAGATTCAATGCATCTGCATCCCAGACCTGTGGCAGCGGCGCGTTGGCGGCGGCAGACAAAAGACTGCGCCCCCAGGCGGCCTGGCCCAGACCGGGGCCGACCACCAGCACGGAAACTTTTTGAAGCAACGCCATCAGCTGATTCGCCGACGAAGTCCCCAGCACCATGGCCTCGGGTGTTCTGGCCAGTGCAGCCGCAACATGTTCGCTGCGAGTCGCCACGGACACCATGCCGGCACCGCTGCGCAGCGCACTTTGCGCGCTGAGCAGGATCGCGCCACCCAACCCGCGATCACCACCGATCAGCAGCACGTGGCCGAACCTGCCTTTATGGGAAGTCGGCGCGCGCGAGGCAAGGCGCGGCAGATTGCCGGCCGTGAGGCGACGGGCACTGGTCGGCGCACCCTCGAGCAGCTGCGGATCGGCGTGCAGGTCGTTGAACACCAGCTCACCCACGACATCCGCCGCATCACCGGTGAACAACCCCGTTTTCAAGCCGATGAAGGTGACCGTCAGATCCGCTCGCACCGCGCAACCGAGGACGCGACCGGTATCAGCGCATAGCCCGGAGGGGATATCCACCGCCGCCACCGGCAGCCCACTGGCATTGATCGCAGCGATAACGCTGGCGTACGGCTCGCGCACCTCACCGGTCAGGCCGGTGCCCAGCAACGCATCCAACACGATGCCGCGCAACTCGGGCCGCACGCCCCAGGACTCGATGGCGACGCCTTCGGACACCGCTTCGGCGTGGGCCAACGCGGCATCCCCCTGCAGGCCCTGCGGATCTGCGACCGCCAGTACCCGCACGGACCATCCGGCGCGTCGGGCCAGCACGGCCACCAGATAGCCGTCTCCGGCGTTGTTGCCATGACCGGCGAGTACACTCAGTTCGTTCGCTGTCGGCCATTGCCGCACCAGCGCCCGCCACGTCGCTCGCGCCGCGCGCTGCATCAATTCGAAGCCCGGTGTGCCGGCCGCGATCAGGCTCGCGTCGAGTGCCCGCACCTGCGCGGCGCTGTACAGCGCGTCGGGTAATTCATCTTTAGTGTGCGGCATGCGTCTTCGGGCTCCGATGTCTGGCAGAATTATACGCACCTCAGCTCCGGTTTCTCTCGTCTCATGCCCGCTATTACCACAGACCTGCCTGCCCTCGCCCAATCCATCAAGGACTGGGGCCGCGAGCTGGGCTTTCAGCAAGTCGGCATCAGCGGCCTCGACCTGGGCGAGCACGAGCTGCACCTGGAGCGCTGGCTCGCCGCCGGCTACCACGGCGAAATGGACTACATGGGGGCCCACGGCAGCAAACGCTCGCACCCGGACGAACTGGTGCCCGGCACTTTACGCGTGGTTTCGCTGCGCATGGACTACCTGGCGGGCGATACCCACATGGCGAAAATGCTCGCCCAGCCAGAAAAAGCCTACGTCTCGCGTTATGCCCTGGGCCGCGACTACCACAAGTTGATCCGCAAGCGCGTGCAACAGCTGGCGGACAAGATTCAGGCGCAAATCGGCCCGTTCGGCTTCCGTGCCTTTGTCGACAGTGCTCCGGTGCTGGAAAAAGCCATCGCCGAACAGGCCGGCCTGGGCTGGATCGGCAAAAATACCCTGGTGTTGAATCGCAAGGCCGGCAGTTACTTTTTTCTCGCCGAACTGTTCGTCGACCTGCCGCTGCCGGTCGATCCGCCCCACGCCAGCGAACATTGCGGCCGTTGCAGCGCCTGCCTCGACATCTGTCCGACCAACGCCTTCGTCGGCCCCTATGTGCTGGATGCCAGGCGCTGCATTTCCTACCTGACCATCGAACTCAAAGGCGCCATCCCTGAAGACCTGCGACCGCTGATCGGCAACCGGGTGTTCGGTTGCGATGACTGCCAGATCGTCTGCCCGTGGAACCGCTTCGCCCGCCCGACCGGTGAAAGCGATTTCAAGCCGCGGCACAACCTGGACAATGCCGGGCTGGCGGAATTGTTCATGTGGGATGAAGAGAAGTTCTTGAGCAGCACCGAAGGCTCGCCATTGCGCCGGACCGGTTACGAAAACTGGTTGCGCAACCTGGCGGTAGGATTGGGGAACGCGCCTTCAACGATCCCGGTCCTGGAAGCGCTGAAGGCGCGACGGGAGCATCCTTCGGCACTGGTGCGTGAACATGTCGAGTGGGCGTTGCGGCACCATGCCGAACGTCAGGCTTCGTCGTTATAGACGAACTTGGGCATTTCCCAGTGAAAACGGATCGCCAGCAGGCGCAACAGAAATCCGCCGAACAAGGTGATCAGAATCGATTGCTCATCGGGTAATTGCAGATAGATGCAGAGCATGTAGGTCCACGCCGCGGCAAACGACACGCTGGCATAGAGCTCACGCCGAAAGATCAGCGGAATATCGTTGCAGAAAATGTCCCGCAGGATACCGCCGAAGACGCCGGTGATCACGCCGCTGACGGCGGCGACCAACATGCCATGACCCATTTCCAGGGCGGTGATGCAGCCGATCAGGGTGAAAGCCACCAGCCCCATGGCATCGAGCACCAGGAACAGCGAGCGTAAATGCCGCATCCAGCGCGCCGTGAACACGGTGATCATCGCGGCAGCCGTGGTCAGCACCAGGTATTCCGGGTGCTTGACCCACGTCAGCGGGTAATGCCCGAGCAACACATCGCGTACCGAACCGCCCCCCAGTGCCGTGACACAAGCGATCAACACTACACCGAACCAGTCCATGCCGCGGCGCCCGGCAGACAGGGCGCCGGTCATGGCTTCGGCGGTGATAGCGATCAGGTAGAGCATCAGTAGCATGGTGGCGGTCCTTGCACAAAGGCGCGCAGTCTACTCAGTTCGCTTGAGCACCAAAAGAGGGCATCGCGACATGCAGGAGCCGGCTTGCCGGCGATGGCGTCCTCATGGGCCCCATCGCTGGCAAGCCAGCTCCTGCAAGGTCGGGCTTCAAGATCAGGCTTTGATGAAATGCTTGCGGTAGTGCTGCAACTCGGCAATGGATTCGCGGATGTCGTCCAGCGCCAGGTGGGTGCTGCCCTTCTTGAAGCTGTCGCGCACGTCCGGCGCCCAGCGCGCGGCCAGCTCTTTGAGCGTGGACACGTCGAGGTTGCGGTAGTGGAAATAGCTTTCCAGGGATTTCATGTGGGTATAAAGGAAGCGACGGTCCTGGCAGATGCTGTTGCCGCAGATCGGCGACTTGCCCTTCGGCACCCACTTCTCGAGGAAGGCGATGGTTTGTGCTTCGGCTTCAGCCATGCTGATGCGGCTGTCGCGAACCCGCTGGGTCAGCCCGGAACCGCCGTGCTGACGGGTGTTCCACTCGTCCATGCCGGCGAGGATTTCGTCGCTGTGATGAATGGCGATCACCGGGCCTTCGGCCAGGGTGTTCAAGTCACTGTCGGTGACGATGGTGGCCATTTCGATGATGACGTCGGTGTCCGGGTTCAGACCGGTCATTTCCAGGTCGATCCAGATCAGGTTCTGTGGGTTTTGCATGTTCGGCTCCTAGGCAATGCTGCGCAGTTTAGCCTAGGCCGGTAGCCGGGCGTGCTAAACTCGCGGCCGTTTTACCTAATCGCTGCATTCTTGATACGGAACACCCATGGCCAAACGCCAACTCAATCGTCGTCAAAACTGGCGCATCGAAAAGATTCAGGGCGAACGCGCTGCCCGCGCCGCCAAACGCGAGTCCTCGGCTGTCGAGGCACTCGAAGGTGGCGACCTGGGCCCGGAACAGCACGGCCTGGTGATCGCGCACTTCGGTGTGCAGGTCGAAGTCGAGGCCCGGGACGGCGAACTGGCCGGACAGGTGTTCCGTTGCCACCTGCGTGCCAACCTGCCGGCGCTGGTGACCGGCGATCAGGTGGTGTGGCGTGCCGGCAACCAGGGCATCGGCGTGATCGTGGCGCAACTGCCGCGCAACACCGAACTGTGTCGTCCGGACAGCCGCGGCCAGCTCAAGCCTGTTGCGGCCAACGTCGACATGATCGTCATCGTGTTTGCGCCGCTGCCCGAGCCCCACGCCAACCTGATCGACCGCTATCTGGTGGCGGCCGAACATGCGGGCATCAAGCCGCTGTTGCTGCTGAACAAGTTCGACCTGATCGACGAAAACAACGCTCCGGCGCTGAACGCCTTGCTCGCCGTGTACCGCACCCTCGGCTATCCGGTGCTGGAAGTGTCCGCGCACCACGGCAACGGCATGGAGCAATTGCAGGCGCAACTGGACGGGCGCATCAGCGTGTTCGTCGGCCAGTCCGGTGTCGGCAAGTCGTCGCTGGTCAACAGCCTGCTGCCGGATGTCGAAACCCGCGTCGGCCCGCTGTCCGAGCTGTCCGGCCAGGGCACCCACACCACCACCACCGCGCGGTTGTTCCACTTCCCCGGCGGCGGTGAGCTGATCGACTCCCCGGGCATCCGCGAATTCGGCCTGGGCCACGTCAGCCGTGCCGATGTCGAAGCCGGCTTCATCGAGTTCAACGACCTGCTTGGCACCTGCCGCTTCCGCGACTGCAAGCACGACCGCGAACCCGGCTGCGCCCTGCTCAAGGCCCTTGAAGACGGCCGCGTGCAGCAGCAACGGATGAACAGCTACCGCTCGATCATCGCCAGCCTGCCGGAAAACGGCTACTAAACAGATGCACCGACCGCCCTGCCTTGAGCAGGTCGGTCGGCGGCCGAATCCTTCCCTCATTTACACGTCAGACCTTTCTGTAGGACGCGCGCCCGCGAGCCTGTAGGGAATTTCTCTTTCCGCGGCTGCCTCTTGTAGCCGCACTGCAATCGCCTAAGTTCAAACCCTCTTCGCACTCCGCGAGACCGAGGGAAAACCCATGCAAACCTACCATCTGTTCATCAGCCACTCGTGGAACTATCCGCATGCCCACGACAATCTCGTGCGCCTGCTCAACGCCAAGCCCGGCTTCACCTACAAGAATTTTTCAGTCCCCACGGACAACCCGATTGTCGGCGCGAAAACCGACAAGCAACTTGAGGAGGCCATCGAAAACAAGATCCGCCCATGCTCGGCGGTGTTGATCATGGCCGGGATGTATTCCACCTACAGCAAGTGGATCAACAAGGAAATCGAGATCGCCAAACGCATGGGCAAAGTGATCATTGCGGTGAAGCCGTTCGGCGCCGAACGCATTTCCACGGTGGTACGTGATGCGGCACACGCCGAATGTGCATGGAACACCAACAGCATCATCAGCGCGATTCGCCAGCATACGGCGGTGTAGCCATGCGCAAGGGACTGTTTATCGGCATCAACGACTACACCCACGTTTCGCGACTGAGCGGTTGCAGCAATGACGCTATGGCCATGGCGTCCGTGCTCAAGACTGACGCCAACGGCGATCCGAACTTCAAGAACATCGTGCTGACCTCCGCCGAGGACTACCTTAGCCGGGAAAAACTCGAAGACCAGATTCGCGAGCTGTTTGCCGGGGACTGCAATGTCGCGCTGCTGTATTTCGCCGGGCACGGCAGCTTCGACACCGACACCGACGAAGGCATGTTGATCCCGCAGGATTACAAGAGCGCCAAGGACGGGATTCGCCTCAGCGACATCCTCAACTGGGCGAGCAAGGCCACGAAGATCAAAAACAAAGTGATCATTCTCGATTGTTGCCAGAGCGGCTCGGCCGGCGAACTGCGCGCCTTGCGCAGCGAGGGCAGCGTGGTCGGCGAAGGCATGACCATTCTGACTGCCTGCAAAAAGGAAGAGCCTGCGATGGAGGGCGCGCAACACGGCGTGTTCACCGGGCTGTTGCTTCAGGCCCTGCACGGCGGGGCAGCCAACATCCTGGGCAAGATCACCCCCGGCAGCCTTTATTCATTTGTCGACAACGCACTTGATGCCTGGGAACAGCGCCCGGTGTTCAAGACCAACGTGTCGCAGTTCATTTCCTTGCGCGAAGTGTCACCGCTGATCCCCAAGGAAATCCTGCGCAAACTCCCCGAGTGGTTCGCAGAGGCCGAGTCGGTATACCCCCTCGCCCCCAGCTTCGAACCGACCGAACCCGAGTTCAACCCGGAACACGGCGATGTCTTCGCCCAACTGCAAAAGTGCAATCGTCACAGCCTGGTCGAACCGGTGGACGCCGAACACATGTACTACGCCGCCATCCACTCCACTGGCTGCCGCCTCACCGCCCTCGGCGCCTATTACCGCGAACTCGCGATCAAGGGACATTTCTGATGCCAGTATTTATCAGCTACCGCCACATGGACCGCGCCTATGCGATCAACATCAACACCCGCCTGATCCAGGCCAATATCAAGACCTACCTCGACGTACTGGACCCCGAATCCCAGACCACCGACGACATCACCGGGGTGATCACCCGCAACATCAGCGAATGCACGCACCTGCTCGCGGTGGTGTCGGAGAGAACCGCACGGTCGTGGTGGGTCCCGTTCGAAATCGGCGAGGCGACCATCACCAACCGGCGCATCTGCTCGTTCAAGACCGGCCCGACCGAGCTGCCGCTGTACTTGGACAAGTGGCCAAAGCTGACCAACGAGCGGGACATCGACTTCTTTATCGATGCCTATCGAAACGAAACGACACAAAAGCGCGCGATGGGGCTGGAATCGGTGACCGGCAGCGAATCGGTGCGCAGTGTTAACAAATCCAATGCGGATCGCTTTCACGCCGAGCTCAAGACGCGAATCCTCCGTGGGTTCTGACGCTCTGTAGGAGCCGGCTTGCCGGCGATGGATTTAAATTCGTCGAGTGGTTCCAGACAGTACGCGTAATCGTTAACGACCATCGCCAGCAAGCTGGCTCCTACAGGGGGGGGCGAGAACGCCGCACAAAAAAGCCGACATCGCTGTCGGCTTTTTTGTTGGTCACTGCTTGGCTGGCTCTCCCGGTTTCGGTGCCGGGTCTTCGAACAGGTTCAGACGCTCGCGCAGTTCGTGGGCCGGCAGCGGTTGCTTGTCCGCCGGCAGCGCATTCGGGTCGACCGGTGCAGCCGGCGCGGTCGAACCTTGCGGTGCATCAGGTGCCGGCTCTGCGCCCTGCGACCCTTCGATCGCACGCTGGGCTTTCTTGGTCAGCACGACGATGTCGATACGACGGTTGACCGGGTTGAACGGATGCTCGCGGTCAAACAGGGCCGACGAGGCATAGCCGACCACGCGTGCCACCTGTGCATCCGGATAACTGCCCGCCACCAGCGCACGACGGGCGGCGTTGGCACGGTTGGCCGAAAGCTCCCAGTTGCCGAAATCGCCGGTGCCGGTGTAGGGCTTGGCATCGGTGTGGCCGCTGATGCTGATCTTGTTCGGCACTGCCTTGATGGTGTCGGCCATGGCCAGCAGGATGTCTTCGAAATACGGCTTCAAGCGAGCCGAACCCGAGTCGAACATCGGGCGGTTTTCCGCGTCCATGATCTGGATGCGCAGGCCGTCCTGAGTGATCTCGAACAGGATCTGATCCTTGAACTTCTGCATCTGCGGGTTTTCTTCGACCTTGTTCTGCAGTTCTTGCAGCAACAGTTCGAGGCGTTCCTTTTCGACCTGCTCGGCCATGCCTTCGACCTGGTCGGTATCGACGGTGACCTTGTCCGGCTGCGGCTGGGACTTCACCTCGGGGTTGAGGGTGTTTTCCGGCGCCAGGGTCGGCGTGCCGCCCAGATCGATGATGTACGGCGTGCCGCTTTCGGAAAAGCCGATCGGGTCCTTGAAGTAACCGGCGATGGCAATCTTCTGCTCCGGCGTGGCGGTGGACAGCAGCCACAACACCAGGAAGAACGCCATCATCGCCGTGGCGAAGTCGGCGAAGGCGATTTTCCAGGCGCCCCCGTGGTGCCCGCCAGCAATGCGCTTGACGCGCTTGATAATAATCGGCTGATTATTTTCCATGACTTAACGACCGCGAACCGCTTGTTCCAGCTCGGCGAAGCTTGGACGGTGCGCCGGGTACAGAACCTTGCGCCCGAACTCCACGGCCAGCGATGGCGGCATGCCGGAAGCCGAAGCCACCAGCGAGGCCTTGATGGCTTCATAGACGTTCAGCTCTTCCTTGGCATCGTGGGCCAGGGAATGGGCCAGCGGGCCGAAGAAACCGTAGGCGGCGAGAATACCGAAGAAGGTACCTACCAGCGCCGCACCCACGTGCAGGCCGATGGACTTCTGGTCGCCCTCACCCAGCGAAGCCATGGTCACCACGATACCCAGTACCGCCGCGACGATACCGAAACCGGGCATGGCGTCGGCGATGCCGTTGACCGCGTGGGATGGGTGTTCCAGGTCTTCCTTGAGGCTGAACAGCTCCATGTCGAACAGGCCTTCAAGCTCATGCGGAGCCATGTTGCCGGAGGACATGATGCGCAGGTAATCGCAGATGAACGCGGTCATGCGTTCGTCCTTGAGCACTGTCGGGTACTTGGCGAAGATCGGGCTCGCGGCGGCGTCTTCGATGTCGCCCTCGATGGCCATCATGCCTTCGCGGCGGCTCTTGTTGAGGATCTCGTAGATCAGGCCCAGCACTTCCAGGTAGAAGGCATGGTTGAACCGCGAACTGAACATGCTCAGGGACTTCTTGAGCACGTGCATCGTCATGTAGCCGGGGTTGGCCTGCAAGAATGCGCCGAGGGCCGCGCCGCCGATAATCATGACCTCGAAAGGCTGGATCAGGGCGGCAATCTTGCCGTGGGAAAGCACGTATCCGCCGAGCACGCTCGCGAATACGACGATGATGCCGATAATTTTAGCCATAGGTAGGAGAGCACTTACTGAGTCGGGTTCAAGGTCATATTCGGAAGTTAAAAAATCTCTTCTTCTACTTATCGGCAAAACTGCGCCAGACTATAGCCAGTTCAGGCGAAAAGCTAATTCGACCCAATCCGGGCACAGGTAATGTTGACGATGATCGCCTCCCACCATGGTTAACGAAACGAACGTACCAACACCAAAACCGACAACGCTCGAGGGCTGGATCAAGCTGCTCGATGGCGTACGTCTTCCCGTTCCGCAAGCCAGCCACGACCGTGTCTGCAAGGCCATCCGCGACAATCGCAGCTCGCTGCGCGATATCGCCGACCTCATGCAAGGCAGCCCGGCCCTGGCCTTGAGCGTGATTCGCGAGGCCAACCGGCACAGCCACGGCGGCATGACCGAGCCTGCGGAAAACCTCGAGATCGCGATCAACCGCCTTGGCCTCAAGCGCACCGAAGAGCTGCTCGAGCGCCTGCCCGCCGAACCTCACGCCGAGATTCCCAAAGCCTTGCGGCAGCTGCAGATGATCAGCCAGCACGCCACGCAACAGGCCAACGGTTTTTTTGCCAGTCGCCTGGCGCGCCTGTGGCAGGACATCCACTGGGGCAGCCTGCTGTTTCTTTCGCCTCTGTGGCCGCTGGCGCTGACCCATCCAAAACTGCTCGAAGAGTGGGAACTGCGGGTCATCCAAAAAGGTGAGTCGGCACGCAAGGTCGAACAACAACTGTTTGGTGTACGCCTGCTGGACATCGGCCAGGCCCTGGTGGATATCTGGCGCTTGCCGATCTGGGTGCAGCAGGGTTATCGCCTGTTGCTCACGGAACAGCGGGAACTGGTCAAAGTCCTGCGCATCGCCCGCGACAGCGAGCACCCATTGCGCCAGCAGAACCGCCTCGATGACGATCCGACCCTGCGCCGCTGGCTCAACCAGCCAGCCAACACAGTGCTGCTCGCCAACGGTCTGGCGCTGTCGGCGCAACACGCCTGGGACAGTCCGCACAGTGAGCGCTGGCAGTACCTGACCAGCCTTTACCTGCAAATGCCGATGGACGATGTGCAACAACAGTTGCACCAGCAAGCCGCCAACAGCGCGCGCAATCACGCCATGCCCGACCTCTGGCACCCCGCCGAATCGCTGATCTGGCCGTGGGGCATGAACCGTGTCCACGCCGGACTGCTGCCGGCCGCGGCACCCACGGCCGAAGATCTGGCGAAATGGCGCAGGCAATGCGCCGAATTGCTGGTCGAGCCGAGCCGCTTCACCAATGCCATGCACTTGACCATCGCCGCACGGGACGCCCTCGTGGCCTGCGGCATGCGTCGGGTGATGATCCTGATGGCCGACCGCACCCACGCCAACCTGCGCGTGCACCAGACGGCCGGCCTGGCGAAGGAAGCGGCCGGGCTGAATTTCGTGGTCAGCCAGAGCAACGTGTTGCAACGCCTGCTCACGCAACAGGCCCAGGTGCGCCTGACGCCAGCCAACAACGCGCAATTCTCGGCCCTGCTGCCCAACAGCCTGCGTTCGCAGTTCAGTGGCGAACACCTGCTGCTGCGCTCGCTGGTCAACAATGGCCGGGTGATCATGATCGTCGTGGCGGACCAGGGCGGCGGGCCGTTTTCGGAAATTTCCGTACAAGCCTTCGGCAAAACCGCGCAGTGCATTGAAAAAGCCCTGCACAGCTTTAGCAACCGAGGCCAATAAGGCTGCGCTACAATCCTCCCTTTTGTGCTCTGGAGACCTCACATGTCTGACTTCTCTGGCTTGCCGCTGGTGATCGAGCCGAGCGACTTGCTCCCTCGCCTCGATGCCCGCGAACTGATCCTGGTGGACTTGACCAGTACCGCCCGCTATACCGAAGGGCACATTCCCGGCGCGCGCTTTGTCGATCCGAAACGCACGCAGCTCGGCCAGGCCCCGGCCCCGGGGCTGATGCCCCCGCCGGCAGCACTCGAAACACTGTTTGGCGAGTTGGGCCACAACCCCGACGCGGTCTACGTGGTGTACGACGACGAAGGCGGCGGTTGGGCCGGGCGCTTCATCTGGTTGCTGGATGTCATCGGCCACAGCCAGTACCACTATATAGACGGCGGCCTGCCGGCCTGGCTGGCTGAAGGCTTGCCGATGTCGATCCAGATCCCGCCACCCGTGGGCGGCCCGGTTCCACTGACCTTGCACGAGGAACCCACGGCCACCCGCGAATACCTGCAAAGCCGTCTCGGCGCCGCCGACCTGGCCATCTGGGATGCACGCGGGCCACTGGAGTATTCCGGTGAAAAGGTCCTGGCAGCCAAGGGCGGGCACATTCCCGGCGCGGTCAATTTCGAATGGACCGCCGGCATGGACAAGTCGCGCCAGCTGCGCATCCGCACCGACATGCCGCAGATCCTCGAACAACTCGGGATCAGCAAAGACAAAGAAGTGATTACCCACTGCCAGACCCATCATCGTTCTGGCTTCACCTATCTGGTGGCCAAGGCTCTCGGTTATCCGCGGGTCAAGGGCTACGCCGGCTCCTGGGGCGAATGGGGCAACCATCCCGATACGCCCGTAGAGATCTAAGGTTTTTAAGGACAGTAAATGAACAAGCGTCTGTTTATCATCAGCCAGTACCTGCTACCCCACAACCTGCTCTCGCGACTGGCCGGCTGCGTTGCCGAATGCCGCGTGCGCTGGTTCAAGAACGCCTTTACCGCCTGGTTCGCCAAGCGCTATCAGGTGGACATGTCCCAGGCATTGGTCGAAGACCTGACCGCCTACGAGCACTTCAACGCCTTCTTCACCCGCGCACTGAAAGACGGTGCCCGCCCGCTGGACGAGACCCCGGGCGCGATCCTCAGCCCGGCCGACGGCGCGATCAGCCAACTCGGCCCGATCGAGCACGGTCGCGTGTTCCAGGCCAAGGGTCACAGTTTCAGCGTGCTGGAACTGCTGGGTGGCGATGCGGCGAATGCTGCGCCGTTCATGGGCGGTGACTTCGCGACCATCTACCTGTCGCCGAAGGACTACCACCGCGTGCACATGCCGCTGGCCGGTACTCTGCGCGAAATGGTCTACATCCCGGGCCGCCTGTTCTCGGTGAACCAGACTACCGCCGAAAACGTTCCGGAACTGTTCGCCCGCAACGAGCGCGTGGCGTGCATTTTCGACACCGAGCGCGGGCCGATGGCCGTGGTGCTGGTGGGCGCGATGATCGTGGCATCGATCGAAACCGTCTGGGCCGGCCTGGTCACCCCGCCGAAACGCGAGCTGAAAACCTTCCGCTACGACGAAGCCGCACGTGCGCCGATCCACCTGGAAAAAGGTGCGGAACTGGGTCGCTTCAAGCTGGGTTCGACCGCTGTCGTGCTGTTCGGGCCGGATCAGGTCAAGTGGGCTGAAGAAATGACCGCCGGCACGGCGGTGCAGATGGGTCAGGGTATGGGCTCACCAAAAGCCTAAGCGCTCACCTGGTCCACCGCCGATGCAAACCTGTAGGAGCCGGCTTGCTGGCGATGGCGTCCTCAAGGGCCCCATCGCCAGCAAGCCGGCTCCTACAGTAGCTTGCAGTGTTAGAGCTGGCCGTCGCGATCGCGGAAGCCCAGCAGATACAGCACGCCATCCAGCCCCAGGGTCGAGATCGCCTGCTTGGCCGACTGCTTGACCAGCGGCTTGGCACGGAACGCCACACCCAACCCGGCAATCGCCAGCATCGGCAAGTCGTTGGCGCCATCGCCGACCGCAATGGTCTGCTCCAGGCGCAAGCCTTCCTTGTGTGCCAGTTCCTTCAGCAGATCAGCCTTGCGCTGCGCATCGACAATCGGCTCGACCGCGACGCCGGTGACCTTGCCGTCAACCACTTCAAGTTCGTTGGCGAACACATAGTCGATACCCAACTTGGCCTGCAGTTGCTTGGCGAAGTAGGTAAAGCCACCCGACAGGATCGCGGTCTTGTAGCCCAGGCGCTTGAGTTCGGCGAACAGGGTTTCGGCACCTTCGGTCAGGCGCAGCGAGGCGCCGATGGAATCCAGCACATTGACGTCCAGACCTTTGAGCAAGGCCAGACGCTCCTTGAAGCTGGCGCGAAAATCCAGCTCGCCGGCCATCGCCCGCTCGGTGATTTCCGAGACCTTGTCACCGACGCCAGCCGCCTTGGCCAGTTCGTCGATCACTTCGGCTTCGATCAGCGTCGAGTCCATGTCGAACACCGCCAGGCGACGGTTGCGACGGAACAGCGAATCTTCCTGGAAGGCGATGTCGACGTTCAGTTCCTGGGCGACGCTGAGGAATTCGGCACGCAACGCCTGCGGATCAGCCGCCTCGCCACGCACGGAAAACTCGATGCAGCCCTTGCCCTTGTCGGCCGGGGTGTCCAGCGGCATGCGCCCGGACAGGCGATCGATGTGGTCGATGTTCAGGCCATACTTGGCGGTGATTGAGCTCACGGCCTGCAACTGCCCGGCTGTCACCTTGCGGGTCAACAGGGTCACGATGTGGCGTTTTTTGCCCTGGTTGCCGACCCACTGCTGGTAATCCTGTTCGGACACCGGCGTGAAACGCACCTGTTGATCGAGCTCATAGCCCTTGAACAGGATGTCCTTGAGCACGGACTTGCCTTGTTCGGTGTCGGGAATTTCAACCAGGATGCCGAACGACAAGGTGTCGTGGATCACCGCCTGACCGATGTCGAGAATGTTCACACCACCCTGGGCCAGAACGCCGGTAATGGCCGCAGTCAGACCCGGACGGTCGACTCCCGTGATGTTTATCAGGACGATTTCGCGCAAGGCGCACCCCCGCAGGTGGAAAAAAACCGCATTCTACCCACTTTCAGTGACCATCGGGCACCGTGAGCGCTTTGACGGTCCTAGGCCTGTCGCTATACTGCGCGTCAACTTCACGGACAAAAGAGCCGAGCTCAAGTGAACCGGCCCACGCCAGTAAAAACCGATAACTTCTTCCTGCTGATCTTCCGGGCACTGCGCCACCGCCGTGTACCGATTGCATTGCGCATCGCCAGCCATAACGTGATCCTGGTCGCCCTGGCCCTGGTCATCTATGCCGGTGTGATGGGCTTGCAGTTCAAGCAGGCCATGCACGAGCAGGCGGATGCGCTGGGCGAAAGCCTGACGACGCAGACGGCCACCTCGGCCACCGAGCTGTTGGTGTCCAACGACATCCTCAGCCTCAACGTGCTGCTCAATAACCTGACCAAGAACAAGCTGGTGGCCCACGCCGCCATCTACAGCCCGGACAATCGCATCCTCGCCGAATCCGGCCAGCGGCCAAAGCATGGCCTGCTGGGCGAAGCCGAGGGCATGTACCAGAGCAAGATCACCTTCCAGGACGTGACGGCCGGGCAACTGCGCATCAGCCTGGACATGGACCAGTTCCAGCAGCCGATGACCATCAGCCTGCAAAGCATGGGCATCCTCAGCGCGATCCTGCTGGCCCTGTCCCTGGCCTTGAGCCTGCGCATGGGGCGGTATCTCTCCACGCCGCTGCTGCAATTGCGGGTGTGGCTGCGCAATATCGACGAATACACCCCGGCCACCGACCGTCAGGACGAGATCGGCGACCTGGCGCGCCAGCTGCACGCCAACTTCGCCCCGGAGCCCGCCCCTGTGCCGGAGCCGGAACCCGAACTCGACGACGTCGAAGACGAACCGGAATTCGAAGTCCGCAACCTGCGCGATCCGAGTTTCGACGAGAGCCGCCCGGTAGCCGCGCTCAAGCCTGCGCCACGGCAGATCGTCAGCACCGTTGAAGACGACGATGACGAAGATCCGTTCGCCGATCTGCGCGATGAATCGCTGAGCAGCCCCCCGCAACCGGTGATCCGCAAGGCCACGCCGAGCGTGCCGCAACACAGCGCGGTGCTGGCGGTGCAACTGGGTTCCCAGGAGCAATTGCGACGCCTGCCGCGGGCGCGTCTTGAAGAACTGCTCGAACGCTATCGCGATTGCCTCGACCAGGCCGCTTCGCTGTATCAAGGCGAAGTGGAGACCCTGAACGATGGCAGCACGTTGATGCTGTTCCACACCGAAGACAGCGGCGACGATTACCTGACCAACGCCATTTGCTGTGGCGAACTGCTGCGGGCCCTGGGCCACCAGTTGCAGATCGAAGTCGCGGACAGCGGCATCACCCTGCAATTGCAGCTGGGCCTGACGCTCGGCGACGAACTGTTCGGCCTGAGCCAGATCGACCTGCTGCTGACCGACCCCGCCCAGGACGCCCTGGCCCTGTCGCAACACAGCCGCAACCTGCTGCTGGTGGAGCGCAAGATCAGCGACGACGCATTAATTCGCCAGCGCGCACGGATCCGCCCGATTGCCAGCCCTGAAGGTGCTTGCTGCGTGGAGCGGTTGATGGAGCCATATCCGTCGATGCTGGAGCGGCAACTGGCGCGGATGCACGAGCGCCGCGCTTAAGCCACAGGCCCCGATGTGAAGAAGCCCGCAGATGAGTGATCGTCTGCGGGCTTTTTTGTTGCCTGCTCTGGCCTCATCGCGGGCAAGCCCGCTCCCACAGGTTCAGGGGCGCTCACATCATTTGTGTACGGCGCGGACACTGTGGGAGCGGGCTTGCCCGCGATGAGGCCAGAACAGGCCCTGAAGATCTCCCGGCTGCAGAAACAACAAAGCCCGCACAAGGCGGGCTTCGTTTCAAATCCATCCGGACTTAGAAGCGGAACACTTCCATATCCGTACGAATAGGCGCGGCCATCGGGATCTTCGGCTGCTTTTCCTGCTCTACCGCCGGTGCTGCCGGCTTGGCGGCCGGTTTGCGCGGGACTTCGGCGATCGGCGGCTGGTTGGCCAGCGGCTTGAGCGCCACCGACAGTTGCTCAGCCAGGCGTTGCAGTAACACGCCCTGGGCCTGGACCTGTGCCGCCGTCGTCCCGGCATGCTGCTCCTGCAAATGGATGATGCGGTTGTCGCGGACCTGCCCGCGACGGTCGATCAGGCGCCATTGCGCGTCGAGGATCGCCGGTTGCTTTGCACCCGAGTCCAGGCGCGTGATGGTCAGCAGCACCTGCACGTCCGGAGTGAAGCCCAGTGTCGCCGGGGCCAGCACTACGCGCTGGCTATCCAGGTGACCTGCGACCTGACGCAGCAACAACTGATCGATATCCGACGAAAGGCTGCCGGCCCAACGACCGTCGGTCGAAGCCTGCAAGCTGCCATCCGGCTGACGCTGCAACAGGGTTTCGCGTTGCAGGTAGTCGGCAACGGTGACCGGGCCCAACAATACCGCCATGCCCGCGTTCTGTGCAGGCTGAACCGGACTTCCAGCGTCCAGCTGATACAACGACACCGGTTGGTGAACGCTGCAACCCGCCAGGCCAAGAACGCCGGCGAGCATAAGAATAAAAGGAAGGCGCAGAGCAGTCATCGTCCCATCCAGGTGATCAATAAAAGGCTGATCACAGTGAAAATACTCAATAAATATGAAGAACGCGCGGCAGTGCCGGCGCTTGAAAGGCCATATCATCCGTGAATATGCGTTCCGACTCCAGCGCAAAGCGCCGAACTACGGGTTAAATCGTAGATCGGCGGCTCTAAATCGCCTTCTTCGGTCAATTGATCGAGTTTTCGACGAGCAGCGCATCGACCCTCTGGAAGCCCCGCGGTAGTTTATTGCCACGACGGCCACGTTCACCCTTGTAGTGTTCGAGGTCGTCCGCTTTCAGTGACAAGGTCCGTTTACCGGCCTGCAACACCAGCGTTGCACCGTCCGGCAATACGGCGATGTCCGTCACATACTCTTCGCGACTGGCCACTCGCTCACCGGGAATCCCGATGATCTTGTTGCCTTTGCCCTTACCTAATTGTGGCAGGTCGCTGATCTTGAATATCAACAGGCGACCTTCGGTCGTCACCGATGCCAGCCAGTTCTGCTCACGATCGGCCACAGGACGCGGCAACATGACCTTGGCATTGTTCGGCAGGCTCAACAGCGCCTTGCCTGCCTTGTTCTTGGCTTGCAGGTCCTCCCCCTTGACCACGAAACCGTAACCGGCGTCGGAAGCGATGACATACAACGCATCGTCTTCCGGCATCAGCACACATTCGAAACTCGCTCCCGGCGGCGGCGTCAGGCGACCGGTCAACGGTTCGCCCTGGCCACGGGCCGACGGCAAGGTGTGGGCGGCCACCGAATAACTGCGGCCGGTGGAGTCGATAAACACCGCGAACTGGTTGGAGCGCCCGGCTGCCAGCGCCTTGAAACCGTCCCCGGCCTTGTAGGAAAGGCCCGTGGCATCGATCTCGTGGCCTTTGGCGGAGCGAATCCAGCCTTTTTCCGACAGAACAACGGTCACTTTCTCGTTCGGCAGCAGATCGTGTTCGGTCAGGGCCTTGGCTTCGGCGCGCTCGACGATTGGCGAACGACGGTCGTCGCCATAGGTTTCGGCGTCCTTGATCAGCTCGGTGCGCACCAGCTTCTTGAGCTTGGCTTCGCTGCTCAGCAGGGCTTGCAGCTTGGCTTGTTCCTTGAGCAGTTCATCCTGCTCGGCACGCAGCTTCATTTCTTCCAGGCGCGCCAACTGACGCAGACGGGTGTCGAGGATGTAGTCGGCCTGGATTTCGCTCAGGGCGAATCGCTCGATCAGCGCGGCTTTCGGATGCTCCTCGGTACGGATGATGTGGATCACTTCGTCCAGGTTGAGGTAAGCGATCAACAAACCGTCCAACAGGTGCAGGCGACGCTCGACCTTATCAAGGCGGAATTGCAGGCGACGACGCACGGTCTGCACCCGGAACTCCAGCCATTCGACCAGCAGCGCACGCAGGTTTTTCAGCTGCGGCTTGCCGTCCAGGCCGATGATGTTGATGTTGACCCGGTAGCTCGACTCCAGCTCGGTGCTGGCGAACAGGTGCTGCATCAAGGCGTCGTGGTCGAAGTTTTTCCGCGCCCCAGGAATGATCACGATCCGGCACGGGTTCTCGTGGTCGGACTCGTCACGCAGGTCGGCGATTTGCGGCGCCTTGGACGGCTTGGCCTGCATCATCGCAGCGATCTGCTCCAGCACCTTGGCACCGGACACCTGATGCGGCAGCGCGGTGACGATGATGTCGCCGTCTTCGATGTGATACACGGCGCGCATGCGCACCGAGCCCTTGCCGGTTTCATACATTTTCAGCAGGTCGGCGCGCGGCGTGATGATTTCCGCTTCGGTCGGGTAGTCCGGACCCTGGATGTGCTCGCAGAGCTGTTCGACCGTGGCCTTGGGCTCATCGAGCAAACGCACGCACGCCGTGGCGACTTCGCGCAGGTTGTGCGGCGGCACATCGGTGGCCATACCCACGGCGATACCGGTGGTGCCGTTGAGCAGAATGTTCGGCAGACGGGCCGGCAAGACCAGCGGCTCGTCCAGCGTGCCGTCGAAGTTCGGCCCCCAGTCCGCCGTGCCCTGGCCCAGTTCGCTGAGCAGCACTTCGGAATAGCGCGACAGCCGCGCCTCGGTGTAACGCATGGCGGCGAATGACTTGGGATCATCCGGCGCACCCCAGTTGCCCTGGCCATCGACCAGCGTGTAGCGATAGCTGAACGGCTGGGCCATCAGGACCATGGCTTCGTAGCAGGCCGAGTCGCCGTGGGGGTGGAATTTACCGAGCACGTCACCGACGGTACGCGCCGACTTCTTGTGCTTGGAATCGGCGTCCAGCCCCAACTCGCTCATCGCATAAATGATGCGGCGCTGTACCGGTTTCAGGCCGTCGCCGATATGCGGCAAGGCACGGTCCATGATCACGTACATGGAGTAGTTGAGGTAGGCATTTTCGGTGAAGTCAGCCAGTGACCGGCGTTCTACACCGTCCAGGCTGAGATCAAGGGAGTCGCTCATGCGGGCCTCATCGGTTCGTTGTCTGGCGCAGCAGCATGGTGCCACCGCGCTGGGTAAATTCAAGTTTGTTCAGTGCGCTCATGCCGAGCAACACCTGATCGCCATGCAGCCCCGGGGCCACCAGTGCACGAACGTCGTGCAACACGATGTCGCCCAGTTGCAGGCGTTCGATACGGGTGCGATAACCCTGGCTCAGGCCATTGGCCGTGCTCAGGGTCACGCCGAATCCTTCTTCGAGCTTCAAACGCTTGGCCAGGTCCAGAGGGATCGATACATCGGTCGCCCCGGTATCGAGCATGAAGTCCACCGGCTGGCCGTTGATCTGACCGCTGGCGACGAAATGCCCCTGCACATTGCTGACCAGCTTCACTTCAATGAAGCCTTCGCCCTGCTCCGAACTGACCACCACATTCGGATTTTGCTGCCGCGCTTCCCACTGGCCGAAAAACCGCGTGGCCAGGAACAGCGCCGCGCACCAGGCCAGCACCATGAACACTCGGCCGATGCGCTGACCCGGCGATTGTTGTTTCACGGTTTGGCACTCCAGCCGCCTTCCGGTGCCGCGAAGCGCCAGACCACCGGACGCACTTCACCATCGGCACGCGCACCAAAGTTGTTGTCGACACCGATCCAGGCGCCATCGGCATCCACGATCAACGCTTCTTCCAACCCGTAGTTCTGTGGATAACGACGGTTTTCCTGCAGCAACTGGGCGGCGTACGACCAGCAGCGCTCAACCTTGGCCGTCTGCGCATCGCGGCGACAAATCTGATAGCTGTTGCGCTCAAGCGTGAACAGCTTGCCGTCGAACAGCGACACGTCAGAGAAATCCCGCGAGACAGCTCTGGCGCGGGGAAACTGCTCGGGTTGCATTTCCATGCCGGCCTCGCTCAGCAGCACGCAGCCACCGTCGCAATCCCACAACGTCTGCTGGCGCTTGATCATCAGCAGCCCCCGGCCTTGACGCTCGGCGGCGAGCCACATCTGATCCCCCGCCGGATTGATCACCAGCCCTTCGAACAGTGCATTGAATTGCAACAACAGGCCTCTGGCCCGAGCCTCGCGCACCAGCATCGGCGAGATCTTCAGCCAAGCGGGCGACCCCGTTGGCGGCACCTGCAAGACTGCGGCATGGCCTTCGCTGACGATGTAGCGATTGCCGGCGCTGTCGCAGGTGATGCCTTCGAAGTCCAGATCGCCGCCACGCACGAACGAAGCCCCCCAGACGCTGGACTTCAGCCCCCAGGGCAAACCGCTGTCAGGCACCGGTGGCACCTCAATGCGCACCTCTTCAGCCTGCCAGTCCGGTTCGCGGGTATCGAGGCGATAAATCTGATCATCGTCACGGTCGGAAACCGCCCACAGATCGTTGCCACACTGCGCCAGCCCGGACAGGTTGCCGCCGCGCATGCCGTTGACGACATGCCCGGACAACAGGCGCAACTCTGGCGCCGGTTCGGCACAGACCGTGATCGACGTCAGCAGCAACCCACAGGCCAGGGCAAAGCCCAGACGCATCAGCCCAGCACCTCGGCCAGGTTGCCCTTGGACTCCAGCCAGGTCTTGCGGTCACCGGCGCGCTTCTTCGCCAGCAGCATGTCCATCATTTCCGAGGTCGCCTCGAAATCTTCCAGGGTCAACTGCACCAGGCGCCGGGTGTTCGGGTCCATGGTGGTTTCACGCAGCTGCGGCGGGTTCATTTCACCCAGACCCTTGAATCGGGTGACCTGCGGCTTGCCGCGCTTCTTCTCGGCCACCAGGCGATCGAGGATGCCATCGCGTTCGGCTTCATCGAGGGCGTAGTAGATCTCTTTGCCCAGGTCGATGCGGTACAGCGGCGGCATGGCGACATAGACGTGACCGGCATCTACCAACGGGCGGAAATGCTGGACGAACAAGGCGCACAGCAATGTCGCGATGTGCAGGCCGTCGGAGTCGGCGTCGGCGAGGATGCAGATCTTGCCGTAGCGCAGCTGGCTCATGTCCGCCGCGCCCGGATCGACACCGATGGCCACGGCGATGTTGTGCACTTCCTGGCTGGCCAGCACTTCGCTGCCGTCGACTTCCCAGGTGTTGAGGATCTTGCCGCGCAACGGCAGGATCGCCTGGAACTCTTTGTCCCGCGCCTGCTTGGCCGAGCCGCCGGCGGAATCACCTTCCACCAGGAACAGTTCGGAACGCATCGGGTCCTGCCCGGCACAGTCGGCCAGTTTGCCCGGTAGCGCCGGGCCCTGGGTAATGCGTTTGCGCTCGACCTTCTTGCTGGCCTTGAGGCGACGACCGGCATTGTTGATCGCCAGCTCCGCCAGCAGCATGCCGGTTTCCGGGTTGGCGTTGAGCCACAGGCTGAACGCATCCTTGACCACACCGGAGACGAACGCCGCCGCTTCACGGGACGACAGGCGCTCCTTGGTCTGGCCGGAGAATTGCGGCTCCTGCATCTTCATCGACAACACGAAGGCAATGCGTTCCCAGACGTCCTCCGGCGCCAGCTTCACGCCGCGCGGCAACAGGCTGCGGAATTCGCAGAATTCGCGCATCGCATCGAGCAAGCCCTGGCGCAGACCGTTGACGTGAGTGCCGCCCTGGGCTGTCGGGATCAGGTTGACGTAGCTTTCCTGCACCGCGTCGCCACCTTCGGGTAGCCACAGCAGTGCCCAGTCGACCGCTTCCTTGTTCCCGGCGAAGGCGCCGCAGAACGGCTCGTCCGGCAGGCGTTCGAATTCGGTGACCGCGTCCACCAGATAGGAACGCAGGCCGTCTTCGTAATGCCATTCGACTTTCTCGCCGGTGGCCTTGTCTTCAAAACTGACCAGCAGCCCCGGGCACAGCACGGCCTTGGCCTTGAGCACGTGCTTGAGGCGGCTGATGGAGAATTTAGGGGAGTCGAAGTATTTCGGATCCGGCGCGAAGAACACGCTGGTGCCGGTGTTGCGCTTGCCGACAGTGCCGATGATTTCCAGCTCGGTGGCCTTGTAGCCATCCTTGAAGGTCATCTGGTACTCGTTGCCGTCACGCTTGACCCGTACCCGCACTTCGGTGGACAAGGCGTTGACCACGGAAATACCCACCCCGTGCAAACCGCCGGAGAACTGGTAGTTCTTGTTGGAAAACTTGCCGCCCGCGTGAAGCTTGGTGAGGATCAGCTCGACGCCCGAAACGCCTTCTTCAGGGTGAATATCCACCGGCATGCCACGGCCGTCATCGCTGACTTCCAGCGAGTGATCGGCATGCAGGATGACCTGCACCGAGCTGGCATGCCCGGCCAGGGCTTCGTCGACACTGTTGTCGATGACTTCCTGGGCGAGGTGGTTCGGCCGACTGGTGTCGGTGTACATGCCGGGGCGCTTGCGCACCGGGTCGAGGCCCGAGAGGACTTCGATGGCGTCTGCGTTATAGGAGCTAGCGCTGGGAGTGGCCATGGGGTCTCGTCGTCCTTCAGTGAAAAAAGTGCTCAGTGAATATGGAAAGCGATGAAAACAGACACTGCATCAAAGCGATGTGAAATCGATTGCCTGATACAAATCGGCGCCAATGCCGGCAAAACTCAGCATGGCCGGCAGTTGCGCGGCAAAACCCTGGAAACTGTGGTCGCCGCCGGCCTGGATACGCAAGGCGCATGCCCGGTAATACTGCTGGGCGAGGCGATAGTCCAGCGTTTCGTCAGCGGTTTGCAACCACACCTGATAACGCTGTGGATCCCGGGGCGCCGGCACTTCCAGCTCGGCCAGGGCCGTCACGTGGTCGTGGGTCAATTCCCAGGCTTCATCTGTATACAGGTTTTTCTGCGTTCCCAGATAACCGTCGAACATCCGGTGCGGGCCGACGGCAGGGTTGATCAACAAGGCTTTCAAACCATGGCGCTCGGCCAGGTGAGTGGCATAGTAGCCGCCGAGCGAGCTGCCGACCAGCAGTGGCCGTCCCAGTTCGGCAATCGCCTGTTCCAGCTGGGTTATCGCCTGGCGCGGGTGATGGTGCAATGCCGGCACGCGCAACTGTTCACTCAGGCCCAGACGCTCCATCACCGCGACCAACTGGCAGGCCTTCTTCGACAACGGCGAGCTGTTGAAGCCGTGGATATAAAGGATCGAACCGGACATTTGAGCTCCCTGTGCGCTGGCTAAAAAGGCGGAGTTTACAGGGACTCGGGGGAATCGGGGGTATCCGCGGAATTCAGGGTGCCTGAGCGGACGCCATCGCGGGCAAGCCCGCTCCCACAGGGATCTTGTGAATGACGCAAAACCAATGTGGGAGCGAGCTTGCTCGCGATGGCCGCGCCACGGTATCCCGGAATGACACTAATAACCGTTGGAACCGTAATCCACGGTGAAATCAAACCCCGTGACCCGCTCCACCCCGGTTTCCAACCGCCCGTCGGGCAGCAACCGCAACCAGCGATACCCGGGCGCCTGTTCGCCGACCTTGAAATCCTCGCTGCCCGGTTCGAACTGGATGCAGGTCGAGGGCGAGGCGAGCAAACGCACGCCGCTGCGCAATTGATCGATTTCCTGGTGCACATGCCCCCACAGCACGGCTCGTACCTGTGGAAAACGATCCAGCACTTCAAAAAACGCCTCGGGATTACGCAGGCCGATAGGCTCCATCCACGCGCAACCAATCGACACCGGGTGATGGTGCAAGCACACCAGATGATGGCGCTCCGGCGCCTCGCTCAACGAGCGGGCGAGCAACTGCAATTGTTCGTCCTGCAAGTAACCCGGCACCGAGCCTGGCACCGCCGAGTCGAGCAAGGTGACCCGCCAGTTGCCGATATCCACCACAGGTTCCAGCAAAGCGCTCTGCACCGCGGCCTCGGCCATGATCTGCGGCTCATCGTGATTGCCCGGAATCCAGCGCGCCGGTGCATCGAGCTGGCGTGTCATGTCGCGAAACTGCTGGTAGGACTCCAGCGTCCCGTCCTGGGACAGGTCACCCGTGGCCAGAATCAAGTCAATCCGCGGCTGTTGCGCGCGCACCAGTTCGATGACCTTTTGCAGGCTGTCGCGGGTGTTCATGCCCAGCAACGTACCGTCCGCTTCGGCATACAGATGACTGTCGGAGATTTGCACCAGCAACGCCGGATCGGCGGTGGTCAATGTGGATACGCTCGGCAAGGCGTTCTCCCAGGGCGTGATCACGGGGATGGGTAAGTGCCGCAATTATGCTGGGGGACGATCGAAAGGGGAAATCCGAGAACCTGACAGGGTTCACAACTAACGAACTACTTCGTATTCATGCCCCAGCGCCAGGCAATGGCTCAGCCATTCGCCCAGAAACATGTTCAGCTGGGCTTTTTCGTCCGGCTGGTGCATCGAGGCGTTCGGGTAAGGATAGATGCCGCGAAAGCGTCGCGCATGTTCGGCGCTGACCACTTCGGCCATGCGCGCGTCGTGATAGACCTGCACTTCCAGTTGCGGCACCGGCAGCCACGGCAGGCTGTGCTCCTGACGCACTTGCAGGGTCGTGGTGTAGGGACAGGTCAGCAACACCTCCAGGGCCAGCACACCGAGCATCTGGTCGCCATGGGTCACGGCGATGCGCCTGGCGGCCGGCTCGCTGCGCATGTCCGGCAGCAGTCGCATCAGGCGTGCGTAGTTCGCCTCGCAGGACGCTTGCAGCCCCACCAGGTCCACCCGATAGCGATCGCGCAGCTTGTTTACGACCATAACCCCCTCACTTCAACGCGGTTCAAAGCCAGCCATTGCAAGGCAATGATGCTCGCCGCGTTGGCAATCCGCCCATCGCGCACGGCTTGCAGGGCATCTTCGAACGCCCAGACCGTGACGCGAATATCTTCTGCTTCTTCCTCCAGCCCATGCAGGCCGCCGACGCCCGTCGTGTCGCAACGCCCCAGGTACAAATGCACGAATTCGTTGCTGCCGCCCGGCGATGGAAAATATTTGGTCATCGGCCACAACGCACCGATGACCAGCCCAGCTTCCTCCTGCGCTTCGCGGTGAGCAACTTCTTCCGGTTGTTCATCCTTGTCGATCAGACCGGCAACCAGTTCGATCAGCCACGGATTGTCGGTCTTGCCCAGGGCGCCGACGCGAAACTGCTCGATCAGCACCACTTCGTCGCGCTGCGGATCATAAGGCAGCATGCACACCGCATCATGACGAACGAACACTTCGCGATTGATCTCGCGGCTCATGCCGCCAGCGAACAATTCGTGGCGCAAGTGCACACGATCGAGCTTGTAGAAGCCCTCGAAGCACTTTTCGCGCCGAACGATATCTACGGCGGTCGGAATGGCGTTGGCAAAATCCGTCATGACAATCCTCTTGCTACAAACCTATACGAGGTTCCTTTTTCCGGAGCCTCGACTTCGCGCCATCCTAACGCGCCCGTGACGTTTGATGCAGCCCCTTTCCCGTCAGCGGGATGGACGGTGAGGGCGAAACCCTCTCTAATCAGCTTAGTGGCGAACTGATTGCTTTGTTGAGAGTCGAAGCCGGTAACTTTTTGCCTTCCCCTGTTTCAGAAAGGACGCCCATGTCGCTTTTCAAAATCGCCTCCGTGGCCGCCATCGCCCTGACCCTGGGCGCTTGCGCGAGCCTGTTCCAGCCTAACTACCGGACGCCGCTGGAAACCACCCGCGACGCCTCCGAGCAGCTACAGCCCGGCTGCAGCAACCCGGATTGCCCGCTGGTCAACATCGACACCCTGCACTTTGCGGACGAGCCTGCACTGGACGGCATCATCGAAAAACGTCTGCTGCAAATGACCCGCACCTCACCCGACGCGCCGGTCGCCCCGACCCTGGCGGCCTATCGCGAAGAATTTTTGCGCACCGCAGGTCCGCGCAACAGCAGCTATCTGCAGGCGAAGGTACGCGAGCAGCATGACGGCTTGGTGATCATCGAATTGTCCAGCTACCTGGACACCGGCGGCGCCCATGGCACCCCGGGTCGAGGTTTCATCAACTATTCGCGCCAGCAGCACAAAGTGCTGACACTGTCGGACATGTTGGTGCCGGGGCAGGAAGACGCGTTCTGGAAAGCCGCGCAGGTGGCACACAACAGCTGGCTGATCAGCACCAAGCTCGATCAGGAAGCGGAGTTCGTGAAGAGCTGGCCGTTCCAGAAAACCCAGAACGTGGCGCTGACCTACGGCGGGGTGATCCTCAAGTACGAAACCAGCACCATCGCGCCTTACGCGCTGGGCCATGTCGAACTGAAGATCCCCTACCCTCGCCTGAACGGCATCATCAAGCCCGAGCTGTTTCCCGGCCGTAACTGAAGGCCCGGCCCAGCACTAGCTGGAGCAACCCTGCCACGACCAGTGCTGGCAGGGTTGCACCGACATCCGGATACAGGTTGGCCAACAAGTGATAGGTGCTGACCCCGCCCAGCCAGGCGAGCAGCGCCGGCCAGCGCAGTGCCGCCGAGGCCACCTGGCCGCTACGCTTGCGCAGGATGAAGTGGTCCACCAGCACCACGCCGAACAACGGCGCAAACACCGAACCGATCAGCAGCAGGAAGTTCTGGTACTGGGCCAATGGCGCCAGCAAGGCAATCAGCGTGCAGATGACGCCGATGGCCAGGGCCAGGTGCTCGACCTTGGCGCGCAACAGAATCCCGCTGGACACCGCCGCCGAGTGAATATCGGCAAAGGCGTTTTCCGACTCATCCAGAAGAATCAGCAGCAGCGGAATCCCCAGGCCGGCACCGGCCAACGCCAGCAGCAAGGCATTGACTTCACCGCTCGGCGCGAACGCCAGGGTGTAGGCCACGCCCAGGCTCATCAGCCAGAAGTTGCCGATGAAGAAGCCGATGGCGGTGCCGCCGAAGACGTTTTTCGCCCGCTTGCCGAAACGCGAGTAGTCGGCGATCAGCGGCAACCACGAGAGCGGCATGGCAATCGCGATGTCGAAACCCACGGCGAACGGCATCGAACCGTCACCGGCCTGGGCCCACAACCCGGCCAGGTCGGCCTTGGCGAACAGGTTCCAGGTCAGCCAGATGCACGCGGCCAGCAGCAGCCAGATGCCCCATTTGCGCAGGATCTGCCGCACGAAGGTCAATGGACCGCTAACGGCCAACAAGGTCGCCAGTGCGCCGAAGAACAGCGTCCAGAGCACGGGGTTGGAGATCAGGCTGCCTTCACTGAAGGCCTTGGCGCCCAACAGGCTGGCCGCATCGCGCATGACGATGATTTCGAACGAACCCCAGCCGATCAGTTGCAACAGGTTCAGCACCGCCGGCAGGCTCGCGCCCTTGGTGCCGAGGCTGAGCTTGAGCGCGGCCATCGACGACAGGCCGGTGTCACTGCCGATGACTCCGACCGCCGCCAGCAGCAGAACGCCGACCAGGGTGCCGAGAAAAATCGCCAGCAACGAACCGGACAGGCCCAGGCCCGGCGCGAGCAATGCGCCGGTCTGCAGCACCATCAGGCCGATGCCGAGGGAGAACCACAGGGAAAACAGATCACGGCCGCCGAACACACGTTTGTCGGTCGGCACCGCGATATCAGGTGAATAAGTGCTGGGTTGAATGCTCAAGGGTGTTATCTCAGAGGGACATTTGTTGTTTTTTAGATCGCTATCGCGGGCAAGCCCGCTCCCACATGGTTTCTGTCGTACACACATTCCCTGTGGGAGCGGGCTTGCCCGCGATGGGGTCCTTTCAGGTCAGATCAAACTTTCTGGTAAAGCTGACTGCCTTCCTGCTTGAAGCGCTCGGACTGTTCAGCCATGCCTTTGGCAACGTCCACGTCCACCGCGTCGATCCGTTGGTTGGCCGCGTACTCGCGGACCTCCTGGGTGATTTTCATCGAGCAGAATTTCGGCCCGCACATCGAACAGAAGTGCGCGACCTTGGCCGAATCCTTCGGCAGGGTCTCATCGTGATACGAACGAGCGGTGTCCGGATCAAGGCCCAGGTTGAACTGGTCTTCCCAACGGAACTCGAAACGCGCCTTGCTCAAGGCATTGTCGCGGATCTGCGCGCCCGGATGCCCCTTCGCCAGATCGGCGGCGTGAGCGGCGATCTTGTAGGTGATGATCCCGGTCTTCACGTCATCCTTGTTCGGCAGGCCCAGGTGTTCCTTCGGCGTCACGTAGCAGAGCATGGCGCAGCCGAACCAGCCGATCATCGCCGCACCGATGCCGGAGGTGATGTGGTCGTAGCCCGGCGCGATGTCGGTGGTCAGCGGGCCGAGGGTGTAGAACGGCGCCTCGTCGCAGCACTCCAGCTGCTTGTCCATGTTCTCCTTGATCAACTGCATCGGCACGTGGCCCGGGCCTTCGATCATGCACTGCACGTCGTGTTTCCAGGCGATCTTGGTCAGCTCGCCGAGGGTTTCCAGCTCGCCGAACTGTGCTTCGTCGTTGGCGTCGGCAATCGAGCCAGGACGCAGGCCATCGCCCAGCGAGAAGCTGACGTCGTAGGCCTTCATGATTTCGCAGATTTCGTCAAAATGGGTGTAGAGGAAGTTTTCCTTGTGGTGCGCCAGGCACCACTTGGCCATGATCGAACCGCCACGGGAGACGATGCCGGTCACGCGCTTGGCGGTCATCGGCACGTAGCGCAACAGCACGCCGGCGTGGATGGTGAAATAGTCGACGCCCTGCTCGGCCTGTTCGATCAGCGTGTCGCGGAACAGCTCCCAGGTCAGGTCTTCGGCCACGCCGTTGACCTTCTCCAGCGCCTGGTAGATCGGCACCGTACCGATCGGCACCGGCGAGTTGCGGATGATCCACTCGCGGGTTTCGTGAATGTGCTTGCCGGTGGACAGGTCCATGACCGTGTCCGAACCCCAGCGAATGCCCCAGGTCAGTTTCGCCACTTCTTCTTCGATGGACGAACCCAAAGCGCTGTTGCCGATGTTGCCGTTGATCTTCACCAGGAAGTTACGGCCGATGATCATCGGTTCCAGTTCGGTGTGGTTGATGTTGGCCGGAATGATCGCACGGCCCCGGGCGATTTCTTCGCGGACGAACTCAGGGGTGATTTCTTTCGGGATGCTCGCGCCGAAACTGTGGCCGGCGTGCTGCTGCTTCAACAGGCCGGCGGCGCGGGCCTCTTGCAGCTTCATGTTTTCGCGGATGGCGACGTATTCCATCTCGGCGGTGATGATGCCCTTGCGCGCATAGTGCATCTGGCTGACGTTGGCCCCGGCCTTGGCGCGGCGCGGGTTATTCACGTGGGCAAAACGCAGCTTGGTCAGCTCCGCATCGGCGAGGCGTTCCTGACCGAAGTTCGAGCTCAGACCGCTCAGGCGCTCGGTGTCGCCACGGTCGTCGATCCACGCCGAACGCACATCACCCAGGCCTTTGCGCACGTCGATCACCACGTTGGGATCGGTGTAAGGACCCGAGGTGTCGTAGACGGTCACCGGCGCGTTGATTTCGCCGCCGAAGTCGGTAGGCGTCACGTCCAGGGTGATTTCGCGCATCGGCACGCGGATGTCCGGGCGAGAGCCCTGAACGTAGATTTTTTGCGAACGGGTAAACGGCTGAACCGACTGTTCATCGACCTTGGCCGATTCACTCAGATTGATCGCGTTTTTTGCTTTTATGGTCATCACGGGCTCTCCAGACAGCATCCAGGCAGTGGATTGTCGGAGCAGAACCTGAAAGGCACGGACGCACCAGGACTGGTGCTGTGCGTCGTCACACGGGGAGCGTTCGATTGTCGAACAATTTCCCGGACGAAGCACAAGAGGACTCGCCGGGTGACGAGAAATCTTGTTCCCTACGCAGGCGCTAACCTGATCAGGTTCAACGGGATCCGAAATTATTCGATCTCAGCCTCATAGCAAGGCACCCCGACAAGAACCCGGCCAGTCTAGACACAACTGGCAAAGAACGCCAACCCCACTGCAAATACCATGATGAATGGCGTTATTACACGCAGTATCAGGATTGTTGCCGCCCCGATGCGCAACTACACTCGCTACGCTGAGCCGCGCATTGACGCTGTAAAAGCAACGCCTTAGCCTTGGCGCTCAAATTACCTGTGTAATATCATTTCTAGGGATCGTCTATGCTGCGCAAACTTTCACTGGCCCTTGCCGTGTCTTGTGCGTCCAACGGAATGGCCTGGGCAGCAGATGCGCCCTTGTCGAACAAGACGGACCTCGTTAGCGTTTATCAGGAAGCCGTCAACAACAACTCCGACCTGGCGGCCGCCATCGCCCAGTACGGCGCGCAGAAGGAAATCGTACCCCAGGCCCGCGCCGGGCTGCTGCCGAACCTCTCGGGCGGCGCCAATGTTTCCGAGGTGCGTACGGCCCTCGACCAGCCGTCCGCCACGTCCAACCGCGATGCTCATTCCTACCAGGCCACTCTGGCGCAGCCCCTGTTCCGCGCTGATCGCTGGTTCCAGTTCCAGGCCGCCAAGGAAGTCAACGAACAGGCCGCCCTGCAACTCTCGGCGACCGAGCAGAACCTGATCCTGCAAACCGCTGACAGCTATTTCAACGTGCTGCGCAGCCAGGACAACCTGGCCTCGACCAAGGCCGAAGAAGCGGCGTTCAAGCGCCAGCTCGATCAATCCAACGAGCGCTTCGATGTCGGCCTTTCGGACAAGACTGACGTACTGAACTCGCAAGCCAGCTACGACACCGCACGCGCCAACCGCATCGTTGCGCAGCGCCAGGTGGACGACGCCTTTGAAGCATTGATCACCCTGACCAACCGCCAGTACAACTCGATCTGGGGCATCAGCCATAACCTGCCGATCCTGCCGCCAGTACCGAACGACGCCAAGGCCTGGGTCGAAACGGCGGGCCGGCAGAACCTCAACCTGTTGGCCAGCAACTATGCCGTCAGCGCCGCCGAACAAACCGTCAAGCAGCGCAAATCCGGGCACTTGCCAACGGTTGACGCGATCGCCCAGTACGAGAAAGGCGACAACGACGCGCTGGGCTTCAGCAATCCGGTTCCCTTGGGCCAACCCTATGGCGGCAACGTCGAGCAAACGACCGTGGGCCTGCAACTGAACATCCCGATCTACAGCGGTGGCCTGATCAATTCCCAGGTGCGCCAATCGTATGCGCAACTGGACCAGACCGAGCAGCAACGCGAATCCCTGCGCCGCAGCATCGTGGAAAACACCCGCGACCTGCACCGCGCAGTGAACACCGATGTCGAGCAGGTACAGGCGCGCAAGCAATCGATCATCTCCAACCAGAGCGCGGTGGAAGCGACTGAAATCGGCTATCAGGTGGGTACGCGAAACATCGTCGACGTGCTCGATGCGCAGCGTCAGCTCTACAGCTCGGTGCGCGACTACAACAACACCCGCTACGACTACATCCTCGACAACCTGCGCTTGAAGCAACAGGCCGGCACGTTGAACCCGGGGGATCTGCAAAACCTGGCACGCTGGCTCAATCCGAACTACAACCCGGACAAGGATTTCCTGCCACCGGATCTGGCCAAGGCGGCAGAGGAACAGTTGAAAGCGCGGCCTGATCAGTAAAAGCCAAAGCTTCGCGAGCAGGCTCGCTCCCACAGTGATTCAAGTGTGGGAGCGAGCCTGCTCGCGAATGAATACAACCCGGTCTAACGCTCGATCAACCGCCCCAACCCATCCAGCAAGCGCTGCAATGCGCCCTGATTGGTGCGCATTACTTTCAATCCCGCCTCTGCCATGCGCTGCGCATCACGCGGCAGCTCGAACAAGCGCTGCACCGCCACCGCCAGCCCTTCGGCATCCTCCACTTCCTGCAACGCCCCGGCACTGCGCAACTGCGCGGCGATTTCGAGGAAGTTGAACAGGTGCGGCCCGCTCAGCACCGGTTTAGCCAGGGCCGCCGGCTCCAGCAGGTTGTGCCCGCCGTTCGGTACCAGGCTGCCGCCGACGAATGCGCTGTCCGCCAGGGCGTAGAGGAACAGCAACTCGCCCATGGTGTCGCCCAGCAGCACCGACGTATTGGCACTGACCGCATCGCCGCTTGAACGGCGGACCGTGGCAAACCCTTGTTGCTGGCACAGCCCGTACACCGAATTGAAGCGCTCCGGATGACGCGGCACCAGAATCAGCAAGGCGTCGGGATGACTGGCCAGCAACTGCCGATGGGCCGCCAACACCACCTCGTCTTCGCCGTCATGGGTACTGGCCGCGATCCACACGGGTCGATCCTGCGCTTGCCATTGCCCACGCAATTGGCTGGCGCGCTCAAGCAGTTGCGGGTCGATGGTCAGGTCGAACTTGATCGAACCGGTCACCTCGACGGTTTCTGCCCGCGCGCCCAGGTCGCGAAAGCGCCGGGCTTCGGCTTCGGTCTGCACCGCGAACAGGCTCATCTCGGCCAGCATTGGCTGGGTCAGCTTGCGGAACCGGCCGTAGCCCCTGGCCGACCGCTCGGACAGCCGCGCATTGGCCAGTGCCACGGGAATCCCGCGCCTGGCGCATTGATGGATATGGTTGGGCCACAGTTCGGTTTCCATGATCACCGCCAGTTTCGGCTGGACCCGATCAAGGAAGCGCCGCGCCGCGCAAGGCAAATCGTAAGGCAAATAACAGTGCTGGATGCGCGGCTCATTGGCGAACAGCGCCAGGATCCGCTCCGAACCGGTCGGCGTCATGCAGGTCACGGTGATCGGCAGATCCGGATAACGCGCCAGCAAGGCGCGGATCATCGGTGCGGCCGCAATGCTTTCGCCCACCGACACGGCGTGCACCCAGATGCCGCCCGGTTTCATCGCCGGCATCCCGTAGGAAAAGCGCTCGCCGATGCGTTTGGCATACGCCGGCGCCTTGCGCGCGCGCAGCCAAAGCCGAATCGCTACCAATGGCAGCCCCAGATAAAACAGCGCGGTGTAGAGAGTTCTATTCATGGCGGCGGAGTTTATCGGCTTTTTTCGCCAATCGTCTGCAAGTGCACGGCAAAACGTTCGGCAAGCCAGCGCGCCGCCGGGCCGAGCGGTTCGTCCCGGCGCCATACCAACTCCACCACCAGGGCCGGCGGGGTCCATTCGCTGACCAGTTCGACCATCTGATTCTGATACGTCGGGTACTGCACCACGTGCCGTGGAAGCCAGGCCCAGCCGAGGCCACGCACCAGCCATTCGGCCATCACATAGAAACTGTCGGCGCGCCAGACTTGCGGGCTGGCGGGGTCACTGCCGGGATAGATGCTCGACTCCGTGGACATCAGCAACTGCCGATGCAGCGCCAGCTGTTGGCCGTCCACCGCGCCTCTGCCCGCCAACGGATGATCCTTGCCGCACACCGTGACCATTTCCACGCTGCCCAGCACCCGTCGCTCAAGCGCCTCGGGAATCTGATCGTGAAAGAACAGCAAGCCCAGATCAGCGCGCCGCTCCACCAGCTTGCGCGCGACGTCGCCCTGGGCAGCGCTGGTCAACTGCACTTCAAGGCTGGGGAATTTTTCCGCCAGGGCCTCGAAGCTTTCGATGATCGGCTGATAAGGCATCGCTTCGTCTTGCGCCACGCGCAGTCGTGCCTCCTGCCCGCGCATCATCGCCAGTGCCCGGCCGTTGAGTCGTTCGCACTGGCGCAGCACTTCCCGCGCTTCGTCCAGCAAAGCGCTGCCGGCTTCGGTGAGTTTCGGCTGGCGGCCGCTGCTGCGGTCGAACAGGCTGACGCCGAGGTCTTCTTCCAGCAACGCAATCGAACTGCTGACCGCCGACTGCGCCTTGCGCTGATCCCGCGCCACGGCAGAAAACGAGCGCTGCTCGGCTACGCTGACAAACAACCGCAGCTGCTCCAGATTCCATTGCATGCTCATGGCTCAACCCATCTTCCAAACAGATAGGTAATGACTTTACCGCATCTGGCGAATCACTAGAATGCCGACCTCAGAGAGCAACACTTCACACGAGGATTGACCCATGACCGCTTACTACTACCTGGCCATTGCCATCTGCGCCGAAGTGATTGCCACTGTTTCGATGAAAGCGGTCAAGGGCTTCAGCACCCCGTTGCCGCTGGTGCTGGTCATCGTCGGTTACGGCATTGCCTTCTGGATGCTGACCCTGGTGGTGCGCAGCGTTCCGGTGGGCGTGGCGTACGCCGTGTGGGCCGGCATGGGGATCGTGATGGTCAGCGTTGCGGCGCTGTTCATCTACGGGCAGAAGCTGGACGTGCCGGCGATGCTGGGGATGGCGCTGATTGTGCTCGGCGTGGTGGTCATCCAGCTGTTCTCCAAAACCGCCGGCCACTGACACTCTGTAGGAGCCGGCTTGCTGGCGATAGCAGTGCATCAGGCACACCGCGCTGGCCGGATCGCCAGCAAGCCGGCTCCTACAGGGTCACCTGCATCCTGCAACAGATCCTGAAGATGCCTTGTATACTGCGCCCTCGTCTTGAACACAGAGGTCGCCGAATGCCATCCGTTATTTCCACCGACGTGCTGATTGTCGGCGCTGGTGTCGCCGGCCTCTGGCTGAACGCGCGCCTGCGCCGCCAGGGTTTTTCGACCGTGCTGGTGGAAAGCGCCAGCCTCGGCGGCGGGCAGACCGTGAAGTCCCAGGGCATCATCCACGGCGGCGCCAAGTACGCGCTGCACGGCGCCCTGACCGGCGCCTCGGAAGCCATCGCCGACATGCCGCGGCGCTGGCGTGAAGCCCTGGCCGGGGATGGCGAGCTGGACCTGTCCGGCGTGCGCCTGCTGTCCGAAGCCCATTACCTGTGGTCCCCCGGCACCCTCGCCGGCAACCTCACCAGTTTCTTCGCCAGCAAGGCCGTGCGCGGTCGCGTCGACCAGGTCAAGGGCGACCAGTTGCCGCCCGCGCTGCAAGACAAGCGCTTCAAGGGCAAGGTCTATCGCCTGGCGGAACTGGTGGTCGATGTGCCGAGCCTGATCCAGCGCCTGGCCGACCTCGCAGGTGACGGTTTGCTCGCCGGGCAGAAGATCGAACCGTTGCTGGAAGGTGGCTTGCTGGTCGGCCTGATCGTCGATGAGCGCGAGATCCGCGCCCAGCGCATCGTCCTCAGCGCCGGCGCGGGCACCGCGCAACTGCTCGAAGCATTGGGCCTGAGCGAGCCGGCGATGCAGCGTCGACCGCTGCACATGATCATCGCCAAGGGTCCGAGCCTGAAACCGCTGTACGCCCACTGCCTGGGCGGCGGAACCAAACCGCGCATCACCGTCACCACCCACCCGGCCGCCGACGGCAATTGGGTCTGGTACATGGGTGGCGACATCGCCGAAAGCGAGGGCGTGACCCGTGAGCCTGCGCAACAAATCGCCACTGCGCAAAAGGAGATCGGCCAGTTGCTGCCATGGATCGATCTGAGCACGGTGCAGTGGGCCACCTTGCGCGTGGATCGCGCCGAACCCCTGCAATCGGGCCTGACCCGCCCCGACAATGCGTTTCTCGCAGAAGAAGGCCGTCTGCTGGTGGGCTGGCCGACCAAACTCGCCCTGGCGCCGGACTTCGCCGACCGCGTGATCGCCAACCTGACCCGCGACGGTATCCAGCCAAGCCACCCGACAGCCCTGCCGCAACTGCCGAAGCCGCCAATGGGCGTACCTGCCTGGGAGCAACTGCTGCCATGAGCCAACCGACCCTGCACCAATTGCATCGCCCGCTGGGCAGCACCGGCCTGCTGGTTTCCCCCCTGGGCCTGGGCACGGTGAAACTGGGCCGCGACCAAGGGGTGAAGTACCCCAGCGGCTTCCGGATTCCCGATGACGACGAAGCGCGCATGCTGCTCAAGCTCGCCCGCGACCTGGGCATCAACCTGATCGATACCGCCCCGGCCTATGGTCGCAGCGAAGAACGCCTCGGCCCGTTGCTGCGTGGTCAGCGTCAGGATTGGGTGATTGTCAGCAAGGTCGGCGAAGAGTTTGCCGACGGCCAGTCCCGTCACGATTTCAGCGCGGCACACACGCGAATGTCGGTGGAGCGCAGCCTGCAACGCCTGGAAACGGACTTCATCGATCTGGTGCTGGTGCACTCCGACGGCAACGACCTGGCGATCCTCGATGACTGCGAAGTCTACGACACCCTCGCCGCGCTCAAGGCCGAAGGCAAGATTCGCGGTTTCGGGCTTTCCGGCAAAACCGTCGAGGGCGGATTGAAGGCACTGGAGCAAGGCGACTGTGCGATGGTCACCTACAATCTGAACGAACAAAACGAAAAGCCTGTCATTGACTATGCTGCTGCACACGGCAAAGCCATTCTGGTCAAGAAAGCCCTCGCCAGCGGTCATGTCTGCCTGAGTCCGGGCGTGGATCCGGTGCGCGCCAGTTTCGAGTTGTTGTTTGAACATCCGGGTGTTGCCAGTGCTATTGTCGGCACCATCAATCCGCTGCACCTCGCCCACAATGTCGCGACCGTTGCCCAGGTCCTACGTAGCCACTGACGCCGCCCACGCGGCCTTAAGCAGGAGCCGACATGTCGCGTACGCTCATCAGAAAGAACCCGAGCAACTTCAAGACCCTGCCGTTATTCGTCGAAGCGACCCCCGAAGGCCTGAGTTACCAGAGCGTGGGCAGGCCGCTGAATTTCTCCCAGACCCTGCAACGTCGTCGCCCGGTGACGGTCGGCGACAGCGAACGGTTTGCCCTGGAGCTGGCCAATCTCGGAGTGTCGGTACGCCTGACCCTGCATTGGCAGAACCGCGATTATTGGGTGCTGGTGCGCCAGCGCCGGCAGGACCGTGGCGACGTGGTGCTCAAGCTGATTTCCGGGTACGTGCCGGCCCACGAACTGAACCTGCCCCTGCACACGGCGATCCAGGAGATTGCCGAAGAATGCCTGCTGGAAACACCTGAAGGCTGGCTCGGCGGGAGGTTCAATGACACCTGGCTGCCGGCGCCCTACTCGGCGGCCCTGCATTACCGTGAAGCCCTGCCGTTTCGCTTGTCGCCGCTGTCCGGCTCGGCACGGCCGGTACGTTGCGCCAACCTGATGCTGATGGAGCGCCCACGGGCTTACGTGCATTTGCCGACGGCGTCACTGCAACTGATTTACGACTTGCGCCTGGACGTTCCCAAGGAAGCCAAATCCCTGAGCCTGTTCCATGTCGATGAACGACTGGAAGGTGACCAACTCGTCGCCCGGCTGGACCGCAAACGACCCGATCTGTATTTGATGCCCTTGCAGGACGGCCACCCGATGGCCGAGCTCTACACCCTGAAAAAGGATCAACTGCACCCGGCCAGCACGCGCGGCCTGTACCTGGCCGAGAGTTTTGCCCGGCAGGAAGGCTGGCTGGTACGCGACGAACGAATTCGCTGGAAGGACTGGGTGAGGCAGCAGGGCTTGACCCCGCCGGGGAAGGATTCGGGATTGGCGCGGTTGCGCGGGAAGGCGAAGCTGTTGCTGAAGAAAATCGTGCCGCGAAAAAAAGTCAGCTCCTGAAAGCAAACCTTGTAGGAGCTGGCTTGCTAGCGATGGTCGTCAACGATGACGCGTATCTACTGATTCAACGCGTGCACCATGCCTCCATCGCGAGCAAGCTCGCTCCTACAAAAGCTGTGTTATTCGGACTTGCGGATCTTCTCGACAATCGCCGTGGTCGAGCTGTTTTCCACCAGCCCCAGCACTTTCACGGTACCGCCGTAGGCCTTCACGATGTCCGCGCCGACCACCTGGTCGATCCCGTAGTCACCACCCTTGACCAGCACGTCCGGCTTGATTGCGCTCAACAGGTTTTCCGGGGTGCCTTCGGCGAAGCTGATGACCCAGTCCACCGCGCCCAGGCCGGCCAGTACGGCCATGCGCCGGTCGACGCTGTTGATCGGGCGACCCGGCCCTTTCAGGCGGCTGACCGAAGCATCGTCGTTGATCGCGACGATCAGGCGATCGCCCTGGGCCCGCGCCTGTTCCAGATAGGTCACATGGCCGGCGTGCAGGATGTCGAAACAACCATTGGTGAAGACGATCCGTTCGTTGTGCGCGCGGGCATCATCGACCGCCAGCAACAGTTGCTCAAGACCCAGCACACCGCGCTCGGAACCCTCCGCGCGTTGAATCGCACGGCGCAGTTCCGGCGCGCTGATGGCCGCCGTACCGAGCTTGCCGACCACAATGCCGGCCGCCAGGTTGGCCAGGGCCACCGCGTGGGGCAGCTCTTCACCCGCGGCAATCGCCGCCGCCAGGGTGGAAATCACCGTATCGCCGGCACCGGTCACGTCGAACACTTCACGGGCACGGGCCGGCAAGTGCAGCGCCGGATGGTCCGGACGCAGCAAGGTCATGCCGTGCTCGCCACGGGTCACCAGCAAGGCACCGAGGTCCAGGTCGTGCATCAGCTGCGCGCCCTTGCTGACCAGCTCGTGCTCATCGGCGCAACCGCCGACGATGGTTTCGAATTCGTTGAGGTTCGGTGTGATCAGGCTCGCGCCTCGGTAGATCGAGAAATCCTTGCCCTTGGGGTCGGCCAGCACCGGAATGCCACGGGCGCGGGCGGCCTGGATCAGCACCTGATGGTTTTTCAGCGCGCCTTTGCCGTAGTCGGACAGCACCAGCACTTTGATGCCTTCGAGCAACTCGTCGACCTGCGCGGCCAGCGCCAGCGCGTCGGTGGCGAAGGGTTCTTCGAAGTCGATGCGCAGCAGTTGCTGGTGACGGCTCATGACCCGCAGCTTGACGATGGTCGGCTGGTGCGCAATGCGCTGGAAAATCGCCCGCACGCCAGCGCCCTTGAGGCTGTTGACCAGGCTGTTGGCGGCTTCATCGTCGCCGGTTACACCGACCAGCGAGGCCGGAGCCCCCAGGGCGGCAATGTTCAAGGCAACGTTGGCAGCGCCGCCCGGACGGTCCTCGATATGATCGACCTTGACCACCGGCACCGGCGCCTCAGGAGAAATCCGTGAGGTACCACCATGCCAGTAACGGTCGAGCATGACATCGCCAACCACCAAGACGGGGGCTTGATCGAATCGCGGCATGGACAACTTCATGGTGCAACCCACATACAGAATGAACAGGGGCGCGATATTAACACAGGGTTGGCGTCGGCTTGTGCGGTGGCTGCAACCGGATAATTATCCGGGCTTTATTGCTCATTTCTTGAGCAATAAAGCTGTCAGGCGAAGGCAGGCCTCAGCCATTTCCAGGGCATGCGTATCGATTTCGCACTCGGCCTGCAGCGGCGCCTCATAGGGACTGTCGATGCCGGTGAAATCCTTGATCCGGCCTTCCCGGGCCGCCCGATACAATCCCTTGGGATCACGTTGCGCGCAAACCGCAAACGGCGTGCTCACAAACACCTCGATGAACTCTGCGTCGGCAAACAATCGACGTGCCGCCTCACGATCGGCGCGGAACGGCGAGATGGCCGCGACGATCACGATCAAACCGGCGTCGACCATCAGGCGCGCCACTTCGGCGGTGCGCCGGATATTTTCCCGCCGACATTGCGCCCCCATCCCCAGGTCACGGCACAGGCCGGCGCGCAGGTTGTCGCCGTCGAGCACAAAGGTGTGCAGCCCCTGTCGATTGAGCTGCAGCTCCAGGGCATTGGCCAGGGTCGACTTGCCGGCCCCTGACAACCCCGTCAGCCACAGACAGCGCGGAGTCTGCGACTTGAGGGCGGCACGCTCCTCGCTCGACAGCAACAACGGGTAGGGCCTGATCGAGTGGCGGGACAACGACACGGCTTCATTCATATCCAAGCATCTCGTAATCACGCTGATAGACCCGTCGCACCAACCTGCGGGTGCGCACCGAGCAGAACTCGCGCACGGGCATCGGGCGCCGCTGCTGCGACCTGTTCACGTGGGGCAGGTCCACGGGGTAATCCAATTGTTCGCAAACCAGCCTGAAATCCCGCGCCAGGTGTTCCTGGTAGCCGATGAAGTCCAGCGCCAGACGGCCCATGGAGTCCGTCAGGAAATCCGTTTGCGCGGCGAAGTGCAGTTGCCGCCGGATCGTCTCCGGGTGCAGCCAGCGGCCGACGAAGTCGTCAAAGTCACGGTAATGGCTGACCATTCTCTGCGCCGCGTGATCGCGCGCCCCCAAGGCGTTGCCCCGCAGGAATGCGTAAGCCGAGTAGGCCCTTTCCAGGGGATCGCGCACGAAGGCGAACTTGAAACTGGCGGCAAACTGCGCGGGAAATTGCTGCTCGTACCAGTACAACGGCAAATGGCCCGGGCTCCAGTCGTCAAACATGGCCGCACAGACACTGCTGCCGGCACACTTGGGAACGTGGATAAACAGGCAGGAACGCTGCTCGAAGGGCTTGGGGAAGCTGACACTGGCCGACATCGACTTGTTCACCACTTGCCGGTCCACGACCGACAGGCGCCCCAGCAGAAACGCCCGTTGCGGCTTGGGTAACAGCTTCCAGAGATAACGTTGCAACATGCAGACACCCGCGCGAAAGGGATGGCCCTCTCGATTCAAGTCAAAGTTCGTTCAGGAACCTTAACAAGCACGTTGCCGAGATTTATTCCGGTTTGGTCAAGAAGCGTAAAGGACTGGATACAAATCACCGGACGCGTTGCACGCCGGGTGAGCAAAAGGGCGAGCCAGGCTCGCCCCTTCGGGGTCAGGCGATGTCTTCGGCCGGGGCGTCGAGGCCCATCGCGTTGAGGCGCGAGTAGTAGCCGTTCTGCGCCAGCAGTTGAGCGTGGGTGCCGCGCTCGACGATTTTCCCCTGATCCATGACCAGGATCAGGTCGGCCTTCTCGATGGTCGACAGGCGGTGAGCGATCACCAGCGTGGTACGGCCTTTCATGACCTGATCCAGCGCCGCCTGAATATGCCGCTCGGATTCGGTGTCGAGTGCCGAAGTCGCCTCATCGAGAATCAGCACCGGGGCATTTTTCAACAGCGCCCGGGCAATCGCCAGGCGCTGACGCTGGCCACCGGACAGCAGCACGCCGTTTTCCCCGACCTGGGTGTCCAGGCCTTCGGGCAACTGAGCGATGAAGTCCATCGCATAGGCGTCCTTGGCGGCTTTTTCGATGTCTTCACGCGGCGCCCCGGCCAGGTCGCCATAGGCGATGTTGTTGGCCACGGTGTCGCTGAACAGGGTCACGTGCTGGGTTACCTGGGCGATGTGTTTGCGCAGGTTCAACAGTTTGTACTGTTCCACCTCGACGCCATCGATGAGGATTTCGCCCTTGTCGTGGTGGTAGAAACGCGGAATCAGGTTGGCCAGGGTCGACTTGCCACTGCCGGAACGCCCCACCAGCGCCACCATTTGCCCGGGTTCAACCGAGAAACTGATGTCATCGAGCACCTGACGTTCGGTGTCCGGGTAGGTGAAGCTGAGGTTGCGCACGTCCAGGCGGCCGCTGACGACGTCACGCTCGACGGTGCCGGTATCGACTTCAGGCTCGACATCCAGTTGCTCGAAGATGCTTTCAGCGCCGGCCACACCCTTCTGGATGGTCGAGCTGACTTCGGACAGCTGGCGAATCGGCTTGGGCAGCAGGCCGGCCAGGGTGATGTAGGCCACCATGTCGCCGGCGGACGCATCGCCCCGCAGGAACAGCACGAGGAACATCAGCACTGCCATGGCGGTGTAGATCACCAATTGCAGCAGCGGTGTGTAGATGGCGCCGGTGCGGGTCATGCGCAATTGCTTGTCGGTATTGCCCTGGCTGGCGTCGAAGAAGCGTTTCTCCTCGTACTTTTCACCGCCGAAGCTGCGCACCACGCGATAGCCCTGGATCGTTTCGGACGCCACATGCGTCACGTCGCCCATGGCCAGCTGGATTTTCTTGCTCTGCTTGCGGAATTTCTTGCTGGCCGTGCGCACCATGATGGCGATCAGCGGCAGGATGGCGACCATCACCAGCGTCAGGCGCCAGTTCATGAACAGCAGCGAGGCAAACAGGAAGATCACTGTCATGCCTTCACGAATTACGACCTTGATCGCATCTGTTGCCGCCCCCGTGACCATGGTCACGTTGAAGGTGATACGTGAAATCAGGTGCCCCGAGTTATGCTTGTCGAAATAGCGGTTTGGCAACACCAGCAGGTTGTTGAACAGCTGGACGCGCAAGTCATGGACCAGGCCCAGGGAAACCTTGGCCAGGAAGTAGTTGCCCAGGTACGACCCCAACCCCTGCCACGCGGCGATCAGGATGATCAACAACGGCACCGCCTGCAGCAGTTGCAGGTCACGCAGGTAGGGCACGCTCGGAAACAGCACTGCTTCAGGATTGGACAGACCGTCGACGAAATACTTGAGGATGTAGCCCAGCATTGGCTGCGTCGAAGCGAAAATCAGAAAACCGACGATGCTGATCAGGAACAGGCTGATGTACGGCCGTACGTAGCCGAGCAGACGGAAATAGATTTTCAAGCTCGATGGGCTTGCGCAGAGACTGGAGTCGGTCATATCACGCGAATGTCGATGAAAAAGGACGCTGACTTTAGCACAGCTTCCTCTGGGTTCTGGCAATCGCATACAGTCTGTGTATTGTGGCGCGTCAAATAGCCACCAGATGTCCCTGCCTTGGTATGGTCGCTCAATTCAGGAATAAGTTACTCAGCATGCAATTAAACGCTTTGAACAGCACGTCCAATAGAATCTTCGATTTCATTTGTCTGTGGATCCTTCCGCTCGGTTATTTATTGCTGCTCTGCGCACTGTTTTTCCTGCCCGGGCGCAGTGTGCATCACAAGCTTTACTATGGCCTGTTCAGCATTCCGGCACTGATTGCACTGTGCCTGCGTCCGCGGCTCGCCAAGGAAATGCTGCACGAACCGATCGTCATTGCAGTCCTGCTGTTTTTGGCGTGGGCCTTGCTCAGCCTGGGCTGGGGCCCGGTAAACGACGTCCCGGCCGGCCAGTTCAAGCCGTCATTGCATACCCTGTTGCTGTTCGTAGGCTGCTACCTGCTGGTGCGCTATCGCAGCGAAATCATTCAGCCCCTGCTGTTCTGCGCCGCGATGGTGGCACTGGTTGCCTCTGTCTATAACCTGTACAGGTTCGGGCAAATCTACCAGCCGGAAATGCGCATGATCGGTGTAGGCGCATTCGACAACCCCCTGCTCAGCTCCCACATGTTCGGCGTTTTCTGCACCTACTGGCTGAGCCTGAGCATGACCTGCAAGCGCCCGCAGGTCCTTTGGTTGAGCTTGCCGGCGATGGCGATCATGTTCGCCGCGGTGCTGGCCACCGGTTCCAGGACGCCACTGGTAGCGCTGACGATCGCTGCACTGTGGCTGGGCTTGATCTGCTGGAATCGCCGCTCGGCCTTGCTGATTGGCGCCACGCTTATCGCCGGAACGGCGACATTCCTGCTATTTGCCGACAAAATCATCGCAAGAGGCAGCTCTTTCCGCATCGAACTCTGGCAATTGACCCTGGGCAGGATCGCTGAGCACCCATGGATCGGACACGGCTACAACGCCGAACTGAGCCTGGACCCCGGCGTCGGCTACACCCTCCAGGAACCCCATAGCTTTGCCTTGGGCGTGCTCTACTACGTCGGCATTATCGGCCTGCTGCCATGGCTGTTCTTCCTCGCGTACAGCTTTATCAGCAGCCTGCGCCATCGCGTGCAACCGCTGTTCATCATTGCCTCGGCCTGGCTGGCCTTCGGCGTCGGTGCGGGCCTGACCGAAGGTGGCGGGATCATCTCGCGCCCCAAGGAGCACTGGTTCCTGCTGTGGATCCCTCTGGCGCTGATTGCCGCATTGAGCATCAATCAACGGGCCAGGCGCCTGCTCGACAAGCCGATCAAGACCATGGCGCCAAACGCCCTGCAACAGCTGACGGCTGATGCCCGCATCATCGAAGAAGACGGTCTGGGCCCAAAAGTCCTGCGCCTGACCGACGGCAGCTTTCTCAAGCTGTTCCGTCGCCGCCGCTGGTACACCTCGGGCAGTTTCACACCCTATTCCGATCGTTTTGCCGTCAACAGCGTGCAACTGCGCAACATGGGTATCCCGACCCCGCAGATCCTCGACCTTTACCGCTTCGAAGACGGCAGCACCGCTGTGCACTACTCGCCGTTGCCGGGCAATACACTGCGCCAGATCCTGCAAGGCATTACCGCCCCGGCGGTGCGCCAGGCCCTGGTGGAGCGTTTCGGCAAGTTCATGGCTCAATTGCATCAGCAAGGGGTCTATTTCCGCTCCCTGCACCTGGGCAATGTGCTGGTGCTGGAGGACGGCGAGTTCGGGCTGATCGACCTGGCCGACCTGCGAATTTACCCTTCATCATTGAGCCCTTCCCTGCGTCGGCGTAATCTGCGCCATATGCAGCGCTACGCAGAAGATCGGCACTGGCTGTTCGAGGATCACTTCGAAGCGCTACTGCAGGGATACGCCGCGGCGGCTTCGAAAGCCGACGTGGATAATTTGCACAGGCAAGTGCTGGCCGGGAGTCCGCCGGCCCGGGCTCACTGATGACAGAAACCAACCCGCTTATCGCGATGACGGCCTACCTGCTCGCCATCGCGACCGCTGCGCTACTGCTGCGCACGGTACCAGGTCTCACCCGACAGCTGGAGCATGGCAATGAAAGCCGCTTTGCCGGTATCGACGGCCTGCGCGGGTATCTGGCCTTCGGTGTGTTTGTGCACCACTCGATCATTACCTGGATCTTTCTGCGAACGGGCGTGATCAATTTCCCGCCGAGCAATTTCTACTCGCAGCTCGGCCAGGGCAGCGTTGCCCTCTTTTTCATGATCACCGGGTTTCTGTTCTGGGACCGGCTGCTCACGCACGGGCGACGACACGACTGGCTGGCGTTTGCGCTATCGCGGTTGTTTCGCCTGTATCCGCTCTACCTGCCGCTGATGTTGACCGTGTTTATCTGCGTGTTCTATTTGCAGGACTGGGAACTCAAGGACTCCGGCATCCAGCTCGTTGGCCAGACCCTGGCCTGGCTGACCTTCGACCGGCCAGACGTCAACCAGTACCACCAGACCGGCATGCTGATCTCCAACGTCACCTGGACGCTGGGCTACGAAGTGTTTTTCTACCTGGCCCTGCCACTGGCGGCGATGGTGTTCATTTATCGCGGTGGCTGGCTACAGACGGTGCTGTGCCTGATCGGCATCTACGCCCTGTATGAGCTGATCGGCTGGGAACACTCGCTGAAGAAGCACTTCCTGGCCAGCTTCCTCGGCGGCATCGCTGCGGCGTACTGGATTCGCCGCCCGACATGGGTCGCCTGGAGCCTGACGCCGCTGGCGGGCATCATTGCCCTGCTCGCGCTGGCCATCACCTTTACGCTGTTCAGCCGGGCATTCAACCTCGGGGCGCTACTGCTGCTGTCACTGTTTTTCGGGATCGTGGCATCCGGCAATACCTTGTTCGGCGCCTTGCGGCCACGCAGCATCCGCTGGCTGGGGGAAATCAGCTACAGCACGTATTTGCTGCATGGTTTCGTGCTCTGGGTCCTGGTGCAGCGATTGCCGCCGTTGCTGCATCTCGACGCCCGGCAAGCCTGGGTCTTCCTGCCGTTGATGGCCGTGTGCAGTTGTCTGCTGATCATCATCAGCAGCCTGACTTACCGGTACATCGAAAAGCCCGGTATCAATGCCGGCAAGAAAACCCTGCACTGGTTACGCCAGAACAGAAGGGCCAGGGAAGACCTGGAGAAGACAGCTCAACAACGTTGAGCAATCCCTCCCGAGTCGAGCCTGAGGCTCAGTCTTTTTCCAGCCGCGAGAAGTACATCCGGCCCAACCCGCGCCAGGTTTTCTTGTTCCAGGCCTTGAAAGGAATCTGCGCCAGGAGCTCGCGCGCCAGCTTGCGGTCACGGTTGGCGGTCTTGAGGAACATGGAGTTGAGAAACTTGTAGCGCACCTCGTCATACAGCGGGTGATCGCTGAAGAGCGCGTACGTGCGCAGGATGCTGTCGATCATGAAGCGGTGGTTCTTGTAGGAGTTGGTGGCGTGCTTGCGATAGCGCGCCATCAATACATTCAGACCGTCGATGAAGTAACCGGCATGGGTCACCTTCAACTCGATCAGCAAGTCTTCCAGGCGAATGGTCGGGTCGAAACCGCCTACTTTCTCCAGCGCTTCGCGACGGATCATCAGGGTCGGCGCCGGAGGATAGGGCTTGCGCTCGAGGAACATGTCATCGAAGTCCAGGCGACGGAACGGCACATCCCGGCGCTGGCGCTTCTCCGGATAGAGATTGCCGTCGGCATCGATCAGCTCGATGTTGCCGGCGCAGATGCCGACCTCGGGCTTGCCGTCCATGTGCGCGACCTGGATGGCGATGCGCTCCGGCAACATGATGTCATCCGAACCGAACGGCACGATCAGGCTGCCCTTTGCCCGGGCAATCGCACCGTTGAGGGTGTTGGTCAGCCCCTGGTTTTCCTGGACCCGGAAGTCGAAACCATGGATGGCCTGCAACGCCTTGATCCGCTCGACACTGTCATCCTTCGAGCCATCGTCGATCACCAGCAACTCAATGTTCCGATAGGTCTGGTTGAGGACGCTGAGAATGCTTTGCTCAATGTAGGGGGCGTGGTTGTACGACGCGATGATGACCGTGACGATGGGTTGCGCGTCGTTCATGGCTGTTCCTTGCGGGCCTGTTCCAGGCCGGAGTCGATCAGATTGAGGTATTCGCGACGGAATTCCTCGATGTCATGGTGTTGTTGCAGATAACGGAAGGCCTGCTCGCCCTTGGCCTTGAGCTCGTCGTCCGACAGCCCCAGGTAAGTGTCCAGCGCAGCCTGCAACGTCGGCACATCCTTGGGCGTAATCGCCAGGCCCCCGGCGCCCTCGATCAGCGGCAACATCGCCGGCACGTTCGAGGCGATCACCGGCAAATGCCCACTCATGCCTTCAAGCAGCGCCAGCCCGAGGCCTTCGGCCAGGGAGGGCATGGTCCAGATGTCGAAAGCGCGAATGTACTGCAGGGCAATTTCCTTGAACCCCAGCAAATGGGCGCGACCGCTGAGACCAAGGCGGTCGATTTCCGCCGCCAGGCGCGACTCTTCGCGGCCGGCACCGATGATCGCCAGCTGGGTGTTCGGGTATTTGTCCTTGAGTGCGGCGAAGGCCTGCAGCAAATAGATATGGCCCTTGACCGGCACCAGCCGCCCCAACGCGCCGATCAGCCGCACCGACTGATCGATGCCGAGCATTTCGCGGGCCTTTTCACGACTGTGTTGCAGGCCTTCGGCTTGCTCGATGTCGATGGCATTGGTGATGGCGTAGGTATTCTGGTCGGTGAAGCCGCAGTCACAGTCCAGCAGATACTGTTTCACCGCAGGCGACACGCCGACAAAGCGCCAGTGACGATCGATCAGGCGCTGGGTCTGGCGGCGCCGGTAAAAACGGTCGTACTCGCCAAAGCCGTGGGAAATGCCGATGCACAGCGGCACTTTCAACCAGCGGTTGAGCGCCAGCATCATGTTCACCGGCTTGAAGCGGTTGCAGATCACCACGTCGAATTTTTCCCGGCGGCAGAACTTGTACAGCTGCCACATCGCCCGCAGGCGCATGCCCTTGAGGGACTTGTCGGAAAACTCGAAGTACACCGAACGGTCGGCCCGGCTCACCGCTTCGCCCGGCCCGGGCTTGCCGCGTAAAAACGCGGCGGTCACTTCATAGCGATCACTGGGCAGGGCCTTGACGATTTGCTCCGCGAGGTCGGCAAAATCATGGGCTTTGACGTTGTAGTCAGGCTGCAGCTGCAGGACCTTTGACCGCTGACTCATAACTCTCCCCGCTGAGAAACATTGCCTGGTGTGTGCTTGATGGACCACAAAAGCTCGTGGCGCCGGACTGCCTTGCGAAAGAATTCGTTCTCGCCATAGGTGGGCGGCAACCGGCCGGCCAACATCCGCTGGATCAGCCGACGCAAGCGACGCTTGAACGGCATTGGCGGTTGCAGGTCGTGCATCATGCCCAACGCCATGGCTTTGTCGCGCTGTTGCTCCAGCGGCATCGGCAGGCAGTACGGCTGCATCGGCCGGGCCGAATCGAAGGCCGGCGGCAAGGCGATGCCATCACCGGTATCACCCATCGGCCAGCGGTCGTTGTCGTGCAGGTGATTGGCGTAACCCAACAGTGTGCTCGGTTGCCAGTCCAGGCCTTGCAAGGCTTCGAGGACTGCTGCCTGTGCGCAGATATGATCGGGATGCGGATCCAGGGTCGGATGCGGCAGGACGATGACTTCGGGCCGGGCCCGCAGCAACAGCTCACGCAGATCCGCCAGCAGATTGTTCCAGGTCGGCGCGCCATCGGCATCGCCCGGCAGCGCGAAAGGATTCAACCGGCGGAACAGCCGGGTATCGCTCATGTCCGCTTCCCGCGATCCCGCCGGCACACCGGGCGCGGCCTGCATGCTCGCCAGTTGCAGGCAGAAATAACCCAACTGCACACAATGGGCTTCGGGCACGCCGGCCCAGCGTGGCACGGCGATGCTGTCCCAGGTGCGCAGACGGCCTTTCAAGCGAGCTGCGTCGGCCTTGTTCAGGCCCATCTGCCGGTAGTGTTCGGCCTCGATTTCACCGGCGGTCAGCGTGACGATCCAGGTTTCGTCAGCCTGGCTGTACAGACCGTAGGCCGCCAGTTCGGCGTCGTCGGCGTGGGGCGCGATGACCATCACCCGCTGGCGCCGGTAGTCCGGATGCTCGAAGGCCCACAGCACGGGCTCGCCGAGTACGCGACAGAAACGCCCGCGCAAGCGCAGGTCACCGCGGGACAGTGCCTGAGCCTGACCACTGAGATTGAGGTAACGCAGGCCGTTCACGCCCCGCTCGAACGATTGTCGGTCAGGGTTTTCGCCACCCAGCAACTCGACCACCGGATCGATAAAGCGTCCCAGCCAGGTGCTTTTTACCCGCAGGGCCAGTACCAACGTCGCGTCGTCGACCAGCATCACGCCCTCGTCCAGGCGCAAATGTTCGCCGCTCAGGTGCACCTTGGGTTGGGGCGTGTACGGGGGAAAGCTGTATTGGTAGTCGTCTTTCGGTGAGTAGAAAAGATGGTCGGCAAACCAGGCCTCGTGGGCAATCCAGCCGAGGACCGCCAGCACCAGCGGCAACCACCAGGCCACCAACAGACCGATGACGATCAACAGCACCAGCGCAATCAGCAGGCCGATACGTTTATTGCGCCGGTGGCGCTTGAGCAGTTGCTGTTTGCGGCTCATGGCTTGGCTCATACGGTGAAGACCGGTACGGGGTTGCACCAGCGATCCTTGTACTCACGGTCGGCGCGACCGAAGGAGAAGCGCAACGGTTTGTCCTGCGCCCGGGCATGCTCCCAGGCGCTTTGCGTATTGAGAAAACTCAGCACGCTGCCGGGGCTGAACTCGCGAGTCTCGGGATCGACCCCGCCGTTGATGTACTCGACGCTGATCCACTGCGGGGTTTCGACGCGGTACACCAGTTGAATCGCAATCGGCGCATCGTTGAGGAAAATCACCGAGCCGATCAGCAACTCGCGCAGCAACTCGATGACCTCGGCCATGCGTTCGGCACCCGTCGCCGGGAAACCCCAGCGGCGCTGGAACAGGTCGCAATAAATCGCCGACAGCTCTGCACTGGAAAATTCGGACACCGGCCGCACCACGCCACCGGCCTCTTCCAGCAAGCGCAATTCGCGGCGCTGGTTATAGCGAAACTTTTTCGACAGCTCTTCGGGCGTGCGGGCCATGGCCAGCTGTTCGGCCTGCAACCTGATGCCGGTGAAACGGCCTTCGTTCAGCGCCGACAGATACCGCGCGCGATGGCGCAAAGGTGCCTGGGCATCGGCGGCGGCCGGCAGGATGATTTCGGCGTTGCCCAGGTCGAACAGGCCTTTTTTGCCGCGACGCTTGAGCACGTCCTTGGACAAGGCCAGGTCGCGCCCCCAGGTCGGGATTGCCGCCTTGACCTCATCACCCTGCATCCAAGCCAGGTAACGCACCGGAATGTCGGCCAGTTGTGCCAGCCGCTCGACCACCATCGGATGGGTCGCGACGCTGCCGCCATAGCGCTGCCAGGTTTCGGCGTAAGTCGAGGCGTCGACTACCGCCCAGCCACGCTCGCGCCAGCCTTGAAATCGGTTGAGCATCAGCCCCTCTGTGCCAGTTCGGTAACGTGCGGCAAATGCCAGAAAGCGTCGCGCACTGCGCGATCGGAAAAGCGTTCGCGCAAGCGCTCGAGCATCAACTCGGCACACTGCCGGCGTTGCTGATCATCCATGCCGGCCAGGTGTTGCAGCCCCTGGGCCAGATGCTCGGCATCGCCCAGCGGGAACAGGATGCCCACGCCTTCGACCACTTCCTTCGCACCGCCGCACGCCGTGGCGAGCAAGGGTACGCCGGCAGCCATGGCCTCCAGCAGCACCATGCCGAACGGTTCGTGATCGGAACTCAGGGCAAACACATCGAAGGCCCGGAAGTAGTTGCGCGCATCCGCTACCTGGCCGAGGAACAGCACCCGGTCACCGATACCCAGTTCGCGGGCTTGAGCCTTGAGGTCTTCCTCCAGGCGCCCCTTTCCGAGAATCACCAGTTGGCTGTTGGCCGGCAAGCCGGGCAACGCCTTGGCGAAACCTTCGAGCAGCGTGGCCTGATCCTTGTCCGGATGCAGCCGTCCGACGTTGCCGACGATCCAGGCATCCGCCGCCAGCCCGAGGGTTTCCCGGGCCTCGCGTGCCGACACCTGGGTGGCTTGCAAGGCGTCCACGTCGATGCGGTTGTACAAGGTCTGAATGCGCGAAGCCGGCCACTTCGGCAGGCAATCGCGCATGTCGTCGCGGACTGCGTCGGACACGCCGAGCAGACTCAAACGCTTGCGGAATATATGCGCAAAGAGTTTACGGCTGCCCCGCTTGTAGTCTTCAAAGCCGTGGTGCACGCCAATGACCGGCAGCGAAGTGCCGAGCAAGGCGATGTAGATCGGCTTGAAGCGGTGGGCAATACAGAAACTGAAATTGCGTGAAGAGGCGATCTTGCGCAGATCGCCGATGGCGCCCAGCTTCAGGCCACGAATGGCCTTGGAGCTGTACTCCATGAACAGCACTTCGTCGGAAGCGCAGCCCGCGGCGACCTCGGCATCGGCAACCCCGGTGAGAAACACCGTGGTCACGCGATAACCGGTCCCCGCGAACAGGCTGGCGTACTGCCGTGCGCAGTCCAGGAACGGCCCGTCATAGCCGTGGCAGAACTGCAGCACATGGCGTTCAGCCGAACGTGTCATAGGCGTTCGCGCCCTCTTTGACCACCAGGATGTCTTCCATGATCAGATACTGTAGATCCGATCCGAAGAACATGTTCAGCGCATCGGTCGGCGAGCAGATCATCGGCTCGCCGCGACGGTTGAGCGAGGTGTTGAGCGACACACCGTTGCCGGTGAGCACTTCCAGCGCCTTCATCATGTCGTAGTAGCGCGGGTTGTATTCGCGCTTGAGCACCTGGGCGCGGGAAGTGCCGTCTTCGTGGACGACTTCCGGCACGCGGGTCTTCCACTCTTCAGCCACTTCGAAGGTGAAGGTCATGAACGGCGCCGGGTGATCGATCTTGATCATCTGCGGCGCGACGGTGTCGAGCATCGACGGGCAGAAAGGCCTCCAGCGCTCGCGGAACTTGATCTGGTGGTTGATGCGATCCGCCACGCCGGGAATGCTCGGGCAACCAATGATCGAACGACCGCCCAGTGCGCGCGGACCGAACTCCATGCGCCCCTGGAACCAGGCCACCGGGTTGCCATCGACCATGATCTTGGCGATCTGCTCCGGCATGTTGTCGAGCTTGCGCCAGGTCGGCTTGTTCTCGTGACGGGCGCAGGCCGCGATCACGTCTTCGTTGCTGTACGACGGGCCGAGGTAGACGTGTTCCATCTTCTCGACCGGTACGCCACGGGCGTGGGACACATAGGCAGCAGCGCCGACGGCGGTGCCGGCATCACCGGACGCCGGCTGTACGAACAGCTCCTTGACGTCGTCGCGGGCGATGATTTTCTGGTTCAGCTTGACGTTCAACGCACAGCCACCGGCGTAGGCCAGTTTGCCGGTTTCCTTGAGCACGTCGCCCAGGTAGTGGTCGATCATCTGCAGCGAAATTTTTTCGAACAGCGCTTGAATGCTCGCGGCGTAGTGGATGTAAGGCTCGTCGGCGATGTCGCCTTCGCGCTTCGGACCCAGCCACTCGATCAGCTTCGGCGAGAAGTAGTAACCCTTGCCCTTCTCTTTGTAGCGACGCAGGCCGATGACGTTGGCGTAGTCGGTGTTGATTACCAGCTCGCCGTTCTCGAACGAAGCCAGGCGCGAGAAATCGTATTTGCTGGCGTCGCCGTACGGCGCCATGCCCATGACCTTGAACTCACCGTCGAGCATATCGAAACCGAGAAACTCGGTGATCGCGCCATACAGGCCGCCGAGGGAGTCAGGATCGAAGAATTCCTTGATCTTGTGGATCTTGCCGTTTTCGCCATAACCGAAGAAGGTCGTGGCGTACTCGCCCTTTCCGTCGATGCCCAGGATCGCGGTTTTCTCTTTGAAACCGGAGCAGTGATAAGCGCTGGAGGCATGGGCCAGGTGGTGTTCGACCGGCTCGATCTTGATCTTCTTCGGATCGAAACCCAGTTGCTCCAGGCACCAGACGATCTTGTTGCGATAGCGCTTGTAGCGACGGTTGCCCATCAGGATCGCGTCGAGTGCGCGGTCCGGGGCGTACCAGTAACGCTTGGCGTACTGCCAGCGGGCCTTGCCGAACAGGCTGATCGGGGCGAATGGAATCGCGACCACGTCAACGTCGGACGGCTTGATACCGGCCTGTTCCAGGCAGAATTTCGCCGATTCGTAGGGCATGCGGTTCTTTGCATGTTTATCGCGTACGAAGCGTTCCTCTTCAGCCGCCGCGACCAGCTTGCCGTCGATGTACAGGGCTGCGGAAGGATCATGGCTAAGGGCGCCGGACAGGCCAAGAATCGTCAATGCCACAGGGGTCTAGCCTCTTTAGTCTGCATGCAGGCGCAAGCGCCTCAAAAATTAATGTGCCCTCGCAAGGGGCGAGAGACAGCTAAAGGGCGGGATTATAGCGTAAAAGCAGCGGCTAGCCTCTAGCTACAAGCGGCAAGCAACCGAGGCGCTAACCGTGCGATTACTTTTAACCGCGCGAAGGCCGCCAGTAGACAAGGATATTGCCGTCCACACTTTGCCGGTAAATCGTATAGGGCAAGGCGGCGGTGTCCAGTGCGCCGGACAGGGCCAGGTCGATCAGAATGAGCGGTACGAGGATGCCCGTGGGATCTGGCGGTGCGTTCAATACGCAGAAGTCATAGGCGAGGCCGCTGTAGACCCGGGGAATGGATTGGCAATAGGTCTTTTGCCTGCGCAACCCCTGTGCTGCCTCGGCTTCATCCTGCAGGACCGTAGCGGCGGTCCCGCAACCCATTAACGACACTGATAAAACACCCGATGAAACTGCCATTTTGATCGACACAGCTTGCCCTCCGAGAACGTCAGGCAAACTAGCATCGGGGTGATTTCAGCCACAGTTCATGGCTTCCCAAGAATGCGTAGGACGGATCACAAGAACCTGTCGCCCTTCTCGGCTGATCGTTCCGGCCTCATCGCGGGCAAGCCCGCTCCCACAGAGATCTGTGTCGCGCACAGGACCTACTGTGGGAGCGGGCTTGCCCGCGATAGGACCGAAGGTCCTGATTCAACCAGCGCTCGAGATATCCTTGGGCAAACGCTGATCAATCTCTTGATACAAGGCACTGCCTTCAGGCCAGTTGCGCATGAACCGCGCGCGATCCCTCGCATACGCCGGCGCAAAACTGCCAAGCGAGCCGTGCTGACACATCGAATCAAGGTCGATCAGCGCCCAGCGATCCTGCTGCCAGAACAGGTTATGCCCCTTGAAATCGCCATGGCTGATGCGCTCACGAATCAGTTCGGCAAACAGATGGTCCAGCGCCGCCAGTTCGGCCTCCGGTGCATCGCCGCTTTCAACATAGGGCGCAAAACGCTCGATGATGTCCGGTCCCGGCAGATACTCGGTAATCAGGTAAGCCCGGCTGCGCAGCCACAGAAAACGCGTTTCCAGCAACGCCAGCGGCTTGGGCGTGGAAATCCCCAGGAACGCCAGGCGATTGCCTTCGCGCCAGGAATGCCAGGCCCGGCTCGGGCGCCAGAAACGCTTGAGCCAGTGGGCGAACCCCTTGATGTTGTAGCGCTTGATCACCAGCGTGCGGCCATCCGCCTCGACCTTGCCGACGCTCGCCGCGCCGCCGGTCTTGTACAGATGCCCCCGGTCGAGCAGGGCATCGGCCTGCTCCAGCACCGGCAGCATGGCGGCCTCTTCTTCGCGGCGAATCGCCCGCAAGCCGAAGGCCCCGCGCTGGACGCTGAACAGCGTGCACTCGCGGCCGACCTTGATCAGATAGTCCTTGAGGCGCCAGCTGCGGACCTTGTCGATCTGCTTCTGCAACGCTTCCATGGGCAGGGCGTGTTCGCCGTTGCTGAGCAGGTAATACACCAGCAACTCTTCAATGAAGGGCTCGATCGATTTCGGCAACTGGGCGAAGAACACCCCGAGGTTTTCCAGGACCTTCTGCCGCGACAGCGGCTGGCCCGGCGTTTCGGAGCAAATCCCGGCGCCGTCGATCAAGTACAGGCGACCACGCTGACGCAGCAGGTTGTCCAGGTGCAGATCTTCCTGCCACAGGCCCTTGCGGTGCATCTGGCCAATCGCGCCCAACGCCTCGGCCAGCACGGCCCCTTGTCCATCGGAAAGAACCGGCTGCTGCTCGACCTGGTTCCAGGTATCGCCCAGGCTTTCGGCGCCTTCCAGAAACTCGAACAGCAGCCAGCCACCCTCGCCTTCTTTCAGGCCGTCGGCCAACAGCTGCGGCGTGGTCAGCCCCTGATCGGAGAGCCGGCGCACGCCATCCAGTTCACGCTGAAAATGCCGCGCGGCCTTGCTGCCGACCAGCAACTTGGCCAACACCGGCCGGCCACGCCAGACACCGGCACCGACATAACGCTGGCCCGGCAACACCCGCAACAGGCTCAGCAGCTGCAGATCGGCAGGGCCGGCGGCGTCGGCCAGCGAAACGCTCAGAGGCAAGCTTGGGGTGCGGCCAGCGGACTTCAGTTCGGACAATCGCATCAGCGCGGCCCCTTCTGACTGCGTCGCGCGGTCAACCGCTGCAGCCAGCTGTCGATCAGCGTGCTGTCTTGCGGTTGATCCAGATAGGCGGCCAGCAATTGCCGCAGTTGCGACTCGCCCCACTCGGGCGCGCGGCGTGTCAGCGGTTCCAGGTCCTTGATTCGGTCGCGCTGCCCGTACAGCAGCGGCCGGGTCTTTTCCAGGTCGATCAATTGCGCCTGATAGCCGGTGCCGGCGGCGCGCATGAAAATGTGCTTGGGATAGAAGCACCCATGCACTTGGCGTGCGGCGTGCAGTTGCCGGGCCAGCTCACCACTGGCCTTGAGGATTTCCGAGTGCTGCTCGGGGCTCAATTCATTCCAGCGCTGCAACAGCGAGTCGAGGTCGTCCCAGCCATCCAGGGCGCGGGTCAGCAGGATCGCGCGGACCTCGCCATCGACCTTGCGCTCCCCGTAGAACGCCGCCTCCAGCGCCGGAATGCCCATCTTCCGGTAACGGGAGATGTTGCGAAACTCACGGGCAAAACTCGGCTCGCCGAACGGCGCGCGCAAGGTGCGGGTCAGGTAGTTGCTCTGGCGCTTGAGGTAGTAACCATGGCCTTCCAGGTCCAGCCGGAACACGCTGCTCCAGCCGCCGCGAGCGGTGTTGGGTTCGTCCACCGCATCGAGCTGTTTGGCCCAGAGCGCCTCGAACGTACCGAGGCCATGGCGCTCAAGCAGCGCACGGTCTTCAGCGGCCAGGAAATCAGTCATTCGCGTCCCTCGAAAAATCTCACCACGTGCCGGATGCGCTTCTTGTCCGCGGCGTTGAGCCGGGTCCGGTCGCGGTATTGCAGGTAAAAGCGCAGGCGCTGGGTAGCCGACAGTTGATACTTGGCGACCTTGTCCAGGCACGCCAGATCCTTGGTGATGCGGTACTTGAGCCAGAAACCGCGCCAGAAATCGCCGTTGGGGCAATCGATCAGAAACAGTCGGGCCTCATCATCGATCAGCAGGTTGCGCCACTTCAGATCATTATGGGTGAAGCGATGGTCGTGCATGGTCCGGGTGTACTGCGCCAGTTGACGGCTGACGGCGTCGACCCAGGCGCGATCCGACAGTTTCGGATCGTGCCGTTCGGCCAGTGCCGACAAGTCTTCGGTGCGCGGCAGTTCCCGGGTAATCATCGCGCCGCGGGCGTAGGCCGCGCCACGCCGCTCCAGCCCCCAGGCCACCACTTCGGCGGTGGGGATGCCCCACTTGGCAAAACGCTTGAGGTTCTGCCACTCCATTTTCACCCGTGGCTTGCCGAGATAGCGGCGCAGGCCTTTGCCAGCGCCGACGTAGCGCTTGACGTAATAGTTGACGCCATTGCGCTGCACACGAATGACCTCGGACAGCGGGTCCTTGGTCAACCGCTCGCCTTGCAGCGCGAACACGGCCTCAAGGCTGCCGAAGTCATCGGTCAGGTCGCTGTAGGCCGGCTCCAGTTTCCAGCCCGACATCAGAGCGCATCCCCGTATCGCTGCTTGCGGTCATAGAGCTTGTTGGCCTTGCCTTCGAGCCAGCTCAGCAGCCCGGCCTCTTCGCTCAGGATCTGCCGCAACGGCCGCTGGAAATAGCCCTTGAGAAAGCGCAATTTATCGCGGCGGGTCAGGCCTATATCCAGGGCGGAAAAGTACAGCGCGGCCAGATCCTTGTTGCGCCAGCGCGAGGTGATCGCCGGGCGGGTCTGGGCGCGGTGCAGGTCGATCACCGAGAGCTTGAAGTCATCAAAGGTCACCGGCTTGTCGGTGTGCAGCAGGAAATGGCAGATGTAGCAGTCGCGGTGGTTGACCCCGGCGCGGTGCATCATGCCGGTCATGCGTGCGACTTCGGCGATCAGCGCGCGCTTGAGTTTTGGCTCGGGCGGCTGCTTGATCCAGTTGATGCTGAAATCTTCGAGGCTGACCGTCGGCGCCAGCTCTTCGGTGACGATAAACGAGTGCTGGTCGGCCGGGTTACTGCCCTTCTCGCCGTACGCGACGGCGGTCATGGTCGGCACGCCGACTTCCTGCAGGCGCTGGATCGCCTTCCACTCCTGGCCCGCGCCGAGTACCGGCAATTTGGCGGTGAGCAGGTTCTTGAAGATTTCGCCCCAGCCGATGCCACGGTGGATTTTCACGAAAAACCCGTTGCCGTCAACTTCCGTGCGCAATGTCCGGCGTGCTTCCAGCTCGCGGTACACCTCGCCCTCGAGCCCCTCGACTTCGGCGAACGGGTCGCGTCCGGCCCAGAGGCTCTTGAACGGTTCAGCCAGCATCAACTTCATTTAAGCGTGCTCCGCCAGAATCACATCGGCCGCGTGCTGCGGCATGCTGTAGAGGTCGGCCGTCTCGGCGAAGGCCAGACCATTGCGGCTCCAGGCCGCCCTTGCTTGAGCGTCGTTCAACATACCGGTCAGGTACTGCGTGAGCTGGGCCTGATCGAACGGTTCGTCCAGCACCAGGCCGGCATCGGCCTCGGCGATGTAATGGGCGTAACCGCACACCGCGCTCACCAGCACCGGCAAACCGGCCACCAGCGCTTCGAGCAGAACGGTGCCGGTGTTTTCGTTGTACGCCGGGTGGATCAACAGATCGGCGCCCAGCAGGAAACGCGGGATATCGCTGCGCCCCTTGAGGAAGGTGACGTTGTCGCCCAGCCCCAAAGTCGCGCTCTGCATCTGGAATAACTTGGGGTCATCCTGGCCAATTACAAACAGCCGGGTGCGTTTCCTCAGCTCGGCGGGCAATGCCGCCAGCGCCTTGAGGCTGCGGTCCACACCCTTGGTCTTGAACCCGGAGCCGATCTGCACCAGCAGCAACTCGTCGTCCTTGAGATTGAATTCCGCGCGGAACCCGGCGCGGATTTCATCGGCATCGGCCGGCCGGCGACGGTCCTGGGCGATACCCGGTGGCAGCAGGTGGAAACGCTCCAGCGGCGTGTCGTAATGCTTGATGAACAGCGGCTGCTGGACCTCGGAAATCATCAACACTTCGGTCTTGGCGTCCTTGGCGAACACCGCGCGTTCGTACTCGGCGAAGTGGCGATAGCGACCCCAGCGGCGGTACAGCGAATTGCGCAGGTTCTGCGCCTTGTCTTCGAAGCAACCGTCGGCGGCGTAGTAGACGTCCAGGCCCGGCATCTTGTTGAAGCCGATCAGGCGATCGACCGGGCGCTTGGCCAGGTCCGCCTCCATCCATTCGCTGAGCTTTTCGTTGCGCCGATGGTTGAAGAACGCCTTGACCGGCGCCACCAGCACTTCGAAACCCGGGGGCACGTCGCCTTCCCAGATCAGCGTGTAGACGCGAATCTGATGGCCGCGCTTCTGGCACTCCAGGGCAATGCGCATGAAATCGCGCTGCAAGCCGCCAAACGGAAAATATTTGTACAGGACAAATGCCAATTGCATCAGCGCAGCTCCTCAGCCATTAACAACGTGCTCAGTCGGCTGGCGACACGCTCGGGGTTCAGACGCGTGAAGCACAACGGCCACTCGCGTTTCAGGTCGAATTGACGGGCATCTTCGGCCGTCGGTTGATAGGTGCACTTCTTTTGCAGGCACGGCGCGCAGGGGAAGTCGCTGGCCAGGTGAATCTGCACTTTGCCATAGGCGCCGGTCAGGCCCGGATTGGTCGGGCCGAACAGCGACAGCGTCGGCACATCCAGCGCGGCGGCCAGATGGCCCAGGCCGGTGTCCACCGCCACGCAGGCCTGAGCGCCGGCCAGCACCTTGCCGACACCCGCCAGGTTCAATTTGGGCAGCACTTCGGCGTGTTTGAAACCGGCGGCGATGCGCTCGGCCCGGGCTTTTTCCTGGGCGTTGCCCCACGGCAGCTTCACGCCGACGCCAAGGTAGCCGACCCGTTCGGTCAGCTCGCGCCAGTAGGCTTCGGGCCAGTGCTTGGTGTCCCAGGTGGTGCCGTGCAGAAACACCACGTACGGGTTCTTGCGCGGCAACTCCACCAGGCGCTCGACGCTCAAGCCATAGTCGCCCAGGCCCTTGGGCAAGTCGTAGCCCAAGGCGATGGCGAACAACTGACGCACTCGCTCCACCGCATGCTGGCCACGGGCAACGGCCAGGCGTCGATCGTAAAAGCGTGCAGCGATGGGCTCGCGCGCCGAGTTTTTATCGAGGCCGGCCACCGGCGCCTTGACGTAACGGGTCAGCCAGGCGCTTTTCAGCAAGCCCTGGGCGTCGATCACCAAGTCATATTTCGTGGCGCGCACGCTTTGCTTGAAGCGCTTCCACTCACCGCTCTTGATGGTCTGCCAGATGTTTTTGCGCCAGCGACGGATCGCCACCGGAATCACCTTGCCCACCGCCGGATGCCAGGTGGGGATTTCGGCAAAGCCTTCTTCCACCACCCAGTCGAATTTGATGCCGGGGATCGCCCGCGCCGCATCGGTCAACGCCGGCAACGCGTGAATGACGTCGCCCAGCGAAGAAGTCTTGATCAACAGAACCCGCAAGCTATTTGACCTCGACCACAGTGCCCTGCAACCGCTGCAAGGCTTCGTTCACAGCCTGCGGCATGAGCTGGCGCAGGCAGTTGTAATGGCCGAAACGGCAGGTGCGATCGAAGCACGGGCTGCACTCGATGCCCAGGCGCACGATTTCCACATGCTCGGCCAACGGTGGCGTGAAGCCCGGCGACGTCGACCCGTAGACCGCCACCAGCGGGCGGTTGAGCGCGGCGGCGACGTGCATCAGGCCGGAGTCGTTGGACACCACGGAGTCGGCACAGGACAGCAGGTCGATGGCTTCGGCCAGCGAGGTGCCGCCGCTGAGGTTGACCGACTCTTCGCGCAGGCCGGGAATCAACCGCGCGCGGATGTCTTCGCCCACGGCGTGATCGTTTTTCGAACCGAACAGCCAGACTTGCCAGCCTTCGCGGATCTTCGCTTCAGCGACCTTGGCGTAATGCTCGGACGGCCAGCGCTTGGACTCGCCGAACTCGGCGCCGGGGCACAGGGCCAACACCGGGCGGTCGAGGGTCAGGCCGAACTTGGCCAGGGCCGCCTGGCGGGTAACCGGGTCGATCTGCAGCGTCGGACGCGGATAGGGTTTCGGCAACTCGACGCCCGGCTCGTAAGCCAGGGCCATGAAGCGTTCGATCATCAGCGGATAGCGATCTTTATCCAGCGTGCGCACGTCATTGAGCAGGCCATAGCGGAACTCGCCACGCCAGCCGGTGCGTTTCGCGATGCCGGCAAAGAACGGCACCAGCGCCGACTTCAAGGAGTTGGGCAGCAGGATCGCCTGGTCGTACTGACCGGCCAGGGATTTGCCGATGCGCCGACGCGTCGCCAGCTCCAGCACGCCGTGACCGAGCGGAAAGCTCAAGGCCTGGCGCACTTCGGGCATGCGCTCAAGAATCGGCCGGCTCCACTCGGGGGCCAGCACGTCGATTTCGCATTGCGGGTGGCGTTGTTTCAAACACTGGAACAGTGTCTGCGCCATCACCATGTCACCGACCCAACTGGGCCCAACGATCAGAATTTTCATGTGGTTTCCATAAACGAACCGGGGAGGCCTACGCCTCCCCGCCTCGAAAATTCTACAAAACAACGCAAATCTACTGTAGGAGCGAGCGTGCTCGCGATGAACCTGAGAACTCCGCGGGGCATCAGGCTTGCCGCGTCATCGTTAACGACCATCGCGAGCGAGCTCGCTCCTACAGGGAATATTGGCGTATCGAATATCCCGTTTCAGCCTAGCCCCAGCTCGCGCCAGATCCGCATGACCTGCCGCCGTTCTTCCGCGAACTGGTCAGCCGGTATCACCCCCGGGTTCTTCTGCAGAGCCTGCCGGTGGGCGGCGGAACGGTACGCTTTATACGCTTCACGCAACAGGCCGGCATCTTCGACGGGCATCAGCCCTTCATGCTCCAGCTCTTCCAGAATGCGGATGTTGTCCGTCCAGCGCAGCAATGGCGGGTGTGTTTCCGACCACGCCAGGGCCGCGTATTGCACCATAAATTCAATATCGACGATACCTCCGGCGTCCTGCTTGATATCGAACGGCGCCGTGGCTTCGAAGGCATTTGCCCCGGTGCCGGCCGCCGTGCTCTTGCTGCCGAGGTTATCGCGCATCTTGGCGCGCATCTCGCTGACCTCCTGGCGCAGGGTCGGCAGATCACGCGTCTTGCCCAGTATCGCGGCGCGGACTTTCTCGAAGGCCTGGCCGACATCCTGACTGCCCACCAGCACCCGCGCCCGCACCAGCGCCTGGTGCTCCCAGGTCCAGGCTTCGTTCTCCTGATAGCGGGCAAACGCCCCCAGGGAACTCACCAACAACCCCGACGCACCGGACGGCCGCAGACGCATGTCCACTTCGTACAGCTGGCCGGAGTTGGTCTGCGCTGTCAGCAAGTGAATGATCCGTTGCCCCAGACGGGTGAAAAATTGCGCGCCGTCGATGGGTTTTGGCCCATCGGTCTCGGCCTGCGGATCGCCGTCGTGGATGAACACCAGGTCCAGGTCCGAACCATGCCCGAGTTCCAGGCCGCCGACTTTCCCATAACCGACAATGATGAAGCCGGGATCGCACAAGCTGCCGTCGGTGCGCAGCGGCGTGCCGTACTTGGCCACGGTCTGGCGCCAGGCCAGGGCCAGCACTTGCTCGAGAATCGCTTCGGCGAGCCAGGTCAGATAATCGCTGACTTTCATCAGCGGCAGGCTGCCGGCGATTTCCGAGGCGGCCACCCGCAAGCGGTGCGCCAGCTTGAAGTGGCGCAGGGCTTCCATTTGCTGTTCGAGGTCGTCCTCGGGAATCCGCGTCAGGCGCTCGCGCAGTTCGGCAGCCAGTTCCGGCGCCAATGGCGGCTTGAACAGCCGGCCTTCGTTGAGCAATTCATCGAGCAGCAGCGGGAAACGGGTGATTTGCTCGGCGATCCATGGGCTCGCCGCGCACAGCGTCAGCAAACGCCGCAAGGCGCCGGGGTTCTCGGTCAACAGCACCAGGTACGCAGAACGACGGGCCACGGCTTCGACCAGCGGCAGCACGCGTTCCAGCACCAGGTCCGGATTGGCATGTTCCACGGCCTGCGCGAGCAAACGCGGGATAAAGGCATCGAGACGTTCGCGCCCCAGACGCTGCATCGCCCGCAATTGCGGGCTGCTGCGCAAGCCGGCCAACGCATTCAAGGCCTTGGGAGCATCCTTGAAACCACCTTCTTCCAGCTGGCGGCAAGCGGCCTCATCGTCCTGGGCCTCTTCCCACAACGGCAACCACTCACCGCCGACCACCACTTCGCTTTCGGCGCCCTGCTCTTCGTCGGGATCGGCGATCACCTGCCCGAAGTGCCAGGCCACGCGGCCGCGCCAGTACATCAGTTGTTCGTGGAAGGCCGTCCAGTTGGCGAAACCCAGCATAAAGGCAATGCGCGCCTGATCCTGCTCGCCATCGGGCAACATTTGCGTCTGGCGGTCGGCAATCGCCTGGATCGCGTGTTCGGTGTATCGCAGGAATTCGTAGCCTTCACGCAGCTCGCTGATCACCGCCGGCGGCAGGTAGCCCTGCCCTTCCAGTGTGCTCAGCACCTTTAATAGCGGACGTTGCTGCAAGCTCAGATCGCGGCCGCCGTGAATCAACTGGAACGCCTGGGCAATGAACTCGACTTCGCGAATACCGCCGGAACCCAGCTTGATGTTGTCGGCCATGCCCTTGCGCCGCACTTCCTGCTGGATCAGCTGCTTCATTGTGCGCAGCGCTTCAATGGCGGAGAAGTCCAGGTAACGCCGGTAAACGAACGGCCGCAGCATGTCCTGCAGTTGCGCGCCGGCCACTTGATCGCCGGCCACCACCCGCGACTTGATCATCGCGTAGCGCTCCCAGTCGCGCCCCTGGTCCTGATAATACTGCTCCAGCGCATTGAAACTCAGGACCAGCGCGCCCGACGAACCATACGGACGCAAGCGCATGTCGACGCGGAATACAAAGCCGTCGACGGTCATCGGGTCCAGGGCCTTGATCAGCCGCTGGCCCAGGCGAATGAAGAACTCCTGGTTATCCAGCGCACGTTTCACGCCGACGGTTTCGCCGCCCTCGGGATAGGCGAAAATCAGGTCGATGTCCGACGACAGGTTCAGCTCCACGGCACCGAGCTTGCCCATGCCGAGAATGACCATTTGCTGCGGCTCGCCACTGCGTCGCCCGGTCGGTACGCCGAACTGCTGGCAATGACGCACATACAACCATTGATAGGCCTGATCGATGCTGGCATCGGCCATGTCCGAAAGGTCGCGGCAGGTCTGCACCAGGTCGGCCAGGCGGGTCAGGTCGCGCCAGATGATCCGCACCTGATGGCGCGCACGCTGGCGACGCAAGGCGCGACCAAGCAGATCGTCGGTCTCGGCCACGCTCACGGCGGCCGCGATCTGCGCGCACAACTCTCCGGGAGCGTAGCGGCGGTCCAGCTCACCGGACTGCACCAGCTGCAGCATCATCAAAGGGTCACGGACACACTGTTCAATCACGAAATCGCTGGCAGCTGTCACGCGGGCGAATTGCGCCCAGCGTTCCGGCGTCCAGGCAGACAGCCCGTGGTCATCGTCCAAAGCGGCGACGGCAGCCCGGAACGACTGCTCGGCGCGGGAGACAAACGGCAGGAGAATGGCGGGCAGTTCAGCAAGCGAAGGGAGGCTCATGGTCTATCCTTGATCGGCGTACAACGGACTGCATGTAGTGGTTTTCGAAAACCCACTACCTGAGGGACTGTCGAACAAAAGTTAGAAATAGCTGAAATTTCTTTTATTTTGGCAGCCAGCATCAAGCTTTTACCTTTTGTAGTTGGAAAAAGACCAACCTTAACGATTATTCTCACAACGCAGCCGTGGGCCACAAGCCGCTCATCTGTAGTTTTACTACTCGTATATACATTAGACGGGCTGAAATGCCGGAAGATTTGTAGTAAAACTACACGCCGCCGGAACAACCTGTCGGCAATCCAAGAATTCATAACGTCTGCCCACAAGGCCAGTCGCTAACTCAGGCAACCGATTCTGGTAGCCTTTCCGCCCTGGAGCAAGCCATGCAAGACCTCGATCCCGTCGAAACCCAGGAATGGCTGGACGCCCTGGAATCGGTTCTCGACAAAGAAGGCGAAGACCGTGCTCACTATCTGATGACCCGTATGGGTGAACTCGCGACCCGCAGCGGTTCGCAGTTGCCTTACGCCATCACCACGCCTTACCGCAACACGATCCCCGTTACCCACGAAGCACGCATGCCTGGCGACCTGTTCATGGAACGCCGCATTCGCTCGTTGGTACGCTGGAACGCGATGGCCATGGTAATGCGTACGAACCTGAAAGATTCTGACCTCGGCGGTCACATCTCCAGCTTCGCTTCCAGTGCGACCCTGTATGACATCGGCTTCAACTACTTCTTCCAGGCCCCGACCGATGAACACGGCGGCGACCTGATCTACTTCCAGGGCCACACCTCGCCAGGCGTTTACGCCCGCGCATTCATGGAAGGCCGCATCACCGAAGACCAGATGAACAACTTCCGCCAGGAAGTCGACGGTCAGGGCCTGTCGTCCTACCCGCACCCTTGGCTGATGCCTGACTTCTGGCAGTTCCCGACCGTATCCATGGGTCTGGGCCCGATCCAGGCGATCTACCAGGCACGCTTCATGAAGTACCTGGAACACCGTGGCTTCATCCAGCCGGGCAAACAGAAAGTCTGGTGCTTCCTGGGCGACGGCGAGTGCGACGAGCCGGAATCCCTGGGCGCGATCTCCCTGGCCGGCCGCGAGAAGCTGGACAACCTGATCTTCGTCATCAACTGCAACCTGCAGCGCCTCGACGGCCCGGTTCGCGGCAACGGCAAGATCATCCAGGAACTCGAAGGTGTGTTCCGCGGTGCTCAGTGGAACGTGACCAAAGTCATCTGGGGCCGTTTCTGGGACCCACTACTGGCCAAGGACGTCGACGGCATCCTGCAACGTCGCATGGACGAAGTCATCGACGGCGAGTACCAGAATTACAAAGCCAAAGACGGCGCGTTCGTACGTGAACACTTCTTCAACACGCCGGAACTCAAGGCGATGGTCGAAGACCTGTCCGACGACGAGATCTGGAAGCTCAACCGTGGCGGCCACGACCCGTACAAGGTCTACGCGGCGTACCACGAAGCGGTCAACCACAAAGAACAACCAACCGTCATCCTGGCCAAGACCATCAAGGGTTATGGCACCGGTGCCGGCGAAGCGAAGAACACCGCGCACAACACCAAGAAGGTCGATGTCGAAAGCCTGAAGTTGTTCCGCGATCGTTTCGACATCCCGGTCAAGGACGATGAACTGGAAAACCTGCCGTTCTTCAAACCGGAAGAAGGCAGCGCCGAAGCCCGTTACCTGAGCGAGCGCCGTACCGCACTGGGCGGTTTCGTGCCACAGCGCCGCGCGCAAAGCTTCAGCGTTCCGACTCCGCCACTGGATACCCTCAAGGCAATCCTGGACGGCTCGGGCGACCGTGAAATCTCCACCACCATGGCCTTCGTGCGCATCCTCGCGCAACTGGTCAAGGACAAGGAAATCGGTCCGCGCATCGTGCCGATCATCCCGGACGAAGCCCGTACCTTCGGTATGGAAGGCATGTTCCGTCAGTTGGGCATCTACTCCTCCGTCGGCCAGCTCTACGAGCCAGTCGATAAAGACCAAGTGATGTTCTACAAGGAAGACCAGAAGGGCCAGATCCTCGAAGAAGGCATCAACGAAGCGGGCGCCATGAGCTCCTTCATCGCTGCCGGTACTTCGTACTCCAGCCACAACCAGCCGATGCTGCCGTTCTACATCTTCTACTCGATGTTCGGCTTCCAGCGTATCGGTGACCTGGCCTGGGCCGCTGGCGACAGCCGTACCCGTGGCTTCCTGATCGGCGGCACCGCCGGCCGTACCACCCTGAACGGTGAAGGCCTGCAACACGAAGACGGTCACAGCCATCTGCTGGCCTCGACCATCCCGAACTGCCGCACCTACGATCCAACCTACGGCTACGAGCTGGCGGTGATCATTCAGGACGGCATGAAGAAGATGACCGAAGAGCAACAGGACGTCTTCTACTACATCACCGTGATGAACGAGTCGTACCAGCAGCCAGCCATGCCGGCCGGTGCCGAAGAAGGCATCAAGAAAGGCATGTACCTGCTCGAAGAAGACAACCGCGAAGCGGCGCACCACGTTCAGCTGATGGGCTCCGGCACCATCCTGCGTGAAGTCCGTGAAGCAGCGAAGATCCTGCGTGAAGAGTTCAACGTCGGCGCCGACGTGTGGAGCGTTACCAGCTTCAACGAACTGCGTCGCGACGGCCTGGCCGTTGAGCGCACCAACCGTCTGCACCCGGGCCAGAAGCCTAAGCTGAGCTTTGTGGAAGAGTGCCTGAACGGCCGTAAAGGTCCGGTCATCGCATCGACCGACTACATGAAACTGTTCGCCGAGCAGATCCGTCAGTGGGTACCGTCCAAGGAATTCAAAGTCCTGGGCACCGACGGTTTCGGCCGCAGCGACAGCCGCAAGAAACTGCGTCATTTCTTCGAAGTCGACCGTCATTTCGTGGTGTTGGCAGCCCTGGAAGCACTGGCTGACCGTGGTGACATCGAACCTAAAGTGGTGGCTGAAGCCATCGCCAAGTTCGGTATCAACCCGGAAAAACGCAACCCACTGGACTGCTGAGGAGAGATTCTGTGAGCGAACTCATTCGCGTACCTGACATCGGCAGCGGTGAAGGTGAAGTAATTGAACTGTTTGTGAAGGTCGGCGACCGTATCGAAGCCGACCAGAGCATCCTGACACTTGAGTCGGACAAGGCGAGCATGGAAGTGCCTGCGCCGAAGGCCGGTATCATCAAGAGCCTGAAAGTGAAGCTGGGCGATCGCCTGAAAGAAGGCGACGAACTGCTCGAGCTGGAAGTCGAAGGTGCCGCTGCTGCTCCTGCGGCTGCCGCTGCACCAGCGGCCAAGGCTGAAGCCAAGCCGGCTGCAGCCCCTGCCGCCGCGGCACCTGCTGCTGCGCCGGCTGCCGCCAGCGTTCAGCAAGTGCACGTGCCGGACATCGGTTCGTCGGGCAAGGCCCAGATCATCGAGATCCAGGTCAAGGTCGGCGACACCGTTGTGGCCGACCAGTCGCTGATCACCCTGGAATCCGACAAGGCCAGCATGGAAATCCCGTCGCCTGCCGCTGGCGTGGTCAAGGCCATCAGCGTCAAGCTCAACGACGAAGTCGGCACTGGCGACCTGATCCTGGACCTGGAAGTGGCAGGTGCTGCGGCACCGGCAGCTGCTCCGGCCCAGGCTGCCGCTCCAGCTGCCGCCGCTGCGCCTGCTCCTACAGCAGCTCCGGCTGCACCGGTTGCCGACAGCGTTCAGGACATCCACGTTCCGGACATCGGTTCGTCGGGCAAGGCCAAGATCATCGAAGTCCTGGTCAAGGCCGGCGACACCGTTGTGGCCGACCAGTCGCTGATCACCCTGGAGTCCGACAAGGCCAGCATGGAAATTCCATCGCCTGCCGCTGGCGTGGTGGAAAGCGTTTCCATCAAGCTCGATGACGAAGTCGGCACCGGCGACCTGATCCTCAAGCTGAAAGTCAAAGGCGCCGCTCCGGCCGCTGCACCGGCACCTGCCGCTGCTGCTCCGAGTGCAGCGGCTCCAGCTGCTGCTCCTGCCGCCGCTGCACCTGCTGCTGCCCCGGCCGCTGCTCCAGCCAAGCCTGGTGCAAAAGTTCACGCCGGCCCTGCCGTGCGTCAACTGGCCCGCGAGTTCGGCGTCGAGCTGAACGCCGTTGGCGCCAGCGGTCCACACGGTCGCATCCTGAAGGAAGACGTGCAGGTTTACGTCAAGGCCATGATGCAAAAGGCCAAGGAAGCACCGGCCGCTGCTGCTGGCGCAACCGGTGGCGCGGGCATCCCGCCGATTCCGGTCGTGGACTTCAGCCGCTTCGGTGAAATCGAAGAAGTGCCGATGACCCGCCTGATGCAGGTCGGCGCCGCCAACCTGCACCGCAGCTGGCTGAACGTGCCGCACGTGACGCAATTCGATTCGGCGGATATCACCGAGCTCGAAGCGTTCCGCGTTGCCCAGAAAGCCGTTGCCGAGAAGGCCGGCGTCAAGCTGACCGTCCTGCCGCTGCTGCTCAAGACCTGTGCGCACCTGCTCAAGGAACTGCCGGACTTCAACAGCTCGCTGGCGCCAAGCGGCAAAGCGATCATCCGCAAGAAATACGTGAACATCGGCTTCGCCGTCGACACCCCGGATGGCCTGCTGGTACCGGTCATCAAGAACGTCGACCAGAAAAGCCTGCTGCAACTGGCCGCCGAGGCCGCTTCCCTGGCTGAAAAAGCCCGGACCAAGAAGCTCTCGTCGGACGAGATGCAAGGCGCCTGCTTCACCATTTCCAGCCTCGGCCACATTGGCGGCACCGGCTTCACGCCGATCGTCAACGCGCCGGAAGTGGCGATCCTCGGTGTTTCCAAGGCAACCATCCAGCCAGTCTGGGACGGTAAAGCCTTCCAGCCGAAACTGATGCTGCCACTGTCGCTGTCCTACGATCACCGTGTGATCAACGGCGCCGCTGCCGCACGCTTCACCAAGCGTCTGAGCGACCTGTTGGGCGACATCCGCACCATGCTCCTGTAACACCGACCGGCCCTCCTTCACCGGAGGGCCAGTTGCGTTCCACGTTTCCGAGCGCCACGCTCGTACCTCAACCCCGCCAATTTGGCGGGGCTTTTTTTTGGTTATTTCACTGGCTTGGAGGTCACTTCATTTTCAGCGTGGGCATGGTCCCTTGTAGGAGCCGGCTTGCTGGCGATGGTCGTTAACGATAACGCGTGTAAACCGGATAAACGCGGCGCACTTGAGTCCATCGCCGGCAAGCCGGCTCCTACAGGTATTGCGTTGTCGGTGTTTCCCGGGATTGCATGAAGTTCCTGTTTCATACGCCTTCCTACATTTGTGGCTGATATCGCCCACAACTCGAATCCATTTCTGCCAGATATTTATTCAGGCCAAATAACTAGTCTTGGCTGAATACCCTCCATTACATCCGAAACAACCAACTACCCATTAACTGGCAGCGAATGGACTCAAACATGTTAAAACCAACTGTTGGGCCAATTATTGGCCACACTACAACCAATCATGCGCGTATATTTGTGCGCGGCGCAGCGCAAGAGAGTGCACCCGTATTTGCCGGCATCCGTTATCGGCAATCCGGGCATGAACAATGGATCGAAACCATCTTTACAAGACTGACAAGTCTGCAGGACATGTCCGATGTCCTTGTTCTCGATAACCTCGCGCCCGATACCGAATATGAATACCAGGCCGGCTGGTTCAGTACCGAGAGTGCCGGGCACACCGCAGATTCACTGCAGGAACTGCCGCTGCGATGGCCGCAGGAACTCTATCGCCTGCGTACGCGCTCCGCCACGTCCACCACGCCACGTGGCTATTTCGTCGGTTCATGCCGCTACCTGAGAATGACCGCCGGCGTTGCGTCGGCGCCAGAGTGGGGCGACCGGATATTCGCCTCGATTGCGCAATTGGCAGAACAAGCCGACCCTCCGGTCAGCGCGATGTTGATGGCTGGCGATCAGATCTATGTCGACGATTTGAATTTTTTCGCGCCTGATCGTGAATATCAGCAAATACTCGCGAAATACCGTGCGGCGTTCTCTCAGCCACATATTTCCAGATTAATGGCCAATGTATCGACTTACATGATCCTCGACGATCACGAAATTGAAGACAACTGGCCAGACAAGAAAAGATCAGGCGATGATATTTTATATAACAACGCCATAAGTGCTTATGAGATATATCAAGCCAGCCACAGCCCGGTATTTGAATTACTTGACGACGGCCGGATCAGCCGACTGGCGAAGCACTATTGGTATCAGTTCACCGATGGCGATATCGAATGGTTTGTCACCGATAGTCGCACCCGGCGCAATCTATCGGCCGATGATCGGCGCCTGCTGGATGTCGAACAGGAATATGCCCTGTGCCAATGGCTGATCAACAGCCCGGCGCGGGTCAAACTGGTGGTCACCAGCGTGATGTTCTTCCCCGATGCCAGGCAAAACGGGGATGACGCCTGGGCCGGATTTCCCGAGCAACGGCTGCGGTTGCTGGAGACCATTCGTACGCACCGGCTGAAGAATGTCATATTCGTTGCCGGTGACGTCCACGCCTCCATGACCAGCCGACTGACCCACAGCGAAGACCCGGACTTCGAAGTGCACACCATCGTTTCGTCGCCCTTGTGCAACTCCAGGCTGCTGCCCTATGCCAGTCAATCCGGCTTTATCCTCGACCGTCCGCTGGCACGCACCGCCGCAGGCGAATATCGGCAGGAATTGACCGGTAAAGTCATCAGTCAGGATAACTTCGCGCATCTGGTCATCGACGCAAAACGCATCCGGGTCAATTACCACGATCGCGATGGCAAGCTATTGCAATCGACAGGCATTGAATTGCGTTGACGGCAAAAATCACGGCCTTCGAGACGACTCCGAAGGCTGCGATCTGATCAATAGCAATACTTTTTACTGGAAACTGCAGAAATCTTCGCACCTGCCGACATATTCTTATAGCACTTGGCCTTCATCTCTCTTGTCAGTCGGTGTCGCAATGATGCAACCTTGCCGCAGGCAACAGTAAAGAGGGCGTGAGCCCAGCGCGTTCAGCATATTCGAAGCGAGTTTCCCTCCATGAAAAGCCAACCCGATGCCGCCAGCCGTATGGTGGCCGAGGTAGTGACGCAGTTGCCTGTGCCCTCGCGGCTCGGCATGCTGCGTTTCGAACGGCTTAATGAACCCAGCTGGGCGCTGCTGTTTCTCGATCCCAATTGCGAACGCCAGTTCGGCCTGCCGGCCGTGGAGCTGTGTGCGCTGGTGGGTTCGCCCTACGCCAGCCTGATGGAACCGGAAGCGCGCTATCAACTTCACGATGCGATCCAGCAACAGCTGACCCAAAGCACGCATTACCTGATCCGCTACACCCTGCACACGGCCTCGGGCTCCCTGAATCTGCTGGAGCTGGGCGAAGCCTACAAACAACACAATCGCCACCTGTTGCGCGGCTACCTGCTGGTCATTGACGGCCTGTTCGAGGATGACCCGCTGCAACCGGCCCTGGATCTGGAAACCCAGAACTCGCGCCTGCAAATCGCCCTGGAGCTCAATCAGCGCGCCCAGCAGGAGCAACTGCTGCATCTGGACCGGGTACGTGCCCAGCAGGACCTGATCCTGCTGCTGACCCGTCAACGCTACAGCAGCAACAACTCCTTGCGCGAAGCTGCCGAGCTGATCACCCGCAGCGCCTGCGACATTTACCAAATCGACTGCGCCAGCCTGTGGAGCCTCGAAGGCTCGATGCTGGTGCCGATCTCGGCCTATCACCGTGCGAATCAGGAATACCTGCTGCCGCAGCCGATCGACGTCAGCGTTTTCCCCGATTACCTCGACGCCTTGCACACCGGCCGCGCCATCGACGCCCATAACGCCATGCGCGACCCGCGCACCCGGGAGATGGCCGAGAGCCTGCGCCCGCGCGACGTCAACGCAATGCTCGACGCCAGTATCCGTGTCGATGGCCAGGTCGTTGGCGTTCTGTGCCTGGAGCAGACCGGCGCGACCCGCGCCTGGCAATCTGATGAAATCGCCTTCGCCGGCGAACTCGCCGACCAGTTTGCCCAGGTCATCAGCAACCACAACCGCCGAACCGCCACCAGCGCCCTGCACCTGTTTCAGCGTGCCGTCGAACAGAGTGCCAACGCCTTTTTGCTGGTCAACTGCGATGGCGTGGTGGAGTACGTCAACCCGAGCTTCACCGCGATCACCCAGTATTCAACCGAAGAAGTGCACGGTCAGCGCCTGTCGGAACTACCGGCCCTGGAGAACCTCAGCGAACTGCTGTTCGACGCGCCCTCGGCGCTGGCCAAGAGCAACAGCTGGCAGGGCGAATTCAAGAGCCGCCGGAAAAACCTCGAACCCTACTGGGGCCAGTTGTCGATCTCCAAGGTTTACGGCGACAACCGCGAACTGACCCACTACATCGGCATCTACGAAGACATCACCCAGACCAAGCTGGCCCAGCAGCGCATCGAGCGCCTGGCCTACACGGACAACCTGACCAATCTCGGCAACCGCCCGGCCTTCATCCGCAACCTCGATGAACGCTTCGCCCGGGACAGCGACGCGCCGATCAGCCTGTTGCTGGTGGACATCGACAACTTCAAGCGGATCAACGACAGCCTCGGCCACCAGACCGGCGACAAACTGCTGATCAGCCTGGCCCGGCGCCTACGCAACAGCTTGATCCCGAGCGGCAGCCTGGCGCGATTCGCCAGTAACGAATTCGCCGTATTGCTGGACAACAGCGACCTCACGGTGGGCCAGCAAGTGGCCAACCAACTGCTGGCGACCCTCGACAAACCGATGTTCGTCGACAACCAGTTGATCAGCGTCACCGGCTCCGTGGGCCTGGCCTGCGCGCCGCTGCACGGGCGCGACCCGCAAACCCTGATGCGCAACGCCGGCCTGGCGCTGCACAAGGCCAAGGCCAACGGCAAACACCAGGTGCAAGTGTTCACCGAAGCGCTGAACGCCGAGGCCAGCTACAAGCTGTTCGTCGAAAACAACCTGCGCCGCGCCCTGACCCAGAACGAACTTGATGTGTTCTACCAGCCCAAGCTGTGCCTGCGCAGCGGTCGCCTGCTGGGCATGGAAGCGTTGCTGCGCTGGGACCATCCGGAAAAGGGCATGATCCGCCCTGACCAGTTCATCAGCGTCGCCGAAGAAACCGGCCTGATCATTCCGATCGGCAAATGGATCGCCCGCCAGGCCTGCCGCATGAGCAAAGCGCTGACCGCCGCCGGCCTGGGTAACCTGCAAGTGGCGATCAACCTGTCGCCCAAGCAGTTCTCCGATCCGGACCTGGTGGCCTCCATCGCCAACATCCTCAAGGAAGAAGCCCTGCCGGCTCATTTGCTGGAGCTTGAGCTGACTGAGGGCCTGCTGCTGGAAGCCACCGAAGACACCCACCTGCAGCTCGACCAGCTCAAGCGCCTGGGCCTGACCCTGGCCATGGACGACTTCGGCACCGGTTACTCGTCGCTCAGCTACTTGAAAAAATTCCCCATCGACATCATCAAGATAGATCGAAGCTTCATCCACGAAATCCCGGACAACCAGGACGACATGGAAATCACCTCCGCGGTGATCGCCATGGCCCACAACCTGAAGCTCAAGGTCGTGGCTGAAGGCGTCGAAACCGCCGAGCAGTTGTCGTTCCTGCGCCGTCACCGCTGCGACGTCGGCCAGGGCTACCTGTTCGACCGTCCGATCCCGGGCAACGAGCTGATCGAAAAGCTCAAACGCTACCCGCGTGGCCCAATCGCCTGACAGCGACCCAACTCTCGGGCAAACTGTTTGTCTGTCTAATTATCCTGACTGAGAGGACTGATCATGGTTCTGCGCTCGGAAATCCTGGTGAACAAAAACGTGCTCCCTACTAAAGAACAAGCTCTGCCTGGCCGCGAAACCCCGATGAACCTGCCGGAAAGACATTTCGTCCACGACGCCCCGCTACTGGGCCCGTTCGCCTCCGATGTCGACTTTGCAATCTTCGGCCTCGGCTGCTTCTGGGGCGCAGAACGTCGCTTCTGGCAGCGTGAAGGCGTGGTCAGCACCGTGGTGGGTTACGCCGGCGGCTTCACGCCAAACCCTACGTATGAAGAAGTCTGCTCAGGCCTGACCGGCCACACCGAAGTGGTGCTGGTGGTCTACGAGCCGGCAAAAGTCAGTTACGAAGAATTGCTGAAGATGTTCTGGGAACTGCACAACCCGACCCAGGGCATGCGCCAGGGCAACGACATCGGCACCCAGTATCGCTCGGTGATCTATGCGACCAACCCGACGCAACTGGCCGCCGCCGAACACAGCAAAGAAGTGTTCCAGGTCGAACTGACCAAGGCCGGCAAAGGCGTCATCACCACCGAAATCGAAGAAGCCCCAACGGTTTATTTCGCCGAGGCGTATCACCAGCAGTATCTGGCGAAGAACCCTGAAGGTTATTGCGGGATTGGCGGTACGGGCGTGACCTGCCCGATCTGACACAAAGCACTTTTAGGAGCCGGCTTGCTGGCGATGGCGGCAGACTGTCCAGCGGTGAACTCTGGACTGCTATCGCCAGCAAGCCGGCTCCTACGGGCCGAGCATTACTCGGCAATCAACCAATCCATCCGCCAGCCACCCTGGGTCTGGCCAAGCTTCTCGGACAACCACGGCAGCAGTTCACGCAACTCTTCCTCCAGCCCCCACGGCGGATTGGCAATCGCCAGCCCGGAACCGTTCAGGCTGTTCGGCGTATCCAGCGGATGCACCAGCAACTCCACGCGCAACAACTTCGGCGCACCGGTACCGGCCAGGTCCTGGTAGAAACGACGCAGCGCGCGCTGATCCTTCACCGGGTACCAGATAGCCGCCACGGTCTGGCGCATCCGGCCAATCGCCTCTTTCAGCGACGCGGCACAGCGCTGCATCTCGTCGAGCTTCTCGAACGGCGGATCGATCAGCATCACCGCACGCTTCTCCGGCACGGGCAGCAAGGCCCGGGGCACATGCCAGCCTTCGCCCAGGTGCACCTTGACCCGGCGATCACCGGCCATGTTGTCCTTGAGCAGCACGCCATCTTCCGGATGCTTCTCGTTGAGCAACACACGGTCCTGCGGACGAGTCAGGCGCCTCGCCAGCTCCGGCGACCCCGGGTAATAGCGCAACTGGCCATCCGGGTTCATCTCATGCAGCACCTGCATGTAATCAGCGGTCAGGATCGGCAGATCCGGCTGATCCCACAAACGCGCAATGCCTTCCAGGTACTCGCCGGTACGGCTGGCCTGATCACCCTGAAGGTCATACAGACCGATGCCAGCGTGGGTGTCGAGATAGGCAAACGGCTGCTCCTTGCGCGACATCAGGGCGATGAGGCGGGTCAAGGTCAGGTGTTTGAACACATCGGCGTGATTGCCGGCATGGAAGGCGTGACGATAATTCATGATTGCTCCTGCGCAGGCCGGGAAGTTTACCTTTTACCGGCCGGCAAGTCAGGGATTGGCGGCCAAGCGGCCCTGACAAATGACTTGCAAGGGCGCAAACCTGTAGGAGCCGGCTTGCTGGCGATGGCGGTGTATCAATCAACATGGATAACGTCTGACACACCGCTATCGCCAGCAAGCCGGCTCCTACAGATATCAGGCGTACTTGCCGCTACTGCGAAGGCTACGCCCGCAACCGCCGCCCAACCACTTCCAGCACATCACAGCCATCGCGCAACGAAATGGCGCAGAGCAAGGCGAAATCGCTGAGGATGAAGGACTCGCACTCGATCGAACCGCGCATGGACAGATTCTCAAGCACTTGGGTGACTGCGCGGATTCTGTAGTTGGCAGTGTCGGCGAGGATGTCGAGTGGCGCCTGGGTATCGACGAACAGGGTGGGCATGTCGGTGCAGTTGCTGGTCAATGCCATGAAGCGGTTGTCGGGATAGGGAGTTGGTTTTTCGTAGGGTGGGTCGGGATAAATTGTTTTCATTTTTTAACCTCTGGTAGAAGTGGGACTACCATCGGCCTTCCTACGGGCTTGGGTGGCAGCCATACGCGGGGTAGGAATATCGAGACCAGAGAACTCGACCACGCCGAAGCGTGCCCGCGCACAGCCGCCGCAACAGATCTTACGGTCGCACGTTAGTGGCCGCAAATCAGGTGTCGATGCCAAGCGTGTCTCATGGTCTTAACGGGTTCCTACACCCCACCACTGAATTGTCAGTGGCCGCTAAAGACTATCGATGGAACTCGCATCGCACCACTTCATGAAAACCGCTACGTTTTGAAGGAAACGTCCTAGGACCTTGCCCGGAAAATTCGCAGCAGCCCCAGTGCGTGCTTTATTAAATCGTGCCAATAATTTTTCCAATGCACCACACTAAAAATAGTGCACCTGAGAGTAATATTACGCTCCGCCACAAAATAACCAGCTTGCACTTTATTGGCTTTGGAAGACTCTCTATGTCCTCAGCACTGATACTGCCGTTTTCGATACCTTCACGTGGTGCTGAGACGTAATGGGCAATGCTGCTGATCATCCTCAACCGCCACCATGGCCCGCCGCGTCGCCAGAAAGCGAGAGCCGTAATTGCTGGGCTGTTTTTTAGGTGCTCGAAAAGTATATCTATCTTGGTGTAAGCCATATGAAGTGCTACTACGATCCAGACGAAAATCAGCAGGAGGATTCCGCCTCCAATAAAACCGAATATCGTCTCCGTTTTGCTCATCTCGTTGCCTCGTAGATAACGTCACCAATCCACTCGCCAACGCCGCTACCTACTACTCCGCCCACCAAGGCCCCTGTTGTTACCGTCACAGCGGTGCACACCCCGGTCCCCAAGCCGCCATTAGTTACCCCGAGTGCAATGCAGAGCCTACCGGTGGCCTTTACCGACAAAACAGCGCCCGCGGCGGCACCTCCCATGATCCCGCCAGAAAAGCTTCCCGCCTCAGTAAACCTGATTCGCTCGCATGCTTCGGCACGCCCTGCAGCACATACCTCCTGAACGTTCGAGACAGATACCCCTCCACCGACAGCAGTACCTAGCCAACCGCCGTATTTAACGTATTTAGAAGCCTTCGCCACACCTTCTAGATGCGTGGCATGACCGGGTATTTGCCCGGAAGGACTGGCATTGCTCCAGTGATAAACCAGGCTTTGACTGGAGATGCCCAGCATATTTTTCAAATTGATGTGGTCGGGAAACCCAATTCCCTTGCGGGTCAGCGTCGTCATATGGCTGTTGAGTTGTGCAAGCAAACGCTGTCGCTCTACAAAAAAGGCCGGCGAGCGCAGATGCCCATCTCTTTGGAGCGTCGTCTGTTGCAAGACTTCAATCTCCCTCAAGGCATTGCCGACGTTATCCAGATTATTTTTGAAAATACTCGCGCCGACGCCAATGGCGCCAGATCCGAAGCCCAAGATCGTCTGAATGGCATCCCGGTGTTGCACCATGAAATCCGCTTCTTCCGGGCTAAGCGTTTCAAGCACCTGATTGGTCCTGGCTGCCACATCCATAAGCAGCGCTTCTTCACGGGTGCACTGGTAGTTATTGGGATCGCTCAGCACGATCAGCGAGCCGGCTTTGACGTCGCGCAGGTTGGGATTGAGCAATTCGAATTTGCCCATCACTGCCGGGTCGCGAAGAGTGAAAAGCGAGGCCTCAAGCTGTTCGCGGGTGGTGCTCTTCGGAACGATGTAGAAGCCCGGCTCTACTAACTCTGCGCTGTTGTCACGCACCGGCACGGGAAGTGTTGGCATCGGCGCAAAGCTGGATGATCGTGACGCTACCGGAGCCCTCGCAGCGACAGGCTCGGCTTGCGCAGTAGCGGTTCGCGTGGTGTGTGGTGCAGCACTGCGCTCGGACTGGTAGCCCGCCGTGTCCTGCGACGGGATAAGCCCGGCTCTGCAAGGACAACTACTGAAGCTATCCAGCGACCCCGCCACCATCCTGCCATTGCTTTTGATGTAGGAAACACCGCCAGCAATCACGTAGATTTTATTGTCTTTGCCGCAGGAAACCCGGTCACCGTCGCGCGCATGGGCGAAGCCAAACATCATGATGTGAGTATCGCCCTCCAGAACTTTGCCGCCGCAGGTGGTCTTGTCGCCCTCACGAATGAAGTATCCCTTTGCCATTTACTGATCTCCCTCTCTACTGGCGCCTCAGTCGTGGGAAGCGCGCTACGTCTAACGATGGATAACGCCGACTCGGGAAGAGCGGGCTAACGCAAAGTACGTGGACGGGGAGGAAACTCAATACGGCCGGGAAAATCAGGAAATTTCTCACGATTAGGACTGAAAAGGACCACGGACACTGGAAGTCCAATGCCCGCTCCTTATATCAAGGGTGCAAAAAAAACGGCCCGCAACCTGAGGCTGCGAGCCGTTCTTTCATCCGCGATGGGATGACCTCAAACGATTACTTGTTCAAGCGGTAATCATTCTCTGCAGCCGCAAAACGCTGGAACATGCCGGCAGTCGGCGTGCCCATTTTGCTGACGAAGTAGATCGCCAGGCTGGCGAAGATGAAGCCTGGGATGATTTCGTACAGGCCCAGCAGTTCGAAGTGTTTCCAGACGATCACGGTGATCGCGCCGACCAGAATACCGGCCAGTGCGCCGTTGCGGGTCATGTCTTTCCAGATCACGGAGATCAGTACGACCGGACCGAACGCGGCACCGAAACCGGCCCAGGCGTAGCTCACCAGGCCCAGTACACGGTTTTCCGGGTTGGAGGCCAGAGCGATGGCGATCAGGGCAACCAGCAGCACCATGGCGCGACCGACCCAGACCAGCTCGACCTGGGAAGCGGATTTACGCAGGAAGGTCTTGTAGAAGTCTTCGGTCAGGGCGCTCGAGCACACCAGCAGCTGGCAGCTCAGGGTGCTCATCACTGCAGCCAGGATGGCCGACAGCAGGATACCCGCGATCCATGGGTTGAACAGGATCTTGGCCAGTTCGATGAACACGCGCTCAGGGTTTTCGGTAACGGCACCGGCCAGCTCTGGATGTGCCGAGAAGTAAGCGATACCGAAGAAGCCCACAGCTACGGTGCCGCCCAGGCACAGGATCATCCAGGTCATGGAGATGCGACGGGCCTTGGCGATCGACTTGACCGAATCGGCAGCCATGAAACGCGCCAGGATGTGCGGCTGGCCGAAGTAGCCCAGACCCCAGCCCATCAGCGAGATGATGCCGATGAAAGTGGTGCCCTTGAGCATGTCGAAGTTGCTTGGATCCTGTGCTTCGATCGCCAGGAACGTGGTGTCTACACCGCCGGTAGCCAGCAGCACGATGATCGGCGTCAGGATCAGCGCGAAGATCATCAGGGTGGCTTGTACGGTATCGGTCCAGCTCACCGCCAGGAATCCACCGATAAAGGTGTAGGCAATCGTCGCCGCAGCACCGGCCCACAGCGCAGTCTCGTAGGACATGCCGAAGGTGCTTTCGAACAGACGGGCACCGGCCACGATGCCGGAAGCGCAGTAGATGGTGAAGAACACCAGGATCACGACCGCGGAGATGATCCGCAGCAGGCCGCTCTTGTCTTCGAAACGGCTGGCGAAGTAGTCCGGCAGGGTCAGCGCATCACCGTTGTGCTCGGTCTGCACACGCAGACGGCCGGCGACGAACAGCCAGTTCAGGTAGGCGCCGACGATCAGGCCGATGGCGATCCAGCTCTCGGACAAGCCGGACATGTAGATGGCGCCGGGCAAGCCCATCAACAACCAGCCGCTCATGTCGGAAGCACCGGCGGACAGTGCAGTCACGACGCTGCCCAGGCTGCGGCCGCCCAGGATGTAGTCGGAAAGGTTGTTGGTGGAGCGATAGGCCATCAGGCCGATCAGCACCATTGCTGCGATGTAGATCACGAACGTGATCAGGGTTGGATTGCTTACGCTCATTAAGTTACGCCCTGGCTTTGTTTTTATGTAGCGGCGGCTGGTGAACCGCTCGCAAACGCATACGTTTGACAGACGATTCGGGGGGCCACGCATTTATGACTGATGTTTCCCCAGGAAAGCCATCAGCCGGAACACCCGGACTTTGTTCGGGTTGCACCTTGGGCGCGAATGCTATTCAACAAAGCAAATAAGGTGCAACCAGTTTCTCGAGAATAAGTTGCACCCAGTCGGAAATAAATTTCAAACCCGGTTTTTTGCTCCTTTTCGGAGCAAGAAAGAGCGCTGACCAACCTAAAAAGCACCAAGCAGAGGCGGCAGCGCCGTACCAGAATTTATTTCCTGACGAGCTGCGTAATATTCCGACAAAAAAAGGGTTGCACCCGGTTGCACCTCAACAGTCGCACGGCTAATCTTGCCGCCAGCTGATGCCACGCAGTCGTGGCAAACATGAGGATAAAAACATGGCTACCACCACCCTTGGGGTCAAACTTGACGACCCGACCCGCGAACGCCTCAAGGCTGCCGCGACCTCGATTGATCGCACGCCGCACTGGCTGATCAAGCAGGCAATCTTCAATTACCTGGAAAAACTCGAGGGTGGTGCAACCCTGACCGAGCTGAGCGGTTTGACCAAGGATTCCGACGACAACGTCGATGCGCCTCTGGATCACGCCCACCAGTGCTTCCTCGAATTCGCCGAAAGCATCCTGCCGCAATCGGTGCTGCGTGCATCGATCACCGCCGCCTACCGTCGCCCTGAGCCGGAAGTCGTGCCGATGCTGATCGAGCAGGCGCGTCTGCCAGCTCCGATGGCCGAAGCCACCAACAAGCTCGCCGCCTCCATCGCGGAAAAACTGCGCAACCAGAAGAGCGCTGGCGGCCGTGCCGGCATCGTCCAGGGCCTGCTGCAGGAGTTCTCCCTGTCGTCCCAGGAAGGCGTGGCGCTGATGTGCCTGGCCGAAGCGCTGCTGCGCATCCCGGACAAAGGCACCCGCGACGCGCTGATCCGCGACAAGATCAGCACTGGCAACTGGCATCCGCACCTGGGCAACAGCCCGTCGCTGTTCGTCAACGCCGCCACCTGGGGCCTGCTGCTGACCGGCAAGCTGGTGTCCACGCACAACGAAGCCGGCCTGACTTCCTCCCTGAGCCGCATCATCGGCAAGAGCGGCGAGCCGATGATCCGCAAGGGCGTCGACATGGCCATGCGCCTGATGGGCGAGCAGTTCGTCACCGGCGAAACCATCGCCGAAGCCCTGGCCAATGCGAGCAAGTTCGAAGCCAAGGGTTTCCGTTATTCCTACGACATGCTGGGTGAAGCCGCACTCACCGAGCACGACGCGCAGAAGTACCTGGCCTCGTACGAACAAGCCATCCACTCGATCGGCAAAGCCTCCCACGGTCGCGGGATTTATGAAGGCCCGGGCATTTCGATCAAGCTGTCGGCCCTGCACCCGCGCTACAGCCGCGCCCAGTACGAGCGCGTGATGGACGAACTGTACCCGCGCCTGCTGTCGCTGACCCTGCTGGCCAAGCAATACGACATCGGCCTGAACATCGACGCCGAAGAAGCCGACCGCCTCGAGCTGTCGCTGGATCTGCTCGAGCGCCTGTGCTTCGAGCCGCAACTGACCGGCTGGAACGGCATCGGCTTCGTCATCCAGGCTTACCAGAAGCGTTGCCCGTACGTGATCGACTACGTGATCGACCTGGCTCGCCGCAGCCGTCATCGCCTGATGATCCGCCTGGTGAAAGGCGCGTACTGGGACAGCGAGATCAAGCGCGCCCAGGTCGAAGGTCTGGAAGGCTACCCGGTCTACACCCGCAAGGTGTACACCGACGTTTCCTACATCGCTTGCGCCCGCAAGCTGCTGTCGGTACCGGAAGTCATCTACCCGCAGTTCGCCACGCACAACGCCCACACCCTGTCGGCCATTTATCACATCGCCGGTCAGAACTATTACCCGGGTCAGTACGAGTTCCAGTGCCTGCACGGCATGGGCGAGCCGCTGTACGAACAGGTTGTAGGCAAAGTTTCCGAAGGCAAGCTGAACCGTCCGTGCCGCGTGTACGCTCCGGTCGGCACCCACGAAACCCTGCTGGCGTATCTGGTTCGTCGCCTGCTGGAAAACGGCGCGAACACCTCGTTCGTCAACCGCATCGCCGACCAGTCGATTTCGATCCAGGAATTGGTGGCCGATCCAGTTGCTCAGATCGAGCAGATGGCGACCGTGGAAGGTGGTTTCGGCCTGCCGCACCCGCGCATTCCGCTGCCGCGTGACCTGTACGGTTCGGAACGCGCCAACTCCAGCGGCATCGACATGGCCAACGAACATCGCCTGGCTTCGCTGTCTTGCGCACTGCTCGCTACCGCACACAACCACTGGAAAGCGGCGCCGATGCTCGGTTGCGCCTCCAGCAACGAAGCGCCGGCACCGGTGCTGAACCCGTCCGACCTGCGTGACGTGGTCGGCCATGTACAGGAAGCCACCGTCGAAGACGTCGACAACGCGATCCAGTGCGCCTTGAACGCTGCACCGATCTGGCAGGCCACCCCGCCCGCCGAGCGCGCCGCGATCCTGGAACGTGCTGCTGACTTGATGGAAGCCGAGATCCAGCCGCTGATGGGCCTGCTGGCTCGCGAAGCCGGCAAGACCTTCGCCAATGCCATCGCCGAAGTGCGTGAAGCCGTGGACTTCCTGCGTTATTACGCAGTGCAGGCACGCAACGATTTCACCAACGACGCCCACCGTCCGCTGGGTCCAGTGGTGTGCATCAGCCCGTGGAACTTCCCGCTGGCAATCTTCAGTGGCCAGGTGGCTGCCGCACTGGCTGCCGGTAACCCGGTATTGGCCAAGCCTGCGGAACAGACTCCGCTGGTTGCCGCCCAAGCCGTGCGCCTGCTGCTCGAAGCCGGGATTCCGGAAGGCGTGCTGCAACTGCTGCCGGGCCGTGGCGAAACCGTCGGTGCCGGCCTGGTGGGCGACGATCGCGTCAAAGGCGTGATGTTCACCGGTTCCACCGAAGTCGCGCGCTTGCTGCAACGCAACATCGCCGGTCGCCTGGATAGCCAGGGTCGTCCGATCCCGCTGATCGCCGAAACCGGTGGCCAGAACGCAATGATCGTCGACTCTTCGGCACTGACCGAACAGGTGGTGATCGACGTGGTTTCGTCGGCCTTCGACAGCGCCGGCCAGCGTTGCTCGGCCCTGCGCGTCCTGTGCCTGCAGGAAGATTCCGCCGACCGCGTCATCGAAATGCTCAAGGGCGCGATGGCTGAAAGCCGTCTGGGCAACCCTGAGCGCCTGTCCGTGGACATCGGCCCGGTGATCGACGCCGAAGCGAAAGCCGGCATCGAGAAACACATCCAGGCCATGCGCGACAAAGGTCGCAGCGTGTACCAGGTGGCCATCGCCGACGCCGAAGAAGTCAAACGCGGTACCTTCGTGATGCCGACGCTGATCGAACTGGAAAGCTTCGACGAGCTGCAGCGTGAAATCTTCGGCCCGGTCCTGCACGTGGTTCGTTACAAGCGCAAGGACATCGATCAACTGATCGGCCAGATCAACGCTTCCGGCTATGGCCTGACCCTGGGCGTGCACACCCGCATCGACGAGACCATCGCCAAGGTGATCGACAACGTCAATGCCGGTAACGTCTATGTAAACCGCAACATCGTCGGTGCCGTGGTCGGCGTGCAGCCGTTCGGCGGCGAAGGCCTGTCGGGTACCGGCCCGAAAGCCGGTGGTCCGCTGTACCTGTACCGCCTGCTGTCGACTCGCCCTACCGATGCCATCGAACAATCCTTCGCTCGCGGTGATGCTGCCGTGGCACCGGACGTTCGTCTGCGCGAAGCCATGAGCAAGCCGCTGACCGCCCTGAAAGCCTGGGCCGACAGCAACAAGTTCGCCGACCTGAGCACATTGTGCGTGCAGTTCGCCGCGCAATCGCAAAGCGGTATCACCCGCGTACTGGCCGGCCCGACTGGCGAGCGCAACAGCTATGCGATCCTGCCGCGCGAGCACGTACTGTGCCTGGCCGAAGTCGAAGGCGATCTGCTGACCCAGCTGGCTGCGGTACTGGCGGTTGGCGGTTCTGCGGTCTGGCCTGAAGGCGAGCTGACCAAGGCGCTGTTCGCACGTCTGCCGAAGGATATTCAGGCGCGCATCAAGCTGGTTGCCGACTGGAACAAGGACGAAGTGGTGTTTGATGCGGTTCTGCATCACGGCCATTCCGACCAGTTGCGTGCGGTGTGCCAGCAGGTTGCCAAGCGTGCCGGCGCCATCGTTGGCGTGCAGGGTCTGTCGCAAGGCGAATCCAACATTGCGTTGGAGCGTTTGGTGATCGAGCGGGCGTTGAGCGTTAATACCGCTGCGGCGGGTGGTAATGCGAGCCTGATGACCATCGGCTAAACCCGATAAGCCGGACACCGCATAGGTGTCCTGGTCAGCAAAAAAACCTGTGGGAGCTGGCTTGCCAGCGATAGCGATGTGTCAGTCACCCTCAATGTTGACTGATCTGCCGCCATCGCTGGCAAGCCAGCTCCCACAGTGTTTTGGGGTGTTTGCTAAGTCGGCGCTCGGCTCCAACATCACGCTTATCAATCATCCTGTTCAGGCTTTATCAGCAAGCCTAGACTCGGCCCACTCCAACAAAAGGTAGGCCGCCATGTCCGAGACGTTGCTCAGTTCCCGCAATCTGGCTTTCGAGCTGTATGAAGTCCTCGATGCCGAGGGCCTGACCCAGCGTGAGCGTTTTGCCGAGCACAACCGCGAAACCTTCGATGCCGCCATCGGTACCGCTCGCAGCATCGCCGAGAAATTCTTCGCCCCGCACAACCGCAAGGGCGACGAGAACGAGCCGCGCTACGAGAACGGTCAGGCGATTCTGATTCCGGAAGTGAAACCGGCGGTGGATGCCTTCCTCGAAGCCGGCTTCCTCAACGCCGCGCGCAGTTTCGACGCTGGCGGCATGCAGCTTCCTACCCTGCTTTCCCAAGCCTGCTTTTCGCACTTCCAGTCGGCCAACGCCGCTTCGACCTCTTATCCGTTCCTGACCATGGGCGCGGCCAACCTGATCGAAAGCTTCGGCACCGACGAGCAGAAGCAGCGCTTCCTGCAACCGATGATCGACGGCCGCTTCTTCGGCACCATGGCCCTGACCGAACCGCACGCGGGCTCCTCCCTGTCGGATATTCGTACCCGCGCCGAGCCGGCATCCGACGGTACCTATCGCCTCAAGGGCAACAAGATTTTCATTTCCGGTGGCGATCACTCGCTGTCGGAAAACATCGTGCACATGGTGCTGGCCAAGCTGCCGGACGCGCCGGCCGGGGTGAAGGGCATTTCGCTGTTCATCGTGCCCAAGTTCCTGGTCAACGATGACGGCAGCCTGGGCCAGCGCAACGATGTGTTGCTGGCCGGGCTGTTCCACAAGATGGGCTGGCGCGGCACCACGTCCACCGCGCTGAATTTCGGCGATAACGGTGAGTGTGTTGGCTATCTGGTGGGCAAGCCGCACCAGGGCTTGAGCTACATGTTCCAGATGATGAACGAAGCGCGGATCGGCGTCGGCATGGGCGCGGTGATGCTCGGCTATGCCGGCTACCTGTACTCGCTGGAGTACGCTCGCGAACGCCCGCAGGGCCGCGTGCCGGACAGCAAGGACCCGACCACCGCCCCGGTGGCGATCATCAACCACGCCGACGTCAAACGCATGCTGCTGACGCAGAAGGCCTACGTCGAAGGCTCGTTCGACCTCGGCCTGTACGCGGCGCGGCTATTCGATGACACCACGACGCTGGCGACCGAAGCCGAGCGCAAACAGGCGCACGAGCTGCTGGATTTGCTGACGCCGATCGTCAAATCCTGGCCATCGGAGTTCTGCCTGAAGGCCAACGAACTGGCGATCCAGATCCTCGGCGGCCACGGCTACACCCGCGAATACCCGGTGGAGCAGTACTACCGCGACAACCGCCTGAACCCGATCCACGAAGGCACCCACGGCATTCAGTCGCTGGACCTGCTGGGGCGCAAACTGGCGCAGAACGGTGGCGCTGGGCTCAAGCAATTGATCCGCCTGATCGCCGACACCGCCGAACGTGCCCAGGCATTCGAGTCGCTGACGCCACTGCGCGAGCCGCTGGAAAAACTGGTGGCGCGCCTGCAGACCGTGACCATCGGCCTGCTGACCGACCTGGCCCAAGGCAAGGTCAACAGCAGCCTGGCGAACTCGGCGCTGTACCTGAAAGTGTTCGGCCACACGGTGATCGGCTGGCGCTGGCTGGAACAGGCGATCCGCGCCGAGGAAGGGTTGGCCAAGGGCAATGCGGCGGATGTGAGCTTCTATAAGGGCAAGTTGCAGGCGGCGCGGTACTTCCTGACGTGGGAAGTGCCTGGGTGTCACCATGAGCTGACATTATTGGAAGCTCGGGATGATGTTTGCCTGACGATGCAGGATGAGTGGTTCTGATCCTGATCCTGTTTAGCTGCTGAGATCCAATCGTCGGATCGCCGCCCGGAGCAAGCCCGCTCCCACAGGTTTTTGTATTGGACACATAACTTGTGAACAACAGAAATTCCTGTGGGAGCGGGCTTGCCCGCGATGGCGTCAGCACAATCAACACATCAGCTCAACTTGAACCCACCCACCTGCCGCGCCAGATCATCCGCCAACCGCTGCAACGTCTGACAGTCATCCCGGCAGGCCCTGACCTCCCCCGCCGTCTCCCGGGCCAGATCGGAAATGCCCTGCACATTGCGATTGATTTCCTCGGTCACCGCCGATTGCTCTTCCGTCGCCGTCGCCACCTGATGGTTCATGTCGCTGATGCGCTCCACCTGCCCGGTAATGGCGGTCAACGAGGTGCCGGTACGCTGGCTCGACTCGACACCCGTGCCCGTCGCGGCTTGCCCGGAATGCATCGACGACACCGCGTTTTCCGCGCCTTGCTTGAGGCTGCCGATCATCTGCTGGATTTCATCGGTGGAAGCCTGAGTACGTCGGGCTAAAGTGCGAACCTCATCGGCCACCACGGCAAACCCGCGCCCCATATCCCCGGCCCGCGCTGCTTCGATGGCGGCATTGAGCGCCAGCAGGTTGGTCTGCTCGGAGATCCCGCGAATCACTGCCAGCACCTGATCGATGGACGCCACTTGATGGGCCAGTTCACCCACCGCCGTTGCCGCGACGCCGATTTCCCGGGACATGTTTTCAATGTGACGGATCGATCCACCCACCACTTCCCGTGCCTGCATTGCCTCATCACGGGCGGTTTGTGATGCGAACGCCGCATTGCCGGCGTTCTGCGCGATGTCCTGCACGGTCAGGCCCATTTCGTGAACAGCGGTGGCGACCATGTCGGTCATTTCCTGCTGACGACCGGAGCGCTCGGCGGTGTTGTCCACCACCCGCGCCACTTGGCCGACAGCAGTGCGCAAGCGTTCACTGGTGGTCAGCACTTCGCCGATCATGTCGCGCTGGCTGTCGAGGAATCGATTGAAGCCACGGGCCAGATCGCCCAACTCATCGGCGCGGCTGGAATCCAGCCGATGGGTCAAATCTCCACCGCCGCTACCGATTGCTACCAATGCCGCTGTTACCTGACGAATCGGTCGTACCAGGCCACGGGCCAGCAGCACCACCAGCAACAGGCACACCAGCGCTACTGCCAGGCCGATGCCGCTGCTCATCCACATGGCGCGGCGGGCTTCGGCGTAGATCTGCGATTGCGGCACTTCGGCCACCAGGGTCCAGCCGAGATCGCGCAGCGGCAAACTCAAGGCGAGGAAGTCTTCACCGTCGCGCTGGAAGCCGTTAGTGGTGGCGGCTTTTTGACTCATCACCGCTTGAGCCGCCGTAGCGCCGATCTGCTCGGTCAAGGTGCGCTTGCCGCTGAATTGCGCTTCGGGATGGACCTGGATCAAACCGTCGGAACGCACGAGATAGACCTTGCCGCGCTCCCCGAAGCTGAAGTTGTGAATTAGCTCCGACAGCTCTTTCATGCTCAGGCCAAGCCCGGCAACACCCACGACCTTGCCGGCCTGCTCGACTTTGAAGTCGATGAAAAGCGCCAATTCTCCGGTGGCCGTGTCGTTATCGATATTGAGGGTGCGCGGCTGGTTGCTGTCGAGAAACGAGTAGAACCAGACGTCTTTCGGATTGGATCGACTGAGGGTCCGGTCCAGGCCTTTTTCGTTGAAGTAATGATTGGACGCCGTGCCGGCAATAATCGCGGTAAAGGCTTTGTGCTCGGCGCGCACGCCTTCGAGATAGGTCGTGAAGGTGCCGGCCTGCGCACCGTCCTCACCCTGCGCCAGCCAGTCGCGCACCATGCTGTTGCTGGCGATGTCCTTGGCGGCGGTGAGGGGCTGGACAAGGATCCGCTCGATGTCGTTGCGCATCGCTTCGATGCTCGACGGCAAGGCTTGCTCGACCAGATAGCTCTGGGCGAGACGATTGACCACCAGGGTATAAATGCCAACCACGATCAGGATACTGACGAGCAGAGCGGTGCCCATGCTCAGGATCAATTGCCATTGGATACTGCGTCGCCAGAACTGCATGGAGCACCCCCAAAGAATAAGAGGCTGAAACACTGCAACAGCCGTGCCGATTGTATACAAACCAACCGACAATCTATTCTTTGGTTGTGCGCAAAGCCGATCAGGCCTGATTGATCGTCTTGGAGATCACTTCAACCGTGGCGCTGACTTGCTCTTGGTAACGGTCGAGTTCGAGCTTGTGCTGCTTTTGCATTTCGATCTGCTGGGAGCACAGATTCATCGCCGCCAGCACCAACAGGCGGTCACCGATCAGCGTCGGGTACTTCCTCTTGGTTTCGGCCAGGGCTGCCTTCAACATCATCGCGGCGTCCAGCAGGGTCTGCTCTTCCCCGGCCGGTGCCTTGATCGAATAGTCCTCCCCCAGGATCGAGACGACTTTTACCCCTGCGGCGTTGTAACTCATGCGCTGACAGGGCCTGCGCTGACGCGCTCAACCAGGGCCTGGATGCGAGCCGCCGTGGCGCCTTGCTTCTCTTCGTGTTCCATCAGGCTCAGTTGCAGGCTTTCGTTTTCATCCTTGGCCTGGGCCAGTTCCGCGGTCAGGCTCTGGTTCTGTTGCACCAGGTCACTGACCAGTTGTTCCAATTGACTGAGGGATGCTTCCAACATTTTGATTTTCCGGGCTTTTTCAAAGGGCGCGTACGATAAAGAAAAGTCACCGCGTATGCCAGGGTTATACAGGCGCAAAGCCTTGATTTTGCTGACGAGTGACCTTTCTCGCGAACTGTAGAGACTGTGATTGCCCGATCTGGTTCCTGCACTTCGTCGCCATGGCGTTTGTGCGGTCCCTTTCCCTGCGCAAGCGACAAAAGCTTTTTGACAGCATCACATTTCAACAGGTTAGAATCGCTGGCACGCAGACTGCATGGTCAGTTTGCGCCCGCCTTTCAGCTTTCTGGAGTACTGCCTTTGAATGCGACGACCATCAACAGCCTGTTCTTGATCGGCGCGTTGCTGGTAGGTGCAAGCATTCTGGTGAGCTCACTTTCGTCGCGCCTCGGCATCCCGATCCTGGTGATCATCCTGGCCGTCGGCATGGCGGCCGGCGTCGATGGCGGCGGCATTATTTTCGACAACTACCCCACGGCTTATCTGGTCGGCAACCTGGCACTGGCAGTGATCCTGCTCGACGGCGGCTTGCGCACCCGGGTCTCGAGTTTTCGCGTGGCGTTATGGCCCGCACTCTCGCTGGCCACGGTCGGGGTATTGATTACCACCGGACTGACCGGCATGGCAGCCGCCTGGCTGTTCAACCTGAACCTGATCCAGGGCCTGCTGATCGGCGCCATCGTCGGCTCCACCGACGCCGCGGCGGTGTTCTCGCTATTGGGCGGCAAAGGCCTGAACGAGCGGGTCACCGCCAGCCTTGAAATCGAATCCGGCAGCAACGACCCGATGGCGGTGTTCCTCACCGTCACCCTGATCGACATGCTCGCCAGCGGCCAGACCGGCCTGCACTGGAGCTTGCTGACCCACCTGCTGCGCGAATTCGGCATCGGTGGCGTCATTGGCCTGGGCGGCGGCTGGCTGATGCTGCAACTGGTCAACCGCATCAACCTGGCCACCGGTTTGTATCCGATCCTGGTCATCGCCGGCGGCCTGGTGGTGTTTGCCCTAACCAACGCCCTGCATGGCAGCGGCTTCCTTGCCGTGTACCTCTGCGGTCTGGTGATCGGCAACCGTCCGGTGCGCAGCCGCCACGGCATCCTGCACATGCTCGACGGCATGGCCTGGCTGGCGCAGATCGGCATGTTCCTGGTGCTGGGCCTGCTGGTGACGCCTCACGACCTGCTGCCCATTGCCTTGCCGGCACTGGCACTGGCGCTGTGGATGATTCTGTTTGCCCGGCCACTGTCTGTAGTGGTTGGCCTGCTGCCGTTCAAGGCGTTCCATGGGCGCGAGAAAGCGTTCATTTCCTGGGTCGGCCTGCGCGGCGCGGTCCCGATCATCCTGGCGGTGTTCCCGCTGATGGCCGGCCTGCCCAACGCCCAGCTGTACTTCAATCTCGCCTTCTTTATCGTGCTGGTGTCGCTGCTGGTTCAGGGCACGAGCCTGCCGTGGGTCGCCAAGCTGTTGAAGGTGACGGTACCGCCGGAGCCTGCGCCGATCTCCCGCTCGGCCCTGGAAGTGCACGTCACCAGCGAGTGGGAGCTGTTCGTTTATCGCCTCGGCGCGGAAAAATGGTGCATCGGTTCGCCCCTGCGCGAGCTGAAAATGCCCGAAGGCACCCGTATCGCCGCCCTGTTTCGTGGTCAACAATTGCTCCATCCGTCGGGTAGTACGGTGCTGGAAGTCGATGATTTGCTGTGTGTTATCGGCCATGAACACAACCTGCCGGCCCTCGGAAAACTCTTCAGCCAGGCGCCGCAACGAGGCCTCGACCTGCGCTTTTTCGGCGACTTCGTACTCGAAGGAGACGCCCAACTGGCCGCGGTTGCGGCCCTCTATGGCCTGAAGGTCGAAGGCATCGATCCGGACATGTCCCTGGGCCGCTTCATTGCCCAGAAAGTCGGTGGCGCACCGGTGGTGGGTGACCAGGTGGAATGGAACAACACCATCTGGACGGTTGCAGTCATGGACGGGAACAAGATCGGCAAAGTGGGCGTCAGATTCCCCGAAGGAAGTCGCCCGGGTCCCGGACTCTTCCTCTAAACTGCTTCCACTATCATTTGCTTGACCGGTCTTTATGCCTAACCTGCGCTCCATTTTCGCCATCGCCCTGTTGGGCTTGAGTCTCTCTGTCGGCACCGTTGGTTTATCGCAAGCGGCCGAACCGCCCTCCAGCGAAGCCGTGCAGGCGAGCCTGGACAAGATCGCCGACCGCAAACTGCCGGAAGCCGATCAGAAGGCCCTGCAGAGTGTTCTGCAAAACACGTTGACCCAACTCGACAACAAACGTGACTACGAGCAGAAGCTGGCCGACCTCAAGCAAACGCTGAGCTCTGCGCCCAAGATGACGCTCGAGAACCAGCGGGAATTGACTCGCCTCAAGGCCAGTGCCGTGGTGCCGGTGGCGCAGCGCTTCGCCAAGGAACCGATCCAGCAGCTTGAACAAGTGCTGACCGATCGCTCCACCCAGCAAAGCGATCTGCAAAAAGCCCTGGCCGATGCCAACAGCCTGATCATCACCGCCCAGACCCGCCCCGAGCGCGCCCAGGCGGAGATATCCAGCAGCCAGACGCGCATTCAGCAGATCAACAACATCCTCAAGAACGGCAAGGACGCCGGCAAGACCTTGAGCGCGGAGCAGCGTGACCTGCTCAATGCCGAGCTTGCGGCACTGAACGCACTGATTCCGCTGCGCCGCCAGGAACTGGCCGGCAATACCCAATTGCAGGATCTCGGCAACAGCCAGCATGACCTGCTGTCGGAGCGCTCCGACCGCCTGGACCGGGAAATCCAGGAACTGCAAACCCTGATCAACCAGAAGCGTCTGGCGTTGTCCCAGGAAACGGTCACCCAGCAATCCATCGAAGCGCAGAAGGCCGGCGGCAGCAGCCTGCTGGCCACCGAGAGCGCGGCCAACCTGAAGCTCTCGGACTACCTGCTCAAGAGCACCGACCGCCTCAACGAAGTCACCCAGCAGAACCTGCAGACAAAGCAACAGCTGGACAGCCTGACCCAGAGTGATTCAGCGCTGGACGAGCAAATCAACGTGCTCAAAGGCAGCCTGCTGCTCTCGAAGATTCTCTACAAACAGAAGCAGGCCCTGCCGCGCCTAAAGGTAGACCGCAACCTGGCCGACCAGATCGCCGACATTCGCCTGTATCAGTTCGAAGTCAGCCAGCAACGGGAACTGCTCAGCAATCCGGTCACCTACGTCGAAAACCTGCTGTCGACCCAGCCGCCCGAGCAAGTCACGCCGCAGTTGCGCAAAAGCCTGATGGAACTGGCCACCACCCGCGCCGACCTGCTGGAGCGCCTCAACCGCGAACTGAGCGCGGTGCTCAATGAATCCATCACCCTGCAACTGAACCAGAAGCAACTGCTGAGCACGGCGCAAAGCCTGCGGGCGACGCTCGATGAGCAGATGTTCTGGATTCCGAGCAACAAGCCGCTGGACCTCGAATGGTTTCGCAGCGTGCCGGATCGCCTGGAGCGTCAAATCGATTCACTGCCGGTACTTTCCAGCCTGAGTGAACTGAACGACGGCCTGACCCAGCGTCCGCTGCTGTTCCTGCCGCTCGCGCTGCTGATCGGCGCACTGCTGTGGCGCCGCAAGCATCTGTACGCGCGACTGAACAAGGTTCACCAGGACATCGGTCACTTCAAACGCGATAGCCAGTGGCACACGCCGCAAGCGATCCTGGTCAATATTCTGCTGGCGATGCCGGTTTCCCTGGGCCTGGCATTGTGCGGGCTGGCCCTGCAAATCGACGCCCGCGGGCAGAACGCCAACATGGGCGCGGCGCTGCTGCAAATGGCCGGGGCCTGGCTGGTGTTCTACACCGCCTACCGGATCCTCGCGCCGGGTGGCGTGGCGGAACTGCATTTCCGCTGGGAAAAACCCCAGGTGGAATTCCTGCGCAGATGGATCCGCCGCCTCGGCATCGTGGTAATGGCATTGGTGACCGTGGTCGCCGTTGCCGAACTGCAACCGGCGGCGCTGGCCGATGACGTGATCGGCATGCCGGTGGTGCTCACCTGCTACGCCTTGATGACCCTGCTGCTCAGCCGCTTGCTGATCAGCAGCCCGACCCACGAGAACGCCTCGCTGTTCCGCAAGCTCGTGGGCATCCTGTTCACCGCCCTGCCCGTCGCGCTGTTCGTGGCGGTGTGCTTCGGCTACTACTACACCGCGCTGAAGCTCAGCGACCGCTTGATCAACACCCTGTACCTGCTGATGTTCTGGCTGGTGATCGAAGCCACCTTCGTACGCGGTCTCAGCGTGGCGGCCCGGCGCCTGGCCTACCAGCGCGCCCTGGCCAAACGCCTGGCCGCCAAAGAGGCCGGCGATGGCGAGGCGGTGATCGAAGAACCGACGCTGGACATCGAAAAGGTCAACGAACAGTCCTTGCGCCTGATCCGCCTGGCCCTGCTCGGCGGCTTCATCGCGGCACTGTATTGGGTCTGGGCCGACCTGATCACGGTGTTCTCGTACCTGGACAACGTCACCCTCTACGAATACACCAGCGGTACCGGCGCCAACATGAGCATGGTGCCGATCAGCATCGGCGACATGCTCGGCGCGCTGATCATCATCGGCATCACCTTTGCCCTGGCGCGCAACCTGCCGGGTCTGCTCGAAGTGTTTGTGCTGTCCAAGCTCAACCTGGCCCAGGGCAGCGCCTACGCGACCACCACGTTGCTCTCGTACGTGATCGCCGGCGTCGGTTTCGTCTCGACCCTGTCGACCCTGGGCGTGAGTTGGGACAAGTTGCAGTGGCTGGTGGCGGCCTTGTCGGTCGGCCTCGGCTTCGGCATGCAAGAGATTTTCGCCAACTTCATCTCCGGCATCATGATCCTGTTCGAACGTCCGGTGCGGATCGGTGACACCATCACCATCGGCAACCTGTCGGGCACCGTGAGCAAGATTCGCATCCGTGCCACGACCATCACCGACTTCGACCGCAAGGACATCATCGTCCCGAACAAGACGTTCATTACCGGGCAACTGATCAACTGGTCGCTGACCGACACCATCACCCGGGTGACCCTCAAGCTCGGCGTCGACTACGGCTCGGACCTGGATCTGGTCAAAGAACTGTTGCTCAAGGCGGCACGCGATAACCCGCGCGTCCTGAAAGATCCGGAGCCGCATGTGTACTTCCTGAACTTCGGCGAAAGCACCCTCGACCACGAGTTGCGCATGCACGTGCGCGACCTCGGCGACCGTAACCCGGTGCTCGACGAGGTCAACCGCTTCATCAACCGCGAGTTCAAGAAGCAGCACATCAATATCTCGTTCCGGCAGATGGAGGTTTACCTCAAGAACCTGCACGGCCAGGAGTACAAGATGGTGCCGATCGAACCGGAAACGAAAACCATCGTGCCGATCGTCGACGGCAAGCCGGCGCAAGAACCGCCCGCCGCCAAACTCGACTAACCGGCCTTTCCCCAGCAGAATGCTCGGACATTCTGCTGGAGCCGGCCCTTGAAAGCCCTCGACGAACTCACTTTCGATAATCGCTTCGACCGTCTGGGCGACGCGTTTTCCGCCCATGTGCTGCCCGAGCCCATCGATAATCCGCGCCTGGTCGTGGCCAGCCCCGCCGCCATGGCCCTGCTGGACCTCGACCCTGCCGTGGCCGAAACCCCGGAGTTCGCCGAACTGTTCAGCGGCCACAAGCTCTGGGCCGACGCGATTCCACGGGCGATGGTCTATTCCGGGCATCAGTTCGGCTCCTACAACCCGCAACTGGGCGACGGTCGCGGCCTGTTGCTCGGCGAGGTGTACAACGAGGCAGGCGAACACTGGGACCTGCACCTCAAGGGCGCCGGCCAGACGCCGTTTTCACGCATGGGTGATGGCCGGGCGGTGCTGCGTTCGTCGATCCGCGAATTCCTCGCCTCCGAAGCACTGCACGCGCTGAACATCCCGACCACCCGCGCCCTGTGCGTCATCGGCTCCGACACCCCGGTGTGGCGCGAAAAGCAGGAGCGCGCGGCCATGGTCCTGCGTCTGGCGCCGAGCCATGTACGCTTCGGCCACTTCGAATATTTCTACTACACCAAACGCCCCGAGCAGCAGAAAACACTGGGCGACCACGTGCTGGCCATGCACTTCCCTGAGTGCCTCGAGCAGCCTGAACCGTACCTGGCGATGTTCCGCGAAATCGTCGAGCGCAATGCCGAACTGATCGCCAAATGGCAGGCCTATGGTTTCTGCCACGGCGTGATGAACACCGACAACATGTCGATCCTGGGCATCACGTTCGACTTCGGCCCGTTCGCCTTCCTCGACGACTTCGACGCCAACTTCATCTGCAACCACTCCGACGACCAGGGCCGCTACTCCTTCAGCAACCAGGTACCGATCGGCCAGTGGAACCTCAGCGCCCTGGCCCAGGCCCTGACGCCATTCATCAGCGTCGAAGCCCTGCGCGAAACCCTCGGCCTGTACCTGCCGCTGTTCCAGGCCCATTACCTGGACCTGATGCGCCGCCGTCTCGGCCTGACCACCGCGGAGGATGACGACCAGAAATTGCTGGAGAACCTGCTGCAATTGATGCAAAACAGCGGCGTCGACTACAGCCTGTTTTTCCGTCGCCTGGGTGAAGACGCACCTGAAGAGGCCATCACACGCTTGCGCGATGACTTCGTCGACCTCAAGGGTTTTGATGCCTGGGGCGAGCTCTACATCGCCAGGGTGGCCCGTGAAGGCACGCTTGATCAGGAGCAGCGCCGCCAGCGCATGCACGCGGTCAATCCGCTGTACATCCTGCGCAACTACCTGGCACAAAAGGCCATCGATGCGGCAGAGAGCGGCGACTACTCGGAGGTCCGCCGACTGCACACAGTGCTGAGCAATCCGTTCGAGGAACAAGCGGGGATGGAAAGCTACGCAGAGCGACCACCGGAATGGGGCAAGCATCTGCAGATCAGTTGTTCGTCGTGAGGTGGGTCAGATAAAGACTTCAACCGACACGCTAAAGCGCTCGGCCAACCAGCGGACTTGGCGCAGGTTGAGCTGGCGCTTGCCACTCAGGATTTCGGACACGACCGACTGAGGACCGACGCCAGGCAGGTCGCTCTGGCTGAGGCCGTGTTCACGCATCAAGTAGCCAAGAATCTCGACCCCGCCAGGCTTTGGCATCGGGTGATGCTTATGGTCCCACTCCTCAATCCAGTCACCAATGATATCCACCAGGCTCATCAGCGGGTGGGACTCATCATCGCCAGTCATCTCGAGCAACTCGTCCAGCGCATGTGCCAGCAGGTCATAGTCATCTTCACTTTTCGGCTTTCGAAGAAGCGGTGAGACAAACTCCCAATGCTCGGCAGCTTTTTTGATCAGTACACTCATGCTTTTTCCTCCTTCCACTTGCCGCAGTCATATTCGCGATGATCCAGCACATGCTTGATATAAAGCTTTTGCGATCGATATCTGACAAAAGCTATCAACCGCAGCTTGTTGCCACCGATATCGAAAACATGAAGCTCACCTACCTTGTCGACAGCAGGGAATGTGGCTCTCATCGCCGCAAAATCCGACGGCTTGCTTCCTTTGGCTAATTGATACCAATGATCCAGCGCATTGGCTGCCATTGGCCATTTGGCCTTGGCTTCACGTACTCTTTTTTCAGTGAGAACATGCATGCAACATCCTTATCGCATTTTGCTATGGGGAGTTAATCACAGATAAAAAATATCGCAAGCTGCGATAATCCGAAGTAGACCAGCGGTCTGGCTCGGTACGACTCAGCCTAGTTTTAACGCTGGACACTGCGCGATTGAAAACATGAGCAAACGTCTCCAACTAGGTGATATCAGCTTCCCATTGGATATCACTCATGACCGACCCACTCCTCATCCCCTGCCCCCACTGTAACGGCCTCAACCGCATTCCCGCCGAGCGCCTCAACGACCATCCAAAATGCGGGCGCTGCAAGGCCGAAGTCCTGCTGAACAAGCCGTTTGAATTGAAGCAAGGCGACTACGCCAGCCAGATCAAGGGCGATCTGCCGCTGCTGGTGGATGTGTGGGCGGACTGGTGTGGGCCGTGCAAGTCGTTTGCACCGGTGTTCGAGCAGGCGGCCGGGCAACTGGCGGGCAAGTGCCGGTTGGCCAAGCTGGACAGCGAATCAAACCAGCAATTGTCGGCGCAGTTGGGGATTCGCTCGATTCCGAGCCTGATCCTGTTCAAGAACGGCCGGGAAATCGCCCGACAGAGCGGGGCGTTCCCGTTACCGCAATTGATGAGCTGGTTGCGTAGCCAGGGCATCTGAAACAACACAGCCCCCTTTGGGAGCTGTGTTGACAGCTAGAGTCAGGCGTTTTCCAGCAGGTTGTGCAGCTCAACGAATTGCTGGGTCAGCTTGTGCCGTGGATCGAGGTGGATCAGCGGCGTATTGGCCTGGTGGGATTCGCGCATGCGTACCGAGCTGGCCAGGTACACCGGCAACACGGGCAAGCCTTCGGCGATCAGTTCGTCGAGAATTTGCTGGGGCAGGCTGGCGCGGGCCTGGAACTGGTTGACGACGATGCCTTCGACTTCCAGGCCTTCGTTGTGGTCTTCCTTCAATTCTTCGATTTCCGCCATCAGGCCATACAGTGCCTGGCGTGAAAAACTGTCGCAATCGAAGGGGATCAACACACGATCGGCGGCAATCAACGCAGAAACCGCATAAAAGTTCAGTGCTGGCGGGGTATCGAGGTAAATCCGGTCGTAGTCTTCGCTCAGTTCTTCAAGCAACTTACGCAGCTTGTTGATCTTGTGCTTGGCTTCAAGCTTTGGCTGCAAGTCCGCCAGTTCGGCGGTGGCGGTGATGACATGGAGGTTATCGAACGGGGTTTCGTAGATGTCGACCTGATTTTTCTTGGAGAACGGCCCGGAAGACAGCGTCTGCTTGAAGAAATCGGCGATGCCCATCGGGATGTCGCTGCCCGTGAGCCCCGTCAGGTACTGAGTGGAGTTGGCCTGGGCATCGAGATCCACCAACAGGGTGCGAAACCCCTCGTTGGCACTGACCGCCGCCAGATTGCAGGCAATGCTGGATTTGCCAACACCACCTTTCTGATTGAACACCACGCGCCGCATGTCAAAACCTCCGTGTATCAAAGAATGACCGAGTGTAGTGGTCCACGGCGTTGGTTCGCTACCTTGTCGACACAGGGACTACACAGTCAGTTGACTTCTCTTGCTTGAAAAGCCCTGAACGCCCCATTTGCTTGATGTCGGAACCGACAAACGGGCCCATAATTTTGTGAATAATTACCAATCGCTCAACTTTTCCCAACCTGCCCTTTGATCTTGCTGAGCAAAATGTAACCAGCATTTGCTACACGTTCCCGGCACCGGGATAATGCGCGCCACTCGGCGCCAAACGCCGCGCAGGGTGAGTCTCGACTCTCGGTCGCTCCCCGCGTCAAGCAAGCCCGTGAGGGCGGGATGAATGTCTGTGATCAACTTCAACATCGCCCAATGGCGCGCCTGGGCCCCGGGGCTTGATAGCGTGAGCGATTGGCAGGCCTGGAGCCGACATCCGGTCGTGCTGCCGGACAGCGATGCCGTTCCCGACGTTTCCTTTCTGCCGGCCATGCAGCGCCGGCGGCTCAGCCGACTGGCACGCATGGCATTCAGTGTCGGCTGGCCACTGGCCGAAGGTCGGCAGGATCTGCCATTGGTCTTTGTTTCCCGTCATGGCGAAACGCCCCGGACTGTGGACATTCTCAGCGACCTGGCCGCCGACCAGCCGCTGTCGCCGACCCAATTCAGCTTGTCTGTGCATAACGCGATTATCGGCCTGTGGTCGATCATGCGCGGTGAAACCAGCGAAATGACGGCCCTGGCGGCCGCAGGCGATGGCCTTGAACACGGCATGCTGGAAGCTGCCGCGCTGCTCGCCGAAGGCGCTCGCGCGGTACTGCTGGTGGTCACCGAAGAGCAGCCGCCCGAGGCTTACTCGACCTGGATCGACGACGTGCCGTTCCCTTATGCCGTCGGCCTGCTGATCACGCCAGGCACCGACTGGCGGTTGTCCCTGAACAGCGTCCCGGATGCGTTGTCCAAACCCCGCTGGCCACACGCGCTGAATCTGTTGCCTACGTTGCTCGGCCAGCAAACCACCTGCCAACATGCCTGGAAAAATCGTGTATGGACCTGGCAACGCAACCCGTGACCGAGAGAAACCGCGACGCCTATTACTGGCGCTTGCTGGCCACCGCCGCGAGCTTTGCCCTGTTCGGGCTGGGCGGGCTGTGCCTGCGCCTGGTGATTTTCCCTTTGCTCAACTGCCTGCCCGGCGACGCCCGGACCCATCGGCTGCGGGCCCGGCAAACGGTCAGCCGCTGTTTCTGGATTTTTGTGCGCTTCATGGCGCGCACCGGGGTGCTGACCTACACCATTGAAGGCGCGGAAAAACTCGGTCGGCCCGGGCAAATGATCATTGCCAACCACCCATCGCTGATCGATGTGGTGTTTCTGATCGGCCTGGTGCGTCACGCCAACTGCGTGGTCAAGCAAAGCCTCTGGGAAAACCCCTTCACCCGCGCCCCCCTGCGCTGCACCGAATACATCAGCAACGACGGCAGCATGGACATGCTCGACGCGGCGGCCGACGCACTGAAAGACGGCCAGACCCTGATCATTTTCCCGGAAGGCACGCGCACCCGGCCCGGCCAGCCACCGGCCTTTCATCGGGGCGGTGCGGCAATCGCCCTGCGTGGTGCGAAAATCCTCACCCCGGTCATGATCAAGGTCAGCCCGACCACATTGACCAAGGCCGAACCCTGGTATCGCATCCCCAAGCGGCGCGTGCACTTCAGTATCAGGGTCGGTGCCGATATAGACCCACAGACTTTCGCCACGCAGGGGCCGCCTCCGCAGGCCTCGCGCAAGCTCAACGATTATCTACATTCTTACTTCATCAAGGAGCTCGCCGAAGATGAGCGATCTGCACCGTGATATCAAAATGCTTATCATCGACGCCCTGGGCCTGGAAGACATCAGCGCCGAGGACATCGACAACGAACAGACGCTGTTCGGCGAAGGCCTGGGCCTGGACTCGGTGGACGCCCTGGAGCTGGGCCTGGCGATCCAGAAAAAGTACGGCATCAAAATCGACGCCGATGCCAAGGACACCCGCAATCACTTCAGTAACGTGGCGAGCCTTGCGGCCTTCGTCACCGCAAAACAGGCAGCTTGAGACCGGACCATGCAAACTCGTGACGACATTTTCAACACCCTGCGCGATGCCCTGGTCGAACTCTTCGAACTGGACCCCGAGCGTGTGAGCCTGGAATCCAACCTGTATCAGGACCTGGAAATCGACAGCATCGATGCCGTCGACCTGATTGACCACATCAAACGCCAGACCGGCAAGAAAATCGCCGCCGAAGAGTTCAAATCGGTGCGTACCGTCAGTGACGTGGTCGAGGCGGTCTACCGCCTGGTTCAACCGGCCGCATGAGTCGACTGATTGGCCTCGGCCTGCTGCTGGCAGGCCTTTTGTATCCTTTTGCGGTGTATTTCGGCATGGAGCATTTCGCCCCATGGCAGTTCGGCCTGCTGCTGGGCGGACTGTGGCTGGCCCGGGCGCTGACTGGCCAACGACGCCCCGGCAGCCTGTGGATGGCGGTGGCGGCCATGGTGTTCTGCCTGTTGCTGGCACTGTTCGACAGCCCGGCGCTGTTGCGCTGGTATCCGGTGTTGATCAGCGGCTTCATGCTGGTGCTGTTCGGATCGAGCCTGTTGTTCGGCCCCCCGATCGTTGAACGCCTGGCCCGGGTGCGCGAACCGCAATTGCCGGCCGAGGGCATTCGTTATACCCGTCAGGTGACCATCGCCTGGAGTGTGTTTTTTCTCTGCAACGGTTTGTGTGCCGCTGCCCTGACCGTCTGGGCGCCGCTGAGCTGGTGGACGCTGTACACCGGCCTGATTTCCTACGGATTGATAGGCCTGATGTTTGCCATTGAATGGCTGATACGACTAAGGGTACGAGGCCACCCATGAATTGGATAAAACTTGAGCACCTGCTGCTCAAGGCTCAGCCGGACCGCGCCGTAACCACCGCTCCGGCGCTGGATCACGCCCGGCTGTGCGAACAGGCGCTAAGGCTGGCTGCCGGCCTGAAAGCCCTGGGGGTACGGCAGATGGCCGTGCACCTGGAAGATGCCGCCGAACTGGCGGTCGCCTTGCTTGGCGCCTGGCGTGCCGGGGTCAGCGTGCTGCTGCCTTCGGACTTGCAGCCGCAGACTCGTCAACGCTGGTCGAATGACGTCGACCTGTGGCTGACTGATCAGCCCGGCGACACACACCTTGGCGGTTTCCAACAGCCGCCGCTCAATGCCGCGGCGCTGGACCTGGATCAGTGTCGTTTGAGCCTGTGCACATCCGGCTCCAGCGGCGAGCCCAAGCGTATCGAAAAAAACCTGCGGCAACTGGCCAATGAAGTCGAAGCGCTGGAACAGCTATGGGGCACTGATCTGGGCCCGGCATGCATCATTGGCAGCGTCGCCACCCAGCACATCTACGGCCTGCTGTTTCGCGTGCTGTGGCCGCTGTGCGCAGGGCGCCCGTTCGTACGTCGGCAACTGGCCTTCCCGGAGGATCTGCAACGCGCCAGCCGCGAACACCCGGCCTTCGCCTGGGTGGCCAGCCCGGCACTGCTCAAGCGCATGGGCGACAACCTCGACTGGCCTGCCTTGAGCGCCGTACGCCGGGTGTTTTCCTCCGGCGGCGCATTGCCGGTCGAGGCCGCACAGAGCCTGCATGAGCGTCTGGGGCAATGGCCAACGGAAATTTTCGGCAGCTCGGAAACCGGTGGCATCGCCTGGCGTCAGGGCGCCGGACTCTGGCAGCCCTTTGCCGATGTCACGCTGACCCAAGACAGCGATGGTGCGCTGCTGATCGCTTCGCCCTATTTGCCTGACGGTCATGTCGAACAGACTGCCGACTCAGCGCGCATCGCCGTCGATGGTCGCTTCGAATTGCTCGGGCGGCTGGACCGCATCGTCAAGCTGGAAGAAAAACGTATCTCGCTGCCGATGCTGGAACAGGCGCTGACGGCCCATGAATGGGTCAGCGAAGCACGTCTCGGCGTGGTCAAGGAAAACCGCGCTTCCCTGGGGGCGTTGCTGGTGCTGAGCGAAACCGGATTGCATGCGCTGCGCAATCTGGGCCGCCGCAGCCTCACCGAGCAATTGCGCCAACACCTGAGCCAACACTGCGAAGCCCTGGCCCTGCCAAGACGCTGGCGCCTGCTGCGACACCTGCCGCTGAACGCCCAGGGCAAACTGCCCCAGGCCGACGTCGACGCCCTGTTGCTGGCGCCGCGTCCGAAAGCGCCTGAAGTACTGGAGCAAGTCGAAAGCGATGGAGAGTGGAGCCTGCAACTGGCCGTGCCACCGGACCTGGCCTATTTCAGCGGGCACTTTCCCAAGGCGCCGGTGTTGCCTGGCGTGGTGCAGGTGGACTGGGCGCTGAGCCTGGGCCGGCAACTGATGAATCTGCCGGAAAAATTCGCCGGCATGGAAGTCTTGAAGTTCCAGCAACTGGTGCGCCCGGGCGATGAGATCCAGCTGCACCTGCGCTTCGATGCGGTGCGCGGCAAATTGTATTTCGCCTATCGCAACGAAACCGCCACCTGCTCCAGCGGGCGGATCTTGCTGGAGGCGGCGCATGCATAGCCCCTGCGCCATCGTCCCGGTGTACAACCACGAAGACGCCATCACCACGGTGGTCGACGCGCTGATCGCCAGCAACCTGCCATGCATCCTGGTCGACGATGCCAGCAGCCCGCGCTGCGCCCGGGTGCTCGATCGCCTGGCCCAACGTGACATGGTGTACCTGATCCGCCTGGCCGAAAACCAGGGCAAGGGTGGCGCGGTCATGACCGGCTTGCGCGAAGCTTCGCGCCTGGGCTTCAGCCATGCCTTGCAGGTGGACGCCGATGGCCAGCACGATCTGCAGGACGTCAAACGCTTCATCGAACACTCACGCCGCCACCCCGGGGCGGTGATCTGCGGTTATCCGCAATACGACGCCAGCGTGCCGAAAGGCCGTTTGTATGCGCGCTACCTGACCCACGTCATGGTCTGGATCAACACCCTGTCGTTGCAGATTCGCGACTCCATGTGCGGTTTCCGGATTTACCCCTTGTCACCGGTTCTGGCGTTGATCGAGTCCGCGAAAATCGGCAAGCGCATGGACTTCGATTCGGACATCCTGGTGCGCCTGGCCTGGCGTAATCAGCCGATGTTGTGGCTGCAAACCAAGGTCCATTACCCGCTGGACGGCGTTTCGCATTTTCGGATGTTCCACGACAACGTGCTGATTTCCAGCATGCACACGCGGCTGTTCTTCGGCATGTTGCTGCGCTCGCCCATGATCCTCTGGCGACGGTGGCGGGCATGAGCCGCACCGACAAGCAGCACTGGGCCGACCGTGAAGAACGGGGCAGTTTCTGGCTGATGAAGCTCACTGCGTTCGGCGCCAAAGTGCTCGGTCGTCGCGTACTGAGCCCGTTGCTGTACGGTATCGTCCTGTACTTTTTCCTGTTCGGCCGCAGCGCCCGACACAGTGCCTGGCAATACCAGCAACGCCTGGCCGACTGGAGCGGTCGCAGCGAACTGCGCCCCAGCCATTGGCGGGTGTTCAGCCAGTTCATGGCTTTCGCCGATTCCATGCTCGACAAACTCGACGTGTGGAACGGCAAGCTGAGCATCGAACAAATCGAAATCATCGACCCGGCGCTGCTGCGCGACCAGTTGCGCGGTGCCCGCGGGCAGATGCTGGTGGGCGCTCACCTGGGCAATCTGGAAGTCTGCCGCGCACTCGCGGAAATCGGTGAGAAGGTCACGATGAACGTGCTGGTGCACACCAAGCACGCCGAACAGTTCAACCGCTTGCTGGGCGAAGCCGGGGCGACCAACCTGCGCCTGGTCCAGGTCAGCGAACTCGACCCCGGGATCATGCTGCAACTGAGCGAGCGCCTGGAGCGCGGCGAGTGGCTGGCGATTGCCGGTGACCGCGTGCCGCTGCATGGCGGACGCTGCGCGACCGTGGACTTCCTCGGTCATCCGGCCAGGTTCCCCCAGGGCCCGTGGCTGCTGGCCGGCCTGCTGAAATGCCCGGTCAACCTGCTGCTGTGCCTGAAAAAGCCCGACGGCGACTATCGACTGACCATTGAGCCCTTCGCTGACGCCATCACCTGGAAGCGCAGCGACCGCGAACAGGTCATTCATCAGTGGGCCTCCCGCTACGCCGAACGCTTGGGTCACTATTGCCTCGAAGCACCCCGACAATGGTTCAACTTTTACCCTTTCTGGAAGACCGATGACGACGCCAACGCTTGAGCCGGTAACCTTCGGCGAACGCCCTTTGCGCATTGAAGACGTGCTGGCACTGGCCAACCGCAAGGTGCCGACGCAGTTGCAAAGCGATCCCGCCTACCGCGAGCGCATCGCCAAGGGCGCGCGTTTTCTCGACTCGCTGCTGGACAAGGAAGGCGTGATCTACGGCGTGACCACCGGTTACGGCGATTCCTGCGTAGTGGCTGTGCCGCTGCATCACGTCGAGGCGCTGCCCCGTCATCTGTACACCTTCCACGGCTGTGGCCTGGGCAAACTGCTCGACCCCCAGGCCACCCGCGCGGTGCTCGCGGCGCGTTTGCAGTCGCTGTGCCACGGCGTTTCCGGGGTGCGCGTTGAGCTGCTGGAGCGCCTGCAAGCGTTCCTCGAGCACGACATCCTGCCGCTGATCCCGGAGGAGGGTTCGGTGGGTGCCAGCGGGGACCTGACGCCGCTTTCGTACGTGGCCGCCACGCTGTCCGGCGAGCGCGAAGTGATGTTCCGCGGCGAGCGCCGGCAGGCTGCCGATGTACACCGCGAACTCGGTTGGCAGCCGCTGGTGTTGCGTCCGAAAGAAGCCCTGGCACTGATGAACGGCACCGCCGTGATGACCGGCCTGGCCTGCCTGGCCTATGCCCGCGCCGATTACCTGCTGCAACTGGCCACGCGCATCACCGCGCTGAACGTGGTCGCCCTGCAAGGCAACCCGGAGCACTTCGACGAGCGCCTGTTCGCCGCCAAGCCACACCCGGGGCAGATGCAGGTCGCCGCGTGGTTGCGCAAGGACCTGGCCATCGACGCCCCGACCGCGCCCTTGCATCGCCTGCAAGACCGCTATTCCCTGCGCTGCGCGCCCCATGTGCTGGGCGTGCTGGCCGACAGCCTGAACTGGCTGCGCTCGTTCATCGAGATCGAGCTCAACAGCGCCAACGACAACCCGATCATCGACGCCGAGGCCGAGCGCGTGCTGCACGGCGGGCACTTCTACGGCGGCCACATCGCGTTCGCCATGGACAGCCTGAAAAACCTCGTGGCCAATGTCGCCGACCTGCTCGACCGGCAACTCGCGCTGCTGGTGGATGAGCGCTATAACCATGGCTTGCCGAGCAATCTGTCCGGCGCCACGGCTGAGCGCGCCATGCTCAATCACGGCTTCAAGGCCGTGCAGATCGGCACCAGCGCCTGGACCGCCGAAGCGCTGAAGAACACCATGCCGGCCAGCGTTTTTTCACGCTCTACCGAATGCCACAACCAGGACAAAGTCAGCATGGGCACCATCGCCGCGCGAGATGCGATTCGCGTACTGGAGCTCACCGAACAAGTGGCGGCCGCCACCTTGCTGGCGGCCAATCAGGGTGTCTGGCTGCGCGGTCAGGCGGAAGATGCACGAGCATTGCCACCCGCACTGGCCGACATGCACGAAGCCTTGGCCAGGGACTTCCCGCCGGTCATCGAAGACCGCGCTCTGGAAGGCGAGTTGCGCCTGTGCCTGCAACGCATCGCCGAACAACACTGGAGGCTGCATGCGTAGCAAGGGATTCCTGCACACCGACACGGAAATCGTCGTCCCCTTCTTTGACGTCGACAGCATGCACGTGGTCTGGCACGGCCATTACGTCAAATACCTGGAAGTCGCCCGCTGTGCGCTGCTGGACAGGATCGGCCACAACTACACGGCGATGAACGAGTCAGGCTACGCGTGGCCGGTGATCGACCTGCAATTGCGCTACGTGCGCGGCGCGGTGTTCGGTCAAAAACTCAACGTGCGCGCCAACCTGGTGGAGTGGGAGAACCGCTTGAAGATCAACTACCTGATCAGCGACCTGCAAACCGGTGAACGCCTGACCCGGGCCATGACGGTACAGGTCGCCGTCGACCTCACCAGCCGCGAGATGCAACTGGCCTCGCCGAAGGTCTTCACCGACGCTGTCGAGAGGGCCCTGCCATGATGTCCCGTTCCCCTGTAGGAGCGGGCTTGCCCGCGATGGTCGTTAACGATGACGCTGGGCACCTGACACCCCGCGGCGCCCTCAGGTTTTTCGCGAGCAAGCTCGCTCCTACAGTGTTTTGCGTGCTGCTGGGTATTCCAGGGCTGGCCAGCGCCTTCGACCTGCAACAGCTCAGCGATCAACTGGCCAAGCCCGAAGTGGTCCACGGCAACTTCACCCAGGAAAAACACCTGCGCGCCCTGCCCCAGCCGCTGACCAGCAAGGGCACCTTCGTCCTGGCAAAAAACCACGGCCTGTTGTGGCTGCTGAAGTCGCCGTTGCAACAGGACTACCGCATCACCGCCAAAGGCATTGCCCGGCGTGACGGCAGTGTCTGGCAGATGCTGCCGGGCAAAAGTGCCGGTGCCGAGCAGAACCGCTTGTTCCTCGCCGTGCTGCAAGGCGACAGCAGTGGCCTGCAACGGGATTTCGAGTTGTCCCTGAGCGGCGACGCACAGAACTGGAAGCTCACGCTGGTGCCGCGCTCAATGTTGCTCAAGCAGGTGTTCAACCAGATCAACATTACCGGCGCAGGACTGGTGCAGAGCATCGAACTGCTCGAAACCCAAGGTGACAGTACCTTGCTGCGCATGCAGGACAGCACCGACAGCCAACCGTTGAGCGATGCGGAGCAACATGACTTTGCCGAGTGAACGGTGGATGCCGCGCCTGTTTCTGCTCCTGCTGCTGGCAGTACTGGCGCTCGCGGGCTGGCAATGGCGTGATGGTGCACCACTGTCGGCCAACCTGATGGAACTGGTGCCCGGCACGGCCCCCGATGCCCTGGAACTGCGCGCCGAACAACGCATGCAAGAGCCGCTGAATCGCGAAATGCTGGTGCTGGTCGGCCACTCCGATCGCCAGCAGGCCGTCGCCATGGCCCAGACACTCGGCGAGCAATGGCAAGCCAGCGGGCTGTTCGAAAAGGTCCAGTGGACCCTCCAAGCCGACTTGCCGGCGTTGCGCACGCAATTGCTGCAAGGTCGCCTGGCGATGCTCCAGGCGGCAGACCGGAAACTGCTGATCGATCACCCCGACACCTTCATCCAGCAACGGGTGCAGGCCCTGTTCGACCCGTTCAACGGTTACAGCCTGGTGCCGAGCCAGGACGACTGGCTGGGCCTGACCGGGCGTATCCAGAACAGTCAGCCGCAACGCGGTTCGGTGCAACTGGACATCGGCAGCGGCGCCCTGATCGCCGACGCCGACGGCAAGAGCTGGGTGCTGCTGCGCGCGCGCACCACCGGCAACGCCTTCGACATGAACCTGCCGCTGCAAGTGGCCGACCTGCTCAAGCACAGCCGCGAAGAGGCTGCCCGGCACGAGGTGCAACTGCTCGCTGCCAGCGGCTTGCTGTACGCAGCCAACGGGCAGCAGCAGGCCACCCGGGAAATGACCTGGGTCGGTGGTGGTGCCACCGTTGGCATTCTGTTGCTGCTGCTGTTGGCCTTCCGGCGCTGGCGTGTCTTGCTGGCGTTCGTGCCGGTACTGGTCGGGATGCTCTTCGGAGCGGTGGCCTGCGTGGCGTTGTTCGGCCATATGCACGTGATGACGCTGGTGCTGGGCTCGAGCCTGATCGGTGTCGCGGTCGACTACCCCCTGCACTACCTGTCCAAGAGCTGGAGCCTGAAACCCTGGCACAGCTGGCCGGCCCTGCGCCTGACCCTGCCCGGCCTGACCCTGAGCCTGATCACCAGCGCCATCGGTTATCTGGCCCTGGCCTGGACACCCTTCCCGGCGCTGACGCAGATTGCCGCGTTCTCTGCCGCCGGTTTGCTCGGTGCCTATCTGTCCGCCGTGTGCCTGCTGCCGGCCTTGCTCAAGCGTGTAGACCTGCGCCCGGCGCAATGGCCATTGCAGGTGTCCGAGTTTTTACTGGGCTGTCGTGACGCGCTGATCAAACAGGTGAAAACACCGGTGCTGCTGGCACTGCTGATCGCCTTTTGCGTAGGTGGCCTGTTACAGCTCGATAGCAAAAACGACATCCGCCAGTGGATCAGCGCGCCACAACAATTGACCGACGAAGCCCAGGCCATTGCCCGCATCACCGGCTATCAACCCACCAGCCAGTTCTTCCTGATACGCGCTGCCAACCAGCAGCAACTGCTCGAACGCCAGACAGCCCTGAGCGAGCGACTGGATCAATTGATCGGCCTGGAAAAGCTCCAGGGTTATCTGTCACTCAATCAGTTGGTCAGCTCGCCGAGCGAACAGCAGCAGGTGCGCGCAGCGTTGAACAAACTGCCATCTTTCTGGCAACCGTTGCTCGACATCGGCGTACCGGCCGAGGCGCTGCAAGCCGAGCTGACGAAGCTGCAGGCACTGCCGACCGTTGACATCGACGCAGCGCTCGGCGGCCCCTTGGCAGAGCCCTATCGGCCTCTGTGGCTGGGGCCGGCCGATGACGGCGTGGCGGCGATGGTCAGCCTGCAAGGCATCAACAACCCGTCCCTGCTGCGGCTCCAGGGTGAGGATTTGCCTGGCGTGACACTGGTCGATCGACTGGGCGAGTTGAACAACGTCTTCGCGGCCACCCAAATCAGTGCCGCCGAACTGAAACTCGCCTCTTGCGTGTTGATCGTGCTGGTGCTGATCCTGCCGTTCGGCCTCGGCGGCGCGTTGCGAATCGTGTTCCTGCCGCTGCTGGCGGCATTGTGCAGCCTGGCCAGCCTCGGCTGGCTGGGGCAGCCATTGACCCTGTTCAGCCTGTTCGGCCTGCTGCTGGTGACGGCGATCAGCGTCGATTACGCGATCCTGATGCGCGAACAGGTCGGCGGCGCGGCCGTGAGCCTGCTCGGCACCCTGCTGGCGGCATTGACCACCTGGCTGTCGTTCGGCCTGCTGGCGGTGTCGAGCACCCCGGCGGTGAGCAACTTCGGGCTGTCGGTGAGCCTGGGCCTGATCTTCAGCTTCCTGCTCGCGCCGTGGGCCGGTCGCCAGGTGCACGAGCCTGCGGCCGTGGAGCGGGCAGCATGATGGTCGTTCTGTTCTGGGCGATGGCGCTGGCGTTGTTCGCCGTGGCAACCCGCGCCGGCCGGCATTTCGGCCTGATTCCCATTGTCAGCCAGCTGTTGCTGGCGACCCTCGGCTTGCCGCTGTTGATGTATTTCTGGATCGAGCCGCAATGGCAATTGAGCGGTGCGTTGCTGGTGTCGCCGGGCTGGCTGAAGAACCTCTACAGCCTGAGCTTTGCCCTGTTGCTGGGCTACATCCTCAGCGATGTGATCGACCTGCAACTGGATCGCCAGAGCCTGAAAATCGCCCTGCCCAGCTTCTGCATTCCGTTTGCCTGCGGCCTCGCTACGGCCGTCTGCTTGTTGCCGGCGCAACCGTGGATCAGCTCGCTGGCCGTCGGCCTGTTGTTTGCCATCACCGCAATTCCGGTGTTGTACCTGTACCTGCGGCACATCGATTACCCACCCGCCGCCACCCGGCGCCTGGTGCAAACCGCGATCCTCATCGACCTCGCCTGCTGGACCCTGTTCGGCATCGCCCAGGGCAGCCTGCACCTGAGCAGCCTGTTGCTGCCGTTGGCCGGCGCCTGCCTGCCGGTGCTGCTGCGCCTGCTCGGTCTGCGCCAGACGTGGCTGTACAGCCTGGGCTTTTTCGCCCTGCTGGTGGTCGCCGAGCACTACAAGCTCAATGCGCTGATTTTCGGCATCGGTTATGTGTTGATCATGGCCGCGTTGAAAGCTCCACTGGTGCTGCCGTTGCCGGCCATCTGGATGAGCCGCTTGCAGACGTACATCGCCATCCCGCTGATCCTCACGTTCGGCATCGTGCAGATCAACGTACACAGCGCGATCGACAGCCTCGGCTGGGTGCAATTGGCGGCCCTGCTGCTGTTGCCGATGCTGAGCAAACTGCTGGGCAACTGGCTCGGCCTCGGCTGGGCCGGTGCCTCGTTCACTGGCGCCAGCCGCTGGCGGGAAAGCGTGCTGCTGAACATCCGCGGCTTGAGCGAGATCGTTTTTCTCAACCTGCTGCTGCAACAGCAACTGATCAGCCCGCCGCTGTACTTTGCGCTGATGCTGATGGGCCTGATTGCAACACTGCTGCCGGCCCTGGCCGGCATGCACCGAATCCCCGTGAAAACCGCTGCCCAGGCAAGGAGCCCACATGCCAACCGTTGAAATGGAATGTCGCCAGGTCGTGGTCATCGGCGCCGGTCCTTCCGGTGCCATCGCCGCCGCGCTGCTCAAGCGCAAGGGGCACGACGTACTGGTGATCGAGCGCCAGCATTTTCCACGCTTTTCCATTGGTGAAAGCCTGTTGGCCCACTGCCTGGATTTCGTCGAGGAAGCGGGCATGCTCGACGCCGTCAACGCAGCCGGCTTCCAGCTGAAAACCGGTGCCGCGTTTGCCTGGGGCGAGCGCTACAGCGCCTTCGATTTCGGTGAAACGTTCAGCCACGGCAAATCGACGACCTTTCAAGTCCAGCGCGCCGATTTCGATAAGCTGCTGGCCGATCAGGCCACGCTGCAAGGCGTGGAGATCCGCTATGGCGAAACCATCGTCAGCGTCGACATCGAACCCGGAAAACCGCAGCTCGGCGTGCGCCGCGAAGACGGTAGCGAGTACCACATCGAGGCCGCTTTCCTGCTCGATGCCAGTGGCTACGGCCGCGTACTGCCGCGCTTGCTCGATCTCGAAGCACCGTCGAACTTCCCGGTGCGCCAGGCCGTGTTCACTCACGTCGAAGACCGTATCGACTACCCGGGTTTCGATCGCAGCAAGATCCTCGTGACCACTCATCCGACTCAGCGCGACGTGTGGTTCTGGACCATCCCGTTCAGCAACGGGCGCTGCTCGGTCGGCGTGGTCGCCGCCGAGGAGCGTTTCGCCGGCCGCAGCGACAATCTGGACGAGTGCCTGCGCGGCTTCATCGCCGAGACGCCCAGCCTGGCCAGGGTGTTGCAAAATGCGCAGTGGGACACCGAGGCCCGGACCATCGGCGGTTACTCGGCCAACGTGAAAACCCTGCACGGTCCGGGCTTCGCGCTGCTGGGCAATGCCGCGGAATTCCTCGACCCGGTGTTCTCCTCGGGCGTGACCATTGCCATGCGCTCGGCGAGCATGGCCGCCGGTGTGCTGCACCGTCAGTTGCAGGGCGAAGCCGTCGACTGGCAAACCGAGTTCGCCGAACCGCTCAAGCGCGGCGTCGACACCTTCCGTTGCTACGTCGAAGGCTGGTACGCCGGGACCTTCCAGGACGTGATCTTCCATGAGGGCAGCTCGAAGGAGATCCGTGGAATGATCAGCTCCATCCTTGCCGGATACGCCTGGGACCCAAGCAACCCGTTCGTCAGCGAAGCCCGGCGTCGGTTGAAAGTAATATCGGAATTCTGCGCAAGGGATGCGTCATGAACGACTTGAGCGACCACTACGTCGAAGAAACCCGTTTCGGCTTGTGGTTCCTGCGCAGCCGGATCTGGCAACACTATGTGCTGCGGCTGGCAATCGACGATTTGGCTAGCCTGTTCAGCGAAGCGCTGCCTGTCAGCCCGGTGCTGCTGGATGCCGGTTGCGGCCAGGGCAAGTCATTCGCGCTGCTGCGCCAGGCCTTTGCGCCCGGTCGCCTGATCGGCATCGATGCCGACCCGCAGAGCCTGGCCGTGAGCGCTGAAGAGGCGGCCCGCCAAGGCATGGAAGTGGAGCTGATCGGTAGCGACTGCGCCAGTATCAAGCTGCCGGACGCCAGCATCGACCTGCTGTTCTGTCACCAGACCTTCCATCACCTGGTGGAGCAGGAACAGACACTGGCCGAGTTTTACCGCGTGCTCAAGCCCGGCGGTTATCTGCTGTTCGCCGAATCCACCGAGGCTTACATTGATACCTGGGTGATCCGCTGGTTGTTCCGTCACCCCATGCACGTGCAGAAAAGCGCTGCGCAGTACCTGCAAATGATTCGCCGGCAGGGTTTCGAATTTACCGCGAAAAACGTGTCTTATCCGTACCTGTGGTGGAGTCGCGCCAAGGATTTCGGCCTGCTCGAACGCTTGGGTGTGTGCAAGCCAAAACCCTTTGGCCAGCGGGAAGAAACCCTGGTCAATGTGGTGGCGCGCAAACCTTTTGAAGGAACTGTGTGATGTTTATTCCCAGTCGCTCGAAGCACCATACCTGTGGGAGCGACGGTGCTCTGCGATTTCTCCTGCTCACTGCAACCCTGCTGCTGAGCGCCTGCGCCGGCCGGGCGCCGTTGCCCGAGAAATCCCCTGATCTGCCGTTGCCGCTGCAACTGCACATCCAGCTCTTGCAGCCCGACGACCGTCTGGACTGGGTGCTGGTGGTCCAACGTGAAGAGACGGCTATTCGCTGGTCGATGATGGACCTGCTGGGCATTCCCAAGGCCCGCCAGAAACTGATCGATAAAACCTGGGAGTCCGATGGCTTTCTGCCGCCCAATCCGCAAGCCCGCGAACTGTTCGCGGCGCTGCTGTTTGCCCTGACGCCGCAAGATGAACTGGCGGCCAACTATCCCGGTGCCTGGCAGCACGGCAATCAACGATCCCTGCCCGAGCGCTGGGACATTCGCTATGCACAACCGCAGAACTTTGAATTGAAGATTGCAAAAGGTCCGACCTACCAAGTCACGCCCCTGAGCGGTGAAACGCCATGACGGCTTACCTCAATGCCCTCGGATTGGTCTGCGCGTTGGGCCGCGACAAGCAGGAGGTTGCCCGCAACCTGTTTGCCGGCGACTGTGGCGGCATGCGCGAACAGGCCGGGTGGGTGGCGCAACGCTCGCTGCCGGTCGGCGCGGTCCAGGGCCAACTGCCGACCCTTGCGGCCGAGATGTCGCGCCATCACAGTCGCAACAATCAGTTGTTGCTGGCAGCCACGCTGCAAATCCGCCCGGACATCGACAGCGCGATCCAGGCCTACGGCCGCGATCGCATCGGTGTCGTGCTGGGCACCAGCACCTCGGGCATCGACGAAGCCAGCCAGGGCCTGGCGCATTACCTGCGCGAAAAGCAGTTCCCGCCTGAGTACGATTATCAGCAACAGGAACTCGGTGCACCGGCAAATTTCCTCGCCGAGTGGCTGCAATTGAGCGGGCCGGCCTACGTCATTTCCACGGCTTGCACCTCCAGCGCCCGGGCCTTGATGAGCGCCCAGCGCCTGTTGGACCTGGGCATCTGCGACGCGGTGCTGTGCGGCGGTGTCGACACCTTGTGCAAGCTGACCCTCAACGGTTTTTCGGCGCTGGAGGCGGTCTCGGAACAACGCTGCAATCCGTTTTCGGTGAACCGCAACGGCATCAACATTGGCGAAGCCGCGGTGCTGTTCCTGATGACCAGAGATGCCGGCGAAAGCCAGCCGATTGCCTTGCTCGGCAGTGGCGCCAGCTCCGATGCGCATCATATTTCCGCCCCGGAGCCGAGCGGCCGTGGCGCCCTGCAGGCCATGCGCAAAGCCTTGGGACGCGCCAACCTGAAGCCGGAGCAAATCGCCTATCTGAACCTGCACGGCACCGCCACCCAGCACAACGACGCCATGGAAAGCCAGGCCGTGGCGACGCTGTTCCCGGCCGGCGTGCCCTGTTCGTCGAGCAAACCCATGACCGGCCACACCCTTGGTGCCGCCGGGGCGCTGGAAGCGGCGTTCTGCTGGTTGAGCCTGAGCCCGGACAATCGAGAGCATGCCCTGCCGCCGCACGTCTGGGACGGACAGCCCGATCCCGAACTGCCGCCGCTGCAATGGGTGACCCCGGCCACGCGCCTGACGTCCATTGCACCGCGCTTCCTGATGAGCAATTCCTTTGCCTTCGGTGGCAACAACGTCAGCCTGATTATCGGAGACGCCCCATGATTGACTGGCCGCTCGCCGAACTGCTGCCCCACGCCGGCGACATGATCCTTATCGATCAGATCCTGGCGTTCGATGAAGAGCAGATTCACACCCGCCTGACCGTCAAGCCCGATGGCCTGTTCAATCTCCCCGACGGCAGCCTGCCGGCCTGGGTCGGCATCGAGCTGATGGCCCAGAGCGTGGCCGCCTTCGCCGGCTGCCATGCGCGTCAGCGCGGCGATGCGGTGGAACTGGGCTTCCTGCTCGGCAGCCGAAAGTACGAATGCAACGTTGAAAGCTTCCCGGCCGGCACCGAGCTGACCATCCACGGCATTCGCTCCCTGGAAGACGACAACGGCATGGGCGTGTTCGAATGCCACATCAACGCCCCCGGCATTCACGTCAGCGCTCGGCTGAACGTGTACCGCCCACCCCAGGCCGCTCAATATCTCCATGAACCCGAAGGAGTCCAGTGATGACTGAATCCGTACTGGTCACCGGTTCCAGCCGTGGCATCGGCCGCGCCATCGCCTTGCGCCTGGCCCAGGCCGGGCACGACATCGTGCTGCATTGCCGCAGCGGCCTGGCCGACGCCGGAGCCGTCAAGGCCGAAGTCGAGGCCCTTGGCCGTCGTGCGCGCATCCTGCAGTTCGACGTGGCCGACCGCGCCCGCTGCAAGGAAATTCTCGAAGCCGACGTGGAAACCCACGGCGCCTATTACGGCGTGGTGCTCAATGCCGGGCTGACCCGCGACGGTGCCTTTCCGGCCCTGAGCGAGGAGGATTGGGATGTGGTGATGCGCACCAACCTCGACGGTTTCTACAACGTACTGCACCCGGTGATGATGCCGATGATCAGGCGCCGCGCCGCCGGGCGGATTGTTTGCATCACTTCGGTGTCAGGGCTGATCGGCAACCGTGGCCAGGTCAACTACAGCGCCTCCAAGGCCGGTTTGATCGGCGCGGCCAAGGCATTGGCGATCGAGCTCGGCAAGCGCAAAATCACCGTTAACTGTGTTGCACCCGGCCTGATCGACACAGCCATGCTCGACGAAAACGTGCCGGTGGAAGAACTGATGAAAATGATCCCCGCACAACGCATGGGCACCCCTGAAGAGGTGGCCGGCGCAGTGAATTTCCTGATGTCGGCGGAAGCCTCGTACATCACCCGGCAGGTTCTGGCCGTCAACGGAGGCCTGTGCTGATGAAGCGCGTCGTCGTCACCGGCATGGCCGGCATCACCTCGCTGGGCAGCGATTGGGAAACCATCGCCGGCAACTTCGCGGCCAACCGCAGCGGCATCCGCCGGATGGACGAGTGGGACCGCTTTACCGAGCTCAACACACGCCTGGCTGGCCCCATCGATGACTTCAAGGTGCCGAGCCACTGGACCCGCAAGCAACTGCGCAGCATGGGTCGGGTTTCGCGGCTTGCTGTGGGCGCAGCGGAAATGGCACTGGCCGACGCCGGCCTGTTGGGCGACGAGTCGATCAAGGACGGGCGCATGGGCGTTGCCTGCGGCTCCTCCACCGGCAGCACCGACGAGATCAAGGCGTTCGGCAACATGCTGCTCAACTCGGTGGCCGAAGGCCTGAACGCCAACTCCTACGTGCGCATGATGCCGCACACCACCGCAGCCAATATCAGCATATTCTTCGGCCTCACCGGCCGCCTGATCCCGACCTCCAGCGCCTGCACCAGCGGCAGCCAGGGCATCGGCTATGCCTACGAAGCCATCAAGTTCGGCCGCCTGCCGCTGATGCTCGCCGGCGGCGCCGAAGAACTGTGCCCGACCGAAGCCATGGTCTTCGACGCGCTCTACGCCACCAGCCTGAAAAACGACACCCCACAACGCAGCCCGCGCCCTTACGACAGCGCACGCGACGGCCTGGTGATCGGCGAAGGCGGCGGCATGCTGGTGCTCGAAGAACTGGAACACGCCCTGGCCCGTGGCGCCCACATCCATGCCGAAATCGTCGGTTTCGGCAGCAACGCCGACGGCCAGCACACCACCCGCCCCGAACAGATCACCATGCGCCGGGCCATGGAACTGGCCCTGGAAGACGCCGGGCTGAAACCGTCGGACATCGGCTACGTCAACGGCCACGGCACCGCCACCGAACAGGGCGACATCGCCGAGACCCTGGCCACCAGCAGCCTGTTCGGCGAACACATGCCGATCAGCTCGCAAAAAAGCTTCCTCGGCCACACCCTCGGCGCCTGCGGTGCGTTGGAGTCCTGGTTCAGCATCGAAATGATGAACCGCGACCTGTACGCCCACACCTTCAACCTCGACGAAGTCGACCCGCATTGCGGCAAACTCGACTACCTGCGCGGCGAGTTTCGGCAGATGAGCAATCGGTATGTGATGAACAATAATTTTGCGTTTGGCGGGGTGAATACTTCGTTGATATTCAAGCGCTGGTCCATGCAATCGGGAGCTGGCTTGCCACCGGCATAACGGAGGCCATTGTTTCGCTTGCAATCGAGCGCCAGAGGGAGCGTGCAAGTGGTGGACAACTGTTAAATATTGTTGCCGCGATATCGCTCACAGGAAAGAGCATGTTGCGGCAAGGGTAGACCGGGTAAGATTCTCTGTCTTTTATTTCAGTGTTGAACTTATTTTGTGAATTTAGGTTATATTGAACACAATGATCTGCGGATAAGGACTTCTATAATGTATACCATCAGATATTTGGCAAGCTTGGGTTTTGTTGTTATCGGCTGCTCCATGGGATACACAATGATTATTGTGTGGGGAATAACAAAAATCTTTCCCTTAAATGACGCTACTTATTGGATTGTCAATGGCATTGTGTTCACAATAATTGTTACCGCGAGTTTGCGCTTTTATATTCCCAGACTTCGTAAGATCTGGTAATCACCGTCGCTCCTCACGATGCCATTTGCTTTCCATTTCCGACCCGTCCTTTGAAACCATAGAATTAATTGTAATTGAATCAACTAGCGCCTCAAAAAACAAAGCCAACTTACCAGATTGCTGGTAGGCCGACTCGTAATTCAGTGGATCTCGCCTGAAAAGCTGTACAGAATCCACCTTGCGTACTGGCCGCATCATACCGCCAGCAGACAAAATCAAGTCGATTGTTCCATATGCTAAATCCCCATTATAATCATCCCCCATAAATGATGCATAGGCGCGCCTAGTCGGCCCCCTTACTGCTTGGGCGGCAGGACCGTTATAAGTATTCATCCCACCTTCGTAAATATTATTAACTCCATGCGCGACGAAAAATGCACCGAGCGGTGCTGCCAAGCCATATGAAGCCCCCGTAATGGCAACCCCTACTTCAACCTGCATGGCTCCTGCAACAACCCCAACTCCGTTTTGAGCATAAAAAAGAGCCTTGGAAGCAAGGTCGGCATGTTCTCTCCTTATCTCTTGCACGCCATCCCAAGCACTTATCACCCCGTCACTCACATCATTTATAATTTCATTCACATAATTAGATATGATTACGCCAAACTGAAGCTGAGTCGTGCCATCATAGAAATTCGTAGCGCCAACCGTACACCCTAATGCAACTAGATCAGAAGCTGCTTTGGCTACATCATGTACATCACATGGCTGATCACTCATATTCGTTGTCCCAAGAGCTATAGGCACTTGTACTTGCCTTGTGATGCACCCAGGCAATTTCCCGATACCTGATGGCCACAAGTTCCTGTGGCTGCGCGTCACCCATATGAATGGCATGCGGCACCTGAACACTTATATTGGCAACACGTCCACCACTTAGCGATACAGTAAAATATTTTTCGTGACCACCAACGGATGAAGTGCGGTAGAAATTGATTTTACATTCAATTTCTTCGCTTTCATGAAGAGCACTAGCTAATAACGGCGTAGATTTATCAATATTTTTTGTAAGGATGACCGGCATATGTTTCCCACGGCCACCAAAAGTGCTTCCATCATTACCAGCTGCCATATTATGAGAGTAAGCCAGCACCATAATTTCGTCTTCATGGCTGGCCTGACATTTATTCCCAATAGAGTCCTGACTGGAACAGCCAGCGGAAATCAAACCTTGTTTTTTCCCGGTAATAGTCATGTAGCTGAGATTTGCCAAGCCCTTCACTCCTTTGAGTCAGCCGCCCATCCTCTTACAAGGATTTAAAGCAGCCACTCCTAACAAATATACAAATATGTCACACACCCAAGCTCTAAACATTGCCGATACGGGGATCAACCGTCAAACAAATCCTGCCTATAGCCACTGCCCCCCTATAAAATTCAGACAACCCCCACACCACCAAGAGAACATTCCTACAGCAAGCTCCTAAGTTAATTTAACTACACAGACAAACAACTCCATCATTAATAAAAAACAACTGCTACGTAAGAAATTTGCCTATACACCACTTAGATAGAGTTTATACAAAATACCTGCACCCCTACGATTAAGGGCGCGGCGGTCTGGTGATCGGTAAGGTGGCGGCATTCCGGTGCTCGAAGAACTGGAACACGCATTGGTGCAGGCGCCCGTATCCAAGTCGAGCTCGTCGGACTCGGCAGCAATGCCGACGGCCAGTACACTCTCCGCCCGAAACTGATTTGCAAGCGCTGAATGTAAGGCCAGAAACGCCAAAGAGCGCCTTTCGGCGCTCCTTAATAAACAGGTCGGCTTGTCATCGCCCTTTACCTGCCTGGCTCTGTGATGGCTGGTTGCCCAGGATCCTCAGAGTCTCACAAGCTCCTTTCGGAAACGTTGGGTTTGATTCACGAGCACGCGCAATTGTCGCAAGTGCCTTGAAGACGAATTCTGGATCCTCTTCCCCTACTTCCAAACAAGCTTTCAGATAATCAGCCAAGTCCTCTTCGGTCTTTAGGTATTCGGCGGAATCCCAACGGCGAAATTGGCTTGTCATGATCTACTCCGCGTTGCTCAATTTAATTTGATCGTAACCTCGAATTGGAAAATTCAAATTGGGTGGTTCAAGGTGGATCGAGGTTATCCAACACCCGATTCACCGCCAGCTCCCCCAACATGATCGACTGTTGAATCCCCAACAATGTATTGCTCTGCGCTCCGTTCAGATTCCTCGCGAAATCGCTCGCCATGACATTGGCTGATGCCAGTGACACACAGGCGTATTCCAGCAGGGTGTGGTTATCGATATCGGGGGCGATCAAGAAGATATTGCTGGGTTCGCGTGGAGCGTCCGGCGATTGTTTTGCTTTTTTGGTCATGATTCAGCGCCCAGAAAAGTGGAGCCGACACCGTGTCGCTACGAATCAAAAGGGTGGCAGCTGTACGCAGGTTAGCAGACCGGGTCTTCACCAAACCGGCGCGCCCGAAGGCGCCCTGCGCACAGCTACCGTCAAGGGCAGGTACAGGCATACCTGCCTATCAGGAGCGCAAATGCACTTAGCGAAAACACGGGCTGCTAAACCCGATCACTGACAATCAGTGACCCGAATCAAGTTAGCGATGGCCCTCAAAGCGCACAAGCCGGCGGATTCTGGAGTAGTTGAAGGCAACGTCGCAAGGCGCTGTAGCCTTTGCGAAGGATTTCGGAATTGTCCTACAGCAGGTCGTTAAGCCTTCCGAAGGGGACGATACATCCTCGTGCCAGACAGCTGTTTTTATAGTGTTTTTGTAAACGCTTTCGCGAGGGCGCTTGCTCCCTCGCCACAGGGGAATTGGCCGTCACGCAGCACACCCTTTCGCCGACTACACTCGCCAATGCACTCCTTCGCTTAAACGGTATCTCCCACATCCAAGCTCTTTCACGTCAAGGACCTGACCATGCAAGTGAAAGCCGTGATTGCCGCTGTTCTGTTTTGCCTGCTGCCCAGTGTCAGCCAGGCCACCAACCTGATGTACATGCCCTTCGAAACCGTCCTGTCCAACGCCCTGCGTGCCGGGCGGCTGGATGGCAGCGTGAAGTTCTATCTGGCTGGTAACGGCCCGAGCACGAATCTTCAGATGTTGCGCACGAACGTTGTCAGCGACTGGCCCACCAACGTCTCCAACAAGAGTGATTTCGATGCCTGTGAGTGGGCAGTGCAATCGACGTTGATTGAGTTGCAGGAAGAGGCAAAGCGGGTGGAAGCGAATGCGGTGACCAATATCGTCAGTTACTACGATCAGCATGTGCGCAAGGACCTGAACACCTATGAGTGCCGGGCCGGGGTATTTGTGGCGCGGGTGGCGTTGCGGGGGGATTTGGTGCGGGTGCCGTAGGTATCCCCGGAGTTGGTTGGTGTTCTGACGAGAGCCTTCGCGGGCAAGCCCGCTCCCACAGGGTTTTGCAAGATAGCCAATATTGTGTTCACACCGCAGCCCCTTGTGGGAGCGGGCTTGCGCGCGATTGACGGCGCAGCCGTCACGGTTGCAGCGGCTCGACCTTGCGCGTCAGCAGTTCAACAAACGCCTTGGCCATCGCCGACTTCTGATCCTTGCGCTGCACCAGCCACACCGCCGACACCGCTGCCGGATCCAGCAACGGCCGGTAGACCACACCATCAATTCGCATCCGCTGATAAGACGCCGGCAGCACCGAAACGCCTAGCCCCGCCGCTACCAGCCCGATGATGGTCATCGCCTCGCCGGCCTCCTGGGCGAAGTGTGGGCTGAAGCCGGAGTCCCGCGCCAGGCTGAGCAGTTGCGCATACAGGCCACTGCCGTAGCTGCGCGGAAAAAACACAAAGGGCTCAAGGGCCAGGGCTGACAGAAACAGGCCTTCCTCACTGCCCTCGACCAACGGGTGCTTGGAGCTGAGCACCGCGACCAGCGGTTCGCGCATCAGCTCGACCACGCTGAGGCAGTCCGGCAATCCGAGCGGGCGCATGATGCCGACCTCGATCGACTCGTCCACCAGCGCATCGGCCACCTGGGTACTGCTCAATTCCCGCAGGTTCAGGTGCACCGCCGGGAAGCGCTGGCGGAACGAAAAAATCGCCTGGGGAATGGTCGAGTTGAACGGTGCCGACGAGGTGAAGCCGATTTTCAGCTCGCCCAACTCACCCAGTTGCGCTCGTCGCGCGACATCCGCCGCTTTATCGACCTGCGCCAGCACCAGCCGCGCCTCTTCGAGGAACAGCCGACCGGCTTCGCTCAGCTCGACCCGACGATTGGTACGCTCGAACAGGCGTGCGCCGACTTCCTGTTCCAGCGCCTGGATTTGCTGGCTCAGCGGCGGTTGGGAGATGCCCAGCACCTGTGCGGCGCGGCCGAAGTGCAGTTCTTCGGCGACGGCGATGAAGTAGCGCAGATGTCGCAATTCCATGGAAACCCCATTAGGTCGTAAAAGCTATCAAACAGGTCGAACAATATATTGGATTGAATCATTAGCCAGCTATATGCTTTTTTCATTGCCTGACCGGCTGCGTCCTCCGAGGTCCCCCGTGAAAACTGCTGTCGCCCCACTCGCCCATGAAGTTCCTCCCGCAGCACCGGACGCTATCGCCGCTGAGCTGGCGGAAATCTACATCGAAAAAGGCACCCCGGCGTTCATGCGCACGGTGCTGGCGTTGTTCTGCGGCGGCTTCGCGACCTTCGCCCTGCTCTACTGCGTGCAGCCGATGATGCCGTTGCTGTCCCACGAGTACTCCATCAACGCGGCGCAGAGCAGCCTGATCCTGTCTATCGCCACCGGCATGCTTGCCATCGGCCTGCTGATCACTGGCCCGATTTCCGACCGCATCGGACGTAAACCAGTGATGGTGGCCGCACTGTTCGCCGCTGCGCTGTGCACCATGGCCAGTGCGATGATGCCGAGCTGGCACGGTGTGCTGCTGATGCGCGCACTGATTGGATTGTCGTTGAGCGGTCTGGCGGCAGTTGCGATGACTTACCTGAGCGAAGAGATCCACCCACAGCACATCGGCCTCGCCATGGGTCTGTACATCGGTGGCAACGCGATTGGCGGGATGAGCGGACGCTTGATCACCGGGGTATTGATCGACTTCGTCAGCTGGCATACGGCGATGCTGGTGATCGGTGGCCTGGCCCTGATTGCCGCGGCGGTGTTCTGGAAAATCCTCCCTGAGTCACGCAACTTCCGCGCCCGTTCGCTGCACCCGCGCAGCCTGCTCGACGGTTTCACCATGCACTTTCGCGACGCCGGCCTGCCGCTGCTGTTCCTCGAAGCCTTTGTGCTGATGGGCGCGTTCGTCACGCTGTTCAACTACATCGGTTATCGCCTGCTGGCCGAGCCGTACCACATGGAACAGGCGTTCGTCGGGCTGCTGTCGGTGGTGTACCTGTCGGGCATCTACAGTTCGGCGAAAATCGGCGCCATGGCCGACAAACTCGGTCGGCGCAAAATGCTCTGGAGCACAATTGCACTGATGATCGGTGGTCTCGCCTTGACGATGTTCACGCCATTGCCGCTGGTGATCATCGGCATGCTGATCTTTACCTTCGGTTTCTTTGGCGCCCACTCGGTGGCCAGCAGCTGGATCGGTCGCCGCGCCACCAAGGCCAAGGGACAGGCGTCGTCGCTGTATCTGTTCGCCTACTACGCCGGAGGGAGCATCGCCGGTACGGCGGGCGGCGTGTTCTGGCACCTGGGCGGCTGGAACGGCATAGGCTTGTTCATCGGCGCGTTGCTGGGAGTGGCGCTGCTGACGGCGTTGAAACTGGCGAAGTTGCCGTTGCTGCCTCAGCACACCTCGGCTACCTGAGCACCAGCCGCGCCTCCAGGGCCTCGTCACGTTTTTCCAGGGTCAGGCTTTGCAGCGCGACGCCACCGCGCTCCATCGCGTCAAGCCACTGCAGCAACGGCTGCGCACTGCCACTGAGGGTCACGCGCAGCAGATCGCTGTCGCTCTCCATCTGGCGGATTTCCAGCCCCGCTGTAGCGGCGCTTTCGCTGATGCGCAGCGACAGCGGTTGATCGGCGTCGACGGGGACATGGCTGCGCGGTAACGCCCGCTGCAGTTGCGCGGCCAACCCCGCCTGCAGTTGATACTGTCGCTCGACCGTTTCCAGGCGCTGCCGGGTCGGTTGCCAGATCAGGCTGAACGCCACGACCGCCAACAAAAAAGCCCCCGACACCTGCAACAGCCGCTGTTCGCGCACGGAAATGCGTCGCCATATCTGGATCATGCTTCGGCCTCCACGGTGAAGGTAGCGGTCACCCGGTCAGCGGCTTTGCTCGCGCTGTCGAGCCGGATGGGCATGCCTTGTTGTCGTCCGCGCTCACGCAATTGCTCCAGCTCGGCAAAGCCGCTGGCGGTCAGCTGGATTTTCCAGCCCTCACCTGCCCGAAACTCAATGCGCTGGACCTCGACCGGGCTGGCGCCGATCACCTGTTCAATCAACTGGACCAACCCCGCAATGCGGGTCTTTTGCGATTCGGCAGGCTGGTTTTGCAGGGCCTTGAGTTGCCCTGCCATATCGACGATGCGGCTTTGCTCCGGGTATAGCGCCTTGAATCGCTGCTCATTCTGGGTGGCGAGGCGTCGGGCTTCACTGTCGAGGAAGCGAATTCGCGTCTCGCTGGCCCCCCAGGTCATCAGCGCCAGCATCAACATCACCCACCCGCCGGCACGCCAGGGCAGACGCTTGCCGCGCGGTGCGAATGCACCTTGCAGCAGGTTGATGGCCCGGGCAGGACGGTGGGTCAGGCATTGGTCGAGGGCAGCGGGGTCCTCACGGTCGTCCAGCCTTTGCAGGTGCGCGGGCAGTAACGGGGCGAGCAGCGCCAGGTGCTCTTGCGACAACGCCAGGCGCGCCGACAGTTCGCCGCCCAACAACCAACGACCGAACCACCATGCAGCGTATGGCTGATCACCACCCAGCACATCGGCATCGACGAACACCCCACGCACCTCAATGCCCGCCTCGCGCAGCAGATCAAGCACGCTGGCCAAGCGATCCCGGCCGATGACCATGACCGGGTAGCAGCCGTCGCGATCACGCGCGCCAACCCCCAGATGCACAACTTCCAGCGCTTCACTCAGTTGATCTTCCACGGCGAAAGCAACGGCCTGGGCCTCGGGTTTACGCCGCCCCGGCCATGGTTCGCTGCGTAGCCAACTGCACATTTCCATGGGCAGCAGTACATCGACCGACTTTCCCTGCAATGCCGAAGCCGTCTGATTCAGCGGCATCGGCTGGCGTTGGCCGGTTTGCGACCACAGCACGCAAGGCCAGAGTGCGGATGGCGCATTCTGGCCCTCGGCGGTCAGGTAAAGCCAAGTGTTCATCGCGGTCTCTCGTGGCTACTCATGGGAAAAAACGTCGTTGCAGCACCGTCAGCTGTTGAGTCTTCGGATCGTGCCCGACATCCGTGGCCAGGTGCAGTTCGCGACCGCCCCGGTTCACCTGCACGCGGATCCGGTACCAGCGGCTATGGGTGCCAAGTCCGTGACTGCTCAAGCCCTGCCCGGAGAGTAACGGGTCCTGGGTAAACGCCTGGACGCTCGCCCAAGGCGTTGTTGCGGCCTGCAGCGCCAGCGCATCGGCGGTCGCGGCATCCACCTCGCCGAGCGTTCTCAGCACCAGCGCTGGTGTGCTGTTGATGTTCAAGGCGGTGTCGGTGGGCAACAGCGCCACCCAAGGCTCCAGCCGCTGCAGCAGGCGAGCGTCGATGCCGGGCAGCAAACGCAGCTGGCTGAGTTCGCGCAACGGCCCGACCTGGCTGAGTTGCACGGGAGGCAGATCAAGCAGCTCGAGCAGGCGCGCCCATCGGTTGAGGGTGACCTGGTCCACCTGCCCCTGGCGTAACAAAGCATTGAGATTGAAGCGTCCGGCAAGGTCATCGATATCGATAAGGATCTGCGCATCTTCAACGTCGAAACCCGGCGCCATGGCTGTCCAGCCTTGAACCCGCTCGACGGGTTTTTTCGCGTCCTGCAACGCATCGCGCAACAGCATCAACGCCCAGGTTTCCCCGCCTGATGCGAGTTGCCGCAGCTGTATCTGCTGCAACTGTTGGCCGCTGCTTTGCAATGACAGATGGTGGCTGCGCAACAAGCCACCGGTGATCAACAGCGCCAGGCTCAGGACCAGCAATACACTGATCAAGGCAATGCCGCGCTGGTGCCCGTTCATGGCAGTGCACCCGGCATCGACAACACCCGACGAATCGATTCGAAGCGCCCGACCGAGACTTGCACCTCCAGCGCCAAGGGCGGCTTCGCGTCCTGCCCGGTCGCCCAATGAGCGACCCAGCCAGACTGGCTGTCGAACAAGCGCCAGCTCAACTCGCGCACACCTGCCAGCAGCTTTTGCCGCTGCACGAGTTCTGAGCCTTCGCCCTGGCTTTCGCGCCACAGCACATCGCCGTCGAGTCGGTAGGTCAACGTCTGGCGCTCACTGCGCGGTTGATCCAGAGGGTTGCGCCAGTGACTGCGCTGGAACTGCAGAAGCGGCGGTGCGAGCACCATCGGCTGCGCAGTGACATGCAGCAAGTCGCGCTCGATCACCGCCACCGCTCGTTGCAGGCTCCTGAGTTCTCGCTCGTGGGCCGTCACGCCCTGTTGCACCCGCACCACGCTATCGAACAAACCCCAACTGGCCAGCCCGAGCACGGCGAAGATCGCCAGGGCGATGACCAGTTCCAGCAGGGTGAATCCGCGCTGCTTACTCATGGGCGACAGGTATCCAGCCACTGCCACGATACAAGGGGTGCGTACTGTCCGAAGGGCTGACCTGTATGTCGACTTGGAGCAAGCGAGGGTCAGCGGTGGCGCTGATGTGTTGATGCAGCACCCAGTCACGCTGGTCCATCGATACGAGCTGTTGTTGCTGCCCGACCACCAACCCGGCTTGCAGGCGCAACTCGTTCAAGCGGTTGTCCGCCAGCCAGGCCGCGAACAGGCGCGCCTCAACGGCGCCGCGCTGCTTCACCACGTATTGACTGGCCGAGAGCACGGCGGCCGCCAGTGTCGCAAAGACCGCCAGGGCCACCATGATTTCCAATAGCGTGAAACCGCCCATGGCGGATCGCGATCGCGAGCTAGTCATCGATCGCCACTTCACTGAGGCCGTCTCCGGACAGGCTCAGCCAGTTGCGGTTGCTGGACTCAAAAATCAGAGTGAAGACACTGGTTTCATCGTTGCTGAACATCAGCAACTGCGGCGGCCCTCCGTCAGCGTCCAGCTCTACCCAATAGCCCTCCAGTTGCAAACGTAATCGCACGCTCAGGGGCCAGTCAGTCAGCGCTCCCACCGGCTCCCAGCCGCGAACACCCAGGCGCATCACCCGGTGACCATCGGTACTCAACCGCAAGCCATATTCCTGGCCCTCGAACACCGCACGCTCGCGCAATTGATGAATCACCTGCACCATCACCTCGGCTTCCTGCCTGACCTGGCGCGCCGGACTGCCCCCACCGGCATAGCTCACCATGCCCAGCAAAACACCGACCATGACAATCACGATCATCAATTCCAGCAGGGTAAATCCCCGGCAACGGCAGCCCACGATTCAATTACCCCAATTGCCGATTTCGGCTGCAAACCCTTCACCGCCTGCCACGCCATCGGCACCCAGGGAATACAGGTCGTAAGTACCATTGGCCGATCGCACACCCGGGTTGAGGTATTGATATGGTGTGTTCCAAGGGTCGACCGGCATGCTCTTGAGGTAACCCTGAGGGTTCCAGCCACGCGCCGCGGGCAATCCGGAGGGACGTTTGACCAGCGCTTCAAGGCCCTGCTGGGTCGAAGGGTAATGGGCGTTGTCGAGGCGATACATTTCCAGGGCGGTGGCGATGGCCTGGATATCGATCCTGGCGGCGGTGACCTTGGCCTGGTCGGGGCGGCTCATGAACTGCGGCACCACAATGGCCCCAAGCACGCCGATGATGACCACCACCACCATGATTTCGATCAGGGTAAAACCGCGTTGCGCGCGGGGAAGGTTTTTACGGACAGGTTGCATGGGTCAATTCACCAATTGGTTGAGGCTGAGAATCGGGAGCAGGATGGCCATGACGATCAGCAGCACGACGCCGCCCATCAGCACCAGCATGGCCGGCTCGAACAGGCTCACCACCAGCGCAATGCGCGCGGCGAGGCTGCTTTCCTGTTGTTCGGCGGCCCGGGCCAGCATGCGGTCGAGTTCGCCTGCACGTTCGCCGCTGGCGATCATGTGCAGCATCATCGGCGGGATGTCACCGCTCAGTTCCAGACCGCGGGTCAGCGTTCCACCCTCGCGTACGGAACAGGCGACCTCGACCATCCGTGCGCGGATGGTCAGGTTGCCAATGACCGCAGCGGAAATTTCCAGTGCATCCACCAAAGGCACGGCACTTTTGCCGAGGATCGCCAGGGTGCTGGCAAACCGCGCGGCTTCCATGGCGCGCAGCACTTCACCGATGACGGGCGCATTCAGCACCCATCGATGCCAGCGCAGGCGCCACTGCGGTTGCTGCCAGCTCCAGCGCCATAGGCCAGCCAGCGTTGCCAGCACGCCCAGCAACAACAGGAAATGGTTGCGCAGGCCATTGCTCACGCTGATCAGTGCCTGGGTCAACCAGGGCAATGGCTGGCCGCTGTCGACGAAGATCTTCACCACATCCGGCACCACGTAGCCGAGCAGAAAACCGACGATCGCCACGCTGGCCAACATCAGGATCAACGGGTACACCAGGGCCATCTGGATCTTTTGCCGCGAGGCCTGGCGGGCTTGTGTGTAGGCCGCCAATTGCTCCAGCACATGGCCCAAATGCCCGGAGCGTTCGCCGGCGGCCACGGTGGCGCGAAACAGTTCGGGGAAGGCCTTGGGGAATTGCCCCAATGCCGAGGCCAGGGCATGGCCTTCCATCACCCGGCTCCTGACCGCCGAGAGCAGGCCTGCGACCTTGCGTTTTGCGCTCTGTTTCGCCACCGCTTCGAGTGCTTCTTCCAGTGGTAGCCCGGCCTGAACCAGCGTTGACAGTTGCAACGTCAACAACGCCAGATCAGCCGCACTCAGGCGTCCACCGCGAGACTGTTTGCCGGCGCCGCTGCCGGCCCGAACCTCGATCAACACACGCGGCCACACGCCGCGCTCACGCAACAGCTGTCGCGCATGACGAGGGCCATCGGCCTCCAGGCGTCCCTTGCAGGGTCGGCCCTGGGCATCCAGGGCGCGGTAGTCGAAGGTTGGCATCGGTCAGCTCTCCTGGGTCACGCGCAGCAGCTCATCGAGGCTGGTCAAACCTTCCAGCACCCGCTGGCGCCCGTCCTGGAACAAGCTGCGCGAGTACTTGCGCGTTTCATCGACGAGGGCATGCTCACTGGCACCCTGGTGGATCAGCGCCGAGACGGCGGGCGTCACGCTGATCAGTTCGTAAATGCCGATGCGCCCTCGGTAGCCGTGCTGGCACTGTGCACAGCCCGCGGCTTTGAACAGGGTGTGCGGCGTGGCCGTGTCGAGCCCCAGGCGCTGGCAGGCCGCCGCATCGGCGAGGTACGCAACCTTGCAATGAGGACACAGGGTGCGCAGCAGGCGCTGGGCCAGAATGCCCACCAGCGAGGAGGCCAACAGGTAGGCATCGACCCCCATGTCGACCAGCCGCGTGACGGCGCCCACCGCACTGTTGGTGTGCAAGGTCGACAGCACCAGATGCCCGGTCAACGACGCTTGCACAGCGATCTCGGCGGTTTCGCGGTCGCGGATTTCGCCGACCATCACCACGTCCGGGTCCTGACGCAAAATCGCCCGCAGGCCGCGGGCAAAGGTCATGTCGACTTTCGGGTTGACCGGCATCTGGCCGACGCCGGGCAGGTGATACTCGATCGGGTCTTCGACCGTGAGAATGTTGCGGGTCTGGTCATTCAGGCTGCTCAACGCGGCGTACAGGCTGGTGGTCTTGCCGGAGCCGGTCGGCCCGGTGACCAGCAGGATGCCGTGGGGTTTGCCCAACAACTGAAGCAGGGTCGCGAGGGTATCGTCCGGCATGCCCAGCCGCTGCAGGTCCAGGCGCCCGGCCTGTTTGTCGAGCAGGCGCAGCACCACCCGCTCACCGTGAGCCGAAGGCAGCGTCGAGACCCGCACATCGACTTCATGCCCGGCCAGACGCAAGGCCATTCGCCCGTCCTGGGGTACGCGCTTTTCCGCGATGTCCAGGCGCGCCATGACCTTGATCCGCGACACCAGCAGCGTCGCCAGTTCGCGTTTGGGCCTGAGCATTTCACGCAGCTGGCCATCGACCCGCATGCGCACCGACAGGTACTGTTCGAAGGTTTCCAGATGCACGTCCGAGGCGTGCTCGCGCACCGCTTCGCCGAGCAGCGCGTTGATCAGGCGAATGATCGGCGCATCGCCCTGCTGCTCCAACAAGTCGGCGGTTTGCGGCACCTGATCGACCAGGCTGAGCAAGTCCAGCTCTTCGTCCAGCCCCTGGGCTACCTGCTCCACTGCGCTCTGTCCCTCGCGATAGGCTGCCGCCAGACGTGAGGCGTACTCAGCGGCGTCGACGATGACAAACGGCAGGGTCGGCCCGCACACCCGGCGCGCTTCTGACAATGCACTGAGCGGTGCATCGCTGCGCAGGGCAAGCCGCAGGTCGTCGCCGTCACGCTCCAGCAACACACCAAAGCGCCGGGCGAAGCCGAAGGGCAATTGCTCGCAGCGTTCACTCATGGCCTTACTGCGCCTTGCCGCGCAAGTCGAACACCGGTGCATCCGTGGCCGGCTCGAACAACCCGCGCGCCTCGGATGGCAGCAACAGCGAGTTGTTTTCCCCCGCCCCTGATTTGCTCAAGTCACGCAGTGCGTTGTAACGCTGCTGGCTGACCTGGGACAGGTCCTCCTTGCTGCGCACGATGGTCGGGCGCAGGAACACCATCAGGTTGCTTTTGGTCTGGGTGTCGCGGGTCCAGCGGAACAACGCGCCCAGATAAGGAATGTCGCGCAGCAGCGGCACGCCGCTTTTCTGGGTGCGCACGCTGTCGCGGATCAGGCCGCCGATCACGATGATTTCGCCATCGTCGGCGAGGATGGTGCTTTTGAGCGCTCGCTTATTGGTGATCAGGTCCGAGGAGTCGATGCCCGACACCGAAGGCGCGATATCCGACACTTCCTGCTCGACCTCCAGGCGCAAGGTCGAGCCTTCGTTGATGTAAGGCTTGATCTTCAGGCTGATGCCGACGTCCTTGCGTTCCACGGTGGTAAAGGGATTCTCCGCACCGTTGCTGTTGGTGGCGTAGGAACCGGTCTTGAACGGCACGTTCTGGCCGACGATGATTTCCGCTTCCTGATTGTCCAGGGTCAACAGGCTCGGCGTGGACAACAGGTTGCTGTGGGTATTGCTGGCCAGGGCCGAAATCAGCGCACCGAAACGGTCGCTGCCCAGTTGCAGGATCGCCCCTTCCGGCGCCGATCGTTTCTCGTCGAACTTCAGCCCGCCGACAATCGGAATGTCGGTGCCGGGAAAATTGATGAAGCCCTTTGCATCGCCTGTGCGGAGGTTCCACTGCACACCGACGGCTTCGGCGATATCACCGGAAATTTCGACGATGGCGGCATGGATCAACACCTGGGCCCGCGGCTGGTCCAGTTGGCGCACGATGCTTTCAATGGTCCGCAGCTGTGCCGGCTCGGCAATCACCACCAGCGCGTTCTGGCTTTCGTCGGCCTTGATCATGAAGGCTGCAGTGCCGGACATGTCCCGTGTGCCGCCGACGGCGGGCGCCGGTTTTCTGCCCTGCCCCATCGACTCCAGAATCTCGGCCAGTTGCTTGGCATCGCTGTGCCGCAGGCGAATCACCCGCGCATTGTCGAGGGTCGTGGTGGCCGGCGTATCGAGACCACGGGCCAGTTCGATCAGGCGCTGGCGAACGGCAGGCGGGCCAATGAAAATCAGGCGATTGGTCCTGGCGTCAGCCAGCACCTGTATTGCCGACTCGGCACTGCGCTTGCCCATGGAGGCCTCGATCACCGGCGCGACATCGCCGGCCTGGGCATGCTTGAGCTGAACCACCGCGTGCAGGTTGTTCTGACCGGAGTCCAGCTCGCGGATCACCCGGGCAATACGCTTCACATTGGCAGCCGTATCGGTCAGCACCAACGCGTTGGCCGACACCGAAGGGCCGACATAACCATTGGCAGACACCAACGGTCGCACCAGCCCGGCAATATCGGAGGCGCTGCTGGTATTCAGGCCTATGACTTCGGTCACGAACTGCGACGCCGTGGTGGTTTTTACCGTGCCCTGGCCGGCCCGTGTCCTGGCCTCGGCGACCGGAGCGATGAGAATCCGGTCGCCTTCATCGATCACCGTGAAGTTGTGGGCGTCGAGCACCGAATAGAACAGCCGGCGTACCCCTTCACGATCGAGGGCCTGCCGGGACATGACCGTGACACGCCCGGAGACCTTTGGGTCCAGCACTACCGTGGTCCCGAGAATGTTGGAGATCTCTTCGACGATGTCGCGCAGCTCCGCGTTGTTCATCGCCAGTTGCCATTTTTCTTCGGCGCCTTGCAACGTGCCCGGAAAGGCTGCGGCCGCCAAGACGGCAAGCAGAAGCATGGCGCGCAAACACTGCGCACCGGCGAAGCTGTTCATGAGATTGATCACTCTGGTTGCCCGGGGAACGGGCGTAAAAAACGCGTGGTCGTGGTAACGGGTCGAGAGTCGACGGATGATTCGAGTGCCTTCAGAAAACGTGCTTCAGAGGGTGCGAGCGTCAGCAGCTCTTCTCGCCCCTTGTTCCACAGCGCGACCTGACGGGGCTCGATACGACGCAGGACGCTGCCGCCAGGCAATTGCTCACCCACTTGATAGAGTCGTGAGCCTTGAGCATTGGCCAGCAGTGCCTTGGATGATCCGGTGCTGACAAAGCTTGCTTGCAAGGTCAGCGGCTCGGCACTGGGCCGCGGCGTGGCCTGCGTCGTCAGGCCGAACACGATGGCAATCGATGCTGCCTCCAGCGGCTCGCGTGCAGGCACCATCTGCAAGGGGGCGATGTCGTCCGGCGGTGTCGCCAGACGCTCGCGAAACTGCCTTTCCTGCCACACCAGAAACACCGCAACGGCCACTGGCAAGGTGAGCCAGCAAACGCTGCTCAGGCATGCCCGAAAGCGTTGTCGGGAGAGATTAGAAACCTTCATTTTTCAACTCGGTAATCAACCGCCGGGCTTCAGGCGACCTTGATGTCACCTGAAGCCAGCTGCGAGGACTTACAACTTTTCCCACGCCATGTGCGAATGAGCACCGACACCCGGTTCGAAACCGTTGGCGGTAGGGGTGTACTGCTTGCAGTAACCCGACTCAGGGAAAGGCTTGCACTCGAAGACTTCGTCGGTCTTCGGTTGCAGCACCTTGGTGCCGGCGCTGTACTCGCCGAGACCTTCAGGGAACACGAAGTCGTGCTCGACGCCTGCGCCTTCACCGGTCAGTTGGGTGGTCTTGGTGTCCTGACGGGTGGTGCGGCCATCCAGGGTGGTGCCGACCAGAGTCAGTGTGTGCGCGCCAGGATTGCTGCGCACATCCAGCGACAACGAGGTGGAGCCACTGGCCACTTGTGCCGACGTGGCGCCGACCGGTTTGTTGTTCTGATCGAACAACGTCGCTTCGACGTCCATCGAGCGGTTCGCCGTCATGCTGAACTCGACTTTGACCCGACCTTTTTCCAGAACGTATTCGGCTTGCTGAGAGGTCACCGACATGTGTGCAGCGGCATCCTCCTTCATGCCCAACTGCACTTCGTAGCGCACTACGCCGCTTTCTCTTTGCACGTAGAGACGGTTGGTGCCTTTGACCGGGACGACATTGCCGCTCTCGTCACGGATACCGGCGCGAACCAGGGTGTGGGTCTGGTTGATTTTTTCGGCCAGCTTGAACGCCCAGTTCTGCGGTGTGCCCTCTTCAGCGTTATCGATGCTGATTTCAACGCTGTAGTCCGGGCTCTCACCCTTGGCGGTAAACGCACGTGCCTTGACCTTGTCGCCCTCCAGTAACGTGGTCGATGGTGCAATGCTGCCCACTGGGGACCAGCCGCCTGGCAGGTCCGGTTCGGCAAGGATGTTCACGTCTGCGACATTGTAAAACGCAGCGTCGGTGTCACCGACGGTCCAGATGGCCAGGATGACCTGGTGGCCGGACTTGTCAGATGGAAGCGTGCAATTGTGCTTGGCGCCCGACACCGGCAGCTGGTTGCCGCCATCGATGGTGCAGAACGGCGTGCTTTCGAAGGTGGCGCGCTTGAGCGACTCGTTCGGGTTCCAGCCATCGCGGGTGATGAAATACTCGTGTTTGGTAGCCGGGTGGGCAGCGGTGTAACGCCATTGGAAATCGATGTTGCGATCCTTGATTTCCGTCAGCTGCCAGCGGCTGGCGGACTGTGCATCCATGGCGGAAAACAGCGAGTGACCGCCGCTGGCGATCTTGCCATCGACCGGGCCCTGCATGGGAGCACCGCCGACGCCGGCCGGAAAGCCCTTGAAGGTTTCACCGACACTCTGCGGCTCGTACTGGGCGCCGCCGCAGTTGGTGTTCAGGCCTTTCTGACAAGCCAATGCGCGCGAAGGCGGGACTTCCAGATAGCCATGGGCGGAAACGGTTTGAGAGGCCAGCATTGCCGATAACAGGATCATCGATGAAGTGCAGGCCGTTAACGCACTTCTTTTATCAAATGTCATTTTCATGATGTGTTCCAGACTGCTTATCGAAAACAAGGCGCCTTGCGGGCGGCGATGTTTGCTTCGTTGTGTTCAGCCTTTGCCGAACAGGGGTCTGGAACCTTACGGGGATGACCAAGAGTTCTATGTAGGAGTAATCATCGAGTCAGGCGGGAATAGTCTTCTCTTCCGATTTTCCGACAAGAATGGAAAACACTCTTACAGAAGGAAACGCTTTATCCAGGCAGTTTTCTGCAGCCAAAAAAAAGCCTGCCCGGCACGAGGCGGGACAGGCTTCTGGAAAACGGCGTTGACCGTTATTCGTGATATTGCGCCGACAACTCATGCACGGCGCGCAGGAACGCACCGGCGTGTTCCGGGTCGACTTCCGGCGTGATGCCATGGCCGAGGTTGAACACGTGGCCGCTGCCCTTGCCGTAGCTGGCGAGGATGCGCCCGACTTCGGTGCGAATGGCTTCCGGCTTTGCGTAGAGCACGGTCGGGTCCATGTTGCCTTGCAGCGCGACTTTGTCGCCAACACGGCTGCGGGCACTGCCGATGTCGCAGGTCCAGTCCAGGCCCAGTGCGTCGGCGCCAGCATCGGCGATGCTTTCCAGCCACAGGCCGCCGTTCTTGGTGAACAGGATGACCGGAACCTTGCGACCTTCGTGTTCGCGGATCAGGCCGCTGACGATTTTCTTCATGTAGGCCAGGGAGAACTCCTGGTACGCCGCCGCCGAGAGGCTGCCGCCCCAGCTGTCGAAGATCTGCACCGCTTGCGCACCGGCCAGGATCTGGCCGTTGAGGTAGCTGGTGACGGTCTCCGCGAGCTTGTCCAGCAGCAGGTGCAAGGCTTGCGGGTTGTCGTAGAGCATGGTCTTGGTCTTGCGGTAGTCCTTCGACGAGCCGCCTTCGACCATGTAGGTCGCCAGGGTCCACGGGCTGCCGGCAAAGCCGATCAGCGGTACACGGCCGTTCAGTTCACGGCGGATGGTGCTGACCGCGTCCATCACGTAACCCAGGTCTTTCTGCGGATCGGGAATCGGCAGGGCTTCGATGTCGGCCAGGGTGCTGACGACTTTCCTGAAGCGCGGACCTTCGCCGGTTTCGAAGTACAGGCCCTGACCCATGGCATCGGGGATGGTCAGGATGTCGGAAAAGAGGATCGCCGCGTCCAGTTGTGGATAGCGGTCGAGCGGTTGCATCGTGACTTCGCAAGCGAACGCCGGGTTCATGCACAGGCTCATGAAATCGCCGGCCTTGGCACGGCTGGCGCGGTATTCAGGCAGGTAGCGACCGGCCTGACGCATCATCCACACGGGGGTGACGTCCACGGGTTGCTTGAGCAGGGCGCGCAGGAAACGGTCGTTCTTCAGGGCAGTCATGTCGGCATCCGGAAAAAAAGTGCGGACATTTTCTCAGAGCCGGACGCAAAAGGCACGGATGCAGGTCAGCCTTTTGTCTATCGGGTCAATTTGTCGCGGTGGAATGCAGTGTTTGCAGCACCACAAAACACTGTGGGAGCTGGCTTGCCAGCGATGCAGGCACCTCGGTTTGTCAGGTAAACCGAAGTGATGCTATCGCTGGCAAGCCAGCTCCCACAGGTATTGCATTGCAGTCAGCCGGACGGGTTTAGACGCCCAGGTAATCCAGGATCCCTTCGGCGGCATTGCGGCCTTCGAAGATCGCCGTCACCACCAGGTCGGAACCACGCACCATGTCGCCACCGGCGAAGATTTTCGGATTGCTGGTCTGGTGCTTGTACTGACCTTGCTCAGGCGCAACAACGCGGCCCTGGCTGTCGGTCTGGATCTCGAACTGCTCGAACCACGGCGCCGGGCTCGGACGGAAACCGAACGCGATGACCACGGCGTCGGCCGGGATGATCTCTTCGGAGCCCGGGATCGGCTCAGGGCTGCGACGGCCACGGGCGTCCGGCTCGCCGAGACGGGTCTCGACCACCTTCACGCCTTCGACCTTGTCTTCACCAACGATGGCGATCGGCTGGCGGTTGTAGAGGAATTTCACGCCTTCTTCCTTGGCGTTCTTCACCTCTTTGCGCGAGCCCGGCATGTTCGCTTCGTCACGACGATAAGCGCAGGTCACCGACTTGGCGCCCTGGCGAATCGACGTACGGTTGCAGTCCATCGCCGTGTCGCCGCCGCCCAGCACCACGACCTTCTTGCCTTTCATGTCGACGAAATCTTCCGGCGACTTTTCAAAGCCCAGGTTGCGGTTGACGTTGGCGATCAGGAAGTCCAGCGCGTCGTACACGCCCGGCAGGTCTTCCCCGGCAAAGCCGCCCTTCATGTAGGTGTAGGTGCCCATGCCCATGAATACCGCATCGTATTCTTCGAGCAGCTGCTCCATGGTCACGTCCGTGCCCACCTCGGTGTTGAGGCGGAACTCGATGCCCATGCCGGTGAAGACTTCGCGACGATTGCTCAGCACGGTTTTTTCCAGCTTGAACTCCGGGATGCCGAAGGTCAGCAGGCCACCGATTTCCGGGTTCTTGTCGAACACCACCGGGGTCACGCCACCACGCACCAGCACGTCGGCACAGCCCAGGCCCGCAGGCCCGGCACCGATGATCGCGACACGCTTGCCGGTCGGCTTGACCTTGGACATGTCCGGGCGCCAGCCCATGGCGAACGCGGTGTCGGTGATGTACTTCTCCACCGAACCGATGGTCACCGCGCCGAAGCCGTCGTTGAGGGTGCAGGCACCCTCGCACAGACGGTCCTGCGGGCACACCCGGCCGCAGACTTCCGGCAGGGTGTTGGTCTGGTGCGACAGTTCGGCGGCCTGGAGGATGTTGCCCTCGGCCACCAGCTTCAGCCAGTTGGGAATGAAGTTGTGCACCGGGCACTTCCATTCGCAATACGGGTTACCGCAACCCAGGCAGCGGTGGGCCTGGTCGGCCGACTGCTGGGGTTTGAAGGGTTCGTAGATTTCCACGAACTCTTTCTTGCGTTGACGCAACAGTTTCTTCTTCGGATCCTTGCGCCCGACCTCGATGAACTGGAAGTCATTATTCAGACGTTCAGCCATTTTAAAACCTCATCAAACTCTTCAGGCGCATATCACTGCGGGTTGGCACGGGTGCTGGAAAGCAACGATTTCAGGTTGGCAGCCTTGGGCTTGACCAGCCAGAAACGACGCACGTAATCATCGAGGTTCTCGGCGAGTTCACGACCCCACTCGCTGTCGGTTTCCTCGACGTACTCGTTCAGCACGCGTTGCAGGTGGCTGCGGTAGGCTTCCATCGCCTCGCCGCTGATCCGCTGGATTTCCACCAGTTCGTGGTTGACCCGGTCAACGAAACTGTTGTCCTGGTCGAGCACGTAGGCGAAACCGCCGGTCATGCCAGAGCCGAAGTTGTAACCGGTCTTGCCCAATACGCAGACGAAACCACCGGTCATGTACTCGCAGCAGTGATCGCCAGTGCCTTCCACGACGGTGTGGGCACCGGAGTTACGCACGGCGAAACGCTCGCCAGCGGTACCCGCGGCGAACAGCTTGCCGCCGGTGGCGCCGTAGAGGCAGGTGTTGCCGATGATGGCACTGTCCTGGGTACGGTAGACACTGCCCTTCGGCGGAACGATGACCAGCTTGCCGCCGGTCATGCCCTTGCCGACGTAGTCGTTGGCGTCGCCTTCCAGGTACATGTTCAGGCCGCCGGCGTTCCACACGCCGAAGCTCTGCCCGGCCGTGCCTTTGAAGCGGAACGTAATCGGCGCGTGGGCCATGCCCTGGTTGCCGTGCTTGCGCGCGATTTCGCCGGAGATCCGTGCACCGATGGAACGGTCGCAGTTGCAGATTTCCAGGTCGAACTCGGCACCGCTCAGGTCGTTGATCGCCGAGGTGGCCATGTCGACCATTTTTTCGGCCAGCAGGCCCTTGTCGAACGGCGGGTTGCGTTCAACGCCACAGAATTGCGGCTTGTCCGCCGGCACATGGTCGCTGCCCAGCAACGGGGTCAGGTCCAGGTGATGCTGCTTGGCGGTCTGGCCTTCGAGGATTTCCAGCAGATCGGTACGGCCGATCAGCTCTTCGAGGGAGCGCACGCCCAGCTTGGCCAGCCACTCGCGGGTCTCTTCGGCGACGTAGGTGAAGAAGTTCACCACCATGTCGACGGTGCCGATGTAGTGATCCTTGCGCAGCTTCTCGTTCTGGGTCGCAACGCCGGTAGCGCAGTTGTTCAGGTGGCAGATGCGCAGGTATTTGCAGCCCAGGGCGATCATTGGCGCGGTGCCGAAGCCGAAGCTTTCAGCGCCGAGAATAGCCGCCTTGATCACGTCGAGGCCGGTTTTCAGGCCGCCGTCGGTCTGCACCCGGACTTTGCCGCGCAGGTCGTTGCCACGCAGGGTCTGGTGGGTTTCGGCCAGGCCGAGTTCCCACGGAGCGCCCGCGTATTTGATCGAGGTCAGCGGCGATGCACCGGTACCGCCGTCGTAGCCGGAGATGGTGATCAGGTCCGCGTAGGCCTTGGCCACACCGGCGGCAATGGTGCCGACGCCCGCTTCTGCAACCAGCTTCACCGAGACCAGTGCCTTCGGGTTGACTTGTTTCAGGTCGAAAATCAGCTGCGACAAGTCTTCGATCGAGTAGATGTCATGGTGCGGCGGCGGCGAAATCAGGGTCACGCCCGGCACTGCGTAACGCAGCTTGGCGATCAGACCGTTGACCTTGCCGCCTGGCAGTTGACCACCTTCGCCGGGCTTGGCGCCTTGGGCGACCTTGATCTGCAGCACTTCGGCGTTGACCAGGTATTCGGGGGTCACACCGAAACGGCCGGTCGCCACTTGCTTGATTTTCGAGCTCTTGATGGTGCCGTAGCGCGCCGGGTCTTCGCCGCCTTCACCGGAGTTGGAACGCGCACCGAGGCGGTTCATGGCTTCGGCCAGGGCTTCGTGAGCTTCCGGCGACAGGGCGCCCAGCGAGATACCCGCAGAGTCGAAGCGCTTGAGCACCGATTCCAGCGGCTCGATTTCGCTGATATCCAATGGAGTGTCGAGGGTTTTGACTTTCAGCAGGTCGCGGATCATCGACACCGGGCGGTTGTCCACCAGCGACGTGTATTCCTTGAACTTGCTGTAGTCGCCCTGCTGCACAGCGGCTTGCAGGGTGTTGACCACGTCCGGGTTGTACGCGTGATATTCGCCACCGTGGACGAACTTCAGCAGGCCGCCTTGCTGGATCGGCTTGCGTGGGCTCCAGGCTTCGGTAGCGAGGGCTTTCTGCTCGGCTTCGATGTCGACGAAACGCGCACCCTTGATGCGGCTTGGCACGCCACGGAAGCTCAGGTTGCAGACTTCCTCGGACAGGCCGATCGCTTCGAACAGTTGTGCTCCGCGATAGGAGGTAATGGTCGAGATGCCCATCTTCGAGAGGATCTTGAGCAGGCCCTTGGTGATGCCTTTACGGTAGTTCTTGAACACCTCGTAGAGGTCGCCCAAGACTTCACCTGTACGGATCAGGTCGCCCAGCACTTCGTAGGCCAGGAACGGATAAACGGCAGAGGCGCCGAAACCGATCAACACGGCGAAGTGATGCGGATCGCGAGCGGTCGCGGTTTCCACCAGGATGTTGGAATCGCAACGCAGGCCTTTTTCGGTCAGGCGATGGTGCACCGCGCCGGTAGCCAGGGAAGCGTGGATCGGCAGCTTGCCCGGAGCAATGTGACGGTCACTCAGCACGACCTGGGTACGACCGGCGCGCACGGCTTCTTCAGCCTGATCGGCGACGTTGCGGATTGCCGCTTCGAGGCCGACGCTTTCGTCGTAGTTGAGGTCGATGATCGCGCGTTCGAAGCCCGGGCGATCGAGGTTCATCAGCGAGCGCCACTTGGCCGGGGAAATGACCGGCGAGCTGAGGATCACGCGCGAAGCGTGTTCCGGCGACTCCTGGAAAATGTTGCGCTCGGCACCGAGGCAGATTTCCAGCGACATGACGATGGCTTCACGCAGCGGGTCGATCGGCGGGTTGGTGACCTGCGCGAACTGCTGGCGGAAGTAGTCGTACGGCGTGCGCACGCGCTGGGACAGCACGGCCATCGGCGTATCGTCGCCCATCGAGCCCACGGCTTCGTAGCCCTGTTCGCCGAGCGGACGCAGCACCTGGTCGCGCTCTTCGAACGTGACCTGGTACATCTTCATGTATTGCTTGAGCTGGTCGACGTCGTAGAAAGCCGAACCGTGGTCGTTGTCTTCCATGGTCGCCTGGATGCGCAGGGCGTTCTTGCGCAGCCATTGCTTGTACGGATGACGGGACTTCAGGCGGTTGTCGATGGCGTCGGTGTCGAGGATCTGACCGGTTTCGGTGTCCACGGCAAAGATCTGGCCAGGGCCAACGCGGCCCTTGGCGATCACGTCTTCAGGCTGGTAGTTCCAGACACCGATTTCCGAAGCCAGGGTGATGAAACCGTTGGTGGTGGTGACCCAACGCGCCGGACGCAGACCGTTACGGTCGAGCAGGCACACCGCGTAACGACCGTCGGTCATTACCACGCCGGCCGGGCCGTCCCACGGCTCCATGTGCATCGAGTTGTATTCGTAGAACGCACGCAGATCCGGGTCCATGGTCTCGACGTTCTGCCACGCAGGCGGAATGATCATCCGCACGCCACGGAACAGGTCGATGCCGCCGGTGACCATCAGCTCGAGCATGTTGTCCATGCTCGAGGAGTCGGAACCGACGCGGTTGACCAGCGGGCCGAGTTCTTCCAGGTCCATCAGATCGTTGGTGAACTTGGTGCGACGGGCCACGGCCCAGTTGCGGTTGCCGGTGATGGTGTTGATCTCGCCGTTGTGCGCCAGGAAGCGGAACGGTTGAGCCAGCGGCCATTTCGGCAGGGTATTGGTGGAGAAGCGCTGGTGGAACACGCAAATCGAGGTTTGCAGGCGCTCATCGCTCAGGTCCGGATAGAAGGCGGTCAGGTCCGCCGGCATCATCAGGCCTTTGTAAATGATGGTCTTGTGCGAAAAGCTGCACACGTAGTGGTCGGTGTCGGCGGCGTTGGCCACGGACGAGCGACGACGGGAGGTGAACAGCTTGACAGCCATGTCCTGATCGCTCAGGCCTTCACCGCCGATGTACACCTGCTCGATCTGCGGCAGGCGCTCAAGGGCCAGGCGGCCGAGGACGCTGGTGTCGATCGGCACCTTGCGCCAGCCGACCAGCTGCAGGCCGGCGGCGAGGATCTCGCGGTTCATGTTCTCGCGAGCGGCTTCGGCTTTGACCGGGTCCTGGTTGAAGAAGACCATGCCCACGGCATATTGCTTGGGCAGTTCGACGCCGAAGGTTTCCTGGGCGATGGCTCGCAGGAACGCGTCCGGCTTTTGAATCAGCAGACCGCAACCGTCACCGGTCTTGCCGTCGGCATTAATCCCACCGCGGTGGGTCATGCAGGTCAGGGCCTCGATGGCCGTTTGCAAAAGGGTATGACTGGGCTCGCCCTGCATATGGGCTATCAGGCCGAAACCGCAGTTATCCTTGAATTCATCTGGTTGGTACAGACCTGCTTTCATAGACACTTTCTCACCAGGCTGCCTCTTTTCGAGGCAAATTTCTTTTCAATTCAACCACTTGCATTCCGCGCCGAACGTACGCCGGCTTAGCGGGGGCAAAAGGGTGGTCATTGTACACAGCGACACAGAGGCTCACAAATTTGACGACGAAATGTCGCAAATTCATGTCGCATTTGTGAAAGGTTTAAAGCGATCTGCTGTGCTAGTCAAAACTTTTTTAATTTTGACCGCAACGACTCAAAGACTACTGTAACGCAGACACCACAAGGCACGCAGCCTGAAAGGTTGCGCGCACTCGTAGAAATTTTGAGGTGCTTGGAGAGGCGGCCTGGGTAAGGCCGCCGAATCTTCAGCGAGTTGTTGCCAGTTCCTGTTGGACGCTGGCGACAGTGCGAGGCCAAGGTTTACCAGCCTGAACCTTCGCTGGCAAGGCCTTGATGGCGGAAACGGCTGCATCACGATTGGCGAAGTTGCCGTAGGTGATCACGTAGAGCGGCTTGCCGTTGAGGACTTTCTTGAAATAACGGTACTCGCCGCCCTGCTCCTTGACGAAGCTTTGCGCGCTCGCTTCGGAGCTGGTGCCAAGGATCTGCACCACGTAGTTACCCGGCGCCTGGCCGGCGTACCAGGTACCGCCAGCAGCCTTGGCCGCCGGAGCCGGTTTCTCGGCAGGCTTGGTTGCCGCGGCTACGGCTGGCTTGGCTGGCACTGGAGCAGGCTTGGCCACTGGAGCAGGCGCTGGCTTGGCGGTGGCAACCTGAGTCGGCGCAGGGGCCGGCTTGGCGGCTGGCGTCGGCGCAGGACCGGCTGGAACGCCTACAGGCGGTGCTGTAGTCGTCACCGTCGGTGGTGTAGCGCTGGAACCTTCAACCGGCACGCCATCATCGCCTTCGGTGATGCCGCCTGCGGCCTCAGCCAACGGACCACGCATGACCGGTTGCGAGTTGCCGACCAACGGCAATGGCATCGGCTGTGTGTTGCCAGCGAATTCGACGGCCGGAGCACCGCCATTCGCTGTTGGCTGACCCTGGCCCAGCGGCAGTTGCGCCTGTTCGGCCGGCGCACCCGTGGTCGGTGCCTTGTTGCGACCCGGCATCAGCCAGGCGGCGGCTACCGCGACCACGACCACGGCGGAAATCGCCAATACGTGTTTCTTCGGCATATTGAACCCCATTTTTGGACGCTTGACCGCTGAGCGGCTGGCGATCATGGCTTCGATCATTGCATCGCGGGCGACCTGATTGATGCTGCCAGGCCAACCTTCGGAGCTTTCGTGAATATCAGATATCTGATCCGCGGTGAAAAGTTCGATACCACGGCCAGCGCCTTCAAGCCGCTGCTCCAGATATTCGCGGGTTTCTTCCTCGGTGTAAGGCTGCAGCTCGATGACGTGGAAACGCTCTTCTTCGAGATGCAAAGCCTCAAGCTGAGCGATCAGCGAGGTGTCACCGAACAGGAATACATGCGGGCGTCCCTCGGGTGCGCCGGCCGCCAGGACCATCAGGACCTCAAGGGCGGACTCATCGAGTTGCTCGGCGTCATCGACCAGCAGATAGACTTCCTGCCCGGTGAGCGCAAGCTGCACCACCTGGGCCAGAATGGCGCTGGCATCAGCCTGGGCGACATTCAGGGCCTGGGCCACCTGTCGCAACACCCCGGCCCCATCGCCGGCGCCACGGGCGGACACCACCACACTCTGTACCGACTGCTTGTTGGTGCTGGCGACCAGGGCCTGGCGCAACAGGGTCTTGCCACTGCCCTCCGGGCCTGTGACGACCAGCAGCAGCTGGCTGTAGCGGGCCAGGTGATGCAGTTGCCCCAGCACGGGCTTGCGCTGGGCCGGGAAAAATTTGAAGCCAGGCACCCGTGGAGCAAAAGGGTCATGACTCAACTGGTAATGGCCGAGGAAAGCCTCGTCGGCATGCAAACTAGTCATCGCGTTCTTATTAACCTTTAAGCTGAGCCAGGGCGCGGTAGTCTGCCCCCAGCGTGGCCTGTAGAACCTCTTTCGGATAATCGTCGGTCACCACCGCTTCGCCCATGCGGCGCAGCAGCACCAGGCGCAAACGACCGTCGATCACTTTTTTATCAATGGACATGTGTTCGAGGAAATCGGCTTCTGTCATCTCTTGCGGCGGAATGACCGGCAGCCCCGCCCGCTGGAACAGGCGAATGCCGCGATCGCGCTCCTGTTCGCTGATCCAGCCGAGTCGCGCGGACATTTCCAGCGCCATTACCGTGCCAGCAGCCACGGCTTCACCATGAAGCCACACACCATAGCCCATGTGGGTTTCGATGGCGTGGCCAAACGTGTGGCCCAGGTTCAAGGTGGCACGAACGCCCGTCTCTTTCTCATCGGCACCGACCACTGCGGCCTTGGCCGCGCAGGAGCGCTCGATGGCATAGGTCAGGGCTTGCTGGTCGAGGTTGCGCAGGCGGTCGACGTTGTCTTCGAGCCAGGTCAGGAACGGCTCATCACAGATCAGCCCGTACTTGATGACTTCGGCCAGACCGGCGGACAGCTCGCGCGCCGGCAGGGTATTGAGGCTGGCGGTATCGATCAGCACCACGTTCGGCTGATAGAAAGCGCCGACCATGTTCTTGCCCAGCGGATGGTTGATCCCGGTCTTGCCGCCCACCGAGGAGTCGACCTGCGACAGCAGTGTGGTCGGAACCTGGATGAAATCGACGCCGCGCTGGTAGCAGGCGGCGGCAAAGCCGGCCATGTCACCGATCACACCGCCACCGAGGGCGATCACTGTGGTGCGGCGGTCATGCCGCGCGGTCAACAGGCCGTCGAAAATCAGCTGCAGGGTTTCCCAGGTCTTGAAGGCTTCGCCGTCGGGCAGCACCACGGAAATCACCGAAAACTGCGCCAGGCTGCGGGTCAGACGCTCGAGATAGAGCGGCGCAACAGTCTCGTTGGAGATAATCGCTACTTGCCGTCCGCGAATGTGCGGGGCCAGCAGCTCAGGCTGATCCAACAAACCTTCGCCAATATGAATCGGGTAGCTGCGCTCGCCTAGATCGACCTTGAGTGTCTGCATGTGTCCCCACAGTGAAGATGAATCAGGCGTCCTGCCTTGAATTAACGAATGCCCACGGCCTCTGCTGGTGTGACGCCGTTCGGTAGCCATCCGCCACAACCTTGAGCGGTCATGGCGCGACGCCGAGGATAGCGCATTTCGCGCGGCGCTTTAACGGGGCGGCAACTGCTGCAGGCGCTCCAGAATGTCGAGCACGACCATTCGTGGTGGCCGCTCATCGGTTTCGACCACCAGGTCGGCGATTTCCCGATAGAGCGGATCGCGGATCGCCAACAGATCCCGCAGGGTCTTGGCCGGATCGGCAGTACGCAACAACGGCCGATTGCGGTCGCGGGCCGTGCGGCCGACCTGCTGCTCGACCGACGCATGCAGATAAACCACCCGCCCACCGGCATGCAGTGCCCGACGATTGGCTTCGCGCATGACCGCGCCCCCACCTGTCGCCAGCACCACACCGTCGTAATCGCACAGTTCGGCAATCATTGCCTGCTCGCGATCACGAAAGCCCGGTTCGCCTTCTTTATCGAAGATCCAAGGGATATTGGCGCCCGTGCGCAATTCAATTTCCTTATCGGAATCTTTGAATGGCAGGCGCAGCTCTTTGGCCAGCAACCGGCCGATGGTGCTTTTTCCAGCACCCATCGGTCCAACAAGAATCAAATTTCGCACAGAATCAATGACTCACAGCAATCGCCTGGTTATTCATGATACGCGGAGTGAGGAATACCAACAGCTCGGATTTTTTCTCCGAAACCACATCACGCCGGAAAAGGCGGCCAAGATACGGCACATCGCCAAGAAATGGCACCTTATCTACGACCTTGCTCTGAGTATTTGAGAAAACGCCGCCAATGACGATGGTCTCGCCATCGTTGACCAGGACCTTGGCGTTGACTTCGTTTTTCTTGATGGGCGGTACATCCTGGACCTTGTTGAGGTAGTCAGGTTCGTCCTTGGTCACCTTGACCTCCATGATGATCCGGTTGTCGGGCGTGATCTGCGGCGTCACCTCCAGCGACAGCGAAGCCTCCTTGAACGACACCGAAGTCGCGCCGCTGGAGCTGGCCTCCTGGTAGGGAATCTCGGTGCCCTTGAGGATTTTCGCGGTTTCCTTGTCGGACGTGACCACCTTGGGCTGCGAGACGATTTCCCCGTTGCCGGTTTTCTCCATGGCCGTCAGCTCCAGGTCCAGCAAGACGTTATCGGTGATGAACGCGATGCCGATGCCCGAGGTGTTATTGACCGCGCCCATGTCGACGAACGGTGAATTGGTGCCGGTACTGCCTGGCGTGCCAATGGTCGACGAGCCATTGACCCCGTTGCTGACGCCGGAAGCGTTCCAGTTACCCCTGTTCTGTATCGAACCGCCCCAGCGCACCCCGAGGCTTTTGTCATAGTCGACGTTGGCTTCGACAATGCGCGCCTCGATCATGACCTGACGCACGGGGATATCCAGCTGCGTGACAATTCTGCGCAGCTCGTCGAGCCGGTCCTGGGTCTGGTAGGCAATGATGTTGTTGGTGCGCTCGTCGACGGTGATGGATCCCCGTTCGTCGGGCTTCGCTTCGGCACTGGTCACCGACTGGAAGAGTTTGGCGATGTCCGCCGCCTTCGCGTAGTTCACCTGCAACAGCTCCCGACGCAATGGCGCCAGGTCGGCAATCTGCTTTTGTGATTCCAGTTCCTGACGCTCACGGGCAGCTATTTCATCGGCCGGCGCGACAAGCAGGACATTGCCGACCTTGCGCTTGTCCAATCCCTTGGTTTTGAGCACCAGATCCAGCGCCTGGTCCCAAGGCACGTTCTGCAGGCGCAACGTGATGCCACCCTGCACCGTGTCGCTGGCCACCAGGTTGAGGTTGGTGAAATCGGCGATCAGTTGCAGCACCGAACGCACATCGATGTTCTGGAAGTTCAGCGAAAGTTTCTCGCCGCTGTAGGCCTGTTGCCCGGCATTGCGCTTTTGCAGGTCGTCGACCGCCGCCGGGCGAACACTGATCGTAAGCTTGCTGTCGGTCTGATAGGTCGAGTAATCGAACCTGCCACCGGGCTCGATGCTGATGATGGCTCTATCGCCACTCGCACTGGCATTGACGAACTGCACTGGCGTGGCGAAATCCTTCACGTCCAGCCGCACGCGCAATGGCTCAGGCAATCGGGTCCTGGCAAACCCCACGATGATCTTGCCGTCGCGCTGTTGTATGTCGGGCGCCATCGAGGGGTCCGACAAGTCGATCACCACGTTGCCCTCACCCTGTGTGCCGCGCTGGAAATCCACACCGCGAATGGCCTTGCCTGCCGGCGTCGCGGCGCTTGCCGAAAGCGGCGTTGCCATGGCCGCCGGCCTGGCTGTCGACGGTTTGACACCCCGCCCGACAACCACCAGCAAATTGTTGCCTTCAATTCGCGAGTCGTACGGCACCGGCTGAGCGAGGTTGATGATCAATCGCGTACGGTCCCCGGCCTCCACCACCGTTGCGCTGCGGGCATTTCCACCGCCGAGATCGTGAGTCTTGCTGGCCAGCTGACTGGCGACACCCGGCAAATCCAGGGCAATCCGGGCCGGCGACTGCGTTGTGTAACCCTGGGGCACCGGGGGCGGTTCATCGAACGACAACTTCAACTCGACACGGTCTCCCGGCAGCGCAGTGACATCCAGCGCCTTGAGATTGGCCGCTTGTGCCATCGACGACAACATCGCTATCCATAGCGAAAGGCCGAAGGCGGAAAAAATCCTGTTCATTGTTCGAGTTCCACTATGAGTGCTCTTTCAAAGGGATGGTCCGGGGACGCTCCAGCCAAGCGCCCTGGCCATCAGGGACAATTTCAACCACATCGACCTGCGAGCCGCTGATCGCGACGATCCTTCCGTCGTTACGCCCCAGGTAATCGCCGACTTTCAACCGGTGCACCCCGCCTGCCCCGCGCAGCAGGGCATAGGAGCCCGCTGCATTGGATAGGGTGCCGACCATTTCAAACTGTTCGATGTTGAAACCTTCGAGGTACTGCCTGACCCGCCCGGGGTCGGGTTTGACGTTGCGAGATCCGCGTCGCCGGGCCGCCGGATCGGCACCGATTTGCGCTGAAAACGGGCTGCGCAGATTCGCCGCGTCATAGGTGAATGCCGGGTAAGACCGAAATACCGGCGATGGTTCAATCCTGCCCGGCCCTTGCAGGCGCACTTCGTTCATGTAGGCGTCCAGATCGTCGTAGTCATCGCCTGCGCCACAACCGGACAAGGCAGACAGCAACAGCACCAGCGAAAAACAACGTGCCGGGCTCATTGAGGCTGCCCCTTGTCGTTGTAACGGTAGGTCTTGGCGAGAATACTCAAGCGCAGTTTCGGAGCCCCCTCGGGGCTGACGGGGGCAAGGTCGAAATCGTGCAAGGTGACGATTCGCGGCAACCCGGCCACACCACTGATGAAGGTGGCCAGTTCGTGGTACCCCCCGGTGACCGTGATCTGGATCGGCAACTCGATGTAGAACGGCTGGGCGACCTCCGGCAGCAGCTTGATCTCTTCGAACTCCAGGCCACTGCCCAGACCGGTGCGCGTGATGTCTTCCAGCAAGCCGGGCACCTCGGTGTCGCCGGGCAGTTGCCGCAACAGCACGCCGAAAGCGCTCTGCATCTCCGTCAACTGCCGGGTGTAGAGATCCAGGTTCGCCGCCATGCGGGCTTTGTCGGCGAACTGTTCCTTGAGCATCGACTCTTCCTCACGCTTGAGATCGAGTTGGCTCTCAAGGTCGCGAGTGGAAAAGCTGTAGCCCATGGCCAGCACCAGAAGCATGAGCAAACCGGCCAGCAGACACTTGATCGCCGGCGGCCAGGAACCCATGTTGCCGGTGTTCAGGTCATTGATGTCGATCTTGCGCAGCCCTTCGAACCATTCGGACAGGCTCATTCGCCACCCTCCGGTGCGGCGGGTTGAGTCTGGCGAACGGTCAACTGGAAGACGTTGGCCTGCGCCACCTGACCGGCAGCTGTGGCCCTGACTTCGGTCAGGCTCGGTGTATCGAACCAGTCTGACGCCTCGAGGTTGCGCATCAAGTCTGAAACACGGTTGTTGGATTGCGCAGCGCCGGTGATGGACAGCGTCTTTGCAGTCATTTTCACTTCGGTGAAATACACGCCCTCGGGCAGGGCCCGCACCAACTGGTCAAATATTCGCCCGCTGATTTGGCGGTTGCCTTGCAGGTCCTGGATGATGTGCATGCGCTCCACCAGTTGCTGACGGCGATCCTTGAGATCATTGATCTGTGTGATCCGCTCATCGACCATGGCGATTTGCCTGTTGATGTAATCGTTACGGGCAACTTGCCGGTCGATGGCGCCGCCGATGACCTGGTTGGCAACCAGCACCGCGCCCGTCGCACCCACCATTGTGGCCACCAGGATCAGCAGGAAACGCTTGCGACGGACTTCACGCCGCTCCTCGCGCCAGGGAAGAAGATTGATCCGGGCCATCAGTCAAAGCTCCTGAGGGCAAGACCACAGGCGATCATCAACGCCGGAGCATCACTCGCCAGGGCAGCACCGTTGACCTTGCTACCCAGCGTCATATCGGAAAAAGGGTTCGCGACCCGGGTCGGCACAACCAATTGCTGCTCGATCAAACGCTCCAGCCCCGGCACCGATGCGGTACCGCCGGCCAGCAGGATATGGTCGACGGCGCTGTACTGGCCGCCGGCAAGGAAAAACTGCAGCGAGCGCGACACCTGCTGCACCAGTGCCTGTTGAAAGGGCTGCAAGACCTCACCGGCATAGTCATCCGGCAGACCGCCCTTGCGTTGCGCCAGCCCCGCCTGCTCCAGCGTCAGGCCATAGCGACGCTGGATTTCTTCAGTCAGCTGGCGCCCCCCCGAACAGCTGTTCGCGGGTGTAGATAAGCCGCCCGTCGTGCAGCACGCTCAGGGTGGTCATGGTGGCGCCGATGTCCACCACCGCGACCGTCAAAGGCTTGCCGGAGGCCGCGAGCTGATTGACCAGCAACCCGAACGAACGCTCCAGCGCGTAGGCTTCGACATCGACCACGCGAGCGGTCAGCCCCGCGAGGCTCAGGGCGGCCTCGCGAACTTCGACGTTTTCCTTGCGGCAAGCGGCGAGCAGCACATTGACGCGCTCCGGATTACGCGCCGAGGAGCCCTGGACTTCAAAGTCGATCGCGACTTCATCCAGAGGATATGGAATGTACTGGTCAGCCTCGATCTTCAGCTGGCTTTCCATCTCATCCTCGGAAAGTCCAGCCTCCATCTCGATGGTCTTGGTGATCACCGCCGAGCCTGCCACGGCCACGGCCACGTTCTTGAGGCCGGTTCTGGCCCTGGCCAGCGCGCGGGCGAGGGCCAGCCCCACGCCTTCTAGTTCGGCGATGTTCTTTTCGATCACCGCGCCGACCGGCAACGGCTCCACGGCATAAGCCTCGACCCGATAGCGCTCGCCCTGGCGGCTCAATTCCACAAGCTTTACCGAGGTAGAGCTGATATCGATTCCAAGGAGCGTACTGGATTTTTTGTTGAAGAGTCCTGGCACTACCAATTCCCTATGACTTTCCGTGAGTTACGGACTCTGCAATGTCCATTGCGTTCAATCCACCCGTCTTGACAGCAGCGCCAACCACGCTCCCGATCAGAAAAATGCTTATAATGCCCAGCGTTTTTTTCCGCATTTGTTCAAGCGCGGGTCGTTCTCATTTAGCTTGAACCCTGTTGCCCAATTCATTTTTTGCCCTGGATATCCAAAAGCCTTGATTCGTCTGCTGAAGTTTTTCGGTTGGTCCATCGTCGCGGTTTTCTGCGGACTCCTCCTGGGTCTGAGCGGGGCGTACCTCTACCTTAGTCCCGGGCTGCCGTCCGTGGAGGCGCTGAGAAGCATCCAGTTGCAGATCCCTTTGCGGGTCTACAGCAGCGATAACAAGTTGATCGCAGAATTCGGCGAAATGCGCCGCACACCGATCCGTTTCGCCGACATTCCCCCCAACTTCATCAATGCGTTACTAAGTGCTGAAGACGACAACTTCGCCAACCATTACGGCGTTGACCCGAGCAGCCTGATGCGCGCTGCGACCCAACTGGTAAAAAGCGGACACATTCAGTCCGGCGGCAGCACGATCACCATGCAGGTGGCGAAGAACTTCTTCCTGTCCAGCGAACGCAGCTTTTCGCGCAAGACCACCGAGATCCTGCTGGCCCTGCAGATCGAACGACAGCTGACCAAGGACGAGATCCTCGAGCTGTACGTCAACAAGATCTACCTGGGTAACCGTGCGTACGGCATCGAGGCGGCGGCGCAGGTCTATTACGGCAAGTCGATCCGCGATGTCAGCCTGGCGCAGATGGCGATGATCGCCGGCCTGCCCAAGGCGCCGTCGCGCTTCAACCCGCTGGCCAACCCGGCGCGCAGCAAGGAGCGTCGCGACTGGATCCTGGGGCGCATGTACAAGCTCGGGAAAATCAGCGAGGCCGACTACACCACTGCAGTCAACGAGCCGCTGAACGCCAGCTATCACGTGCCGACGCCGGAAGTGAACGCTCCGTACATCGCCGAAATGGCCCGCGCCGAAATGGTCGGGCGTTATGGCAGCGACGCCTATACCGAGGGCTTCCGCGTCACCACCACGGTGCCGAGCGACCTCCAGGAACTGGCCAACACCGCGGTCCACGAAGGCCTGATGACCTACGATCAGCGCCACGGCTATCGCGGCCCCGAGTCGCGGCTGCCGGGCAAGACTCGCGAGGCCTGGGCGGCCGAACTGACCAAACAACGCACCATCAGCAGCCTGGAACCGGCCATCGTCACCCAGGTCGACAAGAGCGGCCTGCAAGTGCTGACCCGCACCGGCCAGGAGCACGTGAACTGGGACACCATGAAATGGGCCCGGCCGTTCCTCAATACCAACAGTATGGGTGCCAACCCGAAACAGCCCTCGGACGTGGCCCAGGTCGGCGATCTGATACGCGTGCAGCGTCAGCCGGACAATTCGCTGAAGTTCAGCCAGATCCCGCAGGCCCAGGGCGCGCTGGTGTCCCTGGACCCGCAGAACGGCGCCATTCGCTCGCTGGTCGGCGGTTTCGCCTTCGAACAGAGCAACTACAACCGCGCCATGCAGGCCAAGCGCCAGCCGGGTTCGAGCTTCAAGCCGTTCGTCTATGCCGCCGCACTGGATAACGGCTACACCGCCTCCAGCCTGGTGAACGATGCACCGATCGTGTTCGTCGACGAGTACCTGGACAAGGTCTGGCGCCCGAAGAACGACACCAACACCTTCCTCGGCCCGATTCGCCTGCGTGAAGCGCTGTACAAGTCGCGCAACCTCGTGTCGATCCGCTTGCTGCAAGCGATGGGCGTCGGCAAGACCATCGACTACATCACTCGCTTCGGCTTCAACAAGCAGGACCTGCCGCCCAACCTGTCCCTGGCGCTGGGCACCGCGACCCTGACGCCAATGGAGATCGCCACCGGCTGGAGCACCTTCGCCAACGGCGGCTACAAGATCACCCCGTACATCATCGACAAGATCGAAAGCCGCAACGGCGACACGCTGTTCGTCGCCAACCCGCCGAGCGTGCCTCAGGGCGGCGCTGCCAGCGATGGCATTGCCGTGCCAGCCGCTCAGGCGTTCACGGTCAATGCAACGCCTGACGAGGCCGCAGGTGCTACGCCAACGCCGCAGACATCCGCCGTGGCCGAACGCATCGTTGACGGGCGCACCACCTACATCCTCAACAGCATGCTTGAGGACGTGATCAAGCTCGGAACCGGCCGCCGCGCGCTGGCGCTGGGCCGCCCCGACATTGCCGGCAAGACCGGTACGACCAACGAATCCAAGGACGCCTGGTTCTCCGGCTACAACGCCGACTACGTGACCACCGTATGGACCGGTTTCGACCAACCGGAAAGCCTGGGCCGCAAGGAATTCGGCGGCACCGTCGCGCTGCCGATCTGGATGAACTACATGGGCGCCGCGCTCAAAGGCAAGCCGCCGCATACGCAGGCAGAGCCGGAAGGCATCCTCAGCCTGCGGGTCGACCCGATCAGCGGCCGCGCGGCCAGCCCGGGCACGCCAGGAGCCTACTTCGAGCTGTTCAAGGCCGAAGATACGCCTCCGTCGGTCAACGAGCTGGGCAACGGCAATGCGCCAGGCAGCCCGCTGCCGGCGGATGAAGCGGCGCCGATCGATTTGTTCTGATAGTAACAATGGTGAAAAGCTCCGCCTTCGGAAGAAGCGCGGGGCTTTTTTTGCCTGCCGGTTTTGATGTTGTCTGGTCCGCCCTCTTCGCGGGCAAGCCCGCTCCCACAGTGGGCGATGGTGTACATCGAATTTATGTACGCCGCTGACTCCTGTGGGAGCGGGCTTGCCCGCGAAGAGGCCCTGACAGGCGGTACAAAACCCTCAGGCACAAAAAAGCCCCGACTCTCGCAAGCCGGGGCTTTCTGTTGAAGCGCTACAACGGCTTAGCCGTTGAACACGTCATCCACGCTTTTGAGCGGGTAGTTCTTCGGATACGGCAGGGTCGCCACACCGGTCTCGATGGCGGCTTTGGCAACGGCATCGGAGATCAGGGTGATCAGACGGGCATCCATTGGCTTCGGAATGATGTACTCACGACCGAATTCCAGCTTGATGCCGCCATAGGCGTCGCACACTTCCTGAGGTACCGGCAGCTTGGCCAGTTCACGCAGGGCGTTGGCCGCAGCCACTTTCATTTCTTCGTTGATGCGCTTGGCGCGAACGTCCAGGGCACCACGGAAGATGAACGGGAAGCCCAGTACGTTGTTGACCTGGTTCGGGTAGTCGGAACGACCGGTGGCCATGATCACGTCGCTACGGGTGGCGTGGGCCAGCTCCGGGGAGATTTCCGGATCAGGGTTCGAGCACGCGAACACGATCGGGTTGGCCGCCATGGACAGCAGGCCTTCAGGGCTCAGCAGGTTCGGGCCGGACAGGCCTACGAACACGTCAGCGCCTTGCAGGGCATCAGCCAGGCTGCGCTTTTCGGTCGCGTGGGCGAACACAGCCTTGTACTGGTTCAGGTCGTCACGGCCGGAGTGGATCACGCCGGTACGGTCGACCATGTAGATGTTTTCGATGTTGGCACCCATGCTCACCAGCAACTTCATGCAGGAGATGGCGGCAGCGCCGGCACCCAGGCAGACGATCTTGGCGTCAGCGAGGGTTTTGCCAGCGATTTCCAGGGCGTTGATCATGCCGGCGGCGGTCACGATAGCGGTGCCGTGCTGGTCATCGTGGAATACCGGGATATCGCACTGCTCGATCAGGGCGCGTTCGATTTCAAAGCACTCAGGTGCCTTGATGTCTTCCAGGTTGATGCCACCGAAGGTGATGGAGATGCGCTTGACGGTGTCGATGAAGGCTTGCGGGCTTTCGGAGTCGACTTCGATGTCGAAAACGTCGATGCCGGCGAAGCGCTTGAACAGTACGCCTTTACCTTCCATCACTGGCTTGGAAGCCAATGGGCCGAGGTTACCCAGGCCGAGAATCGCGGTGCCATCGGAAATGACTGCAACCAGGTTGCCTTTGCCGGTGTATTTGTAGGCCAGTTCAGGATCGCGGGCGATTTCGCGTACTGGTTCGGCTACGCCGGGGCTGTAGGCCAGCGACAGATCGCGGGCGGTAGCGGTGGCCTTGGTGAGCTCGACACTCAGCTTCCCTGGACGAGGATGGGCGTGATATTCGAGAGCGGCAGTTTTCAGATCAGACATTTTGGCATTCCGCTTTTACTGTTGGACAGACTGGTCAGCGAGGATACGCGCCTCGCAAAGTCCCCACAAGACTGACTGGTCACCCCTGTCAAGCGCCCGCCCCTACGACTTTGGGCCAAGAGCCACGGCACACAAGGGCTAGACTGTTCACAATCGCCAGAAAAAATGTCTACAATTTTTTATCGCTGTGCAGCTTGAAGCATCGCCGGATCGGTCAAGGGCAACATCCAGCGCGCCTGGCCATTCTTCAGTCCGCCCTTGCGCGAGCGATCCAACACCCAGCCGCGCGCCTCGACCTGCTTGCCCTTGAGGCTTTCCAGTGAATTCACATCGAAACGCCCCAGCAGATTGGGCGCAACGCGCAATACAACCGAGTCCTGCAATTCGATCCAAACCCCACCGCGATTTCGCTGCACCCTGCTCACCCGACCGCTGAGCACGGCAAAACCGGAAGTGCTGATCTGCTCCGCTTTCAGTACAGGTGACTGGCGCCACAATCCCAGGCCAGCCTGCCGCGCACTGTGTTCGGCGGCTTGCTGACAGTCGACCAGATCGACGTTCGGTGCCACGGCCACCAGAAAACCCAGGCCCTCGGCGAGCATCTGAGCTTCGAGATTGGCGCCATTGGCACCGTAGACATGGGCCAGGGTGCGGCCGTAACGGTCCTTGCTTTCCTTGCCCGGCAGCAAGCCAACCTGACCGTCGCTCGCCGCCACCAGGGCTTCGAGGCGTTTGCGCGCAGCCACGGCGAACGGCTCGTCGGAACGGCCCTTCTTGCCCAACTCAGGCGTGTTCAAGCCGATCATGCGTACATTGCGGCCATCGTTCAGGCGCAAGGTGTCGCCGTCCACCACCCGCTGCACCGCGACGGGCGCCAGGCCGCTGGGTGCCGGGCAAAACGCCTGGGCGCCGGATAGCCAAATCGCGGACATAAAAAAGGCGCCCGCGAGGGACGCCTTTTTCAACAGCAAGGAAAAGCCCATCAGGCTTTTCTGCCTTACTCTGCAGCAGCAGGAGCAGGAGCTTTCTTGCCGAATTGACCGAAACGGTCTGCGAAACGCTGTACACGGCCGCCGGTATCCAGAGTCTTCTGCTTACCGGTGTAGAACGGGTGGCATTCGTTGCAAACGTCGATCGCCAGGGCTTTGCCGAAGGTCGAACGAGTTTCGAACTTGTTGCCGCAGCTGCAAGTAACAGCAATGGCTGGGTATTCTGGATGGATATCAGCTTTCATGGTGTCTTCCTCGGGCTAGCGTGCCGCCACCCAACACTATTGTTGAATACCGCACGTAATTAGGCCGCGGATTCTACCAGACAATCCCGATCACGCAAGCTGTCGCTCAAACCGGTCGTCTGCTAGGCTCCCGCCCCAGTACACATCCCCTGTGGGAGCGAGCTTGCTCGCGATGAGGGTGTGTCATTCTGCATATATGTTGCCTGACATGGCGCTATCGCGAGCAAGCTCGCTCCCACCGGGGAACATACGACCCCACTTTTATCTTCCTTTGATCGAGACCCCCCGCGTGCCCGACGCCATTCTGCGCCTCGCCCTGCCTTCGCCGCTGCGCCGCCTGTTCGACTACCGTGCTCCGGCCGGCGTCCTGCGCGCCCAGTTGCACCCCGGCATGCGCCTGCGTGTGCCGTTCGGCCGACGCGAGATGATCGGGATCCTGGTGGAAGTCACCGACACCAGCGAAGTGCCAGTCGAGAAACTCAAGCCAGCCCTGGCCCTGCTCGACGCTACCCCACCGCTGCCGCCGGCGCTGTTCAAGCTGTGCCTGTGGACGTCGCAGTACTACCAGCACAGCCTCGGCGACACCTTGAGCTGGGCGCTGCCGGTGTTGCTGCGCCAGGGCGAGCTGGCCGAAGCGCGCCAGGAACGCTTCTGGTCCGCCGCGCCGGGCGCCAGCCTCGATGATCCGCGCATCGCCCGTGCGCCGCGCCAGCGCGAAGCCCTGGCCACGCTGGCCCAGCATCCCCACGGCGTCGCCCATCAATTGCTGAGCAAACTGATGCTGAGCAAGGACAGCCTGGATCTGCTGCTGGCCAAGGATCTGGTGCAGGTCGAGATCCGCCGCCACGCTCCCGGTGCACGCCACGAACACTGGCTGGCGCAACCGGAGCTGCCGCTGAACCCGGAGCAGCGCGCCGCCTATGAGGCGATTCGCGCCGGCTTCGACAGTTATCACGCGTTCCTGCTGGCCGGCGTTACCGGCAGCGGCAAGACCGAAGTCTATCTGCAGTTGATCCGCGAAACCCTCGAGGCCGGCAAGCAAGCGCTGGTGCTGATCCCGGAGATCAACCTCGGCCCGCAGACCCTGGCGCGCTTCGAGCAGCGTTTCAATGCCCGCATCGCGCTGATCCATTCGGCGGTCAATGACCGCGAACGCCTCGAGGCCTGGCTGGCCGCCCGGGACGGTGAGGCCGACATCATTATCGGCACCCGTTCGGCCCTGTTCACGCCGATGAAGAACCCCGGCCTGATCATCATCGACGAAGAGCACGACGGCTCTTATAAGCAGCAGGAAGGCTTGCGCTATCACGCCCGCGATCTGGCATTGGTGCGGGCTCGCCAGGAAAACATCCCGATTGTCCTCGGTTCAGCCACTCCCTCGCTGGAAAGCCTGCACAACGCCTACACCGGCCGCTACGGGCTGCTGCGCCTGAACGAGCGTGCCGGCGGTGCCAAGCAGCCGCGCTTCCTGCGCCTGGATGTCAAAAGCCGGCCGCTGGACAGCGGTATTTCCGGGCCTATGCAACAAGCCATCGGCCAGACCCTGGCTGCCGGCCAGCAGGTGCTGGTGTTCCTCAACCGGCGCGGCTTCGCCCCGACCCTGCTGTGTCACGATTGCGGCTGGATGTCCGAGTGCCAGCGCTGCGACGCGCGCATGACCGTGCATCAGCGTTACGGTGAGTTGCGCTGCCACCATTGCGGCTACGTCGAACGCGTTCCGCGCCAGTGCCCGAAATGCAACAAGGTCGATCTGCGCCCCGTCGGCGCAGGCACCGAACGGGCCGAGGAGCGCCTGTCGATTCTGTTCCCGGACTATCCGGTGCTGCGGGTCGACCGTGACAGCACATCGCGCAAGGACGCGATGAACCAGTTGTTCGCGACCATTCAAAAAGGCCAGCCGTGCATTTTGATCGGCACGCAGATGCTTGCCAAAGGTCACCACTTTCCACGGGTGACGCTGGTGTCGATCCTCGACGCCGATGGCGGCCTGTTTTCCGGTGACTTCCGCGCCAGCGAGCGCATGGCGCAACTGATCGTCCAGGTCGCCGGCCGTGCAGGCCGCGCCGAAGAGCCGGGCAAAGTGATTATCCAGACGCACCTGGCCGACCATCCGCTGCTGGTGCAATTGACCGAGCAAGGTTACTTCGCCTTTGCCGAACAGGCCTTGAGCGAGCGCCGTGCGGCCGGCTTGCCGCCGTTTGCGCACCTGGCGCTGCTGCGGGCCGAGGCGCATAAACCGGGTCAGGCCGAAGGTTTCCTGGATGAGGCGTGCAGCGAGGCGGAGCGTTTGCTGACCGAGCAGAATCTGACCGGGATCGAGCTACTGGGACCGGTCCCGGCACCAATGGAGCGCCGTGCCGGTCGTTATCGGGCGCAACTGTTGCTGCAGGCTACGGCGCGGGCACCGCTGCATCGGTTGCTGGCCAGTTGGCTGTTGGTGCTGGAACAGATGCCGAGCGGGCGAGCGGTGCGCTGGTCCCTGGATGTTGATCCCGTCGATTTGTATTGATAGATAGACCGCCATCGCTGGCAAGCCAGCTCCCACAAGGTTTGGTGGCGGGCACATAATCTGTGGACACCCGGGCTCCCTGTGGGAGCTGGCTTGCCAGCGATAGCGGTCGAATTGTCACCACACATCCACAACCTGCCTGCTAAGGTTGGCAAGCCCGTCTTCGCAACGGATAATGCCCAGTTTTTCCACCAGCGCATGATGCGCCGCCGCGCCTGCGGTCGAAAGAGAAGACCATGAAAGACACCATTCGCCAGCTGATCCAACAAGCCATCACCCAACTCGTCAACGAAGGTGTGTTGCCTGAAGGCCTGTCGCCGGCGATCCAGGTGGAAAACTCGCGCGACAAGAAGAACGGCGATTTCGCCAGCAACATCGCCATGATGCTGGCCAAGCCGGCCGGCATGAAGCCCCGCGATCTGGCGGAAAAAATCATCGCCGCGCTGCCGGCTGACGAAAACGTCGCCAAGACCGAAATCGCCGGCCCGGGCTTCCTTAACTTCTTCCAGAACACCGACGCCCTGGCCGCTCGCCTGGACGCCGCCCTGGCCGATGACCACATCGGCGTGCGCAAGGCCGGCCCGGTGCAGCGCACCGTGGTCGACCTGTCGGCGCCGAACCTGGCCAAGGAGATGCATGTCGGCCACCTGCGCTCGACCATCATCGGCGACGGCGTGGCCCGTGTACTGGAATTCCTCGGCGACACCGTGATCCGTCAGAACCACGTCGGCGACTGGGGCACCCAGTTCGGCATGCTGATGGCTTACCTGCAGGAAAACCCTATCACCAGCGACGAACTGTCGGACCTGGAGAACTTCTACCGTGCCGCCAAGCAGCGCTTCGACGAATCCGAAGAGTTCGCCGACCGCGCCCGTGGCCTGGTGGTCAAGTTGCAGGCTGGCGATCCGGACTGCCTGGCGCTGTGGACCAAGTTCAAGGACATCTCGCTGTCGCACTGCCAGAAGATCTATGAACTGCTCAACGTCAAACTGACCATGGCCGACGTGATGGGCGAAAGTGCCTACAACGACGACCTGATCAACGTGGTCAACGATTTGAAGGCCGCAGGCATGCTGGTCGAGAGCAACGGCGCGCAGTGCGTGTTCCTCGACGAGTTCAAGAACGCCGACGGCGATCCACTGCCGGTGATCATCGTCAAGGCTGACGGCGGCTATCTGTACGCCACCACCGACCTGGCGGCCGTGCGCTACCGCAGCGGCAAGCTCAAGGCCGATCGAGCGCTGTATTTCGTCGACCAGCGTCAGGCCCTGCACTTCCAGCAAGTGTTCGCCGTGGCGCGCAAGGCCGGTTTCGTGACCCATCCGATGGAAATGGAACACATGGGCTTCGGCACCATGAACGGCGCTGATGGCCGTCCGTTCAAGACCCGTGATGGCGGCACCGTGAAGCTGATCGACCTGCTGACCGAAGCCCAGGAACGCGCCTACACCCTGGTCAAGGACAAGAACCCGGAGTTGGCCGAGGCCGAGTTGCGCAACATCGCCAAGGTGGTGGGCATCGGCGCGGTTAAATACGCCGACCTTTCCAAACACCGCACCAGCGACTACAGCTTCAACTTCGACCTGATGCTCAACTTCGAAGGCAACACCGCGCCGTACCTGCTGTACGCCTACACCCGCGTGGCCGGTGTATTCCGCAAGCTCGGCAAGGACTTCAGCGAAGTCGACGGCCAGATCGTCCTCGAAGCGGCGCACGAACACGAACTGGCGGCGAAGCTCGCGCAGTTCGGCGAGATCCTGAACAACGTGTCCGAAAAAGGCACCCCGCACATCCTCTGCACTTACCTGTACGACGTCGCCGGCCTGTTCTCCAGCTTCTACGAGAACTGCCCGATCCTCGCCGCCGACACCCCGGCACAAATGCAGAGCCGTCTGCGCCTCGCCGCGCTGACCGGACGCACTCTCAAGCAAGGCCTGGAACTCTTGGGCCTGGAAACTCTGGAGCGTATGTAAGTTGGCTGCCAAGAAAAAACCTGCACCCAAGCGTGGCGCCAGCCGTTACCAAGCTCCTGCAAAGCAACCGATCCCGGGCTGGCTGTGGATGGCCATCGGCCTGACGGTCGGCGCGTTCATCGTGTTCCTGATGAAACTGGAACCGGGCAAGGGCAGCGACACGGTCAAGCGTGAAAAGGTCGAGCAACAGCAGAAAGCGACAAAAATCGCCGAAGCCAACAAGACCCCGCCGAGCCCGACGCAACCGGTGAAGCCGAAATACGACTTCTACACCTTGCTGCCGGAATCGGAAGTCATCGTGCCGCCGGATGCCGTGCCGGAAAAAACCCTGCCGACACCGCAAGTGCCGGCTATTCCGACCACACCGGTGACCCCGGCCGAAGCGGCGAAGATCGACACGGCTCGTGCCCAGGCCGCCTTGGCCGGGATCACGCCACCACCCGCGCCGCCGGTCAAGGCGGCACCGGTGACCAGGTTCTTCCTGCAGGCGGGCTCGTTCCGCAAAGAAGCTGACGCGGACAAGGTTCGCGCGCAGATCATCTTGCTGGGCCAGGCTGTGGCGGTTGAGTCCGGCACGGTAAAGGACGAAACCTGGTATCGGGTGTTGGTCGGTCCGTTCAGCAACCGCGAGCAACTGACCACGGCCCAGAAACAATTGGCCGGAGCGGGCTTCAGCAATCTGTTGTTACAACAACGCCAGAGCCGCTGAGTCCTTCAGAAACACCGCGTCATCGTTCATCGCCAGCAAGCCGGCTCCTACAGGATTTACACAATTACCTGTAGGAGCCGGCTTGCTGGCGATGGCGCCAGACCAGGCAACACAACCTTTCCCGCGAAACACCACTCGTCCCCTCTCCCTTCCTACAGTTGAAATCCCCTCCAGCACCCCCATATGAATGGGCATAAGGCATTTTCGCCCCGCTGCGTGGAGACTCTTCCCTTGACCACCATCGTTTCAGTTCGCCGCCACGGCAAAGTCGTCATGGGCGGCGACGGCCAGGTTTCCCTTGGTAATACCGTGATGAAAGGCAACGCGAAAAAAGTTCGCCGCCTGTACCACGGCCAGGTCATCGCCGGGTTTGCCGGCGCCACCGCCGACGCCTTTACCCTCTTCGAACGTTTCGAAGGCCAGTTGGAGAAGCATCAGGGTCACCTGGTACGCGCCGCTGTCGAGCTCGCCAAAGAATGGCGCACCGACCGCTCCCTGAGCCGCCTCGAAGCCATGCTCGCCGTCGCGAACAAAGACGCCTCCCTGATCATCACCGGCAACGGCGATGTGGTTGAACCCGAAGACGGCCTGATCGCCATGGGTTCCGGCGGCGCCTACGCCCAGGCCGCTGCCAGCGCACTGCTGAAAAAGACCGATCTGTCGGCCCGGGAAATCGTCGAAACCGCCCTCGGCATCGCCGGCGACATCTGTGTATTCACCAACCACACCCAGACCATCGAGGAGCAGGACTGCGCCGAGTAAGCCCGTGCAGCCCACCGCACCACGGCTCATTCTTGCTTGAGGTCCACTGAATATTATGTCCATGACTCCCCGCGAAATCGTCCACGAACTCAACCGCCACATCATCGGCCAGGACGATGCCAAGCGCGCCGTCGCCATTGCCCTGCGCAACCGCTGGCGCCGCATGCAGCTGCCTGAAGAGCTGCGCGTTGAAGTAACGCCGAAGAACATCCTGATGATCGGCCCGACCGGTGTCGGTAAAACCGAGATCGCCCGTCGCCTGGCAAAACTGGCCAATGCGCCGTTCATCAAGGTCGAAGCGACCAAGTTCACCGAAGTCGGTTATGTCGGCCGCGACGTCGAATCGATCATTCGTGACCTCGCCGATGCCGCAATCAAGCTGTTGCGCGAGCAGGAAATCATCAAGGTTCGCCACCGTGCCGAGGACGCTGCCGAAGAGCGCATCCTCGACGCCCTGCTGCCACCGGCACGCATGGGCTTCAGCAGCGATGACGCCCCGACTGCCGATTCCAACACCCGTCAGCTGTTCCGCAAGCGCCTGCGCGAAGGCCAGCTGGATGACAAGGAGATCGAAATCGAAGTCGCCGAAATGGCCGGCGTCGACATCTCCGCGCCACCGGGCATGGAAGAAATGACCAACCAGTTGCAGAGCCTGTTTGCCAACATGGGCAAGGGCAAGAAGAAAGCCCGCAAGCTCAAGGTCAAGGAAGCGCTGAAGCTGGTGCGTGACGAAGAAGCCGGTCGCCTGGTCAACGATGAAGAGTTGAAGGCCAAGGCCCTGGAAGCGGTCGAGCAGCACGGCATCGTGTTCATCGACGAAATCGACAAGGTCGCCAAGCGTGGCAATTCCGGTGGCGTCGATGTATCCCGCGAAGGCGTGCAGCGCGACCTGCTGCCGCTGATCGAAGGCTGCACCGTCAACACCAAGCTGGGCATGGTCAAGACCGACCACATCCTGTTCATCGCGTCCGGTGCGTTCCACCTGAGCAAGCCGAGCGACCTGGTGCCCGAGCTGCAAGGTCGCCTGCCGATTCGTGTCGAGCTCAAGGCCCTGAGCCCTGAAGATTTCGAGCGCATCCTCAGCGAACCGCACGCCTCGCTCACCGAGCAATATTGCGCGCTGCTGAAAACCGAAGGCTTGGGCATCGAGTTCCAGCCGAGCGGCATCAAGCGCATCGCGGAGATCGCCTGGCAGGTCAACGAGAAAACCGAAAACATCGGTGCCCGTCGCCTGCATACCCTGCTCGAGCGCCTGCTCGAAGAGGTGTCGTTCAGCGCCGGCGACCTGGCCAGCGCCCATGACAGCAAGGTGATCCAGATCGACGCCGACTACGTCAACAGCCACCTGGGCGAATTGGCGCAGAACGAAGACCTGTCCCGTTATATCCTGTAGGTCATGTGACTCCTTGTAGGAGCCGGCTTGCCGGCGATGGCGGACCCGAGATCGCCATCGTCGGCAAGCCGACTCCTACAGGGGGCAGACCACGCATATCAACGGACATCCGGCCATGATCCCCACCGATATCAAACTGCACAAAGCCTCGAAAACCCTGTCGCTGAAATACGCTTCCGGCGAGGAATACACTCTGCCCGCCGAGTTCCTGCGCGTGCACTCTCCTTCCGCCGAGGTCCAGGGCCACGGCAAACCCATCCTGCAATTCGGCAAGATCAACGTAGGCCTGAGCAAGGTAGAACCGGCCGGTCAGTACGCACTCAAACTGACCTTCGACGACGGTCACGACAGCGGTCTGTTCACCTGGGAATATCTGTACGAGCTGGGGCGACGTTATGACGCACTCTGGGAAGATTATCTGGCCGAGCTGAAAGCCGCTGGAAAAACCCGCGATCCGAACGAATCCGTCGTCAAGCTGATGCTCTAATCCAAGCCTCTCGCTCTTTAGAGGGCATTTTCTAATTTCATCTGTTTGAATGCTCCGCTCCAGGGCCGTCGATTGGCCTGCTTGCGAAAAAAATTAAACTCGGGTAACCAATGGAACTGGCAAGTTCCCTGCAGTGCTCTCTGCGAACAAAAAGCAGCGATGCAGTATTAACGGTCACCCGAGCAGCAGTACCTGGAATTGATTGTGTGACTGCACAGCAGGACCCGGGTACTCGTCTCAGGACATTGGAGCGTCGTAGATGAGTAACAAGAATAACGATGACTTGAAGCAGCAAGCCTCCGAAAACACCTTGGGGCTTAATCCTGTCGTTGGATTGCGTGGAAAAGATCTACTGGCTTCTGCTCGCATGGTGCTCAGGCAGGCCATCAAACAACCGATTCACAGCGCAAAGCATGTCGCTCATTTCGGCCTTGAACTCAAGAACGTACTGCTGGGCAAATCCGAGCTGCTGCCGAACAGCGATGACCGTCGCTTCGCCGATCCGGCCTGGAGCCAGAACCCGCTCTACAAACGTTATCTGCAAACCTACCTGGCGTGGCGCAAGGAACTCCACGACTGGATCGACGACAGCAGCCTGCCGGCCAAGGACGTCAGTCGCGGCCACTTCGTGATCAACCTCATGACCGAAGCCTTCGCCCCGACCAACACGGCGGCCAACCCGGCGGCGGTCAAACGCTTCTTCGAAACCGGCGGTAAAAGCCTGCTCGACGGCCTTTCGCATCTGGCCAAGGACCTGGTACACAACGGCGGCATGCCGAGCCAGGTCAACATGGGCGCGTTCGAGGTCGGCAAGACCCTGGCCGTGACCGAAGGCGCAGTGGTGTTTCGCAACGACGTGCTGGAGCTGATCCAGTACAAGCCCATCACCGAACAGGTGCACGAACGCCCGCTGCTGGTGGTACCGCCGCAAATCAACAAATTCTACGTTTTCGACCTCAGCCCGGAAAAAAGCCTGGCGCGGTTCTGCCTGCGCAGCAACGTGCAGACCTTCATCGTCAGCTGGCGCAATCCGACCAAGGAGCAGCGCGAGTGGGGCCTGTCGACTTACATCGAGGCGCTCAAGGAAGCGGTCGACGTGGTCACGGCGATCACCGGCAGCAAGGACGTGAACATGCTCGGCGCCTGCTCCGGCGGCATCACCTGCACCGCGCTGCTGGGCCATTACGCAGCGATTGGCGAGAACAAGGTCAATGCCCTCACCCTGCTGGTGAGTGTGCTCGACACCACCCTGGACAGCGATGTGGCGCTGTTCGTCGATGAACAAACCCTCGAAAGCGCCAAGCGCCACTCCTATCAGGCCGGCGTGCTGGAAGGCCGCGACATGGCGAAAGTCTTTGCCTGGATGCGCCCCAACGACCTGATCTGGAACTACTGGGTGAACAATTACCTGCTGGGTAACGAGCCACCGGTATTCGACATCCTGTTCTGGAACAACGACACAACCCGGTTACCGGCCGCGTTCCACGGCGACCTGATCGAAATGTTCAAAAGCAACCCATTGATTCGTCCGAATGCACTGGAAGTGTGCGGCACGCCGATCGACCTGAAGCAGGTCACCGCCGATATCTTTTCCCTGGCCGGGACCAGCGACCACATCACTCCGTGGCGCTCCTGCTACAAATCGGCGCAACTGTTCGGCGGCAATGTCGAGTTCGTGCTGTCCAGCAGCGGGCATATCCAGAGCATCCTGAACCCGCCGGGCAATCCGAAATCGCGCTACATGACCAGCACTGAAATGCCTGTCAACGCCGATGACTGGCAGGAAGAGTCGACCAAGCACGCCGATTCGTGGTGGCTGCATTGGCAGGCCTGGCAGGCACAGCGTTCGGGCAACCTGAAAAAAGCTCCGCTGAAACTGGGCAACAAGGCTTACCCGGCGGGTGAAGCTGCACCAGGCACATACGTGCACGAGCGCTAGACCCGCAGACCTGTAGGAGCCGGCTTGCTGGCGAACGCATCACCACGGTGAGACTGGCAAACCGAGGTGACCGCATCGCCAGCAAGCCGGCTCCTACAGAATACGTGTCAGGAACCAAGATCCACCCACAGGGCCAGAAGCATGCCGCAACCCTTCATATTCCGTACCGTCGATCTGGATGGCCAGACGCTCCGCACGGCAGTACGCCCCGGCAAGCCTCACTTGACGCCCCTGCTGATTTTCAACGGCATCGGCGCCAACCTGGAGCTGGTATTCCCGTTCGTCGCGGCACTGGACCCGGACCTGGAGGTCATCGCCTTCGACGTACCCGGCGTCGGCGGTTCGTCGACGCCGAACCGGCCGTATCGCTTTCCTGGGTTGGCCAAGCTCACGGCGCGGATGCTCGACTATCTCGACTACGGGCAGGTCAACGTCATCGGCGTGTCCTGGGGTGGCGCCCTGGCCCAGCAGTTCGCTTATGACTATCCGGAACGCTGCAAGAAGCTGGTGCTGGCCGCCACGGCGGCGGGTGCGGTGATGGTGCCGGGCAAGCCGAAGGTTTTATGGATGATGGCCAGCCCGCGACGCTACATCCAGCCGTCCCATGTGATCCGCATTGCGCCGATGATCTACGGCGGCTCTTTCCGCCGTGACCCGACGCTGGCCGCGAGCCACGCCGCCAAGGTGCGTTCGGCGGGCAAGCTCGGTTACTACTGGCAACTGTTCGCCGGCCTCGGCTGGACGAGCATTCACTGGCTGCACAAGATCCGCCAGCCGACCCTGGTGCTGGCCGGCGACGATGACCCGTTGATCCCGTTGATCAACATGCGCTTGCTGGCCTGGCGGATTCCCAACGCCCAGCTGCACATCATCGATGACGGCCATCTGTTCCTGATTACTCGGGCCGAAGCGGTGGCGCCGATCATCATGAAATTCCTCGAAGAGGAACGCCAGCGCGCGGTGATGCATCCGCGTCCGGCGCCATTGGGCGGCTAAACGCTGCATTCGCGGTCGGCAGGACGCCACGCCGCGCAGCAACCCGCTACAGCGTCTATGGTGTTCTGGTTCAGTGTGTTTGTTTTTGGCCTGAAGACGAAGGAGTGTTCAATCATGCGCGAGAAACCAGCGAGGGATTCCCTACCGACTCCCGCCGCCTTCATCAATGCACAGAGTGCGATTACCGGCCTGCGTGGTCGGGATCTGCTGTCGACCCTGCGCAGTGTGGCCGCCCATGGCTTGCGCAATCCGCTGCACAGCGCCCGACACGCCCTCAAACTCGGTGGTCAGCTTGGCCGTGTGTTGCTGGGTGAAACCCTGCACCCGACCAACCCGCAGGACGCCCGTTTCGCCGATCCGGCGTGGAGCCTCAACCCGTTTTACCGGCGCAGCCTGCAGGCCTATCTGAGCTGGCAGAAACAGGTCAAGAGCTGGATCGACGAGAGCAACATGAGCCCGGACGACCGCGCCCGTGCGCACTTCGCCTTCACCCTGCTCAACGACGCCGTATCGCCGTCCAACACCTTGCTCAACCCGCTGGCGGTCAAGGAACTGTTCAATTCCGGCGGCAACAGCGTGGTGCGCGGCATCAGCCATCTGGTGGACGATCTGCTGCATAACGACGGCCTGCCCCGACAAGTCACCAAGCAGGCGTTCGAGGTCGGCAGGACGGTCGCGACCACCACCGGTGCCGTGGTGTTTCGCAATGAGCTGCTGGAGTTGATCCAGTACAAGCCGATGAGCGAAAAGCAGTATTCCAAGCCCCTGCTGGTGGTGCCGCCACAAATCAACAAGTACTACATTTTCGACCTGAGTCCGCACAACAGCTTCGTCCAGTACGCCCTGAAAAACGGCCTGCAAACCTTCATGATCAGCTGGCGCAACCCGGATGTGCGTCACCGCGAATGGGGGCTCTCGACCTACGTGGAAGCCGTGGAGGAGGCCATGAACGTCTGCCGGGCGATCACCGGCGCTCGCGAAGTCAACCTGATGGGCGCCTGCGCCGGCGGGCTGACCATTGCCGCGCTGCAAGGCCACTTGCAGGCCAAGCGGCAGCTGCGCAGGGTGTCCAGTGCGACTTATCTGGTGAGCCTGCTCGACAGCCAGATGGACAGCCCCGCCACGCTGTTCGCCGACGAGCAGACGCTGGAGGCGGCCAAGCGCCGCTCCTATCAGAAAGGTGTGCTGGACGGCCGCGACATGGCCAAGGTCTTCGCCTGGATGCGCCCCAACGATTTGATCTGGAGCTACTTCGTCAACAACTACCTGTTGGGCAAGGAGCCACCGGCGTTCGACATCCTCTACTGGAACAACGACAACACGCGCCTGCCGGCCGCCCTGCACGGCGACCTGCTGGACTTCTTCAAGCACAACCCGCTGACCCACCCCGGCGGCCTGGAAGTGTGCGGCACGCCGATCGATTTGCAAAAGGTCACCGTCGACAGCTTCAGCGTCGCCGGCATCAACGATCACATCACGCCGTGGGACGCGGTGTATCGCTCGACGCTGTTGCTCGGTGGCGAGCGGCGCTTCGTGCTGTCCAACAGCGGGCATGTGCAAAGCATCCTCAACCCGCCGAGCAACCCGAAAGCCAACTACATCGAGAACGGCAAACTGAGCAGCGACCCCCGTGCCTGGTACTACGACGCCAAACATGTCGACGGCAGTTGGTGGACCCAATGGCTGAGCTGGATTCAGGAACGCTCCGGCGCACAGAAGGAAACCCACATGGCGCTCGGCAACCAGAACTATCCACCGATGGAGGCAGCACCCGGTACTTACGTGCGCGTGCGCTGACGTTCAACGAGCCACGGCCGCTGTCGGCCGTGGCAAGACCCGATCATTAAGAAGACTGGATGAAAACCCGCGACCGGATCCTCGAATGTGCCCTGCACTTGTTCAATCAAAAGGGCGAACCGAATGTCTCCACCATGGAAGTTGCCAACGAAATGGGTATCAGCCCGGGCAACCTCTACTACCACTTCCACGGCAAGGAACCGCTGATTCTCGGGCTGTTCGAGCGCTTTCAATCCGAGCTGCAACCGCTGCTCGACCCACCGTCCGACGCCGAACTGGGCCCCGAGGATTACTGGCTGTTCCTGCACCTGATCGTCGAACGCCTGTCCCACTACCGGTTTCTGTTCCAGGACCTGTCGAACCTCGCCGGACGCCTGCCGAAACTGGCCAAGGGCATTCGCAATCTGCTCAATGCACTCAAGCGCACACTGGCGTCGTTGCTGGCGCGCTTGAAGGCTCAAGGGCAGTTGGTCAGTGACACTCAGGCGTTAGGGCAACTGGTGGAACAGATCACCATGACCCTGCTGTTTTCACTGGATTATCAGCGGATTCTTGATCGCGAAGGTGAGGTGCGGCTGGTGGTTTACCAAATCATGATGCTGGTGGCGCCGCACTTGCTGCCGGCGATGAAGGTGGCGACTGAACAGATGGCGATGGAGTATCTGGACGACCACGAATAACTCTGGCCACCGCTCCCACAGGGGATTGTCATTCACAAACAAAAACGCCCGACCTTGGCAGGCCGGGCGTTTTCTTGAGTCCCGAAAAATCAGGACTGACTGGTTGGCGTCGATGGAGCTGGCGCGACAGTCGGGGTGACCGCAGGGGTCGGTGCAGTAGCGGAGTTCGACGCACTGACCGGAGCTGCTGCCGGAGTTGCCGGTTTGGCAGCTGCCACTGCCGGCTTGGCGGCGGCCTTTGGCGCAGCCGGTTTTTTCACCGCTGGTTTCTTTGCAGCAGCAGGCTTGGCCGCTGGCTTGGCGGCTGCAGTTTTTGCGGCTGGCTTGGCGGCTGGCTTGGCGGCTGGCTTCGCTGCCGGTTTGGCTGCTGGCTTGGCGGCAGCTTTGGCGGCGACCGGTTTGGCGGCCGGCTTGGCTGCTGCAGGTTTTGCCGCGGCAGTTTTGGCGGCTGGTTTGGCAGCCGGTTTCGCCGCTGCTTTTACCAGTGGCTTGGCTGCGGTTTTGGCGGCCGGCTTGGCAGCAGGCTTGGCTGCCGCGGTTTTCGCCGCAACAGGCGCAACCTTGGCACCGGTCAGTTTTTCGATTTGCTTGGTCAGGGTTTCGACCTTGCTGTGCAGTGCCTTGACTTCATTGCGGCTCGGTACTCCCAGACGCGAAATGGCACTGTTGAGACGCTTGTCGAAAGCGCCTTCGAGCTCATCCCACTTGCCCAGTGCGCGATCTTTCACGCCGCTGATGCGCGACTTGGCCGAAGAAGCGGAGTCCTTGGCGGCGTCGACTTTTTTGCCCACGGCACTCTTGGTGAGCTTCTCGGCTTTCTCGCCGTCCTTAACCAATGCATCGAAGAGTTTGCTGCCGTCAGTGTCGATCTTCGAGTACACGCCCAAACCAGCCAGCCAGATTTTTCGGGAGTAATCTTCAACTTTCCCGATCCACGAGCTGCCTTCTTTTTCGGTGTTCTTTTTAACAGCCATCCCGTTCTCCTTAAGATTTACGCGCGACACGTTCGAGCAATGCCGTCAGCTCATCGAGCTTAGCAGAGAGTGTCTCAACGTCATGTTTAGACGGAATGCCGATACGATTCAAGGCACTTGCGACACGCGTGTCGAACGCCTTCTCGACCTTGTCGAGTTGAACTTCAACCTTGCCTTTGAAAGTACTGACTTCACTCTTGACGTCATCAATCTCGGCATTGGCCGCTTCAAGTTTCTCAGCGACTACTTTTTTGCCTTTCTTTTCAACAGTTTGACCAGCTTTTACCAACTCTTGAAAGTAGTCGGCGCCCTCTTGGCCGACCTTGGCGTAGGCACCCAGGCCTGCCAGCCAGATCTTGCGGGCATAGGATTTGACGTCGCCCAGCGTGCTGGTCGATGCGTCGGTTTTTTTCTTCAAAATAACTTTGGCCATGGTGCACCTCACGCGCAGAAGGTTTGAGGAACTGCCCGGACAAGTGTCGGGCTCTGGCATAAAGTAGGGAGAAAAATTAGAAACGGCACCCTAACAAATGACATAAACAGCAAGCAGGGCAAACACGAAACCTGTGGGAGCGGGGCTTGCCCGCGATGGCGGTGGGTCATCCAATAAAGATGCTGGATGTGCCGACCTCATCGCGGGCAAGCCCGCTCCCACAGGGACCTCATTTCATGGAAAGCACCTGATCAGACCAGCGCTTTATCCAGCGCCTTCTCGATTTCCGCCTTGATCATGCCGCTCATGGCCGACATCATCAGGCCCAGCTCCACGTCGACCTTGATCGAATCTTCACTGACATGCACCGCGCCCTTCACACCCGAGCGCTTGAGGTTCAGGGTGTCGCCGGACCACTGCGGCTCCAGGCCATATTGATCGGACAGTTTCTGCGCCAGCTTGTCGGCCTTCTCGCGAGCTGCTTCCTTACCCAGGCCATGGGCACGTTCAACACTAATACGGGCCATCGAATGACTCCTGCTTTATGGATGCTTTCCCCAGGCATCTTGACCTCTGCTGCGTCAAAACGTCCCGATGGTTGCCCATCTTACCTTCAGCCTTGCCAAGACAAAGCATGCCTTGGGGATTAGAATGTCGCGCATTCTCTTTTGGTGACAGCGATATGACTGATCAGCGCAAAGGCAGCGATGCCGAACCCACCACTCACTTCGGCTTCAAAAACGTTCCGGAAAGCCAGAAAGCGGAAAAAGTCGCTGAGGTTTTCCACTCGGTAGCCGCCAAGTACGACCTGATGAACGACCTTCTGTCGGGCGGCATGCACCGTCTGTGGAAGCGCTTCGCGATCGAACTGTCGGGCGTGCGCACCGGTAACCGCGTGCTGGATATCGCCGGCGGCACCGGCGACCTGACCCGCAAGTTCTCGCACCTGGTAGGCCCGACCGGCCAGGTGGTGTTGGCCGACATCAACGAATCCATGCTCAAGGTCGGTCGTGACCGCCTGCTGGACCTCGGTGTCGCCGGCAACGTCGAATTCGTCCAGGCCGATGCGGAAAAACTGCCGTTCCCGGACAACCATTTCGACTGCGTGACCATCGCCTTCGGCCTGCGCAACGTGACCCACAAGGAAGATGCCCTGCGCTCGATGCTGCGCGTGCTCAAGCCGGGCGGCCGTCTGCTGGTGCTGGAATTCTCCAAGCCGACCAACGCGCTGATGTCCAAGGCCTACGACGCTTACTCGTTCGCCTTCATGCCGCTGATGGGCAAGCTGATCACCAACGACTCGGAAAGCTATCGCTACCTGGCCGAATCGATCCGCATGCACCCGAACCAGGAAACCCTGAAGTCGATGATGGTCGAGGCCGGTTTCGACCGCGTGACCTATCACAACATGACCGCAGGCATCGTTGCCCTGCACCGCGGCATCAAGCCCTGATGCTGCTCGCCGGCCTGCTCGCCAGCGTTGAACTCGGCCTGAACCGGGTGCTGCGTCTCGACAGCACGGCGCTGCCGCGGCTCGCGCATCTGACCGGCAAGGTGATTGCCGTCGATTGCCGCAGCCCGGCGCTGCAACTGTTCATCCTGCCCAGCGACGAAGGCCTGATGCTCGCCTCCCAGTGGGAAACCGGCGCCGACTGCACCTTGCGTGCACCGGCCTCGAGCCTGCTGAAGCTGGCCATGAGCAAGGACAAGACCTCGGTCCTGCATGCTCCTGAAGTCGAACTCGACGGTGACAGCGGCGTGCTGCTGGAACTGGCGGCGATCCTCCAGGACCTCGAACTGGACTGGGAGTACGAACTCGCACGCGTGCTTGGCCCGGTGGCCACGCAACTGGTCGGCGGTCACCTGCGCAGCCGCGCCCGTTGGTATCAGCAAGGATTTGCCAGCCTGGGCCAGAACCTGGGCGAATACCTGGCCGAAGAATCGCGCACCCTCGTCGGCCAGCGCGAAGCCGAAGCCCGATTCAGTGAACTGGACCAGATCAAGCTTGATCTGGAACGTCTCGAGGCGCGTTTCGAGCGCCTTTCCCGATCCCTCGACCCAAGCGATAACGCATGAAGCTGCTTGCCGTCCGCCGTTTGTTGCGCATCCAGCGCGTCGTGATCCGCTACCGCCTCGATGACCTGCTGTTCGCCCTGCCGCTGCCCTGGTTCTTGCGGGCGCTGCGTTATGTGCTGCCGTGGCGCTGGTTCCCGCGCAAGACCCTGGACCTGAGCCGTGGCGCGCGCTTGCGCCTGGCGCTGCAGGACCTTGGACCGATTTTCATCAAGTTCGGGCAGATCCTGTCCACCCGCCGCGACCTGTTGCCTGAAGACATCGCCGATGAGCTGATGAAGCTGCAGGACCGCGTCCCGCCGTTCGATTCGCAAGTGTCGGTCAACCTGATCGAAGAACAGCTCGGCAAGAAAATCAGCGAAGTGTTCAGCCGTTTCGACGTTGAACCGCTGGCCTCGGCGTCGGTGGCACAGGTGCATGCCGCGCAACTGAAAACCGGCGAAGAAGTGGTGGTCAAGGTGATCCGCCCGGGCCTCAAGCCGGTCATTGCCCAGGACCTGGCGTGGCTGTTCATCCTCGCCGGCGCCGCCGAAAAACTCTCGGCCGATGCGCGCCTGCTGCACCCGGTGGACGTGGTCAGCGATTACGAAAAAACCATCTACGACGAGCTCGACCTGCTGCGCGAGGCGGCCAACGCCAGCCAGTTGAAGCGCAACTTCGAAGGCTCGCCGCTGCTGTACGTGCCGCAAGTCTATTGGGACTGGTGCCGGCCGAAAGTGCTGGTGATGGAGCGCATCTACGGCATCCAGGTCACGGATCTCGCGACCCTGGCCGACCAGCGCACCGACATGAAAATGCTCGCCGAGCGTGGCGTGGAGATCTTCTTCACCCAGGTTTTCCGCGACAGCTTTTTCCACGCCGATATGCACCCGGGCAACATCTTCGTCAGCACCGTGAATCCGTGGAGCCCGCAGTACATTGCGATCGACTGCGGCATCGTCGGCAGCCTGACCCCGGAAGACCAGGATTACCTGGCGCGCAACCTGTTCGCCTTCTTCAAGCGCGATTACCGGCGCGTGGCGCAGTTGCACATCGATTCGGGCTGGGTGCCGGCGGAAACCAAACTCAACGAATTCGAAGCGGCGATCCGTACCGTGTGCGAGCCGATCTTCGAAAAACCGTTAAAAGATATTTCCTTCGGCCAGGTGCTGATGCGCCTGTTCCAGACCGCGCGGCGCTTCAACATGGAAGTGCAGCCGCAGTTGGTCCTGCTGCAAAAAACCCTGTTGAACATCGAAGGCCTGGGCCGTCAGCTGTACCCGGACCTCGACCTGTGGAACACCGCGCAACCGTTCCTCGAGCGCTGGATGCGTGAGCGGGTCAGCCCCAAAGCCCTGCTCGGCAACGTGCAGAGCCAGTTCGAACAGCTCCCGCACCTGGCCAACATGGCCCGCGACCTGCTCGAACGCATGTCCCAGCCCCATGCCTACGACCCGCCGCCACCGTGGCATCGACGCCGCGACGAGTGGTTCCTGCGCCTGCTCGGCACGGCGCATCTGGCCGGTGGCGCGATCCTCGCCGCTGGCGGTCCGCTGAACCAGTTGGCGTATTGGCCGGCCGGCATCATGATGGCCGTCGGTTTGTATCTGGTCGTTCGCCGATAGCCAGTTGTGTTGCGCACTGGCACACTGTTTCAACGCCTGAGCTCGGCTATTGAAGTGTCGAGCCCGCTGTCGGAGTCAAAGATGAAAAACTGGCTGGACGAGATCAAGTGGGACGCAGATGGCCTGGTGCCGGCGATTGCCCAGGATCACAAGACCGGGCGCGTCCTGATGATGGCCTGGATGAACCGCGAAGCACTGCAACTGACCGCTGCCGAGAACCGCGCAATCTACTGGTCGCGCTCGCGTGGCAAGCTGTGGCGCAAGGGCGAAGAGTCCGGCCATGTGCAGACCCTGCACGAGATGCGCCTGGACTGTGACGCCGACGTCATCATCCTGATGGTCGAGCAGATCGGCGACATCGCCTGCCATACCGGCCGCCAGAGCTGCTTCTACCGCGTTTACGAGAACGGCGACTGGACAACCGTCGACCCGGTCCTCAAAGATCCGCACGCCATCTATTCCGCAGGACATAAACATGAGTGACACTCTCACCCGCCTGGCCCAGGTGCTGGAAGAGCGCAAAGGCGCCGCCGCCGACAGCTCGTATGTCGCCAGCCTGTACCACAAGGGCCTGAACAAGATTCTGGAAAAAGTCGGCGAAGAGTCGGTCGAAACCATCATTGCCGCCAAGGACGCCGCCATCAGCGGCGACTGCAGCGATGTGATCTACGAAACCGCCGATCTGTGGTTCCACAGCATGGTCATGCTCGCCCAGTTGGGGCAGCATCCACAGGCTGTACTCGATGAACTGGACCGTCGTTTCGGTCTCTCCGGACACGCCGAGAAAGCCTCGCGCCCGTCCGCCTGAATAACTATTAGAGAGGAGCAGCAGCATGGGCATTTTTGACTGGAAACACTGGATCGTCATCCTGGTCGTCGTGGTACTGGTGTTCGGCACCAAGAAACTGAAAAACCTCGGCACCGACGTCGGCGAATCGATCAAGGGCTTCAAGAAAGCCATGAACGACGATGAAAAACCGGCCGACCCGAATGCGACCCCGGCCCAACCGGTACCACCGGTGCAGCCACAGGCTTCCGTGAACCAGCCGCACACCATCGACGTGCAGGCCCAGAAAGTCGAAGAGCCGATCCGCAAAGACGTGTGAGCACTGACTAATGTTTGGTATCAGCTTCTCTGAACTGCTGCTCGTCGGCCTCGTCGCCCTGCTGGTGCTGGGCCCCGAGCGCCTGCCGGGCGCTGCGCGCACCGCCGGCCTGTGGGTCGGGCGCCTGAAGCGCAGCTTCAACGCAATCAAACAGGAAGTTGAACGTGAAATCGGTGCCGACGAGATTCGTCGGCAACTGCACAACGAGCACATCCTGTCGCTTGAGCAGGAGGCGCGGAAAATCTTCACGCCAGTCCAGCAGGAGCCAACGCCGGTGGAGCATGTGGGCGCGCAGACGATTCATGCGCCTGCCGCTGCCGCCGAGCCGACACCTGCTCCCGTTGTCGTGCCGGTCGAACCTGCGCCTGTTGTTGCAGCCACTCCGGTTGAACCTGTTGCACCTGCGGCTGCGCCCGTTGCGCCGGCCCCTCATGACCCAACACTGCCGCCGCGAGCCCCATGAGCGATCTTCCTGAAAACGACCAGCACATGCCGCTGGTTTCGCACCTCACCGAACTGCGTACCCGACTGCTGCGCTGCGTAGCGGCGATCTTCATCATCTTTGCCGGGCTGTTCGCCTTCACCCAGCAGATCTACACCTTCGTCTCGACTCCGTTGCGTGCGTACCTGCCCGCCGGCGCGACGATGATTGCCACCGATGTGTCGTCACCGTTCCTGACGCCACTGAAGCTGACGATGATGGTCTCGCTGTTCCTGGCCATCCCGGTGATCCTGCATCAGATCTGGGGTTTCATCGCCCCGGGCCTGTACAAGCATGAAAAGCGCATCGCCGTGCCCTTGCTGGTTTCCAGCATCTTTCTGTTCTACGCCGGCATGGCCTTCGCCTACTTCCTGGTGTTCCCGCTGATCTTCAAGTTCTTCGCCGCCGCCACCCCGGCCGGTGTGGAAATGATGACCGACATCACCAGCTACCTCGATTTCGTCATGACGCTGTTCTTCGCCTTTGGCGTGGCGTTCGAAATCCCGGTGGCCGTGGTGCTGCTGGTGTGGATCGGCGTGGTCGACGTCAAATACCTGAAGAAGATCCGCCCGTACGTGATCATCGGCTGCTTCGTGGTCGGCATGATCCTGACCCCGCCGGACATCTTCTCGCAGACCCTGCTGGCAGTGCCGATGTGGCTGTTGTTCGAGATCGGCATCCTGTTTGGCAGCCTGATCAGCAAACGTGGCGAGCATCCGGACGACCAACCGGCTGACGATCACAACGACCAGCCGCCAGCGACCCAAGCGTGAACCTGCTGCTCCTCATCGATGCCGATTTCATTGCGGCCGACCGGGTGGTCCTGCGTGATCGCCGGTTGACCCACATGCAGGAAGTCCACCGCTGCGAAGTCGGTGACAGCATGCGCGTCGGGCGGATCGGCGGGTTGATGGGCTCGGCCGAAGTGCTGCGCCTGGACGCCGACGAAGCGGAATTGCGCGTCACCCTCGACCAGCCACCACCGGCCAAGCTGCCATTGACCCTGGTATTGGCCCTGCCACGCCCCAAGATGCTGCGCAGGGTGTTTCAGACCGTGGCCGCCATGGGAGTGCCACGGATCGTGCTGGTCAACAGCTATCGCGTCGAGAAGAGCTTCTGGCAAACGCCGTTTCTGGAGCCGGAAGCGATTCGCGAGCAGTTGATCCTCGGCCTCGAACAGGCGCGGGACAGCGTGCTGCCGGAAGTGGTCATCGAGAAACGCTTCAAGCCGTTCGTCGAAGACCGTTTGCCGGCGATCACCGAGGGCACCCTCGGCCTGGTGGGGCACCCGGGCAACTACCCGCCCTGCCCTCGCGCCTTGAGTGAACCCGTGACCCTGGCCATCGGCCCCGAGGGCGGCTGGATTCCCTACGAGATCGACCTGCTGGGCAAGTCCGGCCTGCAACCGGTGCAACTGGGCGAGCGCATCCTGCGCGTCGAAACCGCCGTGACTGCGCTGCTGGCACGACTTTTCTAAACTCCTCGCCACAGATCACCACACATCTGAAAAATCCTGTGCACCTATAGATCCACACAGCTCTGCCGATACACCCCCCATAAAACCAAATTGTGGGACGGGGAGTTTCAGCATGTATCAATGGCTAGCCGAGAATCTGGGAAACGTCAGCGTCAAGCGCAAACTGGGGATCGGCTTCGGTCTGGTGCTGCTGCTGACCCTGCTGATCACCTTCACTGGCTGGAGCGGCCTGAACGGCGTGACTAGCCGTGGCGACAAGCTGGGGTTCATCGCCAGCCTAAACGACCTGACCAAGGACCTGCGCATTGCACGCCTGGATTACGAGATGCGTCGCGGCGAACAAGGTCCCGGCGCCGTCAATGACCTGCTGGGCAAGCTCGAAAGCGGTCTGCAGACCGCTCGCGGGCTGATCGAGCAACCGGCGGATACGGCCATGGTCGATCAACAACTGGCCGCTGTCGCCGAGTACCGTCGTGCATTCGGGGACATGACCCAGGCCGGCGCCCACCGCGAAGACGCGCGCAGCAAACTCGGCGCCACCGCCGACAATGCCGTGGCCCGCGTTGCCGAAGTGGAAAAATCCATGCTGCAAGGCGAGAGCGTGACGGCGTTCAACAGCGTGATCGATCTGAGCAAACTGATCCAGCAGGCGCGCTTCCAGGTTCGCGGCTACACCTACAGCGGCAAGAGCGAAGCCGAACAACCGGCCCTCGACGCGATCGACAATGCCCTGAAGAACCTCGAAAGCCTGCCGGCCAAACTGCCTGAAGAACACATCGCCAACCTGCAGCAGGCGACCGACTCGCTGAAAGCCTATCGCCTCGCCGTCAGCCAGTTCCGCGACTCCCAGGTGGCCAGCGCCAAGGCGCTGGTACGCATGGCTGCCCAAGGCGACATCCTGCTGGACATGAGCCAGAAACTCACCGCCTCGCAAACCGTCGTGCGTGACGCCGTTGCCGCCAACGCCAGGAACATGCTGACCCTCGCCACGCTGCTGGCCATCGCTTTCGGCCTGCTGGCCGCCTGGGCGATCACCCGGCAGATCATCATTCCGTTGAACCAGACCCTGGCCGTCGCTGAACGCGTCGCCAGTGGCGACCTGACCCACAACCTGACATCGAAGCGCCGCGACGAGCTTGGCCAGTTGCAGCGTGCCATGCAGAGCATGACCCAAGGCTTGCGTGAACTGATCGGCGGCATCAGCGATGGTGTCACGCAGATCGCCAGCGCTGCCGAAGAGCTGTCCGCCGTTACCGAGCAGACCAGCGCCGGGGTCAATAGCCAGAGGGTCGAGACCGATCAGGTCGCCACCGCCATGAACGAAATGGCCGCCACCGTGCAGGAAGTTGCGCGCAACGCCGAAGAGGCCTCGGAAGCCGCCGTCGCCGCCGACCAGCAGGCCCGTGAGGGCGACAAAGTGGTCGGCGAAGCCATCGCCCAGATCGAACGCCTGGCCGCGGAAGTCGGCCACTCCACCGAAGCCATGGGCGAGCTCAAGCGCGAAAGCGACAAGATCGGCAGCGTGCTCGACGTGATCAAGTCCGTAGCCCAGCAGACCAACCTGCTGGCGCTCAACGCGGCGATTGAAGCCGCCCGCGCCGGTGAAGCCGGGCGTGGTTTTGCCGTGGTGGCCGACGAAGTTCGCAGCCTGGCCCAGCGCACCCAGAAGTCCACGGAAGAGATCGAAGAGCTGATCGTCGGCCTGCAAAACGGCACCCAGCAAGTCTCGGCCATCATGGACAACAGTCGCATCCTGACCGACAGCAGTGTCGAACTGACCCGACGCGCCGGCGGCTCGCTGGAAAGCATCACCCGCACCGTCTCGGCGATTCAGGCGATGAACCAGCAGATCGCCGCTGCCGCCGAACAGCAAAGCGCCGTGGCCGAAGAGATCAACCGCAGCGTGCTGAACGTGCGCGATGTGTCGGACCAGACCTCGGCAGCCAGTGAAGAGACCGCCGCCTCCAGCGTCGAGCTGGCGCGGCTGGGGACGCATCTGCAGATGCTGGTGGGCAAGTTCAGGGTTTGAGGTGATGCGCACACCTCGGCCGAATAAAGACCGCGGTGATGCCTTCGCGGGCAAGCCCGCTCCCACAAAATTTCCGGTGTTCATGCGGTTTGTGTAACACCACCGAACCTTGTGGGAGCGGGCTTGCCCCGGGCGGCGTTCCGACGATGGCGTCCGACCAGACGCTGCTGTTACAGAGTCTGATGCAAGTTCAAGAACAATCTTGAAGCCATAAAAAAACCCGCTTTCGCGGGTTTTTTCATTACGCCATCTGAGGCTGTACGCTCATCGGCTTGAGCGGCAACAGCGGGGCGTGGGGGTCGGCATTGACCGACTTGCGCCATGCGCCCAGCCACTCGGCGTGGCCCTCGCTCCAGACCTGCTCGTGCAGGCGAGCCAAGGCAACCGGATCGCTCAGCAGTTGCACTTTCTCGTTGTTGGTCAGGCCTTCAGGTCCGACCTTCATCGCGTGCCGCACCCGCTCGATCCGCAGCCATTCGATCGGCTCGGCCTGATTGTGCCGGGAGGTCGCCAACGAGCACGCCAGGGCGTTCTGCTGTGGATCGACCACCGAACGGACGAAGCCGTCGTTCAGCGCGTGCCAGCGGTTTTCGTGGGTGTACTGGTCAGTGGCCAGCAACGCCTGCGGCGGATTGTATTCCTCAGGGATCAGGAACAGGCTCTCGTCACGGGACTTCAGGCCCAGGCCGACACGGCTGGAGATCACCGACACCGGGATCGACAGCATCAGCGAACCGACGATCGGCACCAGCCACCACAGGAAGCTCGGGTTCAGCCAGATCACCAGCATGGCCCAGAAAAAGCCCAGCAGGGTTTGCGGACCATGGCGCTTGATCGCTTCGCTCCACGGCGTGGAGTCGTCGTCACGTTGCGGCGAGTTCCAGGTCGCGGCCCAGCCGAGGAACGCGGCGAGGACGAAGCGGGTGTGGAAGATCATCCGCACCGGCGCCAGCAGCATGGAGAACAGCATCTCCAGCAGCATCGACAGGGTCACCTTGAACTTGCCGCCGAACTCTTTCGCGCCCTTGGCCCAGATCAGGATGATGCTCAACAGCTTCGGCAGGAACAGCAGCACGATGGTGGTCGAGAACAACGCAATCGCCTTGTCCGGGTGCCATTGTGGCCACAGCGGATAGAGCTGGCGCGGTTCGAGGAAGTACTGCGGCTCCATCAGCGTGTTGACCGCCAACAGCGCTGTCGACAACACCAGGAAGAAGAACCACAACGGTGCCGACAGGTAGGACATCACGCCGGTCAGGAACACCGCGCGGTGTACCGGGTGCATGCCCTTGACCAGGAACAGGCGGAAGTTCATCAGGTTACCGTGGCACCAGCGACGGTCACGCTTGAGTTCGTCCAGCAGGTTCGGCGGCAGTTCTTCATAGCTGCCCGGCAAGTCGTAGGCAATCCACACGCCCCAGCCGGCACGGCGCATCAACGCGGCTTCAACGAAGTCGTGGGACAGGATCGAGCCGGAGAACGCGCCTGTACCCGGCAACGGCGCCAGGGCGCAGTGGTCGATGAACGGCTTCATGCGGATGATCGCGTTGTGGCCCCAGTAGTGCGACTCGCCCAGTTGCCAGAAGTGCAGGCCGGCGGTGAACAGCGGGCCATACACGCGAGTGGCGAACTGCTGCATGCGCGCATACAGGGTGTCCATGCCCGACGCACGTGGCGCGGTCTGGATGATCCCGGCGTCCGGCGTGGCTTCCATCAGGCGCACCAGACTGGTCAGGCACTCGCCGCTCATCACGGAGTCAGCGTCGAGTACGACCATGTACTTGTAGTCACCGCCCCAGCGACGGCAGAAGTCGTCGAGGTTGCCGCTTTTACGTTTTACGCGACGACGACGGCGGCGATAGAAGATCTTGCCGAAGCCGCCGGCTTCGCGGCAGACGTCCAGCCAGGCCTGCTGCTCGGCAACACAGATATCGGCGTCGTTACTGTCGCTGAGGACGAAGAAGTCGAAACGATCCAGGTCACCCGTGGCCGCCACCGACTCGAAGGTCGCGCGCAGGCCGGCGAATACCCGGGGCACGTCTTCGTTGCAGATCGGCATCACCAGGGCGGTGCGTGCATCCTTCGGAATCGGCTCGTTGCCGGCACTTTTCCCGGAGATACGGTATTTATCGTGACCGGTGAGCAACTCGAGGAAGCCCATCAGAGCGGTCCAGAAACCGGCCGAGACCCAGCAGAACAGAATCCCGAACAGGATCAGGATGCTGGTCTGCAAGGCATACGGCAGCACTTGCGTGGCGGTTTGCAGCAGCGGTTGGTGCAGCACTTCGTTGAGGTCGACGAACGACCAGCCCTGGTACGGCATGATGCCTTTCATGTACCAGCCGGCGACGATGGTCTGGCCGAGCATCAGCAACAGCAGAATGTAGCGACGGATCGAACCAACGGTACGCCAGCGCGCAGCCGGCAGGACACGTTCGTCCTTCGGCGGCTTCGGCGGGTTGGTACGACCGGTCATCCGGCGCCAGCCACGCACCAGAATGTTGGTGCGCCACGGCTCCGGCACGACCTTGGTCCGCCGGATCGGCGGGGTCGCCTTGAGGCAGACCCGGCCGTTGGCGTCGAGCACCAGCATTTCCGCGTCCTGCAGCTCTTCGGCCGTGCTCAGGGTCAGGCGTTTGCCGACCGAAGCCTGGGCGGCTTCGGTCGGGGCGTCGAACGTCGAAGACGACAGGCGTTCGTGCAATTCGCTGAAAGACTGGCAGCCCGCGAGTTCCGCGCGCTGCTGGTCGGTCATCGGCAGATGCGCCAGATACTCCGAAAGAGTTTCTGGCCGTACTTGAGAGTTACTCATCGGCAGGCAACTGATAGCTCCAGGTCTCGGTCAGGACTTCTTCAGTCGGGGCCGATTCCGGTGTGGCTGGGGCCGCGTCGGCAGCGACAGGCTGCTTGGCGTCTGTATTGGCCTTGTCCTTGGCATCTGCAACAGGCTTGGCTTCGGCCTGCTTGGCTTCCGCTTGCTTGGCTTCCTTGTCCGCTTTCTCTTGTTGCTTGGCGGCGACCTTGTCGGCCTTGGCAACCGACGAGTTCGACGACGGAATCGACGTCTTGGCCAGGTCCGCAGGCACGATGTTCTGCACCAGCGCGGCACGCATCTCGGTGGACTTGCCCGGATCCTTGATCTTCATCCGCAGGGTCAGGCGCCAGCCCTTGGTTTCAGGGTTGTAGCGCACGCTGTTTTCCACCAGCTCGGCGTTGTCGCCGACGCTGACCTGGCTGCGAACTTCCGCATCGGCCGGCAATGCCGCCAGGGACGGGCCTTCGAAGTCCACCAGGTAGGCAACGCTGCCATCCGGCTGACGAATCAGGTTGGACTGCTTGACGTCACCGGTCGAACGCAGGGTCTGCTTGACCCAGGCGCTGTCCGGCGCGTGAATCGAGGCTTCATCCATGGTCCAGTGCATACGATAAGCGACATCGAGCGGCTGGCCGGGTTCCGGCAATTTTTCAGGGTTCCAGAAAGCAACGATGTTGTCGTTGGTTTCGTCGGCGGTCGGAATTTCGACCAGGTCGACCGTACCCTTGCCCCAATCACCCTTCGGCTCGATCCAGGCGCTTGGGCGCTTGTCGTAGCGGTCGTCGAGGTCTTCATAGTGGCTGAAGTCGCGACCACGCTGCAGCAGACCGAAGCCGCGCGGGTTCTCTACCGAGAAGTTGCTCACGGCCAGGTGTTTCGGGTTGTTCAGCGGACGCCAGATCCACTCGCCGTTGCCGGCATGGATCGCCAGGCCGCTGGAGTCGTGCAGCTCGCGACGGTAGTTGAGTACTTTCGACGGCTGGTTGGCGCCGAACAGGTACATGCTGGTCAACGGGGCGATACCCAGCTTGCCGACCTTGTCACGCAGGTACATCTGCGCCTTGACGTCGACGATGGTGTCGCTGCCCGGACGCAGGGTCAGGCGATAGGCGCCGGTGGCACGAGGAGAATCGAGCAGGGCGAAGATCACCAGGTGCTTGTCGCCTGGCTTGGGCTGCTGAATCCAGAACTCGCGGAAACGCGGGAATTCTTCGCCGGACGGCAATGCGGTATCCAGCGCCATGCCGCGAGCGGACAAACCATAGACGTGACCCTTGCCGACGACGCGGAAGTAGCTCGCGCCGAGCATGGTCATGATTTCGTCTTGCTTGTCGGCCTTGTTGATCGGGTACAGCACACGGAAACCGGCATAACCCAGTTGTTCAGTGGCCTTGGGATCGAACTGCATGTCGCCGAAGTCGAAACGACTCGGGTCGTATTTGATCTCTTCGACGGTGTTCGCCGTGATTTCGTTGATTTTCACCGGCGTATCGAAATGCATGCCCTGGTGATAGAAGGACAGCTTGAACGGCGTCTTCTGATCAGCCCACTCGGCTTTTTCCGTCAGAAAACGAATTTTCTGATAGTCCGCGAATTTCATGTCGCGGAACTCGTTCGGCAGGTTACTGCGCGGCGCTTCGTACTTCTGCGCGGCCAGCTCTTTTGCCTTGACCGATACATCGTCCAGACTGAATGCCCAAAGCTGGCCGGCGCTGAGCAGGCAGAGCAGTGCAGAGCCCGCTACCAGGGCGCTGCGTAACCGTTTGGCAGACAATTTTGGTGCGTTACAGGGACTAACAATCACGAGCAACCCTCGCCGAAAACAGATCAAAAAACCAACGGCCAGTTAAAGGGTCTGCACGGTGTACGGTATGAAAAAACCGCCCTTGCAAACCACTCTTGCCAAGTTGGCGAGCATTGTTCCGACTCCGCTGGGGCGAAATGATTCCCCAATCGGATCCAGACAAGTCTCTACCTAAGTCAAAATGGACCAACGAACGCTGATCCCCGTAGCGCGCGATTATCTAGCAGGCCGCGTTACAACGCATCAGGGGTAACAAAGTATTTATCGAGATAAAGCCCTGTTTTCAGTCGAAATGAGCCTAAAAACTTGTTTCAAGCGCTTTCAGGTCTGTAACAGGAAGGTTACCGGGCCATCATTGACCAGGTGCACCTGCATATCCGCGCCGAATCTACCTGATGCCACAGTGCCATGCACCTGTTTCGCTTTGCTTAATAGATAGTCGAACAACTCCTCTCCCAACGCCGGAGGGGCCGCCGTCGAGAAACCGGGACGCAGCCCGCTTCTGGTATCGGCAGCCAGGGTGAACTGAGAGACCAGCAGCAGCCCGCCGCCCACATCCGCCAGGGACAGATTCATCTTGCCCTCGGCGTCACTGAACACACGATAGTTAAGCAGCTTATTGAGAAGTTTGTCGGCGCTGGCCCGCGTGTCGTCGGGCTCCACCGCCACCAGGACGAGCAATCCCTGATCGACGGCACCCACGACCTCGCCCGCCACCTCGACTCGCGCGCCACGCACCCGTTGCAGCAGGCCCTTCATGCTTCGTCAGGCGCCAGATCGAGCAGACGTCGCGCCATCTGATCAGCGGCGCGGACCAGCGCGTCGGTGATGCCCGGCTCGGAAGCGGCATGTCCGGCGTCGCGGATGACCTGCAGTTCGCTGTTCGGCCAGGCTTGGTGCAATTCCCAGGCGTTGTCCAGCGGACAGATCACGTCATAACGGCCATGGATGATCACGCCGGGCAAATGGGCGATCTTGCCCATGTCGCGGATCAACTGGTTCGGCTCCAGGAAGGCGTTGTTGCTGAAGTAGTGGCATTCGATGCGGGCAATCGACAATGCACGCTGTGGCTCGGAGAAGCGGTCGACCACCAGCGGGTTCGGACGCAGGGTCGCAGTACGGCCCTCCCAGGTGGACCAGGCCTTGGCCGCATGCATCTGGGCAATCTGGTCGTTGCCGACCAGGCGTTTGTGGAACGCGGTCAGCAAGTCGCCGCGCTCATCCAGCGGGATCGGCGCGATGTAGTCCTGCCAGTAATCGGGGAACAGACGACTGGCGCCAGCCTGGTAGAACCATTCGATTTCCTGCGGCCGGCACAGAAAGATCCCGCGCAGGATCAGCCCGTGAACCCGCTCAGGGTGGGTTTGCGCGTAAGCCAGTGCCAGGGTCGAACCCCAGGAGCCGCCAAACAGCACCCATTTGTCGATGCCCAGGTGCTGGCGGATTCGCTCGAGGTCGGCGACCAGATCCCAGGTGGTGTTGTTTTCCAGGCTGGCGTGTGGCGTGGAACGACCGCAGCCGCGCTGATCGAAAGTGACAATGCGATACAGGTTGGGATCGAAGAAGCATCGACTCTGGGCATCACATCCGGCACCGGGGCCGCCGTGGATGAACACCACCGGCAAACCTTCCGGTGAACCGCTTTCGTCGACGTACAGGGTGTGGGTCGCATCGACGGCCAGATCGTGCCGGGCGTAGGGTTTGATCTGCGGGTACAAAGTCTGCATTGCGCGCTCCGTAAGGGGTCGAGGTCATCCCTGGGGGGACTTCTATTATTCTGCCGTGGGGCATCATAAACCCGAATTACGTCAATGAGCATGTACATGTAGGAGCGAGCCTGCTCGCGAAGAACGTGAGGACGCCGCTTTCATCCAGATAGCCCACGTCATCGTTAACGTCCATCGCGAGCAGGCTCGCTCCTACAGGCTTCAGTGCTTGTAGTGTTCCTGCCCCCAGGCGAGCAAGCCTTGCAGCAACTCCTTCAACACCACCCGCGTCGGCTCCGCCAGGTCCGGGCGATAACGGAACGGCTCGAACTCTTCCATATAAGTGCACTGGCCCAATTCCAGTTGCACGGCGTGGATGTTCTCGGCCGGGTTACCGTAATGGCGGGTGATGTGGCCGCCCTTGAAGCGTCCGTTCAATACGTGGGTGTAATTGTCGTGACGCGTGCAGATCGCTTCCAGTTGGGTCGCAAGTTGAGGGTCGCAACTGGCGCCATTGAAAGTGCCGAGGTTGAAGTCCGGCAGCTTGCCGTCGAACAGGTGCGGAATGATCGAGCGGATCGAGTGCGCATCGAACAGCAGGGCGTAGCCGAACTCGGCTTTCAGACGCGCCAGTTCGTTTTGCAGAGTGCTGTGATAAGGCGTCCAGACCTTTTCAAGATACGTGGCGCGCTCTTCTTTCGAAGGCTCCAAGCCCTCTCGGAACAACGGAATTCCGTCAAACAATGTCGCCGGATACAGGCCAGTGGTCGCGCCCACGTACAAAGGCTTGTCGTCGGACGGCCGGTTCAGGTCGATGACGAACCGCGAATACTCGGCGGCCAGGGTACTGGCGCCCAGTTCGGCGGCGAAATCGTACAGCTGCGGAATGTGCCAGTCGGTGTCCGGCAGGCTTTTCGCGTCAGGGATCAATCCGGCTTCGACCGCCGGGGTCAGGCGCACACCGGCATGCGGCATGCTGATCAGCAGCGGTACGCGGCCTTGTTTGAAGTTCAGAACCTTATCCACAACTGCTCTCCTACAGATTTGTCTCGACGCCGTGGCGCACGACGCGTTTTTCCAGGTCACCGCCCAACCAGTAAGACAGGTCGGCCGGACGATCGATTTGCCAGGCGACGAAGTCCGCGACCTTGCCGGCCTCCAGCGAGCCGTGCGTATCGGCCATGCCCAGCGCGGTAGCGGCGTGAATCGTGGCGCCAGCCAAGGCTTCTTCCGGGGTCATGCGGAAACAGGTGCAGGCCATGTTCAGCATCAGGCGCAACGACAGTCCGGGCGAGGTGCCGGGGTTGAGGTCGGTGGAAATGGCGACTTTTACACCGTGCTTGCGCAGGGCTTCCATCGGCGGCAGCTGGGTTTCACGCAGGAAGTAGAACGCGCCGGGCAGCAGCACAGCGACCGTGCCGGATGCGGCCATGGCGATGGCGTCTTCCTCGGTCATGAATTCCAGGTGATCGGCCGACAGTGCGTGATAACGCGCCGCCAGGCTCGAGCCGTGCAGCGACGATAATTGTTCGGCGTGCAGTTTTACCGGCAATCCGAGCTTGCCGGCGCTGATGAACACCCGCTCGACTTGCGCCGGGGAAAACGCCAGGTACTCACAGAATGCGTCCACGGCATCCACCAGTCCCTCGGCGGCCAGCGCCGGGAGCATCTCGGTGCAGATGTGCTCGATGTAGTCATCGGCGCGGTCGGTGTATTCCGGCGGCAAGGCGTGGGCCGCCAGGCAGGTGCTGCGCACGCTGACCGGAAGCTCGGCACCAAGGCGTCGGATGACCCGCAGGGTCTTGCGTTCGTTGGCCAGGTCCAGACCGTAGCCGGATTTCATTTCGACCGTGGTCACACCATCACGCATCAGACTTTTCAGGCGCTTGGCGGCACTGGCGAACAGCTCATCTTCGCTGGCCGCGCGCGTGGCGCGCACGGTGCTGGCGATGCCGCCACCGCTGGCGGCGATTTCCGCGTAGCTGACGCCTTGCAGGCGCTTTTCGAATTCGCCGCTGCGGTTACCGCCGAACACCGTATGGGTGTGGCAGTCGATCAGGCCCGGCGTGACCCAGGCTCCTTGCAAATCGTTGACCAGCGGGTACTCGCCCGCCGGCAGGTCAGCGCGCGGGCCGACCCACTCAATGAGCGCACCTGACGTCACGATGGCCGCGTCCTCGATGATCGAGTAGACGCCTTGCGCCATGGTTGCGACGTGGCAGTGTTGCCAGAGAGTTTTCATCCGTGGCCTCCGTTAGGTTATCGATGAGAAAAAGTAGGGTCCTGCGTCACCAGGGCTGCCTGGCCCGCCGCCGGTTTCACCCACGTCAGGTAAGCCAGCACCAGCAACACGATCCAGACCACGCCGACAATCAGCGCTGCTTGGGTGTCCGGGAAGTAGCCCAGCACGCCGAAAATGAACAGCATGAAGGCAATCGCCGCCGCCGGCGCATAGGGCCAGAGCGGTACCGGGAATTTCAGTTGTGCCACCTGCTCGGCGCTCATGGAGCGGCGCATGGCCACTTGGGTCACCAGAATCATCATCCAGACCCACACCGTGGCAAAGGTCGCGATGGACGCGATCAGCAGGAACACGTTTTCCGGGATCAAATAGTTCAGCAACACGCCCAGCAACAGCGCGGCACTCATCACCACGACCGTCATCCATGGCACGCCATTGCGCGACAGGCGGGCGAAGCCCTTGGGTGCATGGCCTTGCTGGGCCAGACCGAACATCATGCGGCCAGCGCCGAAGATGTCACTGTTGATCGCCGAAATCGCCGCCGTGATCACCACGATATTGAGAATGGTGGCCGCCGAGCTGATCCCCAGCTTGTCGAAAATCTGCACGAACGGGCTGCCCTGGCTGCCGATCTGCTGCCATGGAAAGATCGACATCAGCACCAGCATCGTCAGCACGTAGAACAGCAGGATCCGTAACGGCACGGCATTGATCGCCCGGGGCAGCACGTGCTGCGGGTCCTTGGCTTCACCTGCCGTTACACCGATGATTTCAATACCGCCAAACGCAAACATCACCACCGCGAACGACGCGATCAGACCGCCCATGCCATTGGGCATGAAGCCGCCCTGGGTCCAGAGGTTACTGATGTCGGTCGCCTGGCCTGGGGCCGAGCTGATGCCGAACCACATGATGCCGAAACCGCCCAGGATCATCGCGACGATGGCCGCGACCTTGAGCAGCGACAGCCAGAACTCCATTTCACCGAAGACTTTGACGTTGCACAGGTTCAGGCCGCCGACGATGGAAACGACACCCAGCACCCAGATCCAGCGGGAAACCTCCGGGAACCAGAAGCCCATGTAGATACCGAATGCGGTGACATCGGCCATGCCGACGATGACCATTTCGAATGCGTAGGTCCAACCGAGGATGAAGCCCGCCATCGGTCCCAGATAGGTGCTGGCGTACTGGCCAAAGGAACCGGCCACCGGATTGTGCACCGCCATCTCACCGAGGGCGCGCATGACCATGAACACCGCCGCGCCACCGATCAGGTACGCAAGCAGGACCGCAGGCCCGGCCATTTGAATGGCCGAGGCAGAACCGTAAAACAGCCCGGTGCCGATAGCCGACCCCAGCGCCATGAAGCGAATATGTCGGGCAGAGAGCCCGCGTTTCAAACCCTTTTCAGACTGTTGCATTTCTCGTCCCTAATTATTGTTATTCGACGTTAAATCGAATCGCCGGCAAGCCGGCTCCTGTAGGAGCTGGCTTGCCGGCGAGGGGCCCTTACAGGCTAGGCAGCAACTTCGCCGCCACCAGCTCGTTCAGGCAACGCGAGGCCAACAGCTCAGTCGCCGCATTGATGTCCGGCGCGAAGAAGCGGTCCTTCTCGTAGAACGGCACTTCGTTACGCAGGATGGCACGGGCCTTTTCCAGTTTCGGTGAGGTCTTCAGGCCGTTGCGCAGGTCCAGGCCCTGGGCCGCCGCCAGCCATTCCACGGCGAGAATGCCACGGGTGTTCTCGGCCATTTCCCACAGACGCTTGCCCGCTGCCGGCGCCATCGACACGTGATCTTCCTGGTTGGCGGAGGTCGGCAGGCTGTCCACCGAATGCGGATGGGACAACGCCTTGTTCTCGCTGGCCAGTGCCGCCGCGGTCACCTGGGCGATCATGAAGCCGGAGTTCACGCCACCGTTGGCCACCAGGAACGGCGGCAGTTGCGACATGTGCTTGTCCATCATCAGCGAGATACGGCGCTCGCTCAGCGAGCCGATTTCGGCGATGGCCAGGGCCATGTTGTCAGCGGCCATGGCCACCGGTTCGGCGTGGAAGTTGCCGCCGGAGATCACATCGCCTTCAGCGGCGAACACCAACGGGTTGTCCGAGACGGCGTTGGCTTCGATCGCCAGCACTTCGGCGGCCTGGCGGAACTGGGTCAGGCAGGCGCCCATCACTTGTGGCTGGCAGCGCAGGGAGTACGGGTCCTGGACCTTCTCGCAGTTTTCGTGGGAATCGGACACTTCGCTGCGCTCACCCAGCAGATCGCGATAAGCGGCGGCTGCGTCGATCTGGCCTTTCTGGCCTCGGGCGGCGTGGATGCGTGCGTCGAACGGCGAGCGCGAGCCCAACACGGCTTCAACGGTCAGGCCGCCGAGGGCCAGGGCACCGGCGAACAGGTCTTCACCTTCGAACAGGCCACGCAGGGCAAACGCGGTGGATACCTGGGTGCCGTTGAGCAGCGCCAGGCCTTCTTTCGCGGCCAGGGTCAGCGGGGTCAGACCGGCAACTTTCAGCGCTTCGGTGGCTTCCATCCACTCGCCTTTGTAGCGCGCCTTGCCCTCGCCCAGCAGCACCAGCGACATGTGCGCCAAAGGCGCCAAGTCACCGGAAGCACCGACCGAGCCTTTCAGTGGAATGTGCGGGTACACCTCAGCGTTGATCAGGGCGATCAGCGCGTCGATCACCACGCGGCGGATGCCGGAGAAACCACGGCTCAAGCTGTTGACCTTGAGCACCATGATCAAACGCACCAGCTCGTCGCTGATCGGCTGGCCGACGCCGGCGGCGTGGGACAACACCAGCGAGCGCTGCAGGTTTTCCAGGTCTTCGCTGGCGATGCGGGTCGAGGCCAGCAGGCCGAAACCGGTGTTGATGCCGTAGGCGGTGCGGTTCTCGGCGAGGATCTGTTCCACGCAGGCCACGCTGGCTTCGATCTGGGCCGAGGCGCTGTGGTCGAGGGTCAGCTTCACCGGCTGCTGATAGACGTCGCGCAGTTGGGCGAGGGTCAGTTGGCCGGGAATCAGGTTTAGCGCAGTCATTTTGTGCTCCTTTTGAGAGTTAGCTATTAACTAACCAGACGCTCCGGAGATGTCCGTTGTCCGTCGCTTCCCCCTTTTTGAGGAGGGTGGCGCCTTGGCACGCTGGTTTTGTAGGGAAATCAGTGCAAATTCGGTAAGGCTTTCTGCAGCAAGACAGGGTCTTTCAGAACACTGGCAGCAGCGGCGATGTCGGGTGCCAGCCAACGGTCCTGGTCGTAGGCAGGAACTCGTTCACGCAGCAGACGCCAAGCGGTATCGGTGCCCGCGCCGAAGCGTTGTTCTTTCAGGAATTCAAATGCCTGGGCCGCGAGCAAATACTCGATGGCGAGGATCTGCGTGCAGTTTTCCAAGGCACGATGCAGCTTCAGCGCAGCGTTGGTGCCCAGGCTCAGGTGATCTTCCTGAAGGCCGGAAGTGACGTAGTTGTCGAGCACCGCCGGTTGCGCCAGTTGACGGTTTTCCGCACACAGCGAAGCGGCCACGTATTGCACGATCATCATCCCGGAGTTCACCCCCGGGTTGGCCACCAGGAACGCCGGCAGGCCGCTGACGTGCGGGTTGATCAAACGGTCCAGGCGACGCTCGGCGATGGAGCCGATTTCCGCCATGGCGATCGCCAGCAAATCCGCCGCCATTGCCACGGACTGACCATGAGGGTTGGCCTGGGACACCACGCGATAGTTGTCCGCGGTGCCCAGCACCAGCGGGTTGTCGGTGGCGCCGTTGAGTTCGGTTTCGATCTGCTTGATCGCGTGTACCAGTTGGTCGCGAGCGGCGCCGTGCACCTGCGGGATCGAACGGATGCTCAGGGCATCCTGGGTGCGAATGCCTTTGCTCTGGGCGATCACTTCGCTGCCGTCGAGCAAGGCCCGCAGGTTGATCCCGACCTGTTGCATGCCCGGGTGCGGCTTGAGCGCGATGATCTCGGCATCGAACGCGTCGATCTGCCCGCGCTGGGCTTCGAAGCTCATCGCGCCGATCACGTCCGCCCATTCCAGCAGGCGCGTGGCATCGGCAATCGCCAGGCAGCTGAGGCCACTCATGCACGGCGTGCCGTTGACCAGGCACAAACCGTCCTTGGCACCGAGCTTGACTGGTTGCAGGCCTTCTTCGGCCAGCGCTTGCTGCGCGCAAATGATCTGCCCGCGATAGCTGACATTGCCCACGCCCAGCAGCGCGATGCCGATGTGGGCCATGTGGGTCAGGTAGCCCACGGAACCCTGGGACGGCACCTGCGGGGTGATGCCCCGGTTGAGCAGCGCCAACAGCGCTTCGACGACCTGGCGGTGCAGGCCGGATTTGCCGTGGCTGTAGTTGACGACGGCGGCGCACATGATCGAGCGGGTCTGCTCGTTGGTCAGTGGGGCGCCGACGCCACAGGCGTGGCTGAGCAAGGTGTTGCGCGACAACTGGCTGAGTTGTTCGTCCTGCAGCGAGATGTTGCACAGCGCGCCCAGGCCGGTGTTGATGCCGTAGGCACGTTCGCCGCTGGTGACGATGCGCTGGACGATCGCCTGCGCGTTTTCGATGCGCGCCCAGATCGGTGCCGACAGCTCAAGCTGTGCGCCATGACGAGCAACGGCGACCACGTCCTGCCAACTGACCTGAGCCTCGGTGATAACGATTTTTTCAGCCTGGGACATCTTCAACCTCATCCAAATATTGATGCAGCTTCACCGCCGCCATCGCTGGCAAGCCAGCTCCCACAGTGTTCTGGGGGGTGCACACAATATGTGCAACACAACCCACTCCTGTGGGAGCTGGCTTGCCAGCGATGGGGCCGGCACAACCACCGCAAACTTCTTAAACCACCGCCGCCCGACGCTGCACAAAGCGGTCGACATACTCATCCGCCGGCGAATGCAGGATCTCTCGCGGCGTGCCGACCTGGATCAGGCGGCCGTCCTTGAGGATGGCGATGCGGTTGCCGATGCGCACGGCCTCGTCGAGGTCGTGGGTGATGAAGACGATGGTCTTGTGCAGGGTCTTTTGCAGTTCCAGCAACTGGTCCTGCATCTCCGCGCGGATCAGCGGGTCGAGGGCGCTGAACGCTTCGTCCATCAGGATGATGTCGGTGTCCGCCGCCAGGGCGCGGGCCAGGCCCACACGCTGGCGCATGCCGCCGGAGAGCTGGTGCGGGTATTTGTTTTCGTAGCCCTTGAGGCCCACGGTGTTGATCCAGTGCAGCGCACGCTCGGTGCACATGGCTTTGCTTTCACCACGGATCTTCAGGCCGTAGGCGACGTTGTCGAGCACGCTCTTGTGCGGCAACAGGCCGAAGCTCTGGAACACCATGCTGATCTTGCGCCGGCGAAATTCGCGCAGGGCTTCCATGTCGTATTGCAGGATGTCCACGCCGTCCACCAGGATCGCGCCGCTGGTCGGGTCGATCAGGCGGTTGAAGTGGCGGACCAGGGTCGACTTGCCGGAACCCGACAGGCCCATGATCACGAAGATCTCGCCGCTGCCGATGCTCAGCGACAGGTCGTTCACGCCGACCACGCAGCCGGTTTCGGCCAGCACCTGATCCTTGGTCTTGCCCTGGCCGACCATGGCCAGCGCTTCCTTGGCACGGTTGCCGAAAATCTTGAAGACGTTCTTGACTTCGATCTTGCTCACGGTTGCGTTGTTCATTTGCTCACCTCATGCCGTGCGCGACCGTACGCCTGTGTAATGCGGTCGATCACCACAGCCAGAATCACGATCGCCAGACCGGCTTCAAGGCCGCGTCCGACGTTGAGGGTCTGAATGCCCACCAGCACGTCTTCACCCAGGCCACGGGCACCGATCATCGAAGCGATTACCACCATCGACAGGGCCATCATGGTGGTCTGGTTGATGCCTGCCATGATGCTCGGCAGGGCCAGCGGCAGTTGCACGCCGAACAGTTGCTGCCAGCGGTTGGCACCGAAGGCGTTGATCGCTTCCATCACTTCGCCGTCGACCTGGCGAATGCCCAGGTCGGTCAGGCGGATCAACGGCGGCGCGGCATAGATCACGGTGGCGAAAATCGCCGGGACCTTGCCCAGGCCAAACAGCATCAGCACCGGGATCAGGTACACGAAGCTCGGCATGGTCTGCATGATGTCCAGCAACGGCATCAGTATCGAACGCAGGCGGTTGCTGCGCGCCGAGAGAATGCCCAGCGGAATGCCGATCAACACCGAGATGATCGTCGCCACCATCATCAGCGCCAGGGTCTGCATCAGCTTGTCCCAGAGGCCGACCGCACCCACCAGGAACAGCAAACCGACGATGACGGCAGTGGTCACGACCTTGCGGGTCGCGTGCCAGGCCACGCCCGCCACGATTGCCAGCATCAGCCACCAGGGCGCTGCGCGCAGCACGCTTTCAAGATTGACGATGGCCCACAGCAGGGTGTCGGAAATGCTGCGGAACACGTCGCCGTAGTTGGTGACCAGCGAATCGACCCAACCGTTGACCCAGTCGGCGATGGAAAAGGTAAAGCTTTCGGGAAACATAAGAGACTCTCAATCAAGGGGTTGCGATCAAGCATCCGACTGTCGTTGCCGACAGCCGGAGAAGCCCAACCTACAAGGCCGCGTCGATTTTCTTGGCTGCGTCTTCGCTCACCCATGCGTGCCAGACTTCAGGATGTTCCTTAAGGAAGATCTTGGCCAGTTTTGGTGATTCGATCCGCTCTTTGGTCATGCGTCCCAGGTTCTGGTTCAGCAGGTCGATTGGCACGTTGACCTTTTCCAGCACGGCCACCAGTTCCGGCGCTTCGTCGTGGAACGTCTTGGACAGGCCGACCTTGATGGTCACGGTCTTGTTCACGCCTGGCTTCTCTTCGAGTTTCACTACGTCAACCTGGCCCATCAGCGGGGTTGGCGACCAGTAGTAGAACAGGATCGGCTCGCCACGCTTGTAGCTCGACAGCACGGCGGCATCCAGCGCCGGGCCGGTGCCTGGGCGGAAGTTGGTGTAGGTGCTTTCCAGACCGTAGCTCTTGAGCATTTCGCTGTTGTCCAGCTCACAGGTCCAGCCGGCGGGGCAGTTGTAGAAACGGCCCTTGGAGGGCTCTTCGGCGTCCTTGAAGATCGCCGAGTACTTGCCCAGGTCAGCAATGTTCTTCAGGTCCGGCGCTTTAGGTTCCAGCTTGCGCTTGGCGTCGCCTTCGATCACGTAGCGCGGCACGTACCAGCCTTCGATCGCACCAACAACCGGCGCGCCGACACCGACGACCTTGCCGGCCTTCTCGGCCTTGTTCCAGACTTCGCTGCGGCCGACCCATTCTTCGGCAAACACTTGAATATCGTTGCTGCCCAGGGCGTTTTCCATGGTGATGGAGTTGCCTGGCAGGCTGTCGGTCTTGCAGTCGTAGCCTTTCTCCAGCACGACTTGCATCACGTCGGTCAGGAGCATGGCGCTTTCCCAGTTCAAACCGGCGAATTTCACCGGTTTGCCCGATTCGCACCAACCCGCCGCCTGAGTGGCACCGGCGCTGGCCAGCAGGCCCATGGAAAGCAATGTGGTCAGCAGGGTCTTGTTCGATTTCATTGTTGTGACGCTCCTAATCATGAATTGGCTTACGGCAGTCAAGAGGCATCCAGCCCTGTCCACGTCCAATCAGGCCTGCGCCGCAGCGCGACCCACATTCAGCTTTTGTTCGGTGACCGCGTCCTGCTCGACCGGCAGGATCAAACGATCAGGCACTGAGCCGTGCCATTTTTTTGCGCATACGTAATACAGGGCGGCGGGAAGCACCAGACCGATGACCCAGGAAATATCCACATCACCCAGGGCAGCCACCAGCGGACCGGTATAGAACTTGGTGGAGATGAACGGCAGTTGTACCAGCACACCGAACACATAGACGCTGATACCAAGCAGGTTCCAACGACCGTAGCGGCCATTCGGATCGGCCAGGGCCGGTACGTCATAGCGTTCGCGAGTGATGCAGTAGTAGTCCACCAGGTTGATCGCGCTCCAGGGAGTAAAGAACGCCAGCAAGAACAGGATGAAAGACTTGAACGCACCGAGGAACGAGTGCTGGCCGAGCAACGCCATCAGGGTCGCGGCACCGACGATGACCAGCACGAAGACCAGACGCTGCAAGCGCGTTACCTTCAGGTCACCACGGAAACCGCTGATGATGGTCGCAATGCACATGAAGCTGCCGTAGGAGTTCAGCGTGGAGATGGTGACCTTGCCGAACGCGATGCTGAAGTACAGCAGCGCAGCAGTGGCACCGGTACCACCCAGACCCACGATGTAGGCCACTTCGTGGCCGGCGTATTGCCCGTTGGCCGAAGCGGCCGCGAACACACCGAGGACCATCGCCACCTGCGCACCAATGACCGAACCTGCGCCTGCGGCAAAAAAGGTTTTCAGCGCGGACGTCTTGCTCGGCAGGTAGCGAGAATAGTCAGCCACATAAGGGCCGAAAGCGATCTGCCAGGACGCCGCGAGCGACACCGCAAGCAGGAAACTGCTCCAGCTGAAGTGGCGGATTTGCAGCAGTGCGCCAACGTCAACCTGGTTCATCAGACGGCTGAACAGATAAACAAAGGCAATCACGCCAATGACACTGGCAATGCGGCCGATCCAATGGATCACCCGATAGCCGAGCACCGTGACCAGCACAATGACACTGGCGAAAATGAGGATGCCGACGGTGTCGCTGACGCCAAACAACTGGCCCAGCGCCTGGCCGGACAACACGGTTCCCGTTGCGGTGAAGCCCAGGTACATCAAGCAGACCAGCACGATCGGGATGGCCGCGCCGTATACACCGAACTGTACCCGGCTGGAAATCATCTGCGGCAGGCCAAGCTTGGGACCTTGCGCCGCATGCAGCGCCATCACGCCGCCACCCAGCAATTGACCGATCAACAGACCGATCAACGACCAGAACACATCACCGCCAAGGACCACCGCCAAGGCACCGGTGACAATCGCGGTGATTTGCAGGTTGGCCCCCATCCACAGGGTGAACTGGCTTAACAGACGACCGTGTCTTTCCGCTTCCGGGATGTAGTCGATCGAACGCTTCTCGATCAACGGCTTGTTGCTTGCACGATCGCTGTTAACAGCCATGGTTCAACCTCTATGGATTGTTATTGTCGGTTTACTCAATCCCTGTGGGAGCTGGCTTGCCAGCGATGACGTCAGCACCTTCAACATCAATTCCAGCAGTGCCACCGCTATCGCTGGCAAGCCAGCTCCTACAGGGCAAGCATTACTTGCCGGTAATCATCGGCAGGTTCAGCCCTTGTTCCTTGGCGCAGTCGATGGCGATCTGGTAACCGGCATCGGCGTGACGCATGACGCCAGTGGCCGGGTCGTTGTGCAGCACGCGAGCGATACGCTCGGCCGCTTCGTCAGTACCGTCGCAGACGATCACCATGCCCGAGTGCTGGGAGAAGCCCATGCCGACGCCGCCGCCGTGGTGCAGGGAAACCCAGGTCGCGCCGCTCGCAGTGTTGAGCAGAGCGTTGAGCAGTGGCCAGTCGGACACGGCGTCGGAACCGTCCTGCATCGATTCGGTTTCGCGGTTAGGGCTGGCTACCGAACCGGAGTCCAGGTGGTCGCGACCGATCACGATTGGCGCCGACAGCTCGCCGCTGCGCACCATTTCGTTGAACGCCAGGCCCAGCTTGGCGCGCAGGCCCAGGCCAACCCAGCAGATACGTGCCGGCAGACCCTGGAAGCTGATGCGCTCGCGAGCCATGTCCAGCCAGTTGTGCAGGTGGGCGTCGTCCGGGATCAGTTCTTTGACCTTGGCGTCGGTCTTGTAGATGTCTTCAGCGTTGCCCGACAGTGCAGCCCAACGGAACGGGCCGATACCGCGGCAGAACAGTGGACGGATGTAGGCCGGTACGAAACCAGGGAAGTCGAATGCGTTTTCCACGCCTTCTTCCTGCGCCATCTGACGGATGTTGTTGCCGTAGTCGAAGGTCGGTACGCCCATTTTCTGGAAGTCCAACATCGCTTTGACGTGCACGGCCATCGATTGCTTGGCGGCTTTGATCACAGCGGCTGGTTCGGTCTTGGCGCGTTCGCGGTACTGATCCCAGGTCCAGCCGGCTGGCAGGTAGCCGTTGAGCGGGTCGTGGGCGCTGGTCTGGTCGGTGACCATGTCCGGGCGCACGCCGCGCTTGACCAGTTCCGGCAGGATTTCTGCCGCGTTGCCCAGCAGCGCGATGGAGATCGCCTTGCCTTCAGCAGTGTATTTGGCGATGCGAGCCAGCGCGTCGTCGAGGTCGGTAGCCTGCTCGTCGACATAGCGGCTTTTCAGGCGGAAATCGATGCTGACCTGCTGGCATTCGATGTTCAGCGAGCAAGCACCGGCCAGGGTTGCAGCCAGAGGCTGAGCGCCACCCATGCCGCCCAGGCCAGCGGTCAGTACCCACTTGCCTTTGAGGTCATCGTTATAGTGTTGGCGACCGGCTTCGACGAAGGTTTCGTAGGTGCCCTGGACGATGCCCTGGCTGCCGATGTAGATCCAGCTGCCGGCGGTCATCTGGCCGTACATGGCCAGGCCTTTGGCGTCGAGTTCGTTGAAGTGCTCCCAGCTCGCCCAGTGCGGAACCAGGTTGGAGTTGGCGATCAGTACGCGCGGGGCATTGCTGTGGGTCTTGAACACGCCGACCGGCTTGCCGGATTGCACCAGCAGGGTCTCGTCGTCGTTCAGGTTGGTCAGGCTTTCGACGATCTTGTCGTAGCATTCCCAGTTACGCGCAGCGCGACCGATGCCACCGTAAACCACCAGTTCCTTTGGGTTCTCGGCGACTTCAGGGTCGAGGTTGTTCATCAGCATGCGCAGCGGCGCTTCAGTCAGCCAGCTCTTGGCGGTCAGCTTGTTACCGCGTGCAGCGCGGATTTCAACGTCACGAAATTTAGTCACGAAAAGAACTCCTCAGCAATCAATCCAAAACCAACCCAGGCAGTGGGCGAGCAAGCCAATGGGCATCAGTGCACACCGGCGAATCAGTGGACGATGGTTGAGTCCTCGTGACTCATACACATACGTCTTTACTTGTACATACAAGCATATGCAATCAAGCGGCCAACTTGTTGGATGAGCATTCAAGAAAAATTCTGAAATGGCTGGAGAGCGCCTGGAACAAGGGTTCTGGCGTAGATGAAATTTTTTGAGGGGGATTTTTGTGGGGAGAGGCTTTTGTTACTTGAACGTGGTTTTGCGCCACGCTGGGGCGTTCGGTAACAAGTTGGTGCGCGATGGGAAACGGCTTTGAAGTGGCAAAAAGCATCGCGGGCAAGCCCGCTCCCACAATGATCGTGGCTGGATCATAAACATACAATCCAACCCAAAACCTGTGGGAGCGGGCTTGCCCGCGATGGAGGCGACTCGGTATTGAATCAGTGCGCGGACAGTTCGATCACGCAGCACGGGGCGTTGACGGAGATTTCCAGCAGGTCGGTGTTACCGTCCAGTTGCAGGCAGTCATGACGACCCAATTGCTGGGCACTGTTACCGACCTTCAACTCCAGCGCATCGCTGATGCTGAACACCAACACCGTACCCGCCGAGCTGAAGAACCGCTGCTCGCCCGACAACCACTGCAACCGCGCAGCGTAACGCTGCGGCGCATAAATGAGGTTGAAATCGCGAATCGGACCGTCGAGCAATGCGCAGGCGACCTTGCTCTCGCCGCTGAAGGCATACGGGTCCAGCGGTAACAGTGGCCGCGTGTTCTGACCGTCGACCGACAGGGTCATACCGTCGCCTTGCAATACGGTGATCACCCGCTCGTAGCCAGCGAACGTGGAAAACCCGCCCGACTCGCCAATGTCGGCAATCGACAGGCGCCAGCCAAAGCCATCCAGGCCGGTGCCGGCATCACGGGTGATTTCTTCGGTGCTGCCGCCGCCGTTTTTCCACGGCATGCGCGGGTAATCTTTGGCACGTAGAACTTTCAGACTGATCATTTGTGAAACCGACCTTCCAGACGATGACGGGAACCGGGGTGGATCAAGCGAGCGGCGGTCACCGGCTGACGACCGGACCAGGTGCGGCGACGGATCAGCAGGCACGGCTCGCCTTTTTCAATCTGCAGCAATTTGCATTCGGACGACTCGGCCAGGATCGCCTCGACCACGTGCTCGCCTTCGGTCAGCGGCGCAACCTGGTTCAGATAGGCGTAGGGCGTTTGCAGGGTGAAGTCCTGCTTGAGGTAGTCCGGCGCCACCAGCGCATTGACGAAACGGTCTTCGATTTGTACCGGAATATCGTTTTCGAAATGCACGATCAGCGAGTGGAACACCTTCTGCCCTTCACGCATGTCCAGGGCCAGGGCGCGCTCCGAGCCGGCGGCCTCTTCTTCAAGGGTGATCACCTGACAGGTATGGCGGTGCCCGCGCGACGCGATCTCGTCGGCGATGTTGTGCACTTCGAACAGGGCGGACTGGCTTTTCGGCTCGGCGACGAACGTACCGACGCCTTGCATGCGCACCAACAGACCGTCGGCAGTCATCTCGCGCAGCGCGCGGTTGATGGTCATGCGGCTGAAGCCCAACTGGCTGACCAGCTCGCTTTCCGAAGGAACGCGGTAGTGCGGCGGCCAGTTTCCGCTGTCGATTTGCTGGGTGATCATCTGTTTGACGCGGGCGTACAAGGGCGCCGGACTGTCGCCCATGTTCGCGGCCAACGGAGAGACTGGAGGCGGAGTCGGCACGGTTAATCCTTGGTCGTTTAGTGAATGTCGCTAGCTTGCCGGAGTTTACCGGGCAGGCAAACGTCTGTATATGTATATACAAATAACACACGATGGGGTGCTGAACCATGTCCGCCTTCTTTGCCGAACGCGCGCTGCTGCCTAGTGGATGGGCCAACAATGTACGTCTTGAGGTCAGCGCCGACGGCGTATTGACCCATATCCAGGCCGATTCCCACGCAGATGGCGCCGAGCGGTTAAGCGGTCCGCTGCTGCCTGGCATGCCGAACCTGCACTCCCACGCCTTCCAGCGGGCCATGGCCGGGCTGGCGGAAGTGGCGGGCAATCCGAACGACAGTTTCTGGACCTGGCGCGATTTGATGTATCGCCTCGTCGGAAAAATCAGCCCGGAGCAACTCGGCGTCATCGCCCGTCAGCTGTACATCGAAATGCTCAAGTCCGGTTACACCTCGGTGGCGGAATTTCACTACGTGCACCATGACGTTGACGGTCAACCTTATGCCGACCCGGCCGAACTGGCACTGCGTATCAGCCAGGCCGCCAGTTCCGCCGGTATCGGCCTGACGCTGCTGCCGGTGCTCTACAGTCACTCCGGTTTCGGTGGCCAGGCGCCAAACGACGGTCAGCGGCGCTTTATCAACAGCACTGAAAACTACCTCAAGCTGCAATCGCGCTTGCAGCCGATCCTTGCGCAACAAAAAGCGCAGTCGCTCGGTTTGTGTTTCCACTCGTTGCGCGCGGTCACGCCGCAGCAGATCAGCGAAGTGCTGGCGGCCAGCGACAAGCAATGCCCGGTGCACATCCACATCGCCGAACAGCAAAAAGAAGTCGACGACTGCCTGACCTGGAGCGGTCGTCGGCCGCTGCAATGGCTGTATGAAAACGTCGACGTCGATCAGCGCTGGTGCCTGGTCCACGCCACCCACGCCAACCCGGAAGAAGTCACCTCGATGGCCAAGAGCCGCGCCATCGCCGGCCTGTGCCTGACCACCGAAGCCAACCTGGGCGACGGGATTTTCCCGGCGGTGGACTTCCTCGCCCAGGGCGGCCGCATGGGCATCGGTTCCGACAGCCATGTGTCGCTAAGCGTGGTGGAAGAATTGCGTTGGCTGGAATACGGCCAGCGTTTGCGCGACCAGCGGCGCAATCGGCTGTATGGCGCGGATCAGCCAATGGTCGGCCGTACGCTGTTCGATGCGGCGCTGGACGGCGGCGCTCAAGCCTTGGGCCAGCCGATTGGCGCGCTGCAAGTCGGCAAGCGCGCCGACTGGCTGGTGCTCGACGGCAACGATCCGTATCTGGCGACAGCCAATGGTGACGGGATTCTCAATCGCTGGCTGTTTGCCGGTGGCGATCGTCAGGTGCGGGACGTGCTGGTGAACGGCCAGTGGGTTGTGCGTGATGGACGGCATGCGGGCGAAGAGGAAAGCAATCGCGCGTTTACCAAGGTCCTGCGCGAACTCCTGGGCTGATACAAAACCCTTGTAGGAGCCGGCTTGCCGGCGATGGCGGACTGTCAGGCAACATTGATGTTGAATTTGACGGCGCCATCGCTGGCAAGCCAGCTCCTACACAGGGTATGCGTGATCAGTTCGAGGTCTTCGCCATCTGCTGTTCCGACGCCCGCCAGATCAGCCGCGTGGTGTCATAACCCTGCTGACGCGCCCTGCTCAGCAGCTCTTCACGCACCACACCATTGACGGTCGGCGTGCGCGACAGCAGCCACAAATACTTGCGGCTTGGATCACCGACAATGGCGGTCTTGTAGTCATCGCTGACATACAGCACCCAGTAATCGCCCTTCGCCACCCCAGGAATCAGCCTGGAGAACCAGGTGTCGAACTCGACCCGCAGCTTGTCGTTCTTGCCGGGTACCTCTGGATACGCCGTGCCCTTGACCTCTTCCCATTGCCACTGCGCCGTCAAGCAGCGGTTCAATACCGCGACGGTGCCGTCGGGCTTGAGCGTGTAATGGGCTTCGGACTGCGCACAGTCGCGCTGGAAGTACATCGGCAGACGGGCCAGCTCGTACCAGGTGCCCTGGTAGCGCTTCAGATTGACATTATTGGCAGTCTTGGGTGCCAACGGGTCCTGGCCAGACGTGGCACAGCCGGCCAACACCAGGCCGGCAAAAAGGATGATAAACAACCGCTTCATTATTTTTTTCTCCCGTGGGCAACACGCCCCGGTTTACTTCAGGCCTTGGCCGGAAAACATCAGCACTTTGTCACCGGCATACTGCACGCTGATAAAGCTGTTCTTGTCGCCCCAGGTGCAGCTGGACATGCCGAGCGCGCCTGAACAATCGGCGGGTTTGCCCAACAGGGTTTCCACGTCGGCCTTGGCCATGCCGGCCGAGAGCTTCGAGTAGTTTTCCTGATTGACCTTGCTGCAGGCAGCGAGCAATACGCAGAACGAAAGCAGGGCGATGGAACGCAGCGACATGGTGGAACTCCGGGGGCGTAGGGGATTGGCATGGCTGCCAAGCTGAAGCTTAGAAGAGAAAACCCCTGTCAGGTTCCCTGCCCGGCAGGCTATTTGTCGGGCCACTCGTCTACCTTTTGCCGAAAATCAGCCAATTTCCGTTCTTACCGAGCATTTCGTCACCTTTGAGAAAATCCGCCTAATCTTTGGCGCCGCCCGGTCGACATAAATGCAACGCAAAACCACGTCGGTGGCATTTGCTCCTCCTTTTGTAGACCCGACCCTCTGCGGTAGCTCATCCATGACCCGAAACATGAAGTTCAGCCACAAGATCTTGTTGGCTGCCGCCCTCGTGGTGGCCGTCGCATTCGCTTGTTTCATCCTGTTCAACGACTATCGCCAGCGCGAAACCCTGCGCAACAGCACAGAAGCCTCGATGCAGGAACTCGGCAGCCTGACTACCAGCAACATCCAGACCTGGCTGGAAAGCCGCATGCAATTGCTGCAGTCGATGGCCCAGCAGATCACCACCGATGGCAATGCGCCCGCCGGCCTGAAACGGATCATCGACCTGCCCGCCTACACCGGCAACTTCCAGCTGAGCTACTTCGGTGGCGCCGACGGCGTGATGTTCTCGGTCCCGGCGGGCAACCGCGCGGCGGACTACGACCCGCGCGCCCGTGGCTGGTACAAGGCGGCCAATGGCGCACAACAGACCATCGTCACCGAACCCTACATCGCTGCGTCCTCGGGCAAACTGGTGATCACCGTGGCCACCCCGGTGCAGCACCAAGGGCAGATGATCGGCGTCGCCGGCGCCGACATCGATCTGTCCAGCGTCAGTGCGATCATCAACTCGCTGAACTTCGGCGGCCACGGCCATGCGTTCATCGTCGGCGCCGACGGCAAGATCCTGATTCACCCGGACAGCAAGCTGGTGCTCAAGAGCCTGGCCGAAGCCTATCCGGGCGATACGCCGAAAGTCAGCCCGGGCATGCAGGAAGTCGAGATCGACGGCAAGCGCCAGTTCATCTCCTTCACCCACGTCAACGGCGTGCCCTCGGCGGACTGGTATGTAGCGCTGGTGCTCGACCAGGACACGGCGTTCTCGATGCTCAGCGAATTCCGCACTTCGGCGATCATCGCCATGGTGATTGCCGTGGTGATCATCATCGTCTTGCTGGGCATGCTGATCAGCCTGCTGATGCAGCCGCTGCTGACCATGGGCCGCGCCATGCACGACATCGCCGAAGGCGAAGGTGACCTGACCAAACGCCTGACCATCCACGGCCACGACGAATTCGGCGCGCTGGGGCTGTCGTTCAACCGCTTCGTCGAACGCATTCACACCTCGATCATCGAGGTGTCCTCGGCCACCGGCCAGGTCAACGAAGTGGCGTTGCGTGTAGTCGCCGCCTCGAACTCGTCGATGTACAACTCCGACCAGCAAGCCTCGCGCACCAGCAGCGTGGCCGCGGCGATCAACCAGCTCGGCGCCGCCGCCCAGGAAATCGCCCAGAACGCCGCCCTCGCCTCGCAGCACTCCAGCGATGCCCGCAGCCTGGCCGAAGACGGCCAGCAGGTGGTGGATAAAACCATCGCGGCGATGCAGCAACTGTCGGCCAAGATCAGCGATTCGTGCGGCAACATCGAAACCCTCAACAGCAACACGGTCAACATCGGGCAGATTCTGGAAGTGATCACCAGCATCTCCCAGCAGACCAACCTGCTGGCACTGAATGCCGCCATCGAAGCGGCACGGGCCGGTGAAGCCGGTCGTGGTTTTGCCGTGGTGGCCGATGAGGTGCGCAATCTGGCCCACCGCACCCAGGATTCGGCGCAGCAAGTGCAGACGATGATCGAAGAGCTGCAGGTCGGCGCCCGCGCAGCGGTGGGCATCATGACCGACAGTCAGCGCCAGAGCGAAAGCAGCGTCGGCATCGCCAACCAGGCCGGTGAACGCCTGGGCAGCGTGACCCAGCGTATCGGCGAGATCGACGGCATGAACCAGTCGGTTGCCACCGCCACTGAGGAACAGACCGCCGTGGTCGAGTCGATCAACGTCGACATCACCGAGATCAATACGCTGAACCAGGAAGGCGTGGAGAACCTGCAGGCCACCTTGCGTGCGTGTGCCGATCTTGAGCAGCAGGCGGCGCGGTTGAAGCAGTTGGTGGGTAGTTTCAGGATTTAAAAGCATCGCTGGCAAGCCAGCTCCCACAGGGATCTTTATTGCACTGGAGATCTACTGTAGGAGCTGGCTTGCCAGCGATGGCGGCATCAGCAACAACAAAAATTCAGAACCGAGAGCCCGGCTTCGACAGAAACTCGAGCTCCTCAGCCGTAGACTCCCGCCCCAACACCGCATTGCGATGCGGAAACCGTCCAAACTGCGCAATCACCTTCTGATGCCGCTCGGCATAGTCCAGGTAATCACTGAACAACGCCCGATCGCTGGCTGGCTGCTGCGCCACCAGTTCGATATAACGCGAGATGCATTCGTTCTGCACCGCAAGGTTCTCGCTGTGCTCGAACACCAGGTAGATGAACACCCGCTGGATCGGTTGCAATTGCCGATCGAAATCCGCAGCAATGCCTTGGGCTACCAGCTTCTGCGCCCGGAGATCGCCGGAAAAGGCTTTGGGAGATTCGCGAAAGATCATTCGCGGAAGTTGATCGAGCAGCAGCACCAATGCCAGCCAACCTTCGGGACGTTGCGCCCACTCGGTCAATCCGCCGGCCAGTGCCTGCTCGACCCAGTCCCCGAAACGCTCGCGCGCTTCGAGGTCCTGGCTGTCGCGCTTGCCGAACCATAACTTGCCCTTGTCAGCCGCGATTGCCCTGGAGGTTTCGGCTGTACCGAACCACCAGTCAAGCAACGGCTGCCAGGGCGCGGTCATGGTTTATTCCTTGTGGTAAGCCGTGACGCGGGCCACTTCTTCTTTCGAACCGAGGAACACCGCTACACGCTGGTGCAGGCCTTCGGGCTGGATGTCGAGGATGCGCTGGTGACCGTCGGTGGACGCGCCGCCCGCTTGTTCCACCAGGAACGACATCGGGTTGGCTTCGTACATCAGGCGCAGTTTGCCCGGCTTGGAAGGCTCGCGGCTGTCGCGCGGGTACATGAACAGACCGCCACGGGTCAGGATGCGGTGCACGTCGGCGACCATCGCGGCGACCCAGCGCATGTTGTAGTTCTTTTTCAGCGGGCCTTCATCGCCTGCCAGCAATTCGCCGACGTAGCGCTGTACCGGGGCTTCCCAGTGACGCTGGTTGGAGGCGTTGATGGCAAATTCCTGGGTGGCCTCAGGAATGGTGATGTTTTCGTGGGTCAGGACGAAGCTGCCCATTTCACGGTCCAGGGTGAAGCCTTTCACGCCGTCGCCCAGGGTCAGGATCAGCATGGTCTGTGGACCATAGATCGCGTAGCCGGCGGCCACTTGCTGGGTGCCTGGCTGCAGGAAGGCCTTTTCGTTCAAAGGCTCGTTCTGGCTCAGGTATTCGTTCGGGCAACGCAGTACCGAGAAGATGGTGCCGACCGGGGCGTTGATATCGATGTTCGACGAACCGTCCAGCGGGTCGAATACCAGCAGGTACGCGCCTTTCGGGTATTTGCCAGGGATCTGGTAGGCGTTGTCCATTTCTTCGGACGCCATGCCGGCCAGGTGACCGCCCCATTCGTTGGCTTCGAGCAGGATCTCGTTGGAGATCACGTCGAGCTTCTTCTGCACTTCGCCCTGGACGTTTTCAGTGCCCATGCTGCCCAGAACGCCACCGAGGGCGCCTTTGGACACGGCGTGGTTGATCTCCTTGCAGGCACGCGCCACCACTTCGATCAGGAAGCGCAGATCGGCAGGAGTGTTGTTGCTGCGGGTCTGCTCAATCAAATAGCGACTCAAGGTAACGCGGGACATGGAAGGCTCCGGGGGAATGGGGGGCTAAAAACCCGCGCAGTTTAACGCGAGTCGGGGCGCATTTCCTCCTATCAGACGTGATCGACCGAAGAGAGTTCATGTGCGGGGTTGAGCGTAGATGGAAATGGGCTGGATGTGAGGCGCCGATAAATGGCAATTTCGATAATTTAGTGTCAGCTCCGACGCCATCGCGAGCAAGCTCGCTCCCACAGGGACAGCGTAATACCTGTGGGAGCGAGCCTGCTCGCGATTGGGTGCGCAGCACCCACTATCAGGATTTGGCTGATGGCTTGCGCAGCAAACTGAACGCCATCGCCGCCAGGAACACGACACTGAGCAACAACACCGCCCACAAGCCGAACTTCTTCCAGTGGGTCTCGATCGGCGCAGAGGCGGCGCTTGTAGACGGCATCGTGGCCACCGCCCCGACATCCACCCTGGCCCGGCCCAAAGTCGCGAGCTTCGCCGGGCTGTAATCGGGAATCAGCGTCGACAGCGGCAAGTTCGCGGCCTTAGCCGTCGCATTCCCCACGACCAGCGTGTAAGGCCCAGGCCCACGCGCCAGGAACACCAGTTGCGTGGCGCGCACGGCAAACTTCAGGGTCGGCGCCTGATCACCCAGGCCGCCGCCGCGTTCGTCTACGGTCAGCTTCAACTGCCGGACGATTTGCCCCGGCAGCTGCAATTGGTTCTGCACCACGTCCTGACCGTTCTGGGTCAGGCGATAGAGCAAGCCACTGGCCAATGGCTGCCAGGGCAGGCTGCTGTCGCGCCGCCCGGCCAGGTTCACCGGTGCCAGGCTGTTGGGCTGGTTCAACTCGACCTGCACCCGCTCGACATTCAGTCCCATTGGCAACTGCCAGGTGTATTCCCCCGCCTTCTCGCTGCTGCCGGTCAACGCCTGCGACCAGACCAACGGCAGCGGCAGGCTGCGGGTAGTGGTGCTTTGCAGCTGCACCGAAGTCAGTGTCGGTGCTGAATGCGGTGCAATCCACAACAACCGCAAGTAGCGCGCCGATTGGCCCGGCAGGCTGATTTCATGCTGCTCGACCCGCTCGTCGGCAAAGGTCAGGCGCGCCACCTGCCCTTCACCCCACGACTGCCAATGCTGCAAATCGTCGCTGGCTTCAAGGGTGAAGCGCTGGAAGCCGTCACGCTCGCTGGTCCAGTCGAGCATCAATCGCTGCAACGGCGCCTTGATCGCGGAAGCGTCGAGCAACCAGCCGTGCAACTCCTCCTCGCCCGCCTCCAACTGACTGGACGGCTGTACCTCGACCAAGGTGCCGTTGGCGCTCGACTGCACCCGTACGCTCGGCGCGGTTTCAGTGGCGTCCACCGAGTTGTACAACGGAAACCATTTCACCTCGGTCATGGTGGGCGTTTCATTGCTCTGCGCCGACTCCCGGGCCAGGGCATACGCCTGAACATCGCCCACGGCATTGAACACACGCACATCGCTCAGGTCGGCCTGGCGTGCATTCAGTTGCACGCTCAGGGGCAGTTCAAGGCGATACCAGGGGCCTTCGCCCGTCACCGACAAGGGCACCTGGGTGGTGAAGTCCGCCGGTTTTTCCTGGGCAGCCACCGACAACACCACAGCCATGGCAACAGCGCCCAGCCAACCCGGGTTCAACTTCTGACTCAAGACGACACTCCTTCGGATGGCGCGACCGGTTTGCCGGCATCCGGCACCGCTTCGGCACGCTTGGGCGGCAGCGGGGCGAAATAGCCCACCACCAGCAGCAACACGCCGACTCCAATAAACGACACGATTCGCGCCAGCCCGCCGCGATTACTCAATTCGACAAAAAACAACTTGGCCACGACCACGCCGATCAGGGCCGCACCGATCAGCCAGACCTCGCGGCGGCCACGCAAATGGCCGCCGATCATCAGGCTCAGGGCCATCAAGGTCCAGACAATGGACAGGCCGGCCTGCACGCGCATCGACTCCAGCAACGGATCCAGCTCGAACGGCACCCCGCTCCAATGGTGCGCCGTGCGCATCACCAGTGCGGTAAAGAACACGAACAGCGAGGCGCCTGCGATCCCCTGCGTGGCGATGGCGGCGTAATCCTCGCGGACCGCCAGTTGCGTCATGCTGTTGCGCGACCAGACATAGACGCCGAACAACGCGAACAACAGGCCCAGCTCCAGCGGGTTGATCAAAGGCACGTAGGGCAGTGGCTCGGCGTTGCCGTCGCTGGCGACATTCGCCAGCCAGAACCAGCCGAGCATCAGCAACGCCAGCGGCGCGGCGGCGTACACACGGTATTCACGCGAATACGCCGACACCGGCCATGGCCACGCGCGGGGTGCCGCCATCAGCAGCAGATACAGGCTTGGCAGGATCGCCCAGCCCAACCAGCGCCAGGCATTGTATTGCTCGGACAACAGCAGCAAGGCGTAACGCAGTTCCAGGGCCAGAACCCCCATCAACAGCCAGCAGCCGAGCACATGAGCGACGCTCGTCACGCGCGCCGGCAGCATGGACGCCAAACGTCGCAGAGAGACGAAATGCACGACGAACACAGCGGCCCACGCCAGCCAACCAAAATCGGCCGCCGGGTGATAACGCGGGTGCCAGGCCGCCAGCAGCACCAGCGCAGCCGCCGGCATCAACACCGTGCAGAGCACGCCCAGTGACGGCCATCTCAGGCGCAGCGCCAATACCGTCCACAGCGCCACACTCACGGCAGCGATGCCCAACAACAAAGTCGCCTGCAGCGGCAACGGCGCAAAATTCATTACTTCGATGACCCACGCCAGCACCCACCAGCCTGCACCCCACACCAGCAACGCCTGGGACAACCGCAACAGACTCAGGCCTTTGAACGCGTCGAGCGAATGGCCGATCTGCAAACGCCAGGCCCCCACCATCGCGGCCAGCCCCAACAGCAGAGGCGCCCAGAACCCGCCATGGGTCATAGGTTGCAGGGCGTCACTGAACTGCGGCCCGACCGCCAGGAACAGCGCGCCAGCCAATAGTTGTACAGCGAGTGCGGTGAACACGAACGTGCGTGATCGCAGATGCAAGCCGGCAAACAGCGTCAGCATCCCGGCCAAGGCCCAACTGATCACCGTACCGTGGCTGAAGAAAAACAACGGCGCCAGCAAATAGAGAAATGCCAGCCCGAGGCATGCCAGGACAGGCAGGCCTTTGAGCTCCCATGGCCTGATCTGATCCGGCAAGGCTTTACGCAACTGGTAGAAGCTGAACAGCAACGCGATGCCCAACAGGAGCGCACCCAAGGGGACACCGCCGACCAGGCTGCTCTCGCTGCTGTGCAACTCGCTGAGAAACGTCAGCGCCGCCCCCAATTGCAGCAGCAACGCAAAGGCCCGACCCACAGGCCTTTGCTGGCGCAGACCGAGCCAGAAGATTCCCGCGCCCTCCACCGCCCACGCCGCCGTCGTCCAGCGCGCATCAAGCCCCAGGGGAATCGCCAGACTGGCGAAGATCACGCCCAGGGCCAGGCAGGTTTCCCCCAGTAACACAGTGCGCCCGGCCATCAGCCAACGGGCGAGCCCCATGTAGATCATGCCCAGCGCCAAGGCACTGAACGCCGCCGCGAACTCCAGATGTTGCACCAATGCGAACTGCAAGCCGAACCCCACCAGCGGCGGGCCGAACAGCAGCGTGCCGTCGACGTAGTCACCCTTGCGCGCCGACCACTGCAGCAGCGCTTCGCGACTGCCCTGTACCGGTGCATCGCTCATCTGCATCAGCTTGCGCCGGGCATACAGCAGACCAATGGCCAGGTACATCAGGAAAAACAAAATCAGAAACGGCTCGGTACTCCACAACTGCTCCGGCGAGTAGGAGCGCACACCCCAGGCGAAACCGATGCCGAAGGTGCCGGTGAAGCCGATGACATTCAACAACCGCCAGGCCTTGAACCAGGCGATGGCCAGAATGCCGGCGTTGAGCAAGGTGAAATAGCTGAACAGCGCGACGTGGCTGCCGGCGCCGGTGGAGGCCAGCAGCGGCGCGGCGAATCCGCCCAGTGCGGCAGCGGCGGCCAGTCCCAGGGAGTCCTGAGTAATGGCGAGAATCGCCGAACAGACCGTCACCGCCACCAGCAGGCCGAACCCCGCCGAGGGATCGAGCAGCGGATGCAGGCGCATCGCGGCAAACACCGTCAGGTACAACACGGCAATCCCGGCGCCCTGCAGAATCAACGCGTAGTTGCTGTTGCGAACTCGCAACCACCAACCCAGCCCGAGCAACCCCAAGGCTGCGGCCGCCACGCCGGCGTAGCGCAACTCAAGCGGCACCACCACGCCTTCGGTGGCGTAGCGCAGCAAAAAGGCCAGGCCGAGGAACAGCAGCACCACACCGACCCGCAACACGGTATTGCCGCCGAACAACCAGGCGCGGGCGCGACCGATGGCGCGGTTGATGAGGTTCGGGCCACGCGGTTGCGCTTGGCGAACGGTCGGCTCGGGCCTCCAGGCATCGGCGGGCTGCGGACTGTTGGTTTCGGTGGCTACTGCGGCAATCGGTTCGAGTTCCGGCGGCAGTTCCCAGAGCAACTCTTGGGCTGCGGCAGGTGCTTGATCAAGGAGGGTTTCAGGTGACACCAGCGGTTCGGTGGCTTGCGTCGTCTTGACGCCTGACGCTTCGAGCGTCGCCAGCCGTTGCTCGACCGCTTGCAGCAGGCGTTGCTGCTCCACCGCTTTAGCGTCCATGCGCGTTATGCGAATCGCCTGGCCGATACCCAATCCGAGTAATGCGCCCAGCAGTGCATCACTGAATGACTCGTCGAGTATCCAGCCGAGTACCAGCCCGATCAGCATGAAAATCCATTGCATGGTTGATATCCCTAAGCGGCCCCTTCATGAGGCAAGTCCGGGTGTAAAGCCTCAGTCTAGTGGCCAGACACCCGGAATCCAGTGCACCACCACCCCCCATGTGGGAGCGTCGGTGGCGCTTAGTATATCGACCAGCGCGTGAAACTACTCCAGTGCCTTCCAGATCTCCGTGGCGTACTCGCGAATGGTCCGGTCCGACGAGAACCAACCCATCCGCGCCGTGTTCAACACCGCTGAACGCCACCACTCCTTCGAGTCGTGCCAATGGGCTTCGACGCGCATCTGCGCGTTCCAGTACGAGTCGAAATCGGCGCAGACCAGGAAGCGGTCGTAATCCACCAGCGAATCGATCAGCCCGGTGTAACGGGACGGATCATCCGGCGAAAACACCCCGCCACGAATCGCTTGCAGCACATCGTTCAGACGGTGGGACGCGGCGATGTCCGGTGCCGCATGGAACTCATGATTCTGTTTACGCGCTTCCACCTGCTGCGCGCTGAGACCAAAGATGAACATGTGCTCGACGCCGATGCGTTCGCTCATTTCCACGTTGGCGCCGTCCAGGGTGCCGATGGTCAGCGCGCCGTTCAGGCCGAACTTCATGTTGCTGGTGCCGGACGCTTCGAAACCGGCGGTGGAGATCTGCTCGGACAAATCCGCCGCCGGAATGATGCTCTCCGCCAGGCTGACGTTGTAGTTGGGCAGGAACACCACTTTGAGCAAGCCGCGCACGGTCGGGTCGTTGTTGACCACCCGGGCGATATCGTTGGTCAGCTTGATGATCAGTTTGGCCTGGTGATAACTCGCGGCTGCCTTGCCGGCGAAGATTTTCACTCGTGGCACCCAGTCGATTTCCGGTTCCGCGCGGATCGCCTGGTACAGCGCCACGGTGTGCATCAGGTTGAGCAACTGGCGTTTGTATTCGTGGATGCGCTTGACCTGCACGTCGAACATCGCCGCCGGGTTGACCGCCACGCCCAGCCGCTCATGAATCAGATAAGCCAGGGCTTTCTTGCTGTGCAGGCGTTGCTCGGCGAATGCCTTGCGGAATGCACTTTTTTCGGCGAACGGTTCGAGGCCAAGCAACAGTTCTTCCGGGTTATCCAGCACTTCGGGCCCGAGGGTATCGACCAGCATCGAGGTCAGCTCGGGGTTGGCCTGGTACAACCAGCGGCGAAAGGTGATGCCGTTGGTTTTATTGTTGATCCGGTCCGGGTAGAGCTTGTGCAGTTCGGAGAACACCGTTTGGCGCATCAGTTGCGTGTGCAACCCGGACACACCGTTGATGCTGTGGGAACCGAGGAACGCCAGGTTGCCCATGCGCACCCGGCGACCGTTGTCCTCCTCGATCAACGACACCGCGCGCAGCACGTCGAAGTCGTGAATGCCCTTGGCCCGCAGGGAGTCGATGTGCTGGGCGTTGATCAGGTAAATGATCTGCATGTGCCGTGGCAGCATGCGTTCCATCAAGCCGACCGGCCAGGTTTCCAGCGCCTCGGGCAGCAACGTGTGGTTGGTGTACGAGAGCGTATCGACGGTGACTTGCCACGCCGCATCCCATGCCACGTCATAGACGTCGACCAGTTGCCGCATCAGTTCAGCCACGGCAATCGAGGGGTGGGTGTCGTTGAGCTGGATCGACGCATGATCGCCCAGGGTCAGCACCGAAGTGTGCATGTTGCGATGGCGGCGCAGCAGGTCCTGCAACGAGGCGGCGACAAAGAAGTACTCCTGGCGCAGGCGCAGCTCCTGGCCGGCCTCGGTGCTGTCAGCCGGGTACAGCACCCGGGAGATGCTTTCGGCCCGGGCCACTTCGGCCACCGCGCCCAGGTGGTCACCGGCGTTGAAACGCTCCAGGTGCAGATCTTCCATGGCCCGGGCGCGCCACAGGCGCAGTGTGTTGACACTCGCCCCGCGCCAGCCGACCACCGGCGTGTCATAGGCAATCGCCCGCACCGTTTCCGCCGGGGACCAGATTTGCCGGGTTTTGCCGGCGTCGTCGGTCAGCGTCTGGACGCTGCCGCCGAAACCGATGGTGTAGACGACTTCCGGCCGTTCGAACTCCCACGGGTTGCCGAAATCCAGCCAGTGTTCGGTCTGTTCCTGCTGCCAGCCATCGACAATCGCCTGGCGGAACAACCCGTGCTCATAACGGATGCCGTAGCCATGACCGGCGATGCCCAGGGTCGACATGCTTTCCAGGAAACACGCCGCCAGTCGCCCCAGGCCACCGTTGCCCAGGGCCGCATCGGGCTCCAGCAAGCGGATGCGCTCCAGGTCGACACCAAGCTCGGTCAGGGCTTCGCGGGCAACGTCGAGCAGGCCGAGGTTGCTCAGGCTGTCGAACAGCAGCCGGCCGATGAGAAATTCCAGGGAAAGGTAATAGACGCGTTTCTGACCTTTGCGATAGATCTGCCGCGTGTGGTCCATCCAGTGCTCGACCATGTGGTCCCGCGCCGCCAGGGCAATGGCTTCGAACCAGTCGTGGTCAAAGGCGTGATCCGGGTCTTTACCCACCGCGTAGGTGAGTTTGGTCAAGACGGCGTCGCGGAATGCGGCCACCTCTGCTTCGCGAACAAGTGGTTCTTGAGTCATCGATAGGACCTCGAGCGAGCTTGGAGTTGTCTGAGCCTAGACGGTCTGACAGGCGGTAGAGGCTCTGGTTCGGCAGTTTTTCCTGTAAGTGCGAATCGGCTCGGCAATACATAGTCGTGTGCCTGATTCAATGCAGGGGCCGTGCCGGATTAGCGGTTTATTGGCCGGCAGTGAAAAAATCTGGCGAAAGGTTGTTCAAAAATCCACCAGTCCCGGTATGATCGCGCGCCCTGATGCACACGCTGGTAACAAACGATGATGAAGCCGAACCTGATCGCTGCCGCAGAGATCGACCGCCTCGATACCTGGGCCAAGTACTCTGCCCCGATGTGCGGCTCATGCATGTCCAGCTGCTGCACCCTGCCCGTCGAAGTCAAGATCAAGGATCTTGTGCGCATCGGCGTGGTCGATGAATTCGAGCTGGGTGACCCGCCGAAAAACATCGCCAAACGCCTGCAAAAGGAAGGTCTGGTCGAGCGCTTCAATCAGAAGTCAGGAATCTTCACCCTCCAGCGCATGAGCAACAACGATTGCTACTACCTGGATCGTAAGAGCCGTCTGTGCACTATTTATGAAAAGCGCCCGGATACTTGCCGCAACCACCCGAAAATCGGCCCGCGGCCAGGGTATTGCGCGTACAAGCCGAAGGAAGTGGAGCGCGACCGGAGTTCGCGGGCGATTGAGCGGTTCTGACTTTTCCGGATTTATTTGGGGACTGATAAGCCGCCATCGCTGCGATGCGGCGACCCGACAAGCCAGCTCCCACAGGGTTCAAGGTGAAACACAAATTGTGTGAACACCAAAATTACTGTGGGAGCTGGCTTGCCAGCGATGAGGCCGGCACAAACACCACACAAATCGCAGACAAACAAAAACGCCCCCGGCCTTTCGACCGGGGGCGTTTTCGTTAAGCCGGGCTAAATCTTATGCCTTGGCTTTCTTGGCAGCGCGGGTACGCTCGCTTTCGTCCAGGATCTTCTTGCGAAGACGGATGGACTTAGGAGTGACTTCACACAGCTCGTCGTCCTGGATGAATTCCAGAGCCTGTTCCAGGGTGAAGCGAACAGGTGGAACCAGAGCGATGGTTTCGTCTTTACCCGAAGCACGCATGTTGTCGAGCTTCTTGCCCTTGGTAGGGTTGACGCCCAGGTCGTTGTCACGGCTGTTCAGACCAACGATCTGACCGTTGTAGATTTCCTGACCGTGTTCTACGAACAGCTTGCCACGCGCCTGCAGGGTTTCCAGGGAGTAGGTCAGTGCCTTACCGGTTTCAACCGAAACCAGAACGCCGTTCTGACGGCCGGACATGTCGCCCGACTTCATCACGTCGTAACGGTCGAAGATCGAGGTCAGGATGCCAGCGCCGTTGGTCAGGGTCAGGAACTGGTTACGGAAACCGATCAGACCACGAGCAGGGATGTTGTATTCCAGACGTACACGGCCCTTGCCATCCGGCACCATGTTGGTCAGGTCGCCCTTACGCAGGCCCATCTCTTCCATCACCTTGCCCTGGGATTCTTCCGGCAGGTCGATGGTGACGTTTTCGAACGGTTCGTGCTTCACGCCGTCAACCAGACGGATGATCACTTCCGGACGGCCTACAGCCATTTCGAAGCCTTCGCGACGCATGGTTTCGATCAGTACCGAGAGGTGCAGCTCACCACGGCCGGAAACCTTGAACTTGTCAGCCGAGTCGCCTTCTTCAACGCGCAGAGCAACGTTGTACAGCAGCTCTTTGTCCAGACGTTCCTTGATGTTACGGGAAGTCACGAACTTGCCTTCTTTACCGCAGAATGGCGAGTCGTTTACCTGGAAGGTCATGGAAACGGTTGGCTCGTCGACGGTCAACGGCTTCATCGCTTCAACGGTGTCCGGGTGGCACAGGGTGTCGGAGATGAACAGCGAGTCCATACCGCTGATGCACACGATGTCGCCTGCAGCAGCTTCTTCAACGTCTACACGGTGCAGACCGTGGTGACCCATCAGCTTCAGGATACGACCGTTGCGCTTCTTGCCGTCGGCGCCGATAGCGACAACCGGGGAGTTCGGCTTGATGCGACCACGAGCGATACGGCCAACACCGATAACACCCAGGAAGCTGTTGTAGTCCAGTGCGGAGATCTGCATCTGGAACGGACCGTCACGGTCAACAGCCGGCGCCGGTACGTTGTCGACGATCGACTGGTACAGCGGGGTCATGTCTTCAGCCATTTCGTTGTGGTCCAGACCGGCAATACCGTTCAGGGCCGAGGCGTAGACGACTTTGAAGTCCAGCTGTTCTTCGGTGGCACCCAGGTTGTCGAACAGGTCGAAGATCTGGTCCAGAACCCAGTCCGGACGCGCGCCTGGACGGTCAACCTTGTTGATGCACACGATCGGACGCAGGCCGGCTTCGAAAGCCTTCTTGGTCACGAAACGGGTTTGCGGCATAGGGCCGTCTTGAGCGTCAACCAGCAGCAGAACGGAGTCGACCATCGACATTACACGTTCAACTTCGCCGCCGAAGTCGGCGTGGCCCGGGGTGTCCACGATGTTGATGTGGTAGCCGTTCCAGTTGATGGCGGTGTTTTTCGCCAGAATGGTAATACCGCGCTCTTTTTCCTGGTCGTTGGAGTCCATCACGCGCTCGTCGTTGAGCTCGTTGCGCTCCAGGGTGCCGGATTGACGCAGGAGTTTGTCTACCAGGGTGGTCTTACCATGGTCAACGTGAGCAATGATGGCGATGTTGCGTAGATTTTCGATCACTTGTGTATCTCGATCAGAGGATTCGGTGTGCTGACAAGTCTTGGCAGCGATTAACAGTAGCGTCCGTGAAAGCCGTTACAGCTTGACGGCGGCATCGGGGGGCCGGTGACGCAGGCCACAGGCAAACAGCCCCGGGCACTTAGCTCGGTCGATAAACGCGCACATTGGCATGCCCCTCACTGAGCAAATGGTGGGCATGCAGGCGACTCATCACGCCTTTGTCGCAATACAGCAGGTACTGGCGAGTAGGGTCCAGTTCCTTGAAACGAGCGTTCACTGCATAAAACGGCATCGTTTGTACCTCGATGCCAGCCAGCTCCAGCGGGTCGTCTTCAGCGGCATCCGGATGACGGATGTCGATGACGATCTGACCGGCCAGCGCTTCGCTGACTTCTTCAATCTGCAAGTCCTGGCCCAATTCGTCGATCACGCGATCGATCGGTACCAGTTTGGCGTTTTCGAGCGCACGCTCGAGTACCGCCATATCGAATTCTTTCTCTTCGTGCTCGACACGATGGCGCTTGGCCGCGGTCTTCGGATTGACCGAGATGACGCCGCAGTATTCCGGCATGTGCCGGGCGAAATCGGCGGTGCCGATCTCGTTGGCCGTGTCGATGATGTCCTGCTTGTGCGCGACGATCAGTGGGCGCAGGACCAGCTTATCGGTCACGCAGTCGATCACCGACAGGTTCGGCAGCGTCTGGCTCGACACCTGGGAGATCGCCTCACCGGTGACCAGTGCGTCGATGTGCAGTCGATCGGCAATTTGGGACGAAGCGCGCAACATCATACGCTTCAATACTACGCCCATATGACTGTTATCGACTTTGCCGAGAATTTCTCCCAGCACTTCCTCGAACGGCACACTGACAAATAGCACGCGTTGGGAGCTGCCGTACTTCTTCCAGATGAAATGCGCGACTTCCATGACGCCCAGTTCGTGGGCACGTCCACCCAGGTTAAAGAAGCAGAAATGCGCCATCAGGCCGCGGCGCATGATCTGGTAGGCCGCCACGGTGGAGTCGAAACCACCGGACATCAGCACCAGCGTTTGCTCCAGTGCACCCAGCGGATATCCGCCGATGCCGTTGTGCTGGCTGTGGATCACGAACAACCGTTGGTCGCGAACTTCGATCCGGACTTCGATTTCCGGCTTTTTCAGGTCGATCCCGGCGGCACCGCACTGACGGCGCAACTGGCTGCCGACATATTTTTCGATATCGATGGAGCTGAACGGGTGCTTGCCGGCGCGTTTGCAACGCACCGAGAAGATCTTGCCGGCCAGTGCATCACCGTAGTGCTGTTTGCACTTTGCAACGATGTCGTCGAAATCGCCCAGCGGGTATTCGTCGATCTGCAGGAAATGCGCGACACCCGGCATGCAGCTCAGGCGCTCGCCCATCTCCTTCAAGGCCTTGGGATCGCTGACGCGGGTTTCCAGCTCGAGGTTGTCCCACACGCCGTTCACCACCACAGCCGGATCCAGATCGCGGAGCACGGCACGGATGTTCTTGGCCAATTGGCGGATGAAACGCATCCGTACCGGGCGGCTCTTGATGGTGATCTCGGGGAAGACTTTTACGATTAATTTCATGGAAACAGCGCGCGCGAGGCCTGCCGAAAAAGGGGGGCGCGGATTATAGCGGAAATTGCTCAAGGTTTAACCAGTTTATGTGCAGAAGGTTTTGCGTGCACCAAAACAGGTCACTTATTGGATTTAACGCCACATTACAGGGCGAGATTTTCTCCTTTAAAGCGCAAAACGCCCTCACAAGTGTGTTTTTGGGGCAAAAAACCCATGCTGGGGCACTGGCATGCAATTTGCTCCCTTGTGAGGCAGGTTGCCTTGGCAGAGTATTCGCGCCGGCATCACCCACATTTAAGGGCATCCACTACTAGCCCGAAGCCACCCGGAGGACACTATGTCGAAGTCGGTTCAACTCATCAAAGATCATGACGTCAAATGGATTGATCTGCGCTTCACGGACACCAAAGGCACTCAGCACCACGTGACCATGCCGGCTCGCGATGCGCTGGATGACGACTTCTTCGAAGTCGGCAAAATGTTCGACGGTTCCTCCATCGCTGGCTGGAAAGGCATCGAAGCCTCCGACATGATCCTGATGCCGGACGACTCCACCGCCGTTCTGGACCCGTTCACCGAAGAGCCGACCCTGATCCTGGTCTGCGACATCATCGAACCTTCGAGCATGCAAGGCTACGACCGCGACCCACGTGCGATCGCCAAGCGCGCCGAAGAGCACCTGAAAGCCACCGCTATCGGTGACACCGTATACGCCGGCCCAGAGCCAGAGTTCTTCATCTTTGACCAGGTGAAGTTCAAGTCCGACATTTCCGGTTCCATGTTCAAGATCTACTCCGAACAAGGTTCGTGGATGTCCGACCAGGACATCGAAGGCGGTAACAAGGGCCACCGTCCAGGCGTCAAAGGCGGCTACTTCCCGGTTCCACCGTTCGACCACGACCACGAAATCCGTACCTCCATGTGCAACGCACTGGAAGAAATGGGCCTGACCGTCGAAGTTCACCACCACGAAGTGGCGACTGCCGGCCAGAACGAAATCGGCGTCAAGTTCAACACCCTGGTGAAGAAAGCCGACGAAACCCAGACCCTGAAGTACGTCGTGCACAACGTTGCCGACGCTTACGGTCGCACCGCTACCTTCATGCCTAAGCCTCTGTACGGCGACAACGGCTCGGGCATGCACGTGCACATGTCCATCTGGAAAGATGGCAAGAACACCTTCGCTGGCGAAGGTTATGCCGGCCTGTCCGACACCGCCCTGTACTTCATCGGCGGTATCATCAAGCACGGTAAGGCCCTGAACGGCTTCACCAACCCGGCGACCAACTCCTACAAGCGTCTGGTTCCAGGCTTCGAAGCTCCGGTAATGCTGGCCTACTCGGCTCGCAACCGTTCCGCTTCGATCCGCATTCCTTACGTGTCGAGCCCGAAAGCCCGCCGTATCGAAGCACGCTTCCCGGATCCGGCTGCCAACCCGTACCTGTGCTTCGCCGCACTGTTGATGGCTGGCCTGGACGGCATCCAGAACAAGATCCACCCTGGCGACGCTGCTGACAAAAACCTGTACGACCTGCCGCCTGAAGAGGCGAAAGAGATCCCACAAGTTTGCGGCAGCCTGAAAGAAGCCCTGGAAGAGCTGGACAAAGGTCGTGCGTTCCTGACCAAAGGCGGCGTGTTCTCCGATGACTTCATCGACGCTTACATCGCCCTGAAAAGCGAAGAAGAAATCAAGGTACGTACCTTCGTACACCCACTGGAATACGAGCTGTACTACAGCTGCTGATCCGGTAGCGCCGCATTACGCGGCGTGACAAAAAGAGGCCTCCTTCGGGAGGCCTTTTTTATTGCCCGGATATTTAGCGACTTGGGATAACCACCAAGCCTGGCCTATGCTGCAAGCCAACGTTTTCGCTTGCGGTCGATTCCATGGGTCGTGGTTTTCTCTTCATCTTGCTGCTGATTGCTCTGCCCGCCGTAGCGCAGATCTACAAGTACACGGACGCCAATGGCGCCACCGCGTACAGCAATCAACCGCCTGACGGTGTCAGCGCCCAACCGGTCCACTTGCCGCCCCTCAACAGCATCGAGCGCCAGCCTTCGGGCGAACCCGCACCTGCTGCCGAGGCCGTTCGTCATGAACAGCCCCTCAACGCCTATGAAGTGCTGGAGCTGGCCGGCCTGCCTGTCAATGGAGCCCTGCGCGCCAACAACGGCACGTTCACCGTAACCGTACTGATCAAGCCGCGCCTGCAAGCCCCTCACCTGCTGCGCCTGCTGCTGGACGGTCAGCCCTACGGCGAGCCAGGCAATGTGCCGACCCTGCAACTGGTGAACATCGATCGCGGCGAACATCGCCTCGCCGTGCAAGTGATCGATGGCGCAAACGTTGTCCAGCAGAGCCCCACCGCGACCCTCACCGTGCAACGAGTGCGCAGGCGCTGAAGACCTGACGGCCGAGTGCCTGCCGGCATGCCCAAGATTTTTTAGCCTCGTTCAGGTTTGCGCACTATATTGGTGCAATTGCTTGCACCGTACTCACATTGCAACCCATTTTGGTTCGAAACTACCCGCGAAAGCTGGCAAAGCGCCACGCAAACGAGCGTCAAACGCCTGTTTCAGGCCTTCGACGCTTCTTTTCGGAGCCTTGGTTTGGTTTTTGCATTTTCCCGTAACAAAGCTTCTTTCTTGCGCATGCTCCGCCCCAAAAGAGGTCCCGATGACCATTAGCGACGCACTCCACCGTTTGCTACTCGACAACCTCACCACCGCCACCATCCTGCTCGACGCCGAACTGCGCCTCGAGTACATGAACCCGGCGGCGGAGATGCTGCTGGCCATCAGCGGCCAGCGCAGCCATGGGCAGTTCATCAGTGAACTGTTTACCGAATCGACCGAAGCGCTCAATTCGTTGCGTCAGGCCGTCGAACAGGCGCACCCGTTCACCAAGCGCGAAGCCATGCTCACCGCCCTCACCGGCCAGACCCTGACCGTCGACTATGCGGTAACGCCGATTCTCAGCGATGGCCATACGATGCTGCTGCTTGAAGTCCATCCTCGCGACCGCTTGCTGCGGATCACCAAGGAAGAAGCACAGCTTTCCAAGCAGGAGACCAGCAAGATGCTGGTGCGCGGCCTGGCCCATGAAATCAAGAACCCCCTGGGCGGCATTCGCGGCGCGGCACAACTGCTGGCCCGGGAACTGCCGGAAGAAAGCCTGCGCGACTACACCAACGTCATCATCGAAGAAGCCGACCGCCTGCGTAATCTGGTGGACCGCATGCTCGGCTCCAACAAGTTGCCGTCACTGGCCCTGTGCAATGTCCACGAAGTGCTGGAGCGTGTTTGCCAATTGGTGGAAGCCGAAAGCCAGGGCTGCATCACTTTGGTGCGCGACTACGACCCAAGCATTCCCGACGTGCTGATCGACCGCGAACAGATGATCCAGGCGGTCCTGAACATTGTGCGCAATGCGATGCAGGCCATCAGCAGCCAGAACGAACTGCGCCTGGGCCGCATCAGCCTGCGCACGCGGACCATGCGCCAGTTCACCATCGGCCACGTGCGCCATCGCCTGGTGACCAAGATAGAGATCATCGACAACGGCCCGGGCATCCCTGCGGAACTTCAGGAAACCATCTTCTTTCCCATGGTCAGCGGTCGTCCGGACGGTACCGGGCTGGGCCTGGCCATTACCCAGAACATCATCAGCCAGCACCAGGGCCTGATCGAATGTGACAGCCACCCCGGCCACACCACTTTCTCGATCTTTCTGCCACTGGAACAAGGAGCCACATCGACATGAGCCGTAGTGAAACCGTGTGGATCGTCGATGACGACCGTTCTATCCGTTGGGTCCTGGAAAAAGCCTTGCAACAGGAAGGCATGACCACGCAAAGCTTCGACAGCGCCGATGGCGTGATGAGCCGCCTGGCGCGCCAGCAGCCGGACGTGATCATCTCCGACATCCGCATGCCCGGCGCCAGCGGCCTGGACCTTCTGGCGCGGATTCGCGAGCAGCACCCAAGGCTGCCGGTGATCATCATGACCGCTCACTCCGATCTGGACAGCGCTGTCGCGTCCTATCAGGGCGGCGCGTTTGAATACCTGCCCAAGCCGTTCGATGTGGATGAAGCGGTTTCCCTGGTCAAGCGCGCGAACCAGCACGCTCAGGAACAGCAAGGCCTGGAAGTCCCGGTTGCCTTGACCCGCACCCCGGAAATCATCGGTGAAGCGCCGGCGATGCAGGAGGTGTTTCGCGCCATCGGCCGCCTGAGCCATTCCAACATCACCGTGCTGATCAACGGCGAGTCCGGTACCGGCAAGGAACTGGTGGCCCACGCCCTGCACCGCCACAGCCCCCGGGCGGCTTCGCCGTTCATCGCGCTGAACATGGCGGCGATCCCCAAGGACTTGATGGAATCCGAACTGTTCGGCCATGAAAAAGGCGCATTTACCGGTGCAGCCAACCTGCGTCGCGGGCGCTTCGAGCAGGCGGACGGCGGCACACTGTTCCTCGATGAAATCGGCGATATGCCGGCCGACACCCAGACCCGCTTGCTCCGCGTACTGGCGGACGGTGAGTTTTACCGCGTCGGCGGTCATGTGCCGGTGAAGGTCGATGTGCGCATCATCGCTGCGACTCACCAGAATCTGGAAACCCTGGTACACGCCGGGAAGTTCCGTGAAGACTTGTTCCATCGCCTGAACGTGATCCGCATCCACATCCCGCGGCTGTCGGATCGTCGCGAAGACATCCCGACCCTGGCCAAGCACTTCCTCGCCCGCGCAGCCCAGGAGCTGGCTGTCGAGCCAAAGCTGCTGAAAAATGAAACCGAGGAGTACCTGAAGAACCTGCCGTGGCCGGGCAACGTGCGTCAGCTGGAGAACACCTGCCGCTGGATCACAGTGATGGCTTCGGGTCGCGAAGTGCACATCGGCGACTTGCCACCGGAGCTGCTGAGCCTGCCGCAGGATTCGGCACCGGTCACCAACTGGGAACAGGCCCTGCGCCAATGGGCCGACCAGGCCTTGGCACGTGGCCAGTCGAGCCTGCTCGACAGCGCCGTGCCGGCCTTCGAGCGGATCATGATCGAGACCGCCCTCAAGCACACCGCCGGTCGCCGCCGCGATGCCGCGGTTTTGCTGGGCTGGGGACGTAATACCCTGACCCGCAAGATCAAGGAATTGGGGATGAAGGTGGATGGCGGGGATGATGATGAGGGGGATGAGGGCTAAACAGTCTTCAGTTCTTCGCTGCCAGCTGCATCCAATCGCGGGCAAGCCCGCTCCCACAGGGTTAAAGGGTGTTCATTCGATCGTATGAACACTGAAAATCCACTGTGGGAGCGGGCTTGCCCGCGATGCTTTTGGGGGCCGGAGTGCACCGACTGAATGCACCGTGAACCGCAATCGCGCACGACAACCGATCCGAAACCCCGCCTGCATTCGCAATCGAACCCCTGTCGAAAAAACACGAAAGTCCCGGATTTCGGGGCTTTCAGCGTTTTTTGTTTCGCAATGTTAAAACCTGGCACGCCCCCTGCAACAACCCTTTCAAGTGAATCAGTTCACCCACCCGGTTTCGGGGACCTTGGTACAGGCAGGCCGGGGATTCCCCTCTTTACATCGGGCTCACACCGCACCCGCGACGAGCCCAGCCGTTTTGGGGCCCTTGATACAGGCAGGTCAGGGGTTCCTTCTTTACACCAGGCTCACACCGCACTTGCGACGAGCCTCCCGTTTTGGGGACCTTGGTACAGGCAGGCCGGGGATTCCCTCTTTTATTGCTCCCGGAGATGGATCTCCAGCCGCCAGCGGTCATCGACCTCGCTACCGGCCCACTCGCCTTGCAGGGGCCGGGCCGCCACCAGCGTCAGCAACAACCCTCCATCGCTCAAACGTACCCGCCAGTTCACGTCCTTGCCACCGAGCTTGAGCTGGCCTTTCTGCGCCTTGCCCTCGGCGCCAAACAGTAGCGCGACACTGCCATCAACCATCTCGCCATGGGTCTTGGGTTCGTTGTTGAACCACACCACCAGCCCGTCGTTCGTCACTTCAACCTGCTGCAGCTGACTGGGGTCTGGCGTGGTCAGGCGACCGATCATCATTCCGACCATCACCCCGACAATCGCCAGCGAAGCCATCACCCGCAGGAATAGTTTCGAACGCACGCCTTCTGGCGGCGTAGAATGCGCGTCATCTTTACCTTCGGAGCCGTGCATGTTTCACGTCATCCTTTTCCAACCAGAAATTCCGCCGAATACCGGCAACGTTATCAGGCTGTGCGCCAACAGTGGCTGCCACCTGCATTTGATCGAACCGCTGGGCTTCGAGATGGACGACAAGCGCCTGCGCCGGGCCGGCCTCGACTACCACGAGTATGCCACCCTGCAACGCCACGCGGACCTTGCCAGCTGCCTGGAAAGCCTCGGCCATCCACGGCTGTTCGCCTTCACCACCAAGGGCTCGCGGCCGTTCCACGATGCCAGCTTTGCCCCGGGTGATGCGTTTCTCTTTGGTCCGGAAAGTCGTGGCTTGCCAGCGGACGTGCTGGACGCCCTGCCCCCCGAGCAACGCCTGCGTCTGCCAATGCGCGAAGGCTGCCGCAGCCTGAATCTGTCGAATACCGTGGCCGTCGCGGTTTACGAAGCCTGGCGTCAGAACGGTTTCACGTAACCCAAAGAACTTTTCGCCTGACAGAAACAATCGCGGGCAAGCCCGCTCCCACAGGATTGTGCAAAACCTGTGGGAGCGGGCTTGCCCGCGATTTTTTAGCAGCGCAGCTTATTGAACGGTCGGAGTCTCGCCGGCCGCCTGCATGCGTTGCAGCTCTTGCGCGTACAGCGCATCGAAGTTCACCGGAGCCAGCATCAGTGCCGGGAACGAACCGCGGGTCACCAGGCTGTCCAGGGTTTCGCGAGCGTACGGGAACAGGATGTTCGGGCAGAACGCGCCCAGGGTGTGGCTCATCGAAGCGTCGTCCAGGTTCTTGATCAGGAAGATCCCGGCCTGTTGCACTTCGGCGATGAACGCCACTTCGTCACCGTTTTTCACGGTAACCGACAGGGTCAGCACGACTTCGTGGAAGTCGGACTCCAGAGCCTTTTGACGGGTGTTCAGATCCAGCGCGACGCTCGGCTCCCACTGCTGGCGGAAGATCGCCGGGCTTTTCGGAGCTTCGAATGACAGGTCACGCACATAAATGCGCTGCAAGGAGAATTGCGGTGCAGTTTCTTCTTCGTTCGCAGCAGTGTTCTGTTGGTCAGTCATCGCAGATCCTTCTTGATCCAGGGTTCTTTTAGGTTTGCTTGTTTGGGGTATTGCCGTCAGGCCTTGAGCAGCGCGTCGAGCTTGCCGGCGCGCTCCAGGGCGAACAAATCATCACAACCGCCCACATGGGTGCTGCCGATCCAGATTTGCGGCACGGACGTACGCCCGGCCTTCTGGGCCATCGCAGCGCGCACCTGCGGCTTGCCATCGACCTTGATCTCCTCGAAGGCCACGCCTTTGCTCACGAGCAGATTTTTGGCCCGGGAACAATAACCGCAGTAATCGCTGGAATAGACGACGACATTGCTCATATCACTTCACCAGCGGCAGATTGTCGGCTTTCCAGCTGGAGATACCGCCGGACAGCTTGGCGGCGGTGAAGCCGGATTTCATCAATTCGCGGGCGTGGGTGCCGGCGGTCTGGCCCATGGCGTCGACCAGGATGATGGTCTTGGCCTTGTGCTTTTCCAGCTCGCCAACGCGGGCGGCCAGCTTGTCCTGGGGAATGTTCACCGCACCGACGATATGACCGGCGGCGAAATCCTTGTTCGAACGAATGTCGACCACGACGCCCGCGTCCTTGTTGACCAGGCCGGTCAGTTCGCCGGTGCTCAGGCTGCGGCCGCCGCCCTGCATTTGATAGGCAATCAGCAACGCCAGCAGTACGACGAAGATACCGACGAGAATGTAGTGGTTAGTGGCGAATTCAATCAGGTGAGCAACCATCGAAGGAGGTTCCAGGGCGTTAAAATGTCGGCCAGTATACACAGCCACTATGGTGGGCCAAACCCCGTCCGGCGGTGACGTGGCCGGAACTTCGCTTTAAACTGCCACTCCCTTTTCCATTGCCCCTTTTATCTCAGCCACGAGTCGAATCCATGACTACCACGCCTAAACCTTTGGTCCTGATCATTCTCGACGGCTTCGGTCACAGTGAGAGCCCTGAATCCAACGCCATCTTCGCCGCGAAGAAGCCCGTACTGGACCGCCTGTGGGCCACCGTGCCGAACGGACTGATCTCGGGCAGCGGCATGGACGTCGGCCTTCCGGATGGCCAGATGGGCAACTCCGAAGTCGGCCACATGAACCTGGGCGCCGGCCGCGTGGTGTATCAGGACTTCACTCGCGTCACCAAATCGATCCGCGACGGCGAGTTCTTCGAGAACCCGACCATCTGCGCCGCCGTGGACAAAGCCGTCGCCGCCGGTAAAGCCGTGCACTTCATGGGCCTGCTGTCCGATGGCGGCGTGCACAGCCATCAGGATCACCTGGTCGCCATGGCCGAACTGGCCTTCAAGCGCGGCGCCCGGAACATCTACCTGCACGCCTTCCTCGACGGCCGCGACACTCCGCCGAAAAGCGCGCAATCGTCGATCGAACTGCTCGACGCGACCTTCCAGGCACTGGGCAAAGGCCGGATTGCCAGCATCATCGGCCGTTACTACGCCATGGACCGCGACAACCGTTGGGACCGCGTATCCCAGGCCTACAACCTGATCGTCGACGGCCAGGGCGAGTTCAACGCCGCCACCGCCCAGGAAGGCCTGCAAGCCGCTTACGAGCGGGGCGAGAGCGACGAATTCGTCAAAGCCACCTCCATCGGCGAGCCGGTAAAAGTCGAAGACGGCGATGCCGTGGTGTTCATGAACTTCCGCGCCGACCGCGCCCGCGAGCTGACCCGCGTGTTCGTCGAAGACGGCTTCAGTGAATTCGAGCGTGCCCGCCAGCCGAAACTGGCCGGTTTCGTCATGCTGACCCAATACGCCGCCAGCATCCCTGCGCCATCGGCCTTCGCCGCCGGCAGCCTGGAAAACGTGCTGGGCGACTACCTGGCGAAAAACGGCAAGACCCAGCTGCGCATCGCTGAAACCGAAAAGTACGCCCACGTGACCTTCTTCTTCTCGGGCGGTCGTGAAGAACCGTTCCCGGGCGAAGAGCGCATCCTGATTCCGTCGCCAAAAGTCGCCACCTATGACTTGCAGCCGGAAATGAGCGCACCGGAAGTCACCGACCGCATCGTCGACGCCATCGAAAACCAGCGTTACGACGTGATCGTGGTCAACTACGCCAACGGTGACATGGTTGGCCACAGCGGCGTGTTCGAGGCCGCGGTCAAGGCTGTTGAATGCCTGGACCTGTGCGTGGGCCGCATCGTCGACGCCCTGGAAAAGGTCGGTGGCGAAGCGTTGATCACCGCCGACCACGGTAACGTCGAGCAAATGGCCGATGAATCCACCGGCCAGGCGCACACCGCACACACCACCGAGCCGGTGCCTTTCATCTATGTCGGCAAACGCGATCTGAAAGTTCGCGAAGGCGGCGTACTGGCAGACGTCGCGCCGACCATGCTCAAACTATTGGGCCTTGAGCAACCAGCGGAGATGACCGGGACTTCGATTCTGGTGTAACCCGGTCGCACAAACACCGAAATACCCTGTGGGAGCTGGCTTGCCAGCGATAGCAATCTGACAGTCAGCATCTTTGTCGAATGATCGGACGCCATCGCGGGCAAGCCCGCTCCCACAGTGGTTCTGGGGTGTTTTCAGGTGCAACCTCACTCCAGTTATCACACAGTCAGAAATGGGCATTTTTTTTGCCGGCCATGGCGGGCATACTAGGCCGTCCCTTTCCCTGGTGCCGCCCGCCCCTATGCTTCGCGTCCTGATAGCCCTAGCCCTGACATGCCTGCTCCAACCGGCCTTTGCTGATGAGCGCGCAGAAACCCAACAACAGTTGGACGCCACGCGTCAGGACATTGCCGAGCTGAAGAAACTGCTGGGCAAGCTGCAGGAAGAGAAGTCCGGCGTACAGAAAGACCTCAAGGGCACCGAGACCGAAATGGGCAAGCTCGAGAAGCAGGTCGATGCCCTGCAAAAAGAGCTGAAGAAAAGCGAAGCCGAGCTGCAGCGACTCGATGCGGAGAAAAAAAAACTCCAGAGCGCGCGCACTGAACAGCAACGACTGATCGCCATGCAGGCCCGGGCGGCCTACCAGAACGGGCGTCAGGAATACCTCAAGCTGCTGCTCAACCAGCAGAATCCGGAAAAATTCGCCCGCACCCTCACCTATTACGATTACCTGAGCCAGGCCCGCCTGGAGCAGTTGAAGAACTTCAACGAAACCCTGCGCCAGCTGACCAATGTCGAAAAAGACATCGCCATGCAGCAGGCGCAATTGCTGGTGCAGCAAAGCAGCCTCGACACCCAGCGCGGTGAACTCGAGAAAGTTCGCCAGGAGCGCCAGCAAGTCCTGGCCAAGCTCAATGACGACGTAAAGGCTCGCGATCAGAAACTGGCGGCGCGCGAGCAGGATCAGGCAGACCTGTCTAAAGTCCTTAAAACCATTGAAGAAACTCTGGCCCGCCAGGCCCGTGAGGCAGAAGAAGCGCGGCAAAAAGCGCTGATCGCCCAGCAGGAAGCCGAAAAAAAGCGTTTACGTGAGGCCCAGGCGCAGGCAGAAGCCGGCGATGACGCCCCACGCAAACCGGTCAGATCGACTCCCGGCGCACTGGTTTCCAGCTCCGGCGAGACCTTTGGCGGCGCGTTTGCATCAACCCGCGGCAAACTTCCCTGGCCTGTCGATGGTCGACTGCTTGCGCGTTTCGGTGAAAACCGAGGCGATGATGCCCGGACCAAGTGGGATGGCGTGATGATCGGCGCGTCTGCCGGCAGTGCGGTGCATGCCGTACACGGTGGTCGCGTGGTGTTCGCCGACTGGTTGCGCGGCGCCGGGCTGCTGGTGATCCTCGACCACGGCAACGGTTATTTGAGTCTGTACGGTCACAACCAGACGCTGCTCAAGTCTGCGGGTGACGTTGTAAAAGCCGGTGAGCCTATTTCCACTGTCGGTAACAGTGGCGGGCAGGACACACCAGCACTGTATTTCGCAATTCGTCAGCAGGGTCACCCGAGTGACCCTGCGCAATGGTGTCACGCGCAAGGATAAGCGCGTCGCCTAATTCAGGAGTTCGTTCGACATGCTGCATTTGTCCCGCCTTACCTCTCTGGCCCTGGCGATCGCCCTGGTGATCGGCGCGCCTCTGGCGTTTGCCGCTCAACCAGCCCCGGCGGTTGCGCCGGCGGGCACTGCCGCGACCACCAAGGCGCCACTGCCGCTGGACGAGTTGCGCACCTTTGCCGAGGTGATGGACCGGATCAAGGCCGCTTATGTCGAACCGGTGGACGACAAGACCCTGCTGGAGAACGCCATCAAGGGCATGCTCAGCAACCTCGACCCGCATTCGGCCTACCTCGGCCCTGAAGATTTCGCCGAGCTGCAGGAAAGCACCAGCGGCGAGTTCGGCGGCCTGGGCATCGAAGTCGGCGCTGAAGACGGCTTCATCAAAGTGGTGTCGCCCATCGACGACACTCCAGCTTCCAAGGCCGGCATTCAGGCCGGCGACTTCATCGTCAAGATCAATGGCCAGCCCACCCGCGGCCAGAGCATGACCGAAGCCGTGGACAAGATGCGCGGCAAGATCGGCGAAAAAATCACCCTGACCCTGGTACGCGATGGCGGCACGCCGTTCGACGTGACCCTGGCCCGCGCCGTCATCCAGGTGAAGAGCGTGAAGAGCCAGTTGCTGGAGTCGGGCTACGGCTACATCCGCATCACCCAGTTCCAGGTCAAGACCGGTGAAGAGGTTTCCAAGGCCCTGGCCAAGCTGCGCAAGGACAACGGCAAGAAGCTCAAGGGCATCATCCTCGACCTGCGCAACAACCCGGGCGGGGTGCTGCAGGCGGCGGTGGAAGTGGTCGACCACTTCATCACCAAGGGTCTGATCGTCTACACCAAGGGCCGCATCGCCAACTCCGAGCTGCGCTTCTCTGCCACCGGCAAGGACGAAAGCGAGGCCGTGCCATTGGTCGTGCTGATCAACGGCGGCAGCGCCTCGGCTTCGGAAATTGTCGCCGGCGCCCTGCAGGACCAGAAACGCGCCGTGCTGATGGGCACCACCAGCTTCGGCAAGGGCTCGGTGCAAACCGTGCTGCCGCTGAACAATGATCGCGCCTTGAAGATCACCACGGCGCTGTATTACACGCCGAACGGCCGCTCCATCCAGGCCCAGGGCATCGTCCCGGACATCGAAGTGCGCAAGGCCAAGATCACCAGCGAGCAAGACAACGACTACTTCAAGGAAGCCGACTTGCAGGGTCACCTGGGCAACGGCAACGGCGGCGCCGACAAACCGACCGGTTCCAGCGGCAAAGCCAAGCCGATGCCACAGGACGATGATTACCAGTTGGCCCAGGCCCTGAGCCTGCTCAAAGGGCTGAGCATCACGTCCGGCCGTTGAGGATGCGCCTGCGGTACGTTCTCGGTCTGCTTTGCTGTCTGGCGGGTGTTGCTCACGCAGCGCCCGCCTCGACTGCACCGCAGAAAGCCTACCTGAGCCTGATCATCGATGACCTCGGGCAGAACCTGCCCCGGGATCGCCGCGTGGTGGCCCTGCCCGGCCCGGTGACCACGGCAATCATGCCCGACACACCCCACGCCACCGAATTCGCCCGCGAAGCCCATCGCGCCGGCAAGATCGTCATCCTGCACATGCCCATGGACCCGGCCACCGGACCGTTCGCCTGGCATCCCGAGTTGCCCATCGAAGAGCTGGAAACGCGCCTGAGCGCCGCGCTCAAGAGGGTCCCGTACACCAGCGGCATCAACAATCACATGGGCAGCCGCATGACCGCACAGCGGCCGGCCATGGCCTGGTTGATGGCCGACCTGCAGCGTCGGCACAAATTTTTCGTCGACAGCCGCACCAGCGCCCAAACCGTGGCCGCAGCCGAAGCGCAGAAGATCGGCCTGGCGAGCGTTTCGCGGGATGTGTTTCTTGACGATGAACGCACTGAAGCAGCGATCCTCACCCAATTGCAGACGGCGATCAGCCTCGCCCACAAGCAGGGTTCGGCGGTGATGATCGGCCATCCGTATCCACAGACGCTGGCGGTGCTGGAGCGCGAACTGCCCAGGCTCAAGGCTCAGGGGATCGAGTGGATTGATATCCGACAGATGATCAGCGTGCGCGGCAATCGGGCGACGGCGGCGCATGGCAAGGATGGCGTATACCGCTAGCCCCTGTGGGAGCGAGCTTGCTCGCGATGGCGCCATTACATTCAACATCTCTATCGACTGTCAGACCGTCATCGCGAGCAAGCTCGCTCCCACAGTGATATGCGCATGGCTGAATGACGGTGTCGGGCGTTAGAGATACTGCGCCATGATCTCGTCCACGCGCCCTTCCTTGCGCATCTGGTCCAGCGCCGCCTGGAGCTTGGCCACCGTCTCGTCCGGCACGTTCCTGTTCAGGGCCAGGTACAGCTCGGCACTGTTGAAGCGCAATACGGTTTTCAACCCGTTGACCCCTTCCTGGCGCGCCAGATAGCGCCCGGCCGGATCGCCGGTGGCCCACAGGTCGATCTGGCCGCTGACCAGTTTGCGGGCGTTGTCCTGATCACGCAGCACTACGATCGGGCTGAGACCTTGCTTGGCCAGCGTCTCGGCAATGGCATCGCCCTTGTAGGCGCCGATCTTGTACTTGCGCGCGTCATCCAGGGTGTCGAGGGTGATCTTGCTGTCAGCCTTGGCCAGCATGATCCAGTCGTCCGGGCCAATCGGGCCGACCCATTTGAAGAGCTTCTCGCGATCCGGCAAGCGCGCCATGACAAATACGCCGTAACCGGGTTTTTCCAGGGTGAGTTTGTAGATCCGCTCCCAAGGGAAACGCAGCGTCAGGCTGTAGGTAATGTCGGCGCGTTTGAAGATTTCGCGGACGATATCGGTGGCGATGCCATTGATGTTCTCGTCCTGAGCGAAGTTCTTGCCGTTCTTCGCCATGTTGTACGGCGGGAAGTTTTCAGTCAGCAACACCATGTCGGTATCAGGACTGTCTTTTGCGTGTGCTCCGTTGATCAACAACAGAGAGGCGCTGGCAAGGACGAGAAGAAAGCGTTTAAGCATGTCTGGCTACCGAAATCCATGGCGTACCCAAGAGTGCCTTGGGCACGCCATGATGTCCACTGGCCTGCATTGGTTTGTTCAGCGCATCACGATTCCGCGATGAGCCATATAGGCCTTGGCTTCCTGCACCGTGTATTCGCCGAAGTGGAAAATACTCGCCGCCAGCACCGCACTGGCGTGGCCTTCGATAATGCCGTCCGCCAGGTGCTGCAGGTTGCCGACTCCGCCGGAGGCGATCACCGGGATGCCCAGCGCGTCGCTGATGGCGCGGGTGACGCCCAGGTCGAAGCCGTTTTTCATGCCGTCCTGGTCCATGCTGGTGAGCAGGATTTCGCCGGCACCCAAGCCTTCCATTTTCTTCGCCCACTCAACCGCGTCGAGGCCGGTTGGCTTGCGACCGCCATGGGTGAAGATTTCCCAGCGCGGGGTTTCGCCAGGTCCGGAAACCTTCTTCGCATCGATCGCGACCACGATGCATTGCGAACCGAAATGCTGCGCGGCTTCGCCAACGAACTCCGGGTTGAACACCGCGGCGGTGTTGATCGAGACCTTGTCCGCGCCGGCATTGAGCAGGTTGCGGATGTCCTGCACGGTGCGTACACCGCCACCCACCGTCAGCGGGATGAACACCTGGCTGGCCATGCGCTCGACGGTGTGCAGCGTGGTGTCGCGGCCGTCGACGCTGGCGGTGATGTCGAGAAAGGTAATCTCGTCGGCGCCCTGTTCGTCATAGCGACGGGCGATTTCCACCGGGTCACCGGCGTCGCGGATGTTTTCGAATTTCACACCCTTGACCACCCGGCCGTTGTCCACGTCCAGGCAAGGGATGATGCGTTTGGCCAGCGCCATGATCAGTCCTCAGCCTTTGTACGAATCGCAGAAAGCTTGCGCTTCGGCGACGTCGAGGGTGCCTTCGTAGATCGCACGGCCGGTGATCGCGCCGATGATGCCCGGCGCCTTGGCGTCGAGCAGGGTCTTGATGTCGCCCAGGTTGTGGATGCCACCGGAAGCGATCACCGGGATTTTTGTTGCCGCCGCCAGCGCAGCGGTGAACGGCACGTTGCAGCCCTGCATCATGCCGTCTTTGGCGATGTCGGTATAAACGATCGAAGAGACGCCGTCGGCTTCGAATTGCTTGGCCAGGTCGATCACCTGGATGGTGCTGATTTCAGCCCAGCCGTCGGTGGCGACAAAACCGTCCTTGGCATCCAGACCCACAATGATCTTGCCCGGGAACGCGCGGCAGGCTTCGGCGACGAAAGCCGGATCTTTCACGGCCTTGGTGCCGATGATCACGTAGCTCACGCCCGCCTTCACGTAGTGCTCGATGGTTTCCAGCGAGCGGATACCGCCGCCGATCTGGATCGGCAGGTTCGGGTAGCGTTTGGCGATGGCGGTGACCACTTCGCCGTTGACCGGCTGGCCTTCGAAGGCGCCGTTCAGGTCGACCAGATGCAGACGGCGGCAACCGCCCTCCACCCACTTGGCAGCCATGCTCACCGGGTCATCGGAGAACACTGTGGAATCTTCCATGCGGCCCTGGCGCAGACGAACACAGGCACCGTCTTTAAGATCGATAGCGGGAATAATCAGCATCTGGCAAACCTTCAAATTTGAATGTTCAGCTTGGCTCGAAAATCAGTTTTTCTCGAGCGCCCACAGGTCGCTTTCGATGCTTTCGAACCTCTCTTTGAGGTGCGCCTGCACATCGAAAATCGCCCTGTTGTAATAGTGCGGAGCAATTTCACGGGTAAACAGCTCAAGAATCTCCGCCGCCTCGAACGAGCCGAGGTCGAGTTCGAAGCGGTCTTCCATGAAACGCTTGATCTTGCGATTGGCCTCGCTCTCCTGCTCGGGAGTGAGGGTCAGGATCGGCGGCTTTTTCTTGATTGCCATTTACCAGCGACCGTCCCACGCAGCGAAGTTCTGCAGAAGTTGCAGGCCATGGGTATGGCTTTTCTCCGGGTGGAACTGCACGGCGAAACGCGAGCCTTCGGCCAGCGCCGCGGCGAAATCGACACCGTAATGACCGCCACCGACCACTTGGCGCGCATTGGCCGCAGCGATGTAGTAGCTGTGCACGAAGTAGAAACGCGCCATGTCCGGAATGTCGTGCCACAGCGGGTGACTGACCTTCTGCTTCACCTGGTTCCAGCCCATGTGCGGGACTTTCAGGTGTTCGCCGTCTTCGACCAGATCCTTGCCGAAGAACTTCACCGCGCCCGGGAACAGGCCGATGCAGTCGACGCCATCGTTCTCTTCGCTGGTATCGAGCAAGGCTTGCATGCCGACGCAAATGCCGAGGAACGGGCGGTCCTGGCTGACTTCACGGACCAGCGAATCGAAGCCGAGGCGACGGATCTCCGCCATGCAATCGCGGATCGCGCCGACGCCGGGGAAAACCACCCGGTCGGCTTCGCGAATCACGTTGGCATCGCTGGTGATCAAGACCTTGCCGGCACCCACGTGCTCGAGGGCCTTGGCCACCGAGTGCAGGTTGCCCATGCCGTAATCGATAACCGCGACTGTCTGCATTACAGGACGCCCTTGGTCGATGGCATTTGCCCGGCCATGCGGTCATCGAGCTCGACGGCCATGCGCAGGGCGCGGCCGAAAGCCTTGAACACGGTTTCGATCTGGTGGTGGGTGTTGGTGCCACGCAGGTTGTCGATGTGCAGGCTGACCAATGCATGGTTGACGAAGCCCTGGAAGAATTCCTGGAACAGGTCAACATCGAAGCCGCCGACGGTGGCGCGGGTGTACGGCACGTGCATCTGCAGGCCTGGACGGCCGGAGAAGTCGATCACCACGCGCGACAGCGCTTCATCGAGCGGCACGTAGGCGTGGCCGTAGCGACGGATGCCTTTCTTGTCGCCGATGGCTTTGGCAAACGCCTGGCCGAGGGTGATACCAACGTCTTCCACGGTGTGGTGGTCGTCGATATGCAGGTCGCCCTTGCTGACAATATCCAGGTCGATCAGCCCGTGACGGGCGATCTGGTCCAGCATGTGCTCAAGAAAAGGAACACCGATATCGAATCGGGCCTTTCCGGTGCCATCAAGGTTGATCGAGGCTTTGATCTGGGTTTCCAGAGTGTCGCGCTCGACAGACGCCATACGTTCGGCCATCACCAGCTCCGCAAAATCATTGGGCGAAAAAGGCAGCCATTATAGGCGTGCGGGCGCCAAACAGAAACACGGGAGGTGATATCGCTGACGGAGTGAATTCAGCAACCCCGTCGTTATACCTGTCATGACATGTAGGAGCCGGCTTGCTGGCGATCAAGGCGACGCGGTGTATCTGACACACCGCGTCGCAGCGATCGCCAGCAAGCCGGCTCCTACAGGGGTTGGCTTTAGTGGAACAAGACTGCCGTTTTCTGCAGGGTTACCCAGACACCCCACGCCAGCGGAATGCCCACAGCCAGCCAGGCAGCAATCGCCAGAGGCTTGGTGCCCGGCGCTGCTTTCCACTCCAGCGACGTGCTGGCATCAGCGCCTTTGTCGTGCCCCAGCGCCTGTTCGGCGGCCAGTTCGGCGTCGGTCATGAAGTACTTGTCGGCCACCGGACGCACCAGCAGGTTGCACAGGAACCCCAGCACCAGCAGGCCGGCGAGGATGTACAGGGTGATGTCGTACGCCGCCGCACGCTCGACGCCGATGCTCAGCTGATACTCACGCAGGTAGTTGACCAGCACTGGACCGAGCACGCCGGCAGCCGCCCACGCCGTCAGCAGGCGACCGTGGATCGCACCGACCATTTGCGTGCCGAACAGGTCCGCCAGATACGCCGGAACAGTCGCGAAACCACCGCCATACATCGACAGGATGATGCAGAACGCCGCCACGAACAGCGCGATGCTGCCCAGATGACCCAGGTTCGGAATCAGTCCGTACAGGGCAAAGCCCAGGGCGAAAAACACGAAGTAGGTGTTTTTGCGGCCCAGGTAGTCCGAGAACGAAGCCCAGAAGAAACGCCCGCCGATGTTGAACAGGCTCAGCAGACCGGTGAAACCGGCGGCGATCGCGGCGATCGAAGCCAATTGACCTGCATCCAGTTGACCGAACGCAAGGTCATTGCCCAGCAATTTGCCGCCGAACACTTCCTGCAACAGCGGCGAAGCCATGCCGAGGATGCCGATGCCGGCGGACACGTTCAGGCACAGCACCAGCCAAACGAGGCGGAATTGCGGGGTTTTCCACGCCACATTCACGTGTACGTGACGGTTGGTGATCATCGCGTTCGAGGCTTTTTTCGCCGGAGCAGTCCAGCCTTCAGGCTTCCAGCCGGTTGGCGGCACGCGATAGGACAGTGCGCCACCGATCATGAACACGAAGTAGATCGCGGCCATGGCCACGAAGCTTTGCCATACGCCAACGCCTTCTGGCGAACCGAAGTGGCTCATCAGGGCAGTCGCCAACGGCGCACCGACCATCGCACCACCGCCGAAGCCCATGATCGCCATGCCGGTGGCCATGCCGCGCTTGTCCGGGAACCATTTGATCAGGGTCGACACCGGCGAAATGTAACCCAGGCCCAGGCCGATACCGCCAATGACCCCGGAGCCGATCCACATCAGCCAGATCTGGTGGGTATACACCCCCAGCGCCGAAATCAGCAGGCCACCGCACCAGCACAGCGCCGATACAACACCGGCCTTGCGCGGTCCGGCATGTTCCAGCCAGCCACCCCAGATGGCCGCCGAGCAACCCAGGAAAATGAAGAACAGGGTGTAGATCCAGCCGAGCATCGAGATCGGCCAGTCACACTGGGACGAAAAGACTTGAGCGATAAAGCTCATGTCCGGCGCGCAGGCTACCGGAGCGGTGATGCCCAGCGCCTTGGACAACGGCAACCAGAACACCGAAAAGCCGTAGGCCATGCCGATGCACAAGTGGATGGCCAGCGCGGCCGGTGGTACCAGCCAGCGGTTGAAACCGGGCCTGGCGATGATCCGCTCCTTGGACAGGAACGCGGGCTGGTCGGCGCCGAAGCCGTCCGCCGTGGTGCTCGTAGTCATTGTGTATCCCCCAATTATTAGTATGGTTCGCCAGCCACGGTTCACTCCCGGCCTTTTGCACGCACGCATGACCGTTTTTTTCGGTGGAGCACCCTGTAGTGCGACAACAAGTCGCAGAAGGACGGACGAACGGGCGAAGGTTACCATTTGCAGGTGACAGAAAAACCAAACTGACATCACGTTTTGTACGTTATCCGATCTCTCACCGACCCCCACAGGAATCACCATGCCGATCATTGTCGAGCTGCTGAACCAAGCCACGCCCCAGGATCGGCAGGATCTGCAGAAGATCTACCACGACGCTCCGGATTGGCTGTTCGCGCCTTTTTCCGGGGAAGCGCAGCTGATCGAAGACTGTTTGCGCGACGGCACACTGATCGCCGGACGCTTCAATGATCGCCTGCTGGGCGCAGCCCGCCTGCAAAGGCACCAAGACGCCTGGCATTTGTCACAAATATGTGTGCGAAAAATTACCCGTCGCCGTGGTGTTGCCGAACGGCTAATCACCGAAGCGCAAAAAATGGCCGCGCAATCAGGCATGACCCTGCGCCTGCTGGCGCCTGCCGGGCATCTCGAGGCGCAGGCACTGGCCGCCAAACTGAAATTGCCGCTGGATGTACTGCCGGTGTGATCGCTGACCGGTCGTCCGCTCCGGGGCGCTATACTCCCCGGCTAAATTTTGAATTCGATTAATTACAAGGACTCGCCCATGAAAGCGTTCGGCAAAATCCTGGGTCTGGTACTTCTCGGGCTGTTGCTGATCATTGTGGCGCTGGGCTTTGCCCTGACCCACCTCTTCGATCCCAACGACTACAAAGACGAGATTCGCCAGATTGCCCGCGACAAAGCCCACATCGAGCTGACGCTCAATGGCGATATCGGCTGGAGCCTGTTCCCGTGGCTGGGCCTGGAACTGCATGACGCCAGTGTCGCGACCATGGTCAAACCGACCGAACCGTACGCTGACCTGCAGATGCTCGGCTTGTCCGTGCGCGTACTGCCACTGCTGCGCCGTGAAGTGCAGATGAGCGACGTGCGCGTCGAAGGCCTGAACCTGCGCCTGACCCGCGACAAGGATGGTCATGGCAACTGGGAGGACATCGGCAAGCTGCCTGCTACGGCCGGCACCGACGCGACCGTCACCCCGCCCGCTGCCAGCGAACCTGCGCCCGACGCCAGCGTTGCAGCGGAAAAACCGCCGCAGCCGATCCGCCTGGACATCGACAGCCTGACCGTGAACAACGCACGGGTCGAATACACCGACGAGCGCACCGGCAAGAGCTTCAGCGCCGAAAGCATCCAGTTGAGCACCGGCGCGGTCCACGACTCCGTCAACATCCCGCTCAAGCTCACGGCTTTCCTGTCATCCAACCAGCCCGCATTGCGAGTGCGCACCGAGCTCAATGGCGAGCTGCGCATCGCACGTGCCCTGCAGCGCTATCAGTTCGAAGACATGAAGTTGTCCGGTGAAGTGACCGGCGACCCGCTGCAAGGCAAGTCCATGACGTTCTCCGCCCAGGGCCAACTGGTGCTGGACAAGGCCGCCAACGTTGCCGAGTGGACTGGCATCAAGATCTCCGCCAACCAGCTGCGGGCACTGGGTGAACTGAAGGTCAACGACCTCGACAAGACCCCACAGGTCAGTGGCGGCATCTCGATCGCCCAGTTCGACCTGGCGAAATTCGTCGACAGCATCGGCCAGAAACTCCCGGCCATGGCCGAAGGCAGCCTGAGCAAAGTCGAGCTGGTCAGCCGAATCGCAGCGACACCCACCAGCCTGGCGCTCGACAACCTCAACCTGAAACTCGACGACAGCACCTTCAGCGGCCGCATCGCCGTCGAAGACTTCGCCAAACAATCGCTGCGTGCCGTGCTCAAGGCCGACACCTTCAACGTCGACCGTTACCTGCCGCCGAAATCCGCCGAGGCCAATAGCGCGACACAAGTGCGCCAGGCCGAAGTCGCCAGCACCGAAGCCGATGCCATGGCCGGCGCGGGCAGTACACCATTGCCACCGGCACCGACCAAGGACGCCTGGAGCAACGAGCGCCTGTTGCCAGTGGAGCGCTTGAGCAAGCTCGATGTCGACGCCGACCTGACCTTCGGCCAATTGACCCTGCAAAAACTGCCGATCCATAACGCTGCGCTCAAGGCCACCGGCCAGGGCGGCTTGCTGACGCTGGCCAACCTGCGCGGCGACCTGTACGAAGGCAACTTCGAAAGCACCGGCACGCTCGATGTGCGTCAGGCAGTACCGGCGCTGAACCTGCAGACAAAGATCAGCCGGGTACCGGCAGAAAAAATCCTCGAAAGCCAGGGCAAGAACCCGCCGGTCAAAGGCCTGGTCACGCTCAACAGCAACCTGACCGGCAACGGCAACAGCCAGAAAGCGTTGATCGAAACCCTCAACGGCACCGCCAGTTTCGTCATCAACAATGGCGTGCTGCTCAACGCCAACCTCGAGCAACAGCTGTGCAAAGGCATCGCCACGCTCAATCGCAAAACCCTCAGCGGCGAGCCGCGCGGCAAGGACACACCGTTCCAGGAGCTCAAGGGCAACCTGACCTTGCGTAACGGCGTAGCCAGCAACCCGGACCTGAAAGTGCGCATCCCGGGCATGACCGTCAACGGTGACGGCGATGTCGATCTGCGGGTGCTGGGCATGGACTACCGCGTCGGCATCCTCGTCGAAGGCGATACCAGCGCCATGCCGGACCCGGCCTGCCAGGTCGGCGACAAGTTTGTCGGCATCGAGTGGCCATTGCGTTGCCGTGGCCCGCTGGAGCTGGGCGCCAAGGCCTGCCGCCTGGATAACGAACGCATGAGCCAGGTCGCGGCCAAACTGGCTGGCGAAAGGATCAGCGAAAAAATCGACGAGAAACTGGGCGACAAGGTCAACCCGCAACTCAAGGACGCGCTCAAGGGGCTGTTCAAGCGATGAGAGCCGAGCAGTTTTCAACGGCGGTGCTGGACTGGTTCGACCGCCACGGCCGTCACGATTTGCCCTGGCAGCAGGGCATCAACCCGTATCGGGTGTGGGTCTCGGAAATCATGTTGCAGCAGACCCAGGTCAGCACCGTGCTGAACTACTTCGACCGTTTCATGGCCTCGTTGCCGACGGTCGAGGCCCTGGCGGCGGCACCGGAAGACGAAGTGCTGCACCTGTGGACCGGCCTGGGTTACTACACCCGGGCGCGTAACTTGCAGAAGACCGCGAAAATCGTCGTCGAGCAGTACGGCGGCGAATTCCCCCGGGATGTAGAAAAACTTACCGATCTGCCAGGGATCGGCCTGTCCACCGCTGGCGCGATCGCCAGCATCAGCATGGGCCTGCGCGCGCCGATCCTCGACGGCAACGTCAAACGCGTGCTGGCGCGCTTTACCGCGCAGGAGGGCTACCCGGGCGAGCCGAAGGTCGCCAAACAGCTCTGGGCGAATGCTGAGCGCTTTACGCCGCAGACCCGTGTCAACGCCTACACCCAGGCGATGATGGACCTCGGTGCCACGCTCTGCACCCGCAGCAAACCCAGTTGCCTGCTGTGCCCACTGGAAAGGGGCTGCGAAGCGCACTTGCTCGGCCTGGAAACCCGCTACCCGATTCCCAAGCCGCGCAAGGCCATCCCGCAGAAGCGCACGCTGATGCCGATGTTCGCCAACGCCGAAGGCGCCATCCTGCTTTACCGTCGCCCCTCCACGGGCCTCTGGGGCGGTTTGTGGAGCCTGCCGGAACTCGACGGCCTCGACGACCTGGAACATCTGGCAGCGCAGCACTCGCTGGAACTGGGCACCCCACAGGCCCTGCCGAGCCTGGTGCACACCTTCAGCCATTTTCAGTTGTCCATCGAACCCTGGCTGGTTCAGGTCCAGGAGAGCGGCCATCACGTGGCCGAGGCCGACTGGCTCTGGTATAACCTCGCCACCCCGCCGCGCCTGGGCCTTGCCGCCCCGGTCAAAACCTTGCTCGAACGCGCGGCCGCCGTATTGAACGCAGGAGAGTCGTCATGACCCGCACCATCATGTGCCGCAAGTACAAAGAAGAATTGCCAGGCCTGGAGCGCGCTCCCTTCCCGGGCGCCAAAGGCCAGGACATTTTTGACCACGTCTCGGCCAAGGCCTGGGCCGACTGGCAAAAACACCAGACCCTGCTGATCAACGAAAAACGCCTGAACATGATGAACGCCGAAGATCGAAAATATCTTCAGGGCGAAATGGACAAGTACTTCTCCGGCGAGGATTACGCCAAGGCCGAAGGCTACGTACCGCCATCGGAATAACCCCGATAAATCGGGGGTCGGAACGTAAGCGACGGTAATAATTAAAATTTTTTTGAAAACTTGCTTGACGACCCCCTGAAAAACCCGTTTAATGCGCCCCGTTGCCCAGATAGCTCAGTCGGTAGAGCAGGGGATTGAAAATCCCCGTGTCGGCGGTTCGATTCCGTCTCTGGGCACCACCTTTCGTTTTCAGGTGATGCCAAGCACACCTGAAAGCACACAAGAAACCCGCCTAGTGCGGGTTTTTTGCTTTCTACGGTTCCCAACCGTTCCCTTGTAAGCCCAAACATATGTGAGTAGATTCGTGAGTAGATCCAGTTCGGTCTAGAAATCTACTCACACCAGGGCGGCAATACGCCCGCCTGGTGCGGCCTGCAAGGAGGCTGCGTGTCACTCTCAGATACCACCATCCGTACCGCCAAGCCGAAGGACAAGCTGTACCGGCTGACCGATGCCAATGGCCTATGCCTAGAAGTGACCCCGACCGGCTCTAAGCTGTGGCGCTATCGGTACCGCTTCAACGGCAGCGCGAAGATGCTGGCGCTCGGCACATACCCAGCGGTCACCCTGCTGAAAGCTCGTCAGCTTCGCGATGGGGCGCGCCAGCTGCTGATTGAGGGCACCGACCCCGGCGAACAAAAGAAAGCGGCCAAGCAAGCGCAGAAGGTCGAGGGACTGACTTTCGAGACGCTGGCGCGAGAATGGTTTGCCTACAACGCTCCTCGCTGGGCAGAGAGCACTACCTACAAAGCCAAGCTGTACCTGGAGAATGATTTAATTCCCGGCATCGGCGCCCGCCCGGTAAAAGCGATCACCCGGCCCGATCTGGTGGAGCTGGTGCGCAAGGTGGAAGCCAGGGGCACGCTCAATGCCGCCGGAAAGATCCGCCAATGGCTACACCAGATATTTCGGTATGGGCTGGCCAAGGGCGTCGTAGACGTCAATCCGGCCACTGATCTGAACGTAGTAGCTGCACCAACAAAAGCCGCCCGACACCACCCGCATATCACCTTTAACGAATTGCCCGAGCTACTGGGCAAATGCGAAGCCGCGAACATACATACCCTGACCCGGCAAGCTATCCGTCTGCTGACGCTGACAGCCGTTCGCCCTGGCGAACTTCGCCAAGCGCCATGGGTCGAGTTCGATCTGGATGCCGCTCTGTGGACAATTCCAGCCGAACGCATGAAAGCCCGCCGCCCCCATATCGTTCCTCTGCCCCGCCAGGCCGTCGCCATCCTGCGCCAGCTCCAAGAAGTTACTGGACGCTACGCACTTGTTTTTGCTGGCGCCAATCCCGATCGCCCCATGAGCGAGAACACGGTGAACAAAGCACTTCGAATGATGGGATACGAAGGTCGGCAGACCGGCCATGGTTTCCGCCACTTGCTCAGCACCGAGCTGAATGGCCGCGGTTACAACAAGGATTGGATCGAGCGCCAGCTTGCCCATGGTGATAGCGACGAAATACGCGGCACCTACAACCACGCGGCCTATGTCGAGCAGCGCCGGGAAATGATGCAAGCATGGGCTGACTCAATCGACGCCCTGTGCGTTGGCGCCAACGTGGTGAGCATCAAGCGTGCTTGAGACATTGAATTTCCGATAAATCATTCCCAATGTGTAGCAAGGGTTCCTTTTTCAAGTGTTGGACGGTTAACATATTGGCCACGGCTGGATATTCATACAGCGGACAATACATGAGCTTGTCGAATGGCGGGAGCCGGTGAAGACGAACAGCTGGAACCTTTCGGGCGCATAAGGCTCGATAGGATCTATGCCGACTGGGCGTCAGGTCATCATTTGAATCCTCGCCTGCTCGCCTCTGAACTCGCCGCTACGCTCGCAACATGCTCTCGTCTCGATCAGCCAGTAAATACTATGCATGCGTGCGTATTTTCTGATGGCCGATCAGACAGAACCATCCCGGTAACATTCGGGGCACTCATCGACTACTTCGATGCCGCCAGCGCCGGACAACAAGCCCTGACAATCGCAACCAGCTCAGGGCCGATACCGGCCGCTAGCATTCTGATCTGGCGAAAATGGATTGAGCGCCTTGTGGATGAGGCTACCGAGCGCGCCGAGATGGCCGCAGGATTCGCTCAGCCGGCGAACGATAGTGGAACGCTCTCACTGGCGATCAATGGCTCTGCCGCAACTAACCTTGCGCCCCCGCTGCCACACCTTTCGGGTAGCGCACCAGTAATTCTGAAAGCCCAGCAAGCTCAGCTTCGCCGTGAGGGCGAGAATAAGGCTAGCGAGCAGCTAGATAAGGAGCGGTCTGAGTGGGAACGCGAAAAACAAGAGAACATTGAACTCAAAGCTCAGCTCTTGACTGAACGAGCGCGGTCACAACAGCTAATGGAGGAAACTGAGCAGTACCGCAGGGAAGCTAGTGACGAGCGCCGCGCCAAGCGAGAGATCGAGGAGTCTCTTCTATCGATTGAGGAGAAGCTTGAGGAAGCTATGGTCCTGGCCGAAATAATGCGCACCGATAACGAGTTTTCACCACCTGAACTACGCCTCATGGTGATGTGCTGTCGTGAGCTCAGCCATGATTGCACCGTTGATGCTGTGGCCGAGAAAGGCATTGGGCTTCGTGAGCAAGTCAGAAGGTGGCTTGAAAAACGAGTGGGGAAACCGGCAGAAATTCAAATTGACCGATTTGCCACAGCGTTGACTCTGCTTTCTCGCAAAAAGGGAGGAGCTCCAACGCGTAGCACACGAAAAAAGGGGTGACCCGTTACAGGCTTTGTAAATCAATACGTGCAACCGTTATCCACAGCATGTTGGTGTAAACCCCTCACCCCTTGAGTGCAACCTCTCACCTGTTCCAGCCAATACTCGCCCGCCAACCTATGCCCATGTTCTCAACGCCACCCAAGGAGGCGCCCAACATGGCACGCACAGCCCACCCTCTCCGCAAACAAACCGAACAATCATCAGCCCAGTCTGAGCGGCCACTTCGCTTCATCAAGCTGGCTGAGGTCAAAGTTCTGACCACCCTTTCCACCTCCGAAATTTACCGCCGCATTGCAGCCGGACGCTTCCCCAAGCAGGTGATGCTGGGGCCGAAGTCTGCTGTTTGGATCGAGGCCGAGATTCTTGCGTGGTGCGACTCACTCGTCGCCATGCGAGTGGAGGCAGCCTGACATGCAGACAAAAAAAATGGCCGACCATCAGGCCAGCCACGAAAATACTCACGTAGAGAATACCAGCGGAACAGCTCAACGCGCTCGCCTTTTGGAGCGCCTGCAAGCCGGCCCGATTGACACCTTCACCGCCATCCGTGAGCTGAACATCGTCCGCCCTGGTGCCCGCATCAATGAACTGCGCGCTCTGGGCCACAAGATCCTGACCCACCGCCTCACCCTGACCGATGATCAAGGGCGCACCCACCAGGGTATGGCGCTCTACTACCTCAGCAACAACCCACCGGCCGGGGTGGCAGCATGAACAAAATCATGTTGAGCCAAATCAGCAGCGAGCCTCGCGTGGACAGCCGCCTACTGGCCGACCAGTTGGGCAATCAACACAAGAACTCCATGGCGCTGATCGAGCGCTACTCCGAAAAGTTCAAAGAGTTCGGCTTGCTGGCGTTTCAAACGGAGGCAAGGCCAGTCGGCCAGCATGGCGGTGGCGATGTGCGCTTCGCCCTACTGAACGAGGATCAAGCGTTCTTCCTGCTGGCGCTGTCTCGCAACACTGATCGCGTCGTAGAGCTGAAGTCTGATCTGATCATGGCGTTCCGCGAAGCACGGTATGGGCACGCCTACCAGACGTTGGAGGCTCGCAAGAAGGAAGCCAGCAGCAGTGGTCGCCGCCTGGCCCACTGGCGCTATGACAAGCCAGGCGTGTATGCGCACGTCGCCCATCTGAGGGAGCAACTGAAGTTGCCGCTTGATCTGGAGGACCTGCGCCCATGAACGCCTTGCTCATGCCCCGCGATGAAAGGTCTGTAACTTCTCTTGCCAGCAATCACGCCCGTCGGTATCGTTTGCCCGTCGCTGCAAATTCAGCGAACAGGCTTGGCGGCCTGAACTGTACAAGGCGCAACAGCGCCCCCATTATGATTGCAGGCGCTTTTTTTGTGCCCGCATTCTCGTGTTATGGCGGGTTGCGCAGGAGCACCCTCGGGTGCGCCGGTCTCCTTGTACGCCGGTCCGCCAATCCTGTGCAATCCGCCACCCTAATCTGCTTGGCGGCAGACCGTGGCGGTTCCTCAGTACAAGGAGCCTCATCCATGAAACGCGCCCTCATTCCGTCCGCAATTCGCGCCTTTGCTCACCGCCGCATGGCCCTGAGTGCTCTCCGCGAAAACTCGTCCCTCTCAGGTCGTCTCGCCCGCTACAACGCCCACATGGCAATCGTCCGCACTCTGGAAGCGCAGCGGGGTGTGCAATGAATGTGCAGACCCTGCCGGCAACGATGACTATCGAGGGTGAGATCCTCACTGACGCGATGCTGGATGCTCGCGATATGGCTTACATGAACTTCGCCCGCGAGGAGTTCAACAAGCTGGTACAGATCCTGTGGCCACTGCTCGACCATTTGTTGTGCCATGAGAAAAATGTTGTCGCTTCCGATATCGCCCGTCACATCGAGCAAGTCCGCTCATTCAGCGGCAACTTTTGCTGGCGGCATCGCCACTTGGGCGCCTCACATGGTGTCGTGGGCCAACGCAGCGAGTTGGGTGAAGGAGGTGCGGCATGACTGAAGCCCTCCAAAGCAACACGGGCGTCGTGGAGGATCTGCGCGACGCGCAAGAAACTCTAATGTTGCTGGCGCTTTCTTTTTCACTGATTGCCTCTCCCTCGACTCACATATTGGTGGCGCGCGTGACTGCCGTTTTCGCCCAACACACAGCTATGGCCTGGGCAGAACTGCTTGATGACGTGATCGCAGCTCAAGGAGGCTTACCGCTTGCCAAATTCTCGACAGCTTCCGGCACAGCCGCCCCGCTAATCACAGACCCGATAAAGGTTTAAGACCATGACAATTCAAAACGGCGCATTTGCGTCGACGGGATCGGCTTGCCCGAAAAAAGCCATCGAGCTGTTCTACGTCACGCACCCGAAGGTGCCCAAGGCGTTGTTGGGGCCGTTCTTGACCGAGGCTGACGCCGAGTGCGGACGCGTTGTTATGCGCAGTGCTGGCGCCCAGGTAACGGCCTGTTTGGTAGATGACATCGACGACATTACCCACTGGCACAGTGTGAACAACGGTCAGGTCTGCCGGGCCTTTGCTGGTGCTGGTCGCCGGGAGGTGGACCATGAGTAACGTTACTCCCATCAAGCGCAAAGATAGCGGTGGTCCGCCCAGTACGGGCGCTCATATCGACAGCGTCAGCTATGCGCTACTGGTGGAAACCCTGATTGGTTTCCTGGAACTGCGCATCAAGGAAGGCGACCAGGGCCGGAACTGCGATGAGCTGGAGCGCTTGAATCAGAAGCTGGAAAGCTTGGCCAAGCGATTCACCCCGCCGAAGGGGGCCGCATGACTGACGCCACGATCCTGTTCCGTGATGCGCTCCAGGCCGTCTATGGCCCACTCGACTGGACACCAGTGCCCGACGGCGCTATCCACCGGTTCCGTGTCCCGGACGACAAGACCGGCACCCTCAACGGTTGGTATGTGCTGTACCTGGACGGGATCGCCTCCGGCGCGTTCGGCAGTTGGAAGGCCGGTGGCGCCAGCACCTGGTGTAGTCGCGAACCGGTGGACGCCCGCGAGGCCGCACAGATCCGCGAGCGAGTGGATCAGGCTCGGCGCCAGCGCGAGGCCGAGCAGCACCGGCGCCAGCAGCAGGCCGCCGAGAAGGCCTGCCTCTGGTGGCGCAATGCGCGCCGCGCGGCACCAGACCACCCATACCTCGCCGCCAAAGGCGTTCGCTCCCACAGCCTGCGCCAGCGTGGCGCGGACCTGCTGATCCCGCTGTACCTGGATGGGCGCTTGGTCAACCTGCAACGAATTGCCCCGGACGGCGCCAAGCGCTTCTTGCCCGGTGGCCGCGTGAAGGGCACCTACTCGCCGCTGGGCATCATCGAACCGGGTTCTGTGCTTTGCATCTGCGAAGGGTGGGCGACGGCCGCCAGCCTCCACCAGCACGGCGGCTACGTCGTTGCCGCAGCCATGAACGCGGGCAACCTGATCCCGGCGGCGATGGGCCTTCGCTCCCGCTACCCAGGCCAGCCAATCGTCATCGCCGGCGACGACGACCGGCTCACCGACGGCAACCCAGGACGCAAAGCGGCAAACGCTGCGGCGGCGGCCGTGGGTGGCGAAGTGGCTTTCCCTGAGTGGCCAGAAGGCGCTCCCGATGACCTCACCGACTTCAACGACCTCGCCAACTGGAAACTCGCCAATGTCCAAGCCTGACACCAACGTGATCAACCTTCGGCCAGATGTGGCAACCATTGCGCCTGATCGTCCCTGCTGGGCGGTGTACGAACATTGGGTGACCAATGAAAAGGGCCGCAAGCTGCGCCCGGGCGTCTACTGGCACAGCTTCAAACGCGCCGCCGCGGATCAAGATGACGCCGAGGGCGATACCGGCGACCGGCCTATCACTGATGAATGGATCTCCAGCCCCGTCACTGTCGTGGCCCGCACCACCAACAGTGACGATGGCAGCGAAGGCCGGTTGCTGCGCCTGGTCACCGAGGGCGGCATCAAAGAATGGATTATCGCCATGGAGGTGTTCGGCGGCAGCGGCGAGGACGCCCGGCGTGCCTTGTTCGGCATGGGCGTCATTATCGCCCTCAAGAAACGCGGCACGTTCATGGAGTACCTGCTCGACCAGCACCCCGCCGAAGTGTTCGCCACCACCAGCCGGCCGGGCTGGCATGAGTCGGGCGCATTCGTGCTGCCTGGGCGAACTATTGGCAGCGCCAATGTCCGGTACCAGGCCAGCAACAAGGCTCAGGTACTTTTCAGCCGGCGCGGCGAGCTGGCGCTGTGGCAATCGGAGGTGGCCGCCAAGTGCGCAGGCAATCCGGTGCTGACACTGGCGATCGGCTGCTCGCTGGCTGGTCCATTGCTGAGCTTGGTCGGCGTGCTGGGTGGTGGTGTTCACCTGGTGGGCGACAGTTCGAGCGGCAAGTCACTGGCGCAACTGATCGGCTCCTCGGTGTGGGGTGACCCGGGCGTGTTCGCCGCCAGTTGGGACATGACCAAGGGTGGGCTTGAGATCGAAGCGTCGAGCCGTAACGACACCATCCTGCCGTTGGACGAAATCAAGCGCGCCGACCCGAAACGGGTTCAGGAGATGGCCTACTCCCTCGCCAACGGCCAAGGCAAAGGCACTATGACGCGTGAGCGTGAAGGCCGCGCCAAACTGAGCTGGCGCCTACTGACACTATCCAGTGGCGAGCGCTCCCTCTCTGAACACGCGGCCATATCCGGCAATGCCGCCCACGCTGGCGCCGAGTTGCGCATGGTCGACGTGAACGCCGGTACTCGGACACACCGGGCCTTCGACGAATTGCACGGGCTTGAGGGAGCGGACTTTCACCGACAACTCACCGTGGCGGTCAGCGCCCACCACGGACAACTTGGACCAGCTTTTGTGGAGCGCCTGGTCGCCGACGACGATAAGCCCGGGCTGCTCAGTGACTTTGACGGCATCCGCGCCCAGTTCGTCGAGGACAACGCCCAAGCCGGCCGCGTGGCTGACCGGTTCGCCGTAATCGCGCTAGCGGGCGAGATGGCCATCGCCTACGGCCTGCTGCCTTGGGAGCCGGGCACCGCCCTCGCCGACTGCCGCCTGCTCTACGGCGAATGGCTTTCCCGTGTGGGTGGAGGCAACGCAGAAGACCGCCAGATTCTGGCCGGCATCATCGACTTTATCGACAAGCACGGCAGCAGCCGTTTCTCGGACGTGGACGCACCCGAGGTGGACGTCAAGGTGTTCAACCGTGCCGGGTACTGGGAGGTGGTCGCCGGCAAGCGACTGTTCCTGTTCAACAAGTCTGCGCTCATCGAAGCCGCCCACGGGTTCGGCCTCACCCGGGTCATCAAAGCGCTGGAAGTCGGGGGAGCCCTGGCCAAGCGCGACACCGACCGAGAAAGCCGCAAAACCAAAAAGTACCGCATCCCCGCCGGCGGATCGGCTCGGCTGTACGTCATCGACCCGGAAGCCCTGGACAGCGAAGGCGGTGCCGCATGACCTCCACCAACATCAGAAATGAATGCCCGACTTCACAGGAACCTACAAACGTGGGGAACAGGGGGAACGGGGGAACAGCCAGTAAATACGCGGCCTGTAGCCGCTCCCCCTTATTGAGTGGTTGGGGAACAGGGGGAACACAAACATGTTTTTGAATATAAGCGAATACCGCCTTCCTGACGTTTGGTTATCACTGTTCCCCACAAAAAAGCGTGGGGTACAGAATCCCCCTCTAAAAGGCCCGGAATCATTGGGTGTTCCCACTGTTCCCCCGTTCCCCCGTTTTTTTTTCACAGACACATTTGGGCAATGGAGCAAATCGGGGGAGGTGACGACATGAGCCTCCTTTCCAGCCTGCTCGACCACATGCCGCCAGCTATCGCCGGTACCGACTCCCCAATTTTGCGGAGTCGCCCAGAACCTCGCCCGCGCCTGGTGCTGGCCACTCGCGTCGAGCGCCCTGGTCAGTTCATCACCGGCCCGCACGCAAGCGCCGCCACTGCCACACCCGAGTGGCGGCTGGCCCGTGATCAATACCTCAACCACATCATGGCTTGTCGGGGCTGCTACGCGCCCACCGGCCGCCATTGCACAGCTGGCGCCCACCTGCGTGCCAGCTACGACAACACGCCCACGGAGGCGCTCCAATGACGCCCGGCCTTATCACCCGCTTGTGCAACATCGCTTTGAAGCCAGACATCAGCGTCGCCACGCAGCTCATCACTACACGGTGGATCTGCCGCGCCATTGCTGACCAGCTCGACGCTATCCGCGCCGAACGTCGAGCCATTCGCCGCGAAGCCGGCAAGTTGAAAGCGTTCCTGCCGTTCACGCGACAAGCGATCGAGGAACTGGAGGAAAGGGCCCGGGATCACCAGGAGGCTATCCGCACCGGAGCACAGGATGCGCTCGCCGGGTTCGGCCAATCGCTGATGTTCGACCGGGAAGGGCTGGCGCAGGCGTGTGGATTCGACCGGATGTGCGACTTGCTGGGCGTCAACCCAGTACATCGCCAGCAAGCTAGAACAGACGGAGATACCAGCCTTCGCGGGTTGGCCTACCTCTCCCAACTGGAGGACAGCGCCGACCGCAAGAGTGAGGAATGGGGCGCCGGCGGCCCTCTGTATCGCGCCTTCCATGCCGCCATGATCCGGTTCATCAGGGAATGCCCGGAAGACCAGTTGCCCGATCCCTTCGCGCCTGGCGCTCCCTTCGGCCCGAAGCTCCCACCCACCCTGAGCATCGTCAGCAAGTAGAAACCCAATTACGCGACACGTTTTGCGAATTACGAAAACGTGTCGCGACACAGAGCAACACAACTGGGCATCAGCCCATAACCAGCGCCAGCGGCGCACCAGAGGTACATATGACGGAACAGGACAGCAACGCGGCGAGCCAACCGCCGACATATCGGGATCGCTTCGAGGAGGCGTGCAAGACAAACCGCTTTGAGTCTTACCCACTGAAACAGGGACCAGATTCTGGCTACTTGGTGTGGGATGTCCAGCACGTCCGCGATGGACAGAAGGTGACCATCGACGGGCCGTTTTTCACTGAAGAGGAGGCTCGGGTTTCGGCCGATCTACTGCGAGGAACGTTCCGCGGTGCAAGAGCGTACAAGGCAATCCACGACCGGATCTGGAACTACGACCCTCTGCACGAGCAAGTGATATTCGATCAGGCGCGCATGTCGCGATCCCTGCTCGCCATTCGCTTGGGCACCACAGTCCCAGCCATCAATCCATAGGAGAACGGAAATGGCCGCAACAGCAGCGCACTACAGACCACGGACAACGATTCAGCTCAGCAGCATCTTGGGAAGAAAGTTTTTCCGGCAGAAGGACTATCTGCTCGAAACCGGCAACGCCTGGGAAGTGTTCAGGGCATTGAGGGCAACGGTCGAAGGGTTCACTGAGGAAGTCGCCCGCCTTCAACGTCTGGGCATGAGGTTCGCCATAATCCGCAACGGCAAGAATGTTGGTGAGAAAAACTTCGACCTTGGCGGTATCAGGACACTGAAAATCGTACCGGTGATCAGCGGGAGTAAGCGTGCTGGTGTTTTTCAGACCATTCTCGGGGTCGTGATGATTGCCGCATCAGCTTTCATTACATATGCATCTGGAGGCACAGCATCCCCATTCACTAGCGCTATGGCTACCACTGGCTACGGCCTGGCGATCGGCGGCGTCATTCAGATGCTCAGCCCACAGGCCTCCGGCCTCAAGCAAAGCTCATCCCCCGAAAACGCCCCGTCCTATGCCTTCGGCAGCGCCAAGAACACTACGGCCAGTGGTAACCCAGTGCCGATCTGTATCGGCGAACGCCGGTGGGGCGGGATGATCATCTCGGCCTCGATCAGCGCGGAGGACAAAACATGAACAACTCACAGCATGAACAGATTAGGACCATTAAGCTCTACGGTCAGTTGCGTCAATTTGGAAAGTCCTACCAGCTCGCCGTGCGCACTCCTGCCGAGGCGGTGAAGGCGCTGTGTGTCCAAATCCCTGGGTTTGAACGATACCTCTCTAACGCGAAATCGCGAGGGATTGTGTTTGCCGTGTTCCGTGGAAAGAAGAACATCAGCCAGGCCGAGCTTGAGTATCAAGGTGATGGAGACATCATCATTGCGCCGGTGATCGAGGGCAGTAAGCGGGCCGGCGTCCTACAAACCATCGTGGGTGTGGCGCTCATTGTTGTAGCGGCCGTGATGACTTACGCGTCTGGCGGAACAGCAGCTCCGCTCACGTCCGGGATGATGACAATGGGGGCCGCGATGGCTTTTGGCGGGGTTATTCAAATGCTCAGCCCGGTAGCCAAGGGCCTGAAGACCAGCGCTGCGCCAGAGAACACCCCCGGCTATGCCTTCGGCAGCGCCAAAAACACCACGGCATCCGGCAACCCGGTCCCGCTGTGCATCGGCAAGCGCCGCTGGGGTGGCGCGATCATCAGCGCCGCAATTTACGCCGAAGACCAGATGTGACGGCTATATGCCGGTGCTACAGTTGCAACCTCATGACAAGGAGTTCCCATGCTGAAGATCGCCGCTGCAACTTCCCTGGTCGCCCTGGTGACCGGCTGCTCTACCTCTCCCGTATCGTTCGACCAGGCCAAGCCTGTTCCTAGTGAAAGGGTGCTGGCCTACGGGAAAAAACCTACTGGTCCTTATGGGACAATTCAGGTTGCACGCGATACCGGTTTCGTCGGCGGGGGCTGCTTTGTAGCCGTTCACGTCGACGGCCGACCGGTTGCTCGCATTGATACAGGCGAGGCGGTGAGTCTGTTCGTGCCTGCTGGCGATCACTTGGTTGGGCTGGGAGCAGATGAGCGCGGGTCTGGCCTATGCAGTTGGTCAGGGCAGCTAAAAGAGCAATCTGCAACATTGAAGGCTGGCCAGGTAAAGCGGTTCCGGATCGGCGGGGATACGAATATTGGCTTGGATATTCGCCCCAGCTCAATTTAACAAACGGTCAAAGCAGACCATATGATCTCACTGAGATCGTGTCGTCAGCTTTGCATCTCAAGATTGACGATATTCCCTACGTCTCTACTAGCCAATAATTGAAGACACCCTGGTGCCGATATGAGTAAGCAGAAAACGCCCCCTGTGCTTTTTCGGTTCCGCCCTCTTGACGATGATCTTCTAACACGTGAATTGGACGCACTTAAAAACGCTTACCTCTTCGCACCTCCATTTGGAAAAATGAACGATCCGATGGAGGCATTTTACGAAACGGGAAGCCACGGTGATCAATTCGTAAATGATGTTCTACAACCAACTGGCGTCAGCACCCACAGCTTCTACAAACCTTTAAAGGAAATGACGAATCGCTTCGCGTTGATCTCATTCTCCACCACGCACGAATACCTTCCTATGTGGGCGTACTACGCCAGCAATTTCGCAGGTATGTGCTTAGAGTTCAGTACCGCTCAGCTGTCTACCGGTGATTTGAAGGATGAGCATCTCTTGGAAGTCGAATATGTGACCTCTCCAGCCTCGCCCATCAACCTCACGGATATTTTTGCAAAGGACCAAGCTGCAAGGGTAATGAAGCGATTAGCGCAGAAGCGAATAGAGTGGCGCCATGAGGAAGAATGGCGTTTCGTTACCGGAGAGGTTGGGCGAAAACACTATCTCGATGACGCGCTAAGCCGCGTTTATATCGGGCCTCGAGCCAATCCAAGTCATGTTGCTGCCATCTGCGAGACGCTGGCTGGAAGACCTGTTGAAATTTTGCAAGGTGAGATTAATGGTTACTCAATGACGTTTCAGACCATTCAAGTCCCCACTCCATGGTCCGAGGCAGAAAGGCAAGTAGACTCGATATTCAATGGCGCTGAAGGCTTACCGGACCAATCGGAACTTGATGGTTTCCTTTCAGTCCCCTACAACACTCTAGCCGAGACTTGTATCTCGTTAGCACGACACCCAAATATGGAGGAATTCGGTGGGATCGGTTTGAATGGCGCAAATGACGCTCTGTTCATTTGGACCTCTTATCTGTTGCGCAACGGCAGACGAGTTTATGTGCGCCGCTACTATGGCCATGATATGGAACTGCTAGAAAATTAAGCTGAATAATGAGTAACCACAGCGGTAACCACCAAAAGTAATCACCCCCCGCCTGGGTCTCCGTTACGGAGTAATCCAGCGCCCTTCAACCTTGATAATTGTTAACAGGCTGATTGGCTGGCCAATGTCAGGTTTTGTCAGGTCGCTGACGCCGGCCAGATCGGTCGGTATCCACGCTGGTATCCACGGTTTGGGTAGCTACGGCGCGGATACCCTGGGTGGTGACCACCACTGGTGACCGCTCTCCCTAGTCACCGGAGCATCAAATCCCCTATACCGAAACAGCCCGTGGAAGATTGGCGTCAAGCACTAAGCTATCTCGCCACCGATCAGCGTTGGCCGACTGGCGGGCTGATATATTGCTCGGCTCCTCCCTAGAACAAGGAATGCGAAAGTGAAGCTCCTATCCATTTTGGCGCTCGCCCTATTAACAACGGGCTGTGCTACCGGACCAGCAGTTGAGTGGGTGACGGTCCGCAATACAGATCAATTCACGGACAAATCAAGCTGTGCTGTAACCGTAGGGGCTTACTACACCAAGCACGGGATATACACCGTCAGCAATCAGTATTACCCCTACATCGAGGCGGTAAACGGTGACCTACGAGTAGGCGTTAAAAGCGGTGGGCGCTTTCTAATCCCTGTCGGCGACGTACAAATCAGAGTCGATCAGAACAAGGCATGGACGATCAGCACCAGCGAAACCCCGCTGGACTATGTGCCCGAGGGCCAGCTTAAAGCTATGCAAGCCTACGCGCCAAAAGATCCCCAGCAGCAGCAAATAGTGGAAAACGCCTACAAGACTGCAATGGAGGCCACGGCACGGTCCATGTCGCCGTTTACCGCGGCAACAGGTGAGAAGGCTCGGTCAATTCTCAAAGAAATGCGGTCCGGCAAGACGCTTATCTATCGCACTGTTGGCTTGAATCAGGCAGCGTCTACGACCGGGGAATATGTACTGGACCAGTCGCTGGAGACTGCTTTGCGCCAGTGCGGTATCCAGTAACCGCGGGGATCAACAATTCTCGCGGAGTCTTTCGCGCACGGCCGTCGCGCACCTGGTCAATCCGCGAAGCCCTCTCCCCCGCAAGGTTTCACACAGCCTTTCACGCAGTGCCTTCACGCAACTGAACTGCGTGAACTCTCTGCGGGAGAGCGACGCGCCGCTGATACGCAGCCAGGTACGCACCATCGATACGCACTCGCCGATGCATACCGGTAGCAGGTTCGCACCAATGGTTCGCAACCACCAACGCGCGAACCACCGCCCCAGAAAGGGTGGGCCGGTCTCCTGTGCTGTTTCCACGGATCGCTGCTATTTCGCCCCGCGGGATGGACGAACTGCGGCTATCGTTGCTGCTCAAATCACGGAGACTCCAAAATGGCTGAACAGTACGCGGGACAAATCGTTGCGGTAGGGCCGGACAATTTGGATTACCAGATTCAGGTCTTTCAAGACGTGATCACAGAACGATTACTTAGCGGCGAGGTGAGGCACACGCCTGGATTGAAGCGTTATCAAATTCAGGGAGGCGGTGCTGTAAACCAGATATCTGAGACCGAATACCAAGTGGTCGCGACTGGCTTGAAGTTGACTGTGTACGCTTAAACAAAGCCGAATGGCCAAACACTTCCATGGATGAGTTCTGCACACACGATCAGTGCGCAGTTCGCATCCGTGGTTCGCGCTCCAAGTTAGTACCGCTCCAAACAGCACACAGGCAGCTCTCCGGTTATCAAAGGCATGTTTACAGGCGCTGGTTTCCACTGTGGTTTCCAGGGTATAGCAATGGTTTCCACTGGCAACCTAAGCTTCTAATAGGATTACTGAGGAGAGCTTTTGAATCAGAACTGACATCAGCGCGGCAATCAAACGGCTATTGTCACTGGCAAAAATCGGGGTAATGCGTTTTGGTTCCTTTGCAACGGGGGAAACGCTTACAGCCCCAAAACTTCCCGCCTGCATTCTTGCCTACCCTAGCGGTTCGTACTGACATACCTCCACCACAAATTGGGCATTTAACTTTGGGCGAACTCTTTGGGTGAGCTGCCTTTGGGCGCGACACCGGGCTATTCGCTGGCGGCGGGATAGCCTTCAAATGGATATTTGGGATTTCGGTGGCGGTGGCGGTGGCGGTGGCGGTGGCGGTGGCGGTGGCGGTGGCGGTGGCGGTGGTTAGAATCTCGCTATTTGCTCTAAGCTTCGCTAGCCATTTTTCCCTCCCTGCGCTGTATGCGACCACTGCCCAGACAGTCGCACCAATGCTAAGCAAGAATTTGATAGCGCCAACTGTTCGATCAACCCCGCCATGCGAGGAACATGCCCCACGCCGACCAATCGACGCAGAAGCCCAACCGTCACTACAAACGGCTCCGCCAAGAAGAATCGACAACAAGATCATCGCCCCCAGAAAGACGATTATTCCCACGAGCCACGTCCGGTCCTTGGAATACAAAATCAGGCCCCTCATCACACATTATCGGGATCGGGCGTAATGACCCGAACAAACTTGGCACGTTGATATCACATCGAATTTGAGTGGTCATCAATAGTTGTCTCGACCATGCGCGCCGTGAGTGTTGAATTCAACACACCGTGTAGATCCCAACACGCTGGCGCCCGCTATCTTTGACCACGCTTTGACGGAATGTGAGACAGGCATGAGACGAAATCAGCGCAGGGTGGGCGTCCGAGCCTTATCTAGTGCGAGGGCCGTCAAACTAGCCGGTCTGGCCGTCTCATCCCCCTGACAGACCTAAGACGGATTATGGACAGGCTCTGGACGGATTCTGACCATCGCCAGCAGACAGAATGCCGGGAAAGCAGTGGCACACCTGGTGCGCAGGCGGCTGAGCCGTGTCAGAGCAGTGCACCCCCGTCCAAAATGGCTGGAGCCTTGACCAGCCTTGACGAAATATTTGACAGGGTTTGACGGATTGTCAGGCGACCATGCGCCAGCGTCTGGCTGAACGCCTTGATCTGTATGGGCTGGCGCGGTTTTATCGGGTAGCAGTGGGCGCAGTTCGTCAAATACCCATCAAGGAAGATTCGCCAGCGAAAGAAGGCGAAAAACGCCCTGAGAACAGGCCGGAACAGGCGATAGGTCGTGCCCAAGCAAACTACCCGGATTCTGGGTAGTTATCAGATAATCGAACACCCGTTCAACGGCTGTTGAACACGACCACATCTGCGAGGGCCACCCCACATGTCTGTTATCGACTGTGATTACCTGCCCACTGAAAAGGTGGTGTTTCCACCCGAGCTGGCGCTACTGATTGTCCGGAAGGCCAGCGCAATGGCAGCAGTTTTCGAGGAGCAGGCGCTAGACCAGCTCACCAAGGATGCCCGGCGAGCCCTCTCCCAAGGCGTAGAGCCTCGGCGAGTTATCAGGGAAATGCGCTTGTATGCGGGCCGCCTGGGACTACCAGGATCTCAGTAGTTTTCCAGCACCTGACCTACCGGAATGGGAGGTCGGCCGATGTTAGAACTCATGAGGTCGAACCAACGTACATTGCGCCTATGAGCGGGAATTTATCCTTAGTTATAGCTAATTCGAATTTGCAGTCAAACTGCCATTAAGGCGATACTCGCCGCCGGTTTTTTCTGACAGGGAAGGTTGCATTGACAATTAATATTGCGATCGCCACGTACGATGCGATCGTATTCGGATGTGACAGCCTTTCGAGCATCGTAGAACAGGCAGTTTTGCCCTTCCGTTACGGACAAGACACTTTCGCACGCGATGCACAAGGCAATGAGCTCATCGACGCTTTCGGCAATCGGGTAGTTTCCGTAGCGAATGTGCAGCCTTTCGTCACGAACGTGTTCGGTGGGGCGCAGAAAATGTTTCTTCTGTACGAGGATGACGATACCTCGGTAGCCGCAGTCACTGCCGGTATGGCGACCCTGTCAGGAGTAACGATTGCCAGTGTTGCTGCTCGCTTCAGAAAGAAGAATTCCTCTGATGGCATCAGCTTCACGTCCGTTCAAGGGGTTGCTGACGCCTTTCTTGAGTACACTCGAACTGAGTGGGAGCGACAGCTGGATTACGCGAATGCACCTGAGGAACAGCGTCCATACTTCCCAGATGTACAGTTCATTGCGGGCGGTTATGGGAAAGATGATGAGACGAGCAAAGTCTTTAAGATCTACGTCGCTACCCGTACCCTGGAAGAGCAGTTCGTCTGGCAGACACGTTCAGGAACGTGTTTTGGTGGACAAGCTGATTTCGTAGAGCGTTTACTGGTGGGTGTGGATCAGCGAATCATCAACGGCGTGAACCACAGATTGATCAGTGATATGCCTGCCCGTGGCGCCCGCTTTGCGTCAAGCTTTGCGGAACAACTGCGAGCGGCGGGCGTCACGATTCCAGAGGGTTTCCAGTTCGACATCCCTCAAGAATTTACAGAGCTTCCTTGGCACGATTACGTTGCAAACATTGATTTCGCCAATCTGCCCACTCAATACGCAGTGGATTTGGTTGAGTTACTTGTAAATCTTCAGTCAGGAATGCAGCGTTTTGCGAATGGCGTTGCTACAGTTGGGGGACGCACACATGTGGGCGTACTCAAACGTGGTGAAAAATTCGTAATGCTCAATGAGCCAAAATTGCATCACAACCATACGGGTTACTCTCATGACTTATGATTATCGCGAGACCTCAGGACAGATCGGCAGCCCGCCAAAGCCTGAACGCGAGCTGTATCTCGCCAGATCTGTTAATTGCTCCGATCGGAGCGGTTCTATCCCCTCCTCCCAAGATCGGAAGCAAGGTGGGCTTGCGACTCGTCTGGGAGACTGCCTGCTAGCAACATTCCGGAACGGTACAGTCGAAGTTTGTTAAGTACGCCTGCCTAAAGAAAAGCTCCTTCGGGAGCTTTTCTTGTTTTTGGGGTCGTATGAAATACCTCCTCTGCCGTCAAATCCCCGGATTTGCGATCGACGATGATCACATCCAGCGTCTCGCAGCCTCAGACCTAGCCGGGCAGGCAAGGGCAAGGGCAAGGGCATAGTCGCGCCTCAAAAGTGAGGAGCCAGGCAATCGACCCAGATTTGAATTGATTGATCCAGGACTTAGTATTTGAACACCCTCTCACTTTCGACAGTTGGGGCAATAAAGGTTTACCGCTCGTCGAAAATTGATAGAGTAAATCAGGCCCGTTTCGGTCGTCGCTTGCATGGTCAAAACGGAGCCGCCTTTCAAAAAGCGAGTAGATTTGTGAGTAGAAAATCAATCATAAAACGCGAAAGCCTTTAAATACGCAGCCTGTAGGCATCTGTTCGATTCCGTCTCTGGCACCAAAATACCGAAAAACCCCAAGCGAAGATGATTCCTTGGGGTTTTTTATTGCCCGCGATTTAATGGCCACCGGCCCCCTTCCGGACCCGGCCACTTTCCACCCGACCACCGATTCGCTTAACCCGATGATGGCAATTTGACGCCATCGTTTTGCCCTGTAAACTGCCGGTCACTTCCGTTTTCTCTTTGCGTAAAAGGAATTAGCAATGGCGACCCTGGGCGAAATCCGCGTCAATACCACGACTGGCAAAAACTCCGAGCCCTCCCTCACGGCTCTGAAGGACGGTGGTTACATCGTGGCGTGGAGCGATCAGGGAACAAGCTTTACCGACTACATCTACACCCAGCGCTATAACGCCAGCGGCGTGAAGGTGGGCGAGCCAGCCCTGGTCAACAAAGTGACCAACAGCGCACAGGAAGATCCCTCCATTACCGCATTGGCCAACGGTGGCTACGTGGTCGCCTGGCAGTCGGATACCTACGACGATATGTCGGACATCGCCGCCCAGATCTACAACGCCAATGGCGTCAAGGTTGGAAGCGAGTTCATCGTCAACACGACCAGAATGGGTGAGCAGGACAGCGCGCAGATCACTTCGCTGAAGGACGGCGGCTTTGTGGTGTCCTGGGCTTCTTTCGGCCAGGACGGCAGCGGTTGGGGCAGTTACCTGCAGCGCTATGACGCCAGCGGGGCGAAGGTCGGTGTGGAGACTCGCGTCGCTACCACCACGCTGTCCGAGCAGGATGACTCTACTGTCACCAGCCTTGCCGATGGCGGCATCATGGTGGTTTGGGAAGGCAACGGCAAAGACGATGCATACGGCATCTTCGGCCAGCGATTCAAGGCCGACGGCAGCAAGTCGGGCGCAGAAGTCCGCATCAATACCAGGGTTGCCGACGATCAGACAGACCCTGTCGTGAAGGTCCTGAGTAACGGTAACTACGTCGTCACCTGGCAATCGGCTCCCGACGATGGTGATGGCAACGAGGAAACCGATGCCCCTGCCGACATCTACTCGCAGCTTTTCAATACCGCTGGCGTAAAAGTGGGCGCGGAAACCCGGGTCAACACCACCATCGCAGGCAATCAGGAAGAACCTAATGTCACCGCCATGACGGATGGCGGTTATCTGGTGACCTGGGCAGGCCAGGGCACCGGTGATGTCAATGGCATCTTCTGCCAACGCTTCAATGCCAGCGGCGTCAAGGTGGGCACCGAAACCCGCATCAACACCACGACCACCGACAATCAATTGTTCTCCCAGGTGACTGCATTGGCCGATGGCGGCTACTTGGTTGCCTGGGAGTCGTCGAAGGCGAGCGGGCAAGTTGACGTTTATACCCAGCGCTTTGACGCGAACGGCAACAAGGTTTCCAGCCTGACAGGCGATGCCTTGGCCAACACCCTGACGTGGACCGGCGCCGGCAGCGTGATCATCGATGGCGGCGCGGGCAACGACGCGCTTACAGGTGGCCGCGCCAACGACCATCTGAACGGCGGTGCAGGCAATGACTCGCTCGATGGCGGCGCCGGTGCCGACCGCATGATCGGCGGCGATGGCTCGGACCGCTACTACGTCGACAACGCCGGCGATATCGTCAGCGAGACCAACGTCTCGGCCAGCACCGGCGGCACCGATAGCGTCTACAGCTTCCTCGGCGCCTACACCCTGAGTGACAACGTCGAGAACCTGCGCCTGCTGGCGACCGGCAATGCCAATGGCACCGGCAACAGCCTCAACAACATCATCGACGCCGGGGCCGGCAACAACATCCTCAATGGCGGCGCCGGTATAGATACCGCGTCCTATGCCTATGCCACGGCGGCGGTAACGGCCAGCCTGAGCCTGACCACCGCGCAAGCCACCGGTGGTTCCGGCACAGACACCCTGCTGAACTTCGAAAACCTCACGGGCAGCGCCTATCACGACAACCTGACCGGTAATGCGCTTGCCAACACCCTCACGGGCGGTGCCGGCAACGACATTCTCAATGGCGTTGCCGGTGCCGACCGCCTGATCGGCGGCGATGGCTCGGACCGCTACTACGTCGACAACGCCGGCGATATCGTCAGCGAAACCAACGCCATGGCCAGCACCGGCGGCACCGATAGCGTCTACAGCTTCCTCGGCGCCTACACCCTGGGTGACAACGTCGAGAACCTGCGCCTGCTGGCAACCGGCAATGCCAATGGCACCGGCAACAGCCTCAACAACATCATCGACGCCGGGGCCGGCAACAACATCCTCAATGGCGGCGCCGGCATCGATACCGCGTCCTATGCCTTTGCCACGGCAGCGGTGACGGTCAACCTGGGCCTGACCACCGCGCAAGCCACCGGTAGCTCCGGTACAGACACCCTGCTGAACTTCGAAAACCTCACGGGCAGCGCCTATCACGACAACCTGACCGGTAATGCGCTCGCCAACACCCTCACCGGCGGTGCTGGCAACGACACGCTCAACGGTGGCGCCGGCAACGACCTGCTGATCGGGGGCACAGGCCTGGACAAGCTTTACGGTGGCGCCGGGGCCGACAAGTTCGACTTCAACGCCTTGAGTGAAATGGGCCTGGGCGCCGCCCTGCGCGATGTCATTGGCGACTTCAAGAGCAGCGAAGGCGACAAGATCGACCTGTCGACCCTGGACGCCAACCTGGCGACAGCGACCAACGATGCGTTCAGCTTCATCGGTTCCAGCGCGTTCAGCAGCAACGCCACCGGACAGCTACGGTTCGCCGGCGGCATTCTCTACGGCAGCACCGACGCCGATACCGCCGCGGAGTTTGAAATTCAGTTGCTGGGGGTGAGCAACCTGCAAACTGCCGACCTGATTGCCTGATAGAGGGTGATCGTACCGGCATGACACCGGCACCCAATACCGAAAACCCTGAATCGCAGGATTCAGGGTTTTTTATGCATTTGTGATCGGCCTTTCTTTGCAGTCTCTCAGGCCTATCAGAACGCTCCGCATGCTTTAACCGAAACGGATGACATACGCTGATCATGGAGTTGAGCAAAATTTGGAAGAGGAGCTGCCGCGATGTCATCAAAGACAACAGACGGGTCCTGGTTCGTATTTTCGGACTTTCAAAGTTTTCTACCCCCATCGTTGTTTCACAGGACCCGTTAGTGCTACGGGGCTGATTCTTTATGCGATCAGGCTTTTGAACGACCAGTCATATGATTACTGGGCAATAACCATAAAGAGAGAATGCAATGTCCTTGGATGTAATTGGCATGTTGGCGCTCGTCGCTTTTTGCGCCGGCTTTTTTGATGCGATCGCCGGTGGGGGCGGTTTGATCACCTTGCCTGCACTGTTTCTGGCAGGTTTAGATCCGATCAGTGCAATTGCAACGAACAAGTTCCAGGCCGCTTCGGCAACTGTTTCGGCAACGGTGACCTTTGCTCGCAAAGGAATGATCGAGTGGCGCGAAGGCCGTTTCCTGGTTATCTGCGGATTTATTGGCGGCGCCAGTGGTGCCTTGCTGGTCAGCTCTATTGATAAGCGCTACCTGGAAGCTTGCGTGCCTATCATGCTGATTCTGGTAGCCGTCTATTTTGCGCTATCTCCAAAGCTGGCCAATGAAGATCGACGCAAGAGAATTGGTATTCTGCTGTTCTCGTTTACCGTGGCACCTATCCTGGGTTTTTACGACGGTGTATTTGGCCCCGGTGTGGGCTCCTTCTTTATCGTTGGGTTCGTTCTTCTCTGCGGCTTGAGCATGATGCGAGCCATGAGCTTTACCAAGCTCGCCAATGCCTCCTGTAACCTGGGCTCTTTGTCGGTGTTCATTACCAAAGGGGTGATCATCTGGCCGGTCGCCATTGCGATGGCCCTCGCGGCCTTTATCGGCGCGCAACTGGGCGCGCGCGCCGCTGTGCGGGTCGGTCCAAGGCTAATCAAACCCATGTTGATCGTGGTGTGCTGTGCGTTGGCTATCAAGCTTCTGAGTGTGGAAAACAACCCCTTGCGCGTTGCATTCACGCACTTGGTAGCCTCGCTATGATCCTCGCAGGATTCAGGGTTTTCGGTATTGGGTGCGATTTAACAAATCCACCACCACCGAAAATTCCTACATCCTTCAGGCGCTTCCCCTCTCAAGTTGTGCCCGCTGTTCTTACAGCACTTCAGGATGGCTCTCATAGAGCGCATACGCTTACAGGGTGAAACTACTGCCGCAGCAAATCTGCCTGCCATGCATTCACGTCTCATCGTAAGGAAACAACGCTTGAACAACCTTTTGAAGTTCCTCACTCTGTCGACAATCATTGCGACAGCCAGCGGCTGCGTCAGCTATAACAACAGCCAGCCATCGTCGCCAATCGACAGCACCGTCAAGGCCGACCTCAAGGCGGACATCGCTGTAGGCGACGCCATTTCCGGCCAGTCTTCGGTCAACGTCCTGTTTGGCTTCCTCAAGTTTGGTGGCGACTCGCAATTTGCCGATGGCGTCAGCTATGGCGGTCAAAGCGGTGCCGGCCTGAGCAGCCTGGGCCTGGACCCTGTCAGCGCAGTTAAATCCGCTGCAGCCTACAAAGCGGTAAAAGCCAGCGGTGCCGACCTGATCGTCGCGCCCCGTTATGAAGTGAGCGAAGAAAACTACTTCATCTTCAAGAAAGTATCCGTCACGGTAAAAGGCAACAAAGGCAATATCCGCAGCATCCGCTGATTCATCTCCCCAGGTGATTGTTCAGCGACTCACCCTTGTGCTTTGGCAAACCGAAAAACCTGGCGCACTGCATGACGCAGGCAGTCTTTGAAAAACTGCGGCTTGCCGACATGAGAGTCGTTGTTACAGGCAAAAAACCCGCGATTCTTGAAAAGAGTTCGCGGGTTTTGTCGTTTCAGGCGGTGCCCCCAAACCGTGCTGTATTGCTTGTCCAGCAGGTTTTGGATACCGCCGCTGAAAGTGCCGAATTCGGTGCCGCGGCTGCCTAGCAGGTCGAAGGTGGTATAGCCGCTGATCTTGTGGTCGGCGTCGTCTTCGAGGGTAAACGCGTGGTTGCCCTGCACGCGGGCGCTGGTTTTGTCGCCTCGCTGAGGCCCGGCTTGCCATAAAACTTGGCCGCGTCGGGCAGATCGAAACCTTCGCCGTAGTTGATCCACACCTGGTGACCGTTCTTGAAATCGTAAATGATGCCCAGGTTGTACACGCTGACCGCGTAGTCGTTGCTGCCGCCCTCGGCCCCCTTGAAATGACCGACGTCGACATCCATCTGCTGGCGTCGCGCGCCACCGGAGATAAAAACGAAAAACCCTGAATGGCAGGATTCAGGGTTTGGTTGCGGTCCAAAACGCTTCTCGTTAACTCGCATCATTCCAGTGGAAAACCAGGTTGCGCGCTGCACCACTGCCAACATCGGCAACGTCCTGCCGTGTTTCGCCGTTGCGTGTCGCAATGACCGTGTATTTACCGGCAGGCAGTTTCACGTAAACCAGTGGACCGGCGTCATTGATCGTCAGCACGGTTTGCCCGGGGGCTTTCTGAATAACGACGCTCACATCAGGAATGTATTCATTTTCCGTCCCGACAGAGAACGTCATGTGCAGGTTATAGCCGGTGGTCTGCTGGATGGCCCTGGACTCATCCTCGCCGATACCACCGGACAGGTAGGCGATGCCGTTTTGCTCCTGGCGTTGCACCTGCACGCCAGCGTTGTCGATTGGATCAAGGCTGGCGGCTGGCGACATCGATGGAAACATCAACACGCCGACGGCGGTGAGGGGCAACAGGAGTGAATGGAGGTACTTCATGATGACGACTCCCGGGTTCTGCAGAACCCAATCGTTACATTCTTTGGATTTCCAACTGGGTGCAGGGGTTTTAGATTGATTTGGCCTGAGTACGAAACGTACTACGCCATTTGTTCCTCAGCCCTCGCCCGAATCGAGAACCGTCCTGCCGGAAAACCCGGTAATTCCTGCCTGATTTTCAGTAACTCCCGGCAGCGTCGAAGGGTGCTCGCTTGTCATGCTCTTTCGCTGCTCAACCTGCTGCGGAAGACTTCATGACGACCCTCACACCCGACGACGCCCACGACCCACATCTGGCATCCCTGCTTGGCAATCTTGGCAAATTGATCCATCAGGCACGGCGCAAGGTGCTTCGGGCGGTCGATACCGTTCAGGTGCAAACCTGTTGGCAGATTGGTCGACATATTGTCGAGTTCGAGCAGGAAGGGGCTCGGCGGGCGAGATATGGCAAGCGCTTACTGGCCACTTTGGCGAAAGGACTGAGTGCCGACTTCGGCAAAGGCTTTGACGAACGCAATCTGCGTTACATGCGGGATTTTTATCAAACTTTCCCAATTTGGAACGCAGTGCGTTCCGAATTGAGCTGGACCCACTACCGTCGCCTGCTTCGGGTCGACAACGACAGCGCTCGTCTCTGGTACATGAACGAATCCGCCAGCCAAAACTGGTCTAGCCGCGCCCTGGAACGCCAGATCAACACCCTGTATTACGAACGCCTGCTGGCAAGCCGCGATCGCAGCAGCGTCAAGCAGGAAGCCGCCACCAACATTCAGGACATGAAAGCCCGCCCCCGGGATTTCATCCGTGATCCGGTGGTGCTGGAGTTTCTTGGTTTACCCAATGCCGGCAAGCTTCAGGAAAGCGAAATCGAACAGGCACTGATCGAACAACTGCAGGGTTTCCTGCTGGAGCTGGGCAAGGGCTTCGCGTTCATTGCTCGCCAGCAACGCATCAGTACCGACAGCAAGGATTTCTACATCGACCTGGTGTTCTACAACTACTTGCTCAAGTGCTTCGTCATCTTCGATATCAAGCGCGGTGAACTGACCCATCAGGATGTCGGGCAGATGGACATGTACGTGCGCATGTACGACGACCTCAAACGCGGCGTGGAAGACGGCCCGACCGTCGGCATCATTCTCTGCGCGTAAAAGGATGAATCCGTGGTGCGTTACTCGGTGCTGGAAGGAAACGAACAACTGTTCGCCAGCAAGTACAAGCTTGTCCTGCCCAGTGAAGAGGAGCTGCGCAACGAACTGGATCGCGAACGGGCGGCACTTGAAGAACGATTGCTCGACCCACCACTGCGTTGAGGCCAATGGATTGTTCATCGACGCCATCAAGACTATCTTTGGCAGCTACCCGCAAAGGTTCGACGCCGATGAGTTTGCAGGAAACGCCCTCACTCGCCCCCACTCAAATCGAGCTGCCATTGCAACGCGTCGCGTCCGGCGAGCCGTTCAGGGAAAGCGCTGCGGATAGCTTTGTGCTCGGCGGCTTCACCTGGCGACACCCTTCCCGGGACGCCGCTCGTCCGGTCGTGATCATCAACGCCGCCACCTCGGTCCGCTGTCGCCATTACTCGCGCTTCGCCGACTATCTTTTCGACCATGGCTTCGACGTCATCACTTTTGACTACCGCGGCATCGGCGAGTCGCGGCCGGCATCGCTCAAGGGGCTTCAAGCCTCCTGGACCGATTGGGGAGCGCTGGATTTCGAGGCAATGCTCAAGCGCGCACAGCGCGAGTTTCCCGGGCAGCCCATCGATGTGATCGGCCACAGCTTTGGCGGCTGCGTAGCGGGACTGGGGGCCTCCGGGCACCTGATCCGGCGCCTGCTAACGGTTGGCGCACAATTCGCCTACTGGCGCGACTATGCGCCGGCTCATCGCTGGCGCATGTTTGGCAAGTGGCATGTGCTGATGCCACTGATAACGATGATCTGCGGCTACTTTCCCGGCAAACGCCTCGGGTGGCTGGAAGATACGCCCGCCGGTGTGGTCCGCGACTGGAGCCTCTCCACTGCCCGCTACGAAAAACGCTCCAGCGCCCGTGCGATCCCCTCCGGGCAATTACCCTTTGCCGGAGTCACCGCGCAAACCCTGGCCATCAGCATCAGCGACGACCCCTACGGAACGGTCCCGGCCATCGAACGCCTGCTCGGCTACTTCACCGGCAGCCATCGCACTCACCTGCGGATCCATCCCGAAGACATCGGCGAAGAAGAAGTCGGACATTTCGCCTTTTTTCGCAGCCCATACCAAGCCACACTATGGCCCATTGCATTGGCCTGGCTGCAAAACGGCGAACTGGCCCCCGATACTCCCGGGCGGCAAGTACCACGCAACTAGACCTTTTGCCCTTTCAACGTACACGGAACAACGCCCATGGCCTCCGCCAACAAGCAGCAAAAACGCGCCTCCCGCGCCAAGGCCAAGGCCAAGCAGAACCGCACCCAGCGGGCTGCCGCGCCGGTCGAGCTGGACCCGAACGACGATCGCATCGACTTCGAATCGGTGGACCTGACCGAACTGTTCAAGAAAATGATCGACGCCGAAAAGATCAGCCAGCAAGCCATGTGCACCGCCTTCCTCGAAGACCCGCTGCTGGAGCTGGTGTACGAGCAGGAAGGCGAGGAAGGCGCGATGGACTTCATCCTTGCCGCCTTGATCGAATATCGCCAATGGTCTGCCGAAACCGACGAGGCCGGCGCCCTGGCGTGGATCGAATCCCCGGCCTTCCAGGCCGACTATGTGGCGGCGTCCGACGCCATTGCCGCGCAAACCCAACAGAAACCCGACTGAGTTCCCATGGCCTCCCTGAACAAGCAACAGAAACGCGCCAAGCGTGCAAAAGCCAAAGCCAAGCAGATCAATATCCACGGCAGGAAACCCGCCGCGCTGGACGATGACGAACTCGGCCACCTCGCCGAACCGATCCCGGAATACACCCTGGCGATGTTCAGCAAAATGCGCGACGCGGAAGCCGTCAGCCGCAGCGAAATGCTCTCGGTTCTGCTGACGGACCTGGCCTTTATCATCATCGACCAGCCAGAACTGCTGGACATGGAAAACGCCGACGACGAAGGCATGGCCGCCACCCACCTGGCCGCCGACATGCTGATCGACTATCGCATGTGGGCCGACGGCATGGATCGCGAGACCGCCCAGGCCTGGCTGAGCGAGCCGCAGTTCATCGCCGATTTCAGCGCTGCGCTGGATGTCTACCGCGAGTCGCTGGAAGTACCGGAAGAAAAAGCCGAGTAAGGGTTACGACTCAAACAAAAACGGCCGCTTGTCATCACTGACAGCGGCCGTTTTGCGTTACAGGGTATGGATCAGTTCAGCACTACCGCGCCGCGCTTTTCCAGTTTGCGACGGCGAGCCACCAGCAAGCCGGCCGCTACCACCAGGGCACTGAGCAGGCCGGTCGCGAGAATTTCCACGCGATGGGCATCCTGGAACAGCATGATGGTCAGGGCCACAACGATGAAGACGATCACCGCGTAGGTCAGGCCCGGGAACAGCCACATGCTGAAGGCGATTTTCTCGCCGCGCGCAATACGCTGCTTGCGCATGCGCAGTTGCGATATCGCAATCACCAGGTACACCAGCAGTGCGATGGCGCCGGAGCTGGCCAGCAGGAATTCGAACACCGCAGCCGGGGCCACGTAGTTGGCGAATGTTGCCAGGAACGCAGCGCCGGTGGACAGCATCACCGCCCAGTACGGCGTACCGCTTTTGTTGGTGCGGGTGGACATGGCCGGCGCATCGCCGCGCTTGCCCAGGGAGAACAACATACGCGACGACGTGTAGAGCGCCGAGTTCAGGCAACTGGTCACAGCAACCAGTACCACGATGTCGACGATCATCTTGGCGTTCGGGATGCCCATGCGCTCAAGCACAGTCTGGTAGGAACCCAGGCTTGCCAGTACCGGGTCGTTCCAAGGCACCAGGGCCACGACGATGAAGATCGATACGAGGTAGAACAAGCCGATCCGCCAGATCACCGAGTTGGTGGCCTTGGAGATTTGCTTGCCCGGGTCTTTCGATTCCGCGGCCGCGATGGTCACGATCTCGGTGCCCATGAAGGAGAACATGGTGGTCAGGATCGCACCCAACACCGCGCCCATGCCGTTTGGCAGGAAGCCCTGGGTATCGAACAGGTGTGAAACGCCGCTGACCTGGCTGCCTGGCAGGAAGCCGAAGATCGCCATGACGCCGAGCACAATGAAACCGATGATCGCCAGGACCTTGATCAGGGCGAACCAGAACTCGAACTCACCGTAGTTCTTCACGCTGAACAGGTTGGTCACGGTCAGCAGCATCGTGATCACCAGGGCGAAGGCCCAGATGTCCACGCCGGGGAACCAGGCGTGCAGGATGGTCGCGGCGGCGTTGGCTTCCAACGGGATGACGAGCACCCAGAACCACCAGTACAGCCAGCCGATGGTGAAACCGGCCCAGTGACCGATCGCGCGGTCGGCGTAAGTCGAAAACGAACCGGTGTCCGGCGAGGCAACGGCCATTTCGCCGAGCATGCGCATCACCAACACCACCAACATGCCGGCGGCGGCGTAAGCCAACAGAACAGCCGGACCTGCAGCGGCGATGGCGTGACCCGAGCCAACGAACAAGCCGGCGCCGATAACCCCGGCAATCGACAGCATGGTCACATGGCGCGGTTTGAGCCCCTGTTCGAGGCCACTAGAGCTTTGGGTACTGCTCATTGAAACTACCTTTGTAAGGAGAAGCGAATGCGTGCATCCCGTTCGGCGGACCTTCTCGTAAAAAGAAGCCAACAGGGCGTTCTGGATTCTGCACGCAATAATTGCGCCAAAATATTTCAAATCCTTCTAGCCCGGTGATTCCAACCAGACCGGACGGTCATCGCAACCCATTGAATCTAATAGCACTTTGCCAGAACGTTACCCTGCGACCCACATTGCGGGGCAAATCCGCGCACCGGAAACACACCTGAAAATGGCTCCGCGCACATTAAAAGTGCACAAGCGGTGCATTTGGCCGGATAGCGCTTCCAACACCCTGTCAAAGCTGGCAACATCGCGCCTTTTTTTGCGGCAGCCACCGCGCTTTTTGTTGACAGGCAAGGTTCAAACGGCTGTTCGGTTGTTGATGGGGCGACAGTCTGCTGCGCCGATGCGACAACCTGCCACACACCAGCCGTTTACCGTCCGTAGCGCTGTTGGCTGCTATTGAAACGCTATGCTAGGTTGGCCGCCTCGCCAGGAAGGCCACCAACAGCAGGAGCGCAACATATATGAGGAACGCACATGGCTGAGGCCACGCCCGCGCTTGAAATCCGCAACTTGCACAAACGCTACGGTTCGCTGGAGGTGCTCAAAGGCATCTCGCTGACCGCCCGCGACGGCGACGTGATCTCGATCCTGGGTTCCTCCGGCTCCGGCAAGTCCACGTTCCTGCGCTGCATCAACCTGCTGGAAAACCCGCATCAGGGGCAGATCCTGGTCGCCGGCGAAGAGCTCAAGCTCAAGGCTGCGAAAAACGGTGAGCTGGTTGCCGCCGACGGCAAGCAGATCAATCGCCTGCGCAGCGAAATCGGTTTTGTGTTTCAAAACTTTAACCTGTGGCCGCACATGACGGTGCTCGACAACATCATCGAAGCCCCGCGCCGCGTGCTCGGCCAAAGCAAGGCCGAAGCCATCGAAGTCGCCGAAGCCCTGCTGGCCAAGGTCGGCATCGCCGACAAGCGCCATGCCTACCCGGCGCAATTGTCCGGCGGTCAGCAACAACGCGCCGCCATCGCCCGCACCCTGGCCATGCAACCCAAGGTCATCCTGTTCGACGAGCCCACCTCGGCGCTTGACCCGGAAATGGTCCAGGAAGTACTTAATGTCATCCGCGCACTGGCCGAAGAAGGCCGCACCATGCTGCTCGTGACCCATGAAATGGGCTTCGCCCGCCAGGTCTCCAGCGAAGTGGTGTTCCTTCACCAGGGCCTGGTAGAAGAGCAAGGATCGCCACAGCAGGTATTTGAAAACCCGCTTTCGGCGCGCTGCAAACAATTCATGTCCAGCAACCGCTAACGGAGCTACCCACATGCAGAACTACAAAAAGGTCTTCCTGGCTGCCGCCGTCACCCTGGCGTTCAGCGCCGGTGCCATGGCCGAAACCCTGAAGATGGGCATCGAAGCGGCTTACCCGCCGTTCAACAATAAAGATGCCAGTGGCAATGTCGTCGGCTTCGACAAAGAGATCGGCGACGCCCTGTGCGCCAAGATGAAGGTCGAGTGCACCGTCGTGACCTCCGACTGGGACGGCATCATCCCGGCCCTGAACGCCAAGAAGTTCGACTTCCTGATCTCCTCGATGTCGATCACCGACGAGCGCAAGCAAGCGGTGGACTTCACCGACCCGTACTACTCCAACAAGCTGCAGTTCATCGCCAAGAAAGACGTCGACTTCAAAACCGACAAAGACTCCCTCAAAGGCAAAGTGATCGGTGCCCAGCGTTCGACCCTGGCGGGCACCTTCATGGAAGACAACATGCCGGGCGTTGAACTCAAACTCTACGACACCCAGGAAAACGCCTACCTCGACCTGACTTCCGGCCGTCTGGACGGCATCCTGGCCGACAAGTACGTCAACTACGAATGGCTCAAAAGCGACGCTGGCCGTGAATACGAGTTCAAGGGCGATCCAGTGGAAGAAAGCGACAAGATCGGTATCGCCGTACGTAAAAACGATCCGATCCGCGCGAAGTTGAACACCGCGCTGAAAGAAATCGTCGCTGATGGCACCTACAAGAAGATCAACGACAAGTACTTCCCGTTCAGCATCTATTGATTCTGACCTGCCGGACCGGCGCCCTCCTCTGATGGCGCCGGTCCCCGGCCTTGCCTGCCGCGATTTGAAAAGAAATCCATGATTATCGACCTCTACGGATTCGGCCCGGCGCTCGCCGCCGGCGCGCTGATGACTGTGAAACTGGCACTCTCGGCCCTGTGCCTGGGGCTGGTGCTCGGTCTGCTCGGCGCCTTGGCCAAGACTTCCCCGTACAAGCCGCTGCAATGGCTTGGCGGCACCTATTCGACCCTGGTTCGTGGCATCCCTGAATTGCTCTGGGTGCTGTTGATCTACTTCGGTACGGTCAACCTGATGCGTGCCCTGGGCGAGTTTTTCGGCAACCCCGACCTCGAGCTCAATGCCTTCGCCGCCGGCGTGATTGCGCTGGGCCTGTGCTTCGGCGCCTACGCCACGGAAGTGTTTCGCGGTGCGATCCTCGCCATTCCCAAAGGCCATCGTGAAGCCGGCGTGGCCCTGGGCATGTCGAAATGGCGCATCTTCACCAAATTGATCATGCCGCAGATGTGGCGTATCGCCCTGCCGGGTCTGGGCAACCTGTTCATGATCCTGATGAAAGACACCGCGCTGGTGTCGGTGATCGGCCTGGAAGAAATCATGCGACACGCGCAAATCGGCGTGACCGTCTCCAAACAGCCGTTCACCTTCTATATGGTCGCCGCATTCATGTACCTGGGCCTGACAGTACTGGCGATGACCGGCATGTACTTCCTGGAAAAACGCGCCGCCCGCGGCTTCGCGAGGAGCACCCAATGAACTGGGAAGTCATCATCAAGTGGCTGCCGAAACTGGCCCAGGGCGCGACCCTGACCCTGGAGCTGGTGGCCATCGCCGTGATCGCCGGTTTGCTGCTGGCCATTCCGCTGGGCATCGCCCGTTCGTCGCGCCTGTGGTGGGTGCGGGCATTTCCCTACGGCTACATCTTCTTTTTCCGTGGCACGCCGTTGCTGGTTCAACTGTTCCTGGTCTACTACGGCCTGGCTCAGTTCGACGCGATCCGTAACAGCTCGATGTGGCCGTACCTGCGCGATCCGTTCTGGTGCGCCACGGCGACCATGACCCTGCACACGGCGGCCTACATCGCGGAGATCCTGCGCGGCGCCATTCAGGCGATTCCACCGGGCGAGATTGAAGCGGCACGGGCGCTGGGCATGTCCAAACCCAAGGCGCTGTTTTTCATCATGCTGCCGCGCGCCGCGCGCATCGGCCTGCCGGCCTACAGCAACGAAGTGATCCTGATGCTCAAGGCCAGTGCCCTGGCCAGCACCGTGACCTTGCTGGAACTGACCGGCATGGCCCGCACCATCATTGCCCGGACCTACCTGCCGGTGGAGATCTTCTTCGCCGCGGGCATGTTCTACCTGGTGATGGCCTACGTGCTGGTACGCGGCTTCAAGCTGCTGGAGCGCTGGTTGCGCGTCGATGCCTGCCAAGGGCGTTGAACCCTGCGTGCTGACGGGCGAGGCCCTGCTCGCCCGTTTCACCGCGCTGGATGCTTTTCTCACAGAGCATCAGGCGTTGTGGAAACCTCGGCCGTTCACTCACCTACAGCTTCCCTGGGAAGCGTCCTGCCCGGAGCTGGCCGCATGGCTACGTGGGCGAACGCTGGACGATGCGGAAAACGCTCACAACCAGCCTGCCCTTCTGAACGCACCGCAGCCTTTTGCTGCCTTGGCCACGACGTCCGTGGCCTTGAGTGCCGTGGATGAATTGCCTGCACATACACTCGAAGCGGCCAGCCATCGATTGAACGTCGATGTACCGGGGCGTAAATGGCAGCAGATCGAAGCGTTCGCCAGTCGACTGCAGTTTTCCGAGACACCCCGGCATTGGCTGGACTGGTGCTCGGGCAAGGGCCATCTGGGGCGCCGCCTGCTGCAACCGGGCCAACAACTGACTTGCCTGGAATACGACCCGGCGCTGGTCACCAGCGGCCAGGCACTCAGCCAGCGTCATCACCTGCATGCGCTGCATATCGAACAGGATGTGCTCGCGGCAGACGCAGCCTCTCTACTAAGTGCGCATCACACGCCTGTCGCGCTTCACGCCTGCGGTGATTTGCATGTACGGCTGATTCAACTCGCCAGCGCCACTGGCTGCAAACAACTCGCCATTGCGCCGTGCTGCTACAACCGGATCAGTCTTGCCCAATACTCACCGATTTCCTCCGCCGCCCAAGGCTCCGGCTTGCAGCTATCCCTCGACGACCTTGCACTGCCGATGAGTGAAACGGTCACCGCCGGCGCCCGTGTGCGCCGCCAGCGCGACACCTCCATGGCCCGGCGCCTGGGCTTCGACTTGCTGCAACGGCAACTGCGCGGCCTGGACGAGTACCTGCCAACCCCATCCCTGCCCAGCGCCTGGCTGGACAAACCTTTCGCCGAGTACTGCCATCATCTGGCCGCACTCAAAGAGTTATCCACAATCGGCGCGCAAGATTGGCCAGGCCTCGAAGCTGCCGGATGGCAGAGACTGGCCGAGGTGCGCAACCTTGAGCTGTTGCGTGGACTTTTCCGACGTCCGCTGGAGCTTTGGCTGGTCCTTGATCGGGCACTTTTCCTCACCGAACAGGGCTACAGAGTCCGCGTCGGCACTTTCTGCGAAACGCCGCTCACACCGCGTAATTTCCTGCTCCTGGCCGAAAGCGCTTAAACACGACTGGCCTGTGGATAACTCTGTTGATGGAAATATCGTGGATCCAATATTCATGCCAGTTTCAGGGCTAAATCCACACTGTTCATTTTTTGTACACCTGCATAAAAAATCGAAAAAACAGCCATTTGCGAACAAATGAGAACAGATCCACAATTTCGGCCTAAACCAGGTGCGCGGCCAGTTGCATTGTGCATAAGCATTTAATCAAAACGACATAAATGCCTAATCCGGGACCGCTGACGGGGGAAATTGCACCGCTGCACGTCTCTTGATATACACAAACGCCAGGGCGCCAGCAGCGCGGCCACCAACAAGAACATTCTTCCGACAGGATGCGCCAGTGACGTTCATTTCCTACGCACAGAACTTCGAAGACATACGCCTGTGGCGCGCCCTCAAAACCGTCGAGAATGGCTTCTATATCGACGTCGGGGCGAACCACCCCACGCATGACTCGGTCACCAAGGCGTTCTACGACAACGGCTGGACCGGCATCAACGTCGAACCGGTGCCCAGCTACTACGAAGCCCTTTGCCAGCAACGCCCCAAGGACACCAACCTGCAATGCGCGGCCGGGGAAAACGCTGACGAGCTGACCTTCTACGGCATCGCCGACACCGGCCTCTCGACCCTCGACCCGGCCATGGCGAAAATGCACAAGGATGCCGGCATGGACGTGCGCAGCCAGACGATCAAGTCCCGCACCCTGAGCTCGATCTGCGAGGAACACGCCCGGGACCGCGCCATCCACTTCCTGAAAATCGACGTCGAAGGCCACGAAGAAACCGTCCTGCGCGGCATGGACTTCAGCCAATGGCGGCCATGGGTAATCCTCATCGAAACCCCCTGGGCCCGCGACCAGGCCTGGGAAACCCTCGTCACCGACGCCGGCTACCACTCGATCCTGTTCGACGGCATCAACACCTACTACCTCGCCGAAGAACACCTGAACCTCAAACCCGCCTTCGACATCCCGCCGTGCAACCTGGACGAGTTCCAGTTCTGCAAAGGCCACAACTTCAGCCACCCTGTCAGCGACGCCGAACACCAACTCGCCGCCGCCCTGCAACGCGCCGAACAGGCCGAAGCACAGCTGCGCGCAATGCAAAACAGCCGAACCTGGCAAGCCATTCAGAAACTCAAGAAAACCCTGCTGCGCGCCTGACCTGAAGCTCGCGCAAAAATAGTCAGAATTCAGGGGTTTACAGAACCTATCCAATCGCTATAATCGTCGCCCTGACACGCCGGTATAGCTCAGATGGTAGAGCAACTGACTTGTAATCAGTAGGTCCCGGGTTCGATTCCTGGTGCCGGCACCATACAAGGTTCCAGAGAAGGCTTTCAAAATCTCTGAAACCCCCGAAAAACCCGCCTTCTGGCGGGTTTTTTCGTTTTGGCGTTCCGTAGGATTACGCCAAAGTCTTATGGATACCAGCCGTTTTAAGGATAAAGATAGGGGTAAGGTCATTCGATATAGGGAAGAGTACCCTTATGTCGCGCACCACTGCCCCACTCTCCGATTCGGCTTGCCGTTCAGCCAAGCCCACCGACCGCGCCTACAAGTTTTTCGACGGCGACGGCAGGTACTGCTGACGGAGGGCATCTGGACTGCGCTTTACCAAATTAGCTCCTCAGCCAGTATTTCGAGCCTTTCTCGAAACCCTGCATCAAGCCTGTCCAAAGCATCGATCAGCGGCGCGTCAATATGATTGCTCAATAAACAGCCATCATCATTTCGCTGCATATCCAGCTCGACCTTATGTTCGGAGCTAACCCCGTTATGTTCGGAGCTGCCGGCGTAATGTTCGGAGCTCTGTAGCGGACCTGCGAACACTTGCCCCGGCGTAGGCAGTTGCTCACCCGGCAGGTGATAAATCATGCCTCGTGAGCGCCCGTCGGGCACAAGGAATCCCAGAACCACCACGCTCGCCAAGGCCCATAAGAAGAAACATTTGGTGCATTAGCCTGTTCCGGCAATCGCTGGTACCCCCTTGCAACACCTGCTCAAGGGGTAACCGTAAGCCGCCAGGATTGCGAAAACCAAACAAGTCAGGACGCTTCACGACTAACACAGAAACCCGCCCGGTATAGTCGGCATGGACCAAGGTATTAACCAAAACCTCGCGCAGAGCTTCATGTACCGGCGTGTCATCCTGGCGCTGATCACCTTTGAGAGCGAACGGTACCTCTAAGTCCTCAACCAACTTGCGATAAACCCGCCGGTAGAAATCAAACAGAATTCCTGACCAGGTTCCATCAGGGACGAGCCTATCCACCCAACGTAGTTTTGTTTTTTCGTACGGCCGCTCCTGATAGTCCACAAAGTAATGCAGTAGGTGAAGGCTTCGATCATCCGCTGTTGGACACGTTGGTGCTGCCAATGCCCATCTCATTGAAGGGTATCCTTCAGCAATATGCGGGACGATTGCATCGATCGCATGCCGAAAAGGTCGACATGAGGGTGATCGACTTCGTTGACAGGGTAATGTCGCGCTGATGAGGATGTGGGATAAGCGCCAGGCGGGTTACAAAGCGATGGGCTACCGCATGGCTGATTCCATGGCCAGCATGGACTTACTCTAACTCTAACGTGGTTGACAGATTCACCCCGCTTCTAACTCACCGACTACCCGGGGCAATGAGCCTGCTGCCGCAGATCCAAAGCGGCCTAGCGCCGCAGCCTATAGGCCTCAATCAACGCTTTGTAATCCATACGGGTGAGAGCCGACATGAACCTCATTGAAATTTTGGTCACCGCCAAAACAATGTAAAACTATGGCGGAACTGATGAGTTCTGGAAGGCGGTGGAGCAAGGCTTTCTGCGTACCCGCTAATTTATGCACGGACATGAGTCACCAGTGGCATCCTAGTTTGCATCGAGCCTGAGGGCGTAGCAGCAATCAATGAAAAAGAAAATTCTGATTTATGGGTCGACAGAGTTTGGGGCGGTTGTGCGTGAGTTGGTACGGCACAGCGGTGCGGATTTCGGTGGGTTCGTCGATGACTGGCATGCCGGAGCGGATATTATTGGAACGCTGGCAGACGTTATCCAAAAATGCCGGCCTGAAGAGTATGACTTTGCCCTTGCCATCGGTTACAAGCACCTTGAAGCGAGACAGCGCAAATACCATGAGTTGTTGGCTCATGGCTACAGCCTGCCGCCTCTCATTCACCCTCAAGCTTATGTGAGCGATAGTACAACCATTGGCGATGGTGCAATGATCATGGCACGCGCTGTTCTCGACATCAGGACGCATGTAGGGGACCTGGCTGTCGTATGGCCCGGGGCTGTGATCAATCATGACTCCGTTGTAGACGGAAACACATTTATTTCTCCGAACGCCATCCTCTGCGGGCATTCCCGTATCGGAGTAGATACCTTCATCGGAGCTGGTGCCGTTGTGGTCGACCATACAACAGTGCCGAGGGGCTCCTTCATTAAGGCGGGATCGGTATTCGTCCTGAAGACGACCAGTAGCTAAATGTCTGGCGCACGTGCTGGTGTCATTGTTCACACTGATCTATCTGATAACACCGAATCTTCTGCGCAATGCCGACTAAACAAACGCCAGTATTCCTGGTCAGCCGCTGTCGATACTGGTACTTGAGGTGCAGGCACACTTAGATTCGATTCGGGAGCTAGGTCAGTCTTGTCACATTCCGGCGGATCTAGCTGAGCATGTGGTAGTGGATCACATGACTTACTTTGCCTACCTGAAAGATCGCAGCCCTATTCACGTTTTGTACATTTCGGAGTTCGGCTACGACGGGGACCTGCTCAACGGTAAGTTATTGCCGTTTCTCAAAGAAAGAAACAGTCCAGGTCTGATTACCCGCTGTGAAAGGGAACCCAATGAGTTTCGAGATGCCCAGCGGCATAATGACCGTGGTTACTGCTGCGTTGGTTTTGGTACCAAGTAGGGCCCCCGCCCCTACAGCGCAGGTACGCGTAGTGAGCGGGTTACTTAAGGGTTAGCCAAGTACTGCAACTAGCACAGCGATAACGCGATCTTGCTGTTCCTGCGTCAACCCGACCCACAGTGGCAATCGGATAAGCCGTTCCGATTGCCGGTCGGTCACGGCCATTGAGCCATGAACCCTTCCATAGCGTTGGCCGGCTGGCGACGAATGTAGTGGCACGTAGTGAAACACTGAGTGAATGCCCGCACTTTTCAGTGCATCGAGTACCACCTGGCGATCAATCTGCGAGTCCAGAAGTATGTAGTACATGTGTGCGTTGTGGCTGCAGTAGGCGGGTATGATCGGCCGTCTAAGCAAACCCTTTTTCTCCAGAGAAGCCAGAGCATCATGGTAGTGTTGCCAGCAGACCTGCCGCTGCTCGGTGATGCCTGTTGCTTCCTCCAGTTGCGCCCATAGGAATGCCGCGATCAACTCCCCAGGCAGAAATGACGAGCCAACTTCTTGCCAGGTGTACTTGTCTACTTCACCGCGGAAGAAGCTGCTGCGGTCCGTACCTTTTTCGCGAATGATTTCAGCACGTCGTACCAGCGCCGGATCGTTGACCAGTAGCGCGCCCCCTTCGCCGGATATGACGTTCTTTGTTTCATGGAAGCTCAATGCACCAAGGCTGCCCAGACTTCCCAGTGGGCGACCCTTGTAGCTCGCCATGATGCCTTGCGCGGCATCTTCGACAACGTGCAGATTGTGTCGCTTTGCAATCGTCAGAATGCTGTCCATCTCGCAGGCCACGCCCGCATAGTGCACGGGAACAATCGCTCGGGTGCGCGAGGTGATGGCTGCCTCGATCAAGCGCTCGTCGAGGTTAAGCGTGTCTTCGCGAATATCCACAAACACCGGTACACCGCCACGCAGCACGAAAGCGTTGGCGGTAGAGACAAACGTATAGGACGGCATGATGATTTCATCGCCGGGCTGAATTTCCAGCAGCAAGGCAGCCATCTCCAGCGCTGCGGTGCAAGAATGAGTCAGCAAGGCCTTGTTACAACCACTGGCGTTTTCGAGCCACTGGTGACAGCGCTTGGTGAAAGGCCCGTCGCCCGCCAGCATGTTGCCGAACTTGGCTTCGGCAATGTAATACAGTTCCTTGCCGGTCATGTGAGGACGATTAAACTGAATTTTTTCGCTGGTCATTGCAGTATTCCGTCGGGCGATTAGGGCTTGGTGGCAATCAGCAACAGAGAGCCGCCGATAGGGAAGCGAACACCCGTCTTCAGCAGCAGGAGTTCGAATTGCATCACCGTTTGAAGGGTGTAGTTTAGCCAGCGTGGAATATTGAATTCGGTCATGGGGTCATGCTGTTTACTTGTGCGTTTTCGTGATAACCACATCAAGGGGACCAGCAGGCTAACAAACGAACTGGCATAGCTCACTTGCAGGCCGGCTTGCTGAACTTTGGCTACCAGTTCGGCTCGGCTATAACGACGTACATGACAGGCATACTCGTCGACTTGCGACCAAAGCCAGCGATGTTGTGGAACGGTCAGCACCAGCGATCCGCCAGGGCGGATCGCTCTGGCAAGATTACGCAGTACCGTCTCGTCCTGTTCTATATGTTCAATGACGTCGAATGCGCCAACTACATCATATCGATCAACTTCGTCCAACAGGGTTGCGTCCAGCTGTCTCAGTTGGGCAGTAGGAACCCGTTTACGGGCGTGCTCCAGTCCTTCTTCAAAGTATTCGGAGCCGTACAACTCAATCTTCGGCCAAGTACGGCTGATACCTTCGAGCACATATCCAGTGCCACACCCGATCTCTAGCAGACTATTGAAGGGCTTCACCTTTTTGGTCAAGGCCCAGAGCACTACCCTGTTACGCACCCTGAACCACCAGTGACCTGATTCCGCCTGCGCAAGTTGGCCATAGGACGATGACGGAAATGGCGAACGGTTAGGTGTCATTGAGATGCCTTGAAAACGAAAAATTTGAGGGCGACGAACAGATAGCTAGCGACTATAAAGATGGCCGCGGCCTGTACCCACTGGTGTGAATAACCGTAGTGATCTACGAACACGGCGAGCAGACAGAAATTGATGCCATAACCAATCGCATGAGCCAGGACGAACCGTATTCCTGAGCTCAGCGTCCCCCCCTTATAGGAAAAGGTCAGGCGGCGGTTTCCGACGAAACTGATGAGCGCACCGGCAATATAGAGTGCAGTCATGGTTAGCTTTGGGGTGCTCCCTAGCTCTGTCAGTAACAGGTAAAGGGCATAACCGCAGGCATTACTGAAAAAACCGACCAGCGCATACTTGATCAACTGCGCCACAGGTATCCGACTTTTCAGCCGAGCTGTCAGGCTATTCATTTTGTTCCTTTGTCCAGCAATCGCTGCACCGTTAGCATGAGCGTTTTTTTTCATGAGCGGCCATAGATATTCCTGACGATGGTGTAAGGCCGGCGCTTGCTTTCGGAGAATACTTTGGAAAGATAGATGCCGATGATGCCCATGCAGGAAAGAATCAGGCCGCCCAGCAACCAGATCGAAACCATCACGGAGGTAAAGCCTGCCAGGGTGTAAGAGAAGAACATCCAGTTGATCAACAAATAGGCGGAATAGCAGCAGGCAAACGAGAAAATGATTAGGCCAAGATAGAAAATTGCGACCAGCGGGAGGACGCTGAACGACGTGACGGAGTTCACCACCAGCGACAGTTTGCGCCTCAAGGTGTAGGTCGATTGGCTGGTGCTGAGTTTTTGAATCAAGACAGCCTTTTGTACGAAGCCGGTGATGTGAAACAACCCGGCCATAAAGACCTCTCGTTCTTCATGGCGTAATAGCGCATCGACATAGCGCCGACTCATCAAGCGAGCGGTGACAATGTTGGCGGGGAGTGACAACCCGGACAACCGGTTAATCAACGTCCAGAAGAGCCCACCACTCAAACGCTCGAACCACCTTCCCTTACGTTGCTCCTGAACTCCATAGACCACGTCACAGTCTTCACTACGCATTTGTTCGGCGAACGTCACTAGACACTCCGGCGGCTCCTCCAGGTCGCTGTCGAGCAGGAATACCTCTTCGCCCTTGGCATGGGCAAGTCCGGTCATCATTGCCTTGTGGTGACCGAAGTTCCTGGATAGGTCGACCAGTACGACATGAGTATCAGTTTCTGTCAGGCGAATGGCTCGTCCCAAGCTGTCATCAGGCGAGCCGTCGTTGACCAGGACAATTTCATAGTCATCTCCCACATAGGCCTGCGCAACACTGCTGCAGCGAGCATAAAACTCTTGGAGGTGGTTTGCGGATTGATACAGGGTGGCGACGATGGACAATCTCATAGTCTGACATGCTTCATATAAGTTTGAGATCCAGGACCACAGTTAAAGAGCAAGTCAAGAATGCTGACCCCGTGAACGAATGGGCCCCACAGTTGTGGGTATTCGCGGTAGTCACTGTAGTCGAACCAGTGCAGATCAATGCCTTGCGCCTGGAATTGTTCAGGTTGTAAATAATCCTTGGCTGATGGCCCGGAAATATAGTCACTGGCACCGGTCTGCCGACACAAATCGACCAGACGCTCGGTCTTGCCATCACCCAGTTGATAATCCCAAGAGCACGATATCTTTGTCTTGATGCCCAGGTAAACGCAGATAGCCTTGATGAGGTCGCTGTTCAATTGGGTGAGATGGCTGTAGGACATTTCCAGGTACAGAGGTCGAAGCCAACTAGCGATTTCATTGAAATGTGCTGCGCGTCGGTAGTTGCTTTCGAGGGTTTTCCAATGCTTCACCTGCCAACCATCGACCAGCGGTACGTCGCGGATACGCCGACGAATATCCTGCCCCACGGGCACTGTCAGCCATTGCACACCTTGCGGCGTCTTGATCTGGTTGCGATTGCGCCAGTCGTTCTTGGTGAACTGCATGTCGTCGTAGAGGATGAACTCATCGACCGCAGCGATCATGTCGAAATAGCCCTTCCAGGGTATGTAGTTCGACTGGAGAATCGCGACGGTCTTCATGGCTGCTTGACGCTGGCGTCCCAGGCGCCCGGGAAGTAGCACCCCTGGCATTTTGCCTGCGCGACCTGCTGGAGATGGAAGGAAATGCAGAACAACAGCGCCAGCGCCCAGAAACGCAATGCAGCCGGTGAAGGTTTGAATGCAAAGTTCAGAACGATCGCGACGAAAACCGGTGCCATCAGCAGGTAGTCATACAGGTACGGATGAATGGCAACGGCCTGCGGCCACAGCAGGCCGGTCATCACGTATTGCGAAAAAAGCAGGAAGTAGAACATGCCGATGCCGGCCAACGGGGAGGTCCCCGCCGGTGCCGCAACGCCGGCAGGTTCACGCCGTTTGATCATGCGCAAACAGGCCAACTGGGCTACCAGGAACAGGATCGGCACGGCAATGGTCCCAAATGGCCGCGGGAACTGCGGAACAAGTACCGACTTCAGGACGTTGGTGAAATACGTGGTGTCGCCATCCAGGCCAGCGCGAAACAGCCAGCTGCTGTTGGACGAGGTGAAACCCAGCGCCTTCGATATCAGCGGGGATGGCAGATAGAAGGCAACGGCCGCAACGAGGGCCACCAATGCCAGACGACACATTCGTCTGTCGAGACCGTCGCTGCGGCATGCCCAAACCAGCAAGGCGAGGCCCAGCAACGCTGCCGAGATCGGAGTAAACACGGCAAACAACACGATCACTGTCATGACCGCCGTGGACCGTTCCTGATTTTTCCAGATAAAGAACGCAGCCAGCGCCTGGGACGCAAATATCAATGGGAACGTATTGTCGACGTTGAATCGGGCCGAAGAAATCCAGAATCCCGGCATCGACACCATGAATACGACCGATAACAGAATCAGCAGCCCCTGACCGAATGCCAGGCGCTTTTCCACCAGACGGGACAGAAAAAAGAACGTAACGCCTGCCAGCGAAATGATGTTCAGGAAAGCCCCTGTCACTCTCATCGGTAATGCCGACACATACATTTCCACTTTATAGAGGGCGTACATGTAGAACAGATAAGCCGTGGAGTGGTTGGAATACGCGATCTTTTTTGCGTAGTCCTCCATCGAATAGAAGACGAGGAAACCGTGCTGCGAAAAAGCGTGTTGCTCCCAGATGGGGAACGTGAAGTTTCTCAGGCGCTCGGGCTGGGTCGCAATCTGGCTTGCCGCTTCCCGGAAGCCCAGGGAGTAGACCACGCCGATGGTTATGACAATTGCCAGCAAGTATAAGCAGGAGAAAAGCTTATTATTTTTTATAAAGATCATCTGTTCCAGTATTCGCAATACGCTTGGGATAATGGGTGCCAGTGCGGGAGGCCCAACGCGGCATTTGCTGCCAAACGAGGTAGAATCGGGTAGCGATCGGGGGAAAGGCCCGTAGTATAAGGGATTACGGTCAGGCGGCAGCGCGATCATAATCTAGATGTACGGTCTGGTGAAGCGCTCCTCGTAGTGAATGGCGAATTGATTCTTCGTGCTTTTCCTGCCGGCACCCTACAAAACTAAGCCCCTGCAAAAATGCAGGGGCTTAGTTGTTTCCGGGGTTTGCAAAAGCGCTTTTAATGTCCCGCGCTCTGCCCACCATCCACGTGCAGGATTTCGCCGGTCACGAACTTGGCGCCGTCCAGATACACGACCGCTTGCGCAATGTCATCGACCTCGCCCATGTGCCCGAGCGGGTGCAGGCTGCCCAGTGCTGCGTGGGTTTCCTCGCCATGCATCGGGGTCTTGATGATGCCTGGGCTGACCGCGTTCACCCGGATCCCGCGCTTGGCGTATTCGATGGCCAAGGATCTGGTTGCCGCGTTGAGGCCGCCTTTGGTCAGCGATGCAAGCACCGATGGCACGCCGTCGATGGCGTGGTCCACCAGGCTGGTGGTGATGTTGACGACGTGGCCGCTGCCTTGCTTTTCCATCTCGGCGATGGCGAGTTGGGTGATGTAGAAGAAGCCGTTGACGTTCACCGACAACACATTGGCGTAGTCTTCTGCGGTGTACGCGGTGAAGGGCTTGGCGATGAAGATCCCGGCGTTGTTGACCAGGGTGTCGATGCGACCGAAACGGGCCATCGCTTCACGGATGACGCGCTGGGCGGTTTCCGGCTCGCCGATGTCACCGGCCACGGTGAGAATGTCCGGATCGCTGGACGGTTTGATCGAGCGCGAAGTGGCGACGATCCGGTAACCGAGTTCACGAAAGGCTTTGACCATACCGTCGCCGAGACCCTGGGACGCACCGGTGATGACGATGACCTTTTTCGAAATGCTCATGATGAAGACCTCTGACAATCAAGAATGGGGGTAGAAAATCGGTAATCAGGCTTCGGCCGGTGCCTTGGCCATTTGTCGCAACATCTGTTCGTAGTACTCGACCGATTGCGAACCGGACACCAGGTGGTGACCGTTGAGCACCATCGCCGGGACCGAATTGATGCCGCGCTGCTGGTAATACGTTTCAAGCTCCCGCACTTCGTCGGCGAACGCACCGGACGCCAGCACCTCTTGTGCACTTGCCCCATCCAGCCCCGCTTCAGTCGCCAGCCGCACCAGGGTTTGCTGATCGCTCGGGTTCTGGCCCGCGCTGAAGTAGGCCTGTAGCAACACCTTCTTCAGCTCGACCTGCCGCCCTTCCTGCAACGCCCACAGCAACAAGCGGTGCGCATCGAAGGTGTTGTAGAAATGTGTGCGCTTCTCCAGATCGAATTTGAAACCGATGGCCTCGCCGCGAGCGATCTGCATGGCCTTGCCAGCAGCGACTTCGTCGGCGGTTCTGCCGTACTTGCGCATCAAGTGCTCGACCGCTTGCTCACCTTCGACCGGCATGTTCGGGTTCAGCTCGAACGGCTTGTAGGTCAGCTCGACCGAGACTTCCCCGGCCACGTTCTCGATTGCCTGCTCCAGCGCCGTCGCTCCCAGCGCGCACCAGGGGCACACCACATCGGAGATGAAATCGATGGTGACCGACGCCGTCATGACTTGCCCTCCGCCTCGGCCAGTTGCTTGCGGTACTGAGTGGTGGTGATACCGGCGTAACCCCAGTTATCGGTGTCGACTTCCTCGATCACGATGTGGGTCAGGTCAGGGCGTTTGTTGAGGACGCGTTCCAGTGTTTCAGTGATTTCGGCAATCACCTGAGCTTTCTGCTCAGTGGTAACACCATCGCGGGTGATGCGTACGGTTACGAAAGGCATGAGGGAAACTCCAGTGACCTTCCCGTCGGGATGATGGGAGAGGCGTTGGAGATGAATGTAGGGGGTTATGTCAGGGTGAAAAAGGTGGGGGCGGGAACTTCATTCGTTACGTGGTGTAATGAATAAAGGAGTAGGCATACAAATGGGCTGGCGCCCATCGAGAGACCTGCCGAGCTTCTCAATTTCGGCGATGTGTTTAGAAGGGAATATGCCTTCTTAGCTAAATCGCTTGAAGGTCACGCAATGCCTCAGGATGCTGACTCGCCACACGCAACAGCGTCTGCGCCGCTCCCGTCGGTTGCCGCCGCCCCTGCTCCCAATCCTGCAACGTTCGCAAACTGACTCCAATCAGCTTGGCGAATGCGCTTTGAGATACACCGACTTTGGCCCGCGCTTCAGCTGCTGCAGACAACGGCACCTCTGTCACACGAGCGGCTTTGCCCGCTTTCATTTGACGCACAGAATCCAGCAAGTCCTGCTGGAATTGCTCCAGTTCATTGACCATTGCTGATTTCCTCCTTCAGTTGCTTGAGGAAGGCTGCGGGTAAATTGTCGAACTTCGCCTTGGTGTAGGCGATTAACAACCAGATTGAGCCTTCAGAAAGCGTGTTGTAGTAAATGATACGGGTACCGCCTCGTTTGCCCATCCCGCTACGGGACCAACGGACCTTGCGTAGGCCACCGCTACCAGGCACCACATCGCCGGCCAACGGATTAGCTACCAGCCAGGTAATGAATTCATGACGTTCGCCATCGTCCCAGATGGATTCAGCATAACGCTTGAAAATTTCGGTTTCGATAATCGTGAACATGAACCTGACTATACGGCATTGCCGTATATGCGAGCAATCGATTTGAAGTGCTAAGACGTGTCGCAATTTTTCACTTTTTGCAACACGTCTTCCGAACATGTCGCCGCGGACGACACGTTCGCCAGACGTGTTACCAAAATCGAGTTTTGACGACATGAGCACATCAACAGCACAAAAAAGCCCCGAACCAGTCGGGGCTTCTTCACTCTCAGCCTTGCATCAGGCCTCGACACCACAACCCATCATCAAAAAATATTGATCGGGTAATCCACAAACACACGCACTTCGTTGCCGCTGACGTTGTACTCGCTCGACTTCTGCGACACGCGCAGGACCGAGCTGCGCAGTTTCACGCTGAGGTCTTTGGCCGGGCCGCTTTGGACGACGTATTTGATCTGATTGAAGATCTCGCGCTCGGTGCCGCCTTCGCTGGTGGAGGTGGTGATGTTGTCACCGCGCACGTAGGCGAAGTTGTAGCTCAGGCCCGGTACACCGAAGGTGCTGAAGTCCAGGCCGTAGCCAAGCTGCCAGCTGCGTTCGTCTTCGGCATTGAAGTCCGACCAGTAAGAGTTCGCCAGGTAGATGGTGTTGCCACCGTCGCCGACGCGACCCTGGTCTTTCTGGTAGCCGCCGTAGGCGTAGCCCAGGTTGCTGTCGCCGGAGCTGCGCTGGTGCGCGAGGGTGAACGAGTGCGGGCCGGTGATGAAGGTGGCCGCCAGGCTCCAGATCTTGTTGTCGTCGCCGGTGATACCGTTGTCGCGGACGTAGGAATCGTCCAGCTTGGTGCGGTAGCCGTTGAAGTCCAGGGTCAGGGACTGATCCTTGTCGATCGGAAACACGTAGTTGGCGTTCACGTATTGTTTCTTCAGCACGTCTTCGACGTCGGAAGCGTAGAGCGCGGCCTTGAATTGCTCGGTGAACTGGTAGCTACCGCCCAACACGTTGATCGACTTCAGGCCACCGCTGTCGCGGCCTTCAGCGCTTTTACGCGATTCGGCGGTGAAGCGACCGGCGTCCAGTTGCAGGCCTTTGATCTCCCTGGAGGTGATCAAGGTACCGGTGTAGCTTTCCGGCAGCAGGCGCGAGTTGTCGTAGTTCAGCACCGGCAAGGCCGGCATCTGGTCACCGTAAGTCAGGGTGGTGCTGGACAGGCGGAACTTGATCGCTGCGCCGCCCTTGGACAGGTCGTCCGCCGGCTCGCCGCTGGCGCCCTTCTTGAAGAAGTCGATGCCTTGCGCGCCGCTACGGTCTTCGCTGCGTTCCAGGTTCAGGGCGTACAGGCCGAAAGCGTCCACACCCACACCGACGGTGCCTTGGGTGAAGCCGGACGAGAACGTGCCGATGGCCGCCTGGCCCCACTCGGATTTGTCCGGGTTACCGTCTTTGTAATCACGGTTCATGTAGGCATTGCGCAGCAGCACTTTGAGGCTGCTGTCTTGAACAAAACCCTTGGATTCGGCCTGGTCGTTAGCCATGGCCTGTGAAGCGCTCAAAATCCCCAGAGCGATCAGGCTGATTCGCTTGTTCAACATTTTGTTTTTTTCCTTAGTACGGTTGATACGCGCTGTGTCGAACGGCTGAAACGGCGCTATCGCGCTCTTTTTTCAAGGCGAAAACAAAAAGGCCCGCCCACGATTTCTCGCGGCGGGCCTTTTTATTGTTTTTGAGTCGTGGCGGTCGGCCACAGGCGTTGGGCCGAATCGTAGCTGCGAGCTCAACAATGTGTCAATTTCATGAATCGTCTACAAACAGGCAAAAAACGTCTAGGAAGTTGCTTTACGCGGCAGGATTATTCAATCGACGCAGCCATCCAGGCCACAGGCTGCTACGGGACCGGATGAGTGCTGCTCCGGCAACGACTGACCCAGCCATTGCGCAAACGCCTGGGGTTTACCCAGCCATGGCCCGATATCGATCAGGGTGAATTGCTCATCGTGCTCAAGCACCAGGGTCGGAAAACCCTGCCCGCCAACCTTGGCCAGTAACGCCCGGCTGTCCCGGATATGGCTTTCGGTGTCGACCATCCTGAAGGCTCTTTCGAAGTCTTGAGGATCCAGCCCCATGCCGTGGGCCAGTTCAAACAAGACCGACTCGTCGGCGATGCGGCGCCCTTCCACGTAGTGAGCACTTTGCAGACGCCCCAGCAACTCCAGCCCGCGACCGGCCATTTGCTCGGCAGCCAGCACCGCGGCGATGGGTGGAGCCGAGTCGAACACGGCGGAATGATCACGCAGCAAACCTTCGAAATAGGCTTCGCCGAACGGCTGCCCGCTGTATTCGGCAATGCGCCGGTCGTGAGGCATGACGTAACTGCGCAGTTGTGGCGAAACCTTTTGCCGATTGGCCCCCGTCATCATGCCGCCGCCGTGGGCAAGCACCGGTAGCACAGCCTGGGCGGCTTGCACCAGCGGTTTGGCGCCGTAGCACCAACCGCACAACGGGTCGTAGATGTAATGCAGGATCATGGGAAAGCTCCGACAGAAACTCAGGAAAATTCGATGTCGACAGGTTAGTGCCACAACGGTCCCGGAAAAACGCCGGATCGGCTTTCAGTCTGTTGCTTGAATCGGTCGAATGGCTGCGCAAACACTTTGTATGAATTCAGACATAATTCGAAACAATCAAATGAGATAAATTCTCAATAACGACTAACAGCGGTAAATGACAAGCATTACTATTCGCACCCTCCAGATGCTTCAACCTAAAAATCCTACGGATGCGCTCTTCAATGCCTGCCCCTTTTCGCCTTGCGCCCTACAGCCTTGGGCTCTCTGCCTTGTTGTCTGCCGGTTTTTCCTACGCTGCACCGACCACCCTGCCTGCCACCTCGATCAGCGCCGAAGCTGAAGCCGACGACCCGCGGGTGACCCAAACCAGCACGGCGACCCGGACTGCTACACCGGTGCGCTACGTGCCACAAGCCATCGACTCGATCAAAACCTCGAACGTAGTGGATTACGGCACCAACGATCTAGGCACCGCGCTCAGCGGCATCCCCAACGTCAGCAGCGGCGCCGACACTCGCTTCGACAGCCTGCGCATCCGTGGTTTCGACGCCAGCAACGACTTCTATCTCGATGGCATTCGCGACGACAGTCAGTACGTGCGCGACTTGCACAACATTGAACGCATCGACGTTCTGAAAGGCCCCGCCGCCGTGTTGTATGGCCGTGGCAGCCAGGGCGGCATCGTCAACCGGGTGAGCAAACTGCCCGAGTTCGGTCGCCGCTCGACCATCGAGGCCCAGGGTGGCAGCGAGGACTTGCGCAGCCTGTATGCCGACCTCAGCACCGACCCGTCCGAGAACATCAGCCTGCGCCTGAACATGGGCAACATGGACGAGAACAGCTTCCGCGATGGCGTGAGCGGCAATCGCCAGCTGTTCGCGCCTTCGATGAGCTGGCAGCTGACGCCCGACCTGAACTGGCTGGTGCAGTACGAATACAGCCGCTACAACCGCACCCCTGATCGAGGCATTCCAGGGGCTGGCGGTCGCCCGGCCGACGTAGGACGCGATACCACTTACGGCAGCGAAAACGACTTCATCGATGACAAGGCGCAATCCCTGCGCTCGAAACTCACTTATGAACTGAGCGACAACTGGCAACTGCGCCAGACCCTGGGGGTGTTCAAGCTCGACAGCGATTTCGACAACACTTACCTGAGCGGCTATGTCCCGGCGACCAACAAGGTCACGCGCCAGCACTGGCAGCAGGACCTGAACACCCGCAATGTCTACAACAATGTCGAGCTCGAAGGTGGCTTCGATACCTTCGGCCTGGAACACCGCCTGCTCACCGGTATCGAAATCGGCAGCCAGCGCCGCGACCCGCTGCTGTACACCGCCGCCACTTCCGGGCCAGGCAGCTCACCAGTGCCGGCGCTGGACCTGTACACCCCCGACCGCAATTTGCGCCATACCGGGCGCATGGTGGTGTCGAGCAACACCCACACCGAGGTCGAGAGCCGTGCGGTGTATGTGCAGGATCAACTGCGCCTGAACGATCAATGGCAATTGCTCGCCGGCCTGCGTTACGACACGTTCGATATCGAGTCGACCAACAAGGTGCGCAATATTTCCGAAGACAGTGACAGCCACAGCACCAGCCCCCGCGTTGGCGTGGTCTGGACGCCGCTGCAAAATCACTCCTTCTACGCCTCCTGGAGCAAGACCTTCTCGCCGGTCGGCGGTGGCTTGATCGGCATCACCCCGGGCGCGGCCGGTAACAGTAACGACCTGAGCCCCGAGCGGACCAAGCAGAAGGAAATCGGCGTGAAAAGTGACTGGCTCGACGATCGCCTGAGCACCACGCTGGCCATCTATGAGCTGGAACTCTACAACCGCCGCACCAGCGATCCGAACAACCCGACCATCACCCTGCTCACTGGCCTGCAACGTTCCCGCGGGATCGAATTGACCGCCGCCGGCAAAATTACCGGCAACTGGTACGTACGCGGTGGCGTGGGTGTGCAGGACGCAACGATCGAGAAGGACAACAACGGCCTGGAAGGCAAGCGCATCAACAACGTGGCCAAGCACAACGGCAGCCTGTTCCTGACCTGGAAACCGGAAATGGGCTGGTACGCCGAAACCGGTCTGACCCTGGTTGGCGACCGTTATGCCGACAACCTCAACACTACCGTATTGCCGGGCTATGGTCGCTGGGATGCGTTGGCCGGTTTCCGCCAGAAGGATTGGGATTTGCGCGCAGCGCTGAACAACATCAGCGACAAGACGTATTACTCCTCGGCGACCAGTGCATTCCAGATCCAACCGGGTGCGCCGCGTAGCCTGGTGGTGACGGGCACTTACAGCTTCTAAACACCACAACACTTGTAGGAGCTGGCTTGCCAGCGATGGCAATTTTTCATTCAACACTGATGTTGAATGTGATGACCTCATCGCTGGCAAGCCAGCTCCTACAGGAGGTCTGGCGGCAAAACCGTTGGACAAAAAAAAGCGCTGCCATCCCGGCAGCGCTTTTTTATCAATCCGTTGTTGTTCTTCTTATCCTTCCATCACATCCCACAACGCATCCAGTTCCGCCTCGCTGAACAAGCCAGCAGGGTAACGCTCGATCATCGTCCGGCGCGGATCAGTTTCGCTGATCTGACGCGTTCCATTGGACTTGAACCAGTGCGCCAGAATCTGGAGCGATTCGCTGTTTACGGCCAGGGGATGCAACGCCTTGTCGCTCACCACATTCACTTCGGCGTTCATTTCAGCGCTCTCTCCCGGTTTGTGAGCGGCTAACTTATCCAAGGTTTATGACAGAACATCGAAGTCCTCCCCTCCCCCGAGTTACACCAGCAGAGATACAAGAGCTGTGCCAAGGTTTCTGAAGTGTGGCCAAGTGGATACAAAAAAGCCCGCAACCCTGAAGGGCTGCGGGCTCTGTGCAATGTCGGAGGCGGATTTACAGCTTGAGGAATTTCGCAATCAACTCAAGCTGTTACAACCTCACTCACTCTTTGTGCGGCGCCGGTTGCTGCTGGGTAAGGCAGTGAATATTGCCGCCCCCCAGTAACAGTTCGCGACCAGGCACCATCACCACTTCATGCTGTGGGAACAGGCTCTGCAGGATCTCCCTGGCCGGGCCATCCTGCGGGTCGTCGAAGCACGGCGCGATGATGCCGCCGTTGACGATCAGGAAGTTCACGTAGGAACCGGCCAGACGAACCGTCGGGTTGCGTTCCTGAGTACCATCGACCGGATCGACACCGGCGCACTCTTGCTCGGTCGCAAACAACGGACCCGGAATCGGCATCTTGTGCACCGTGAACGGGCGACCCTTGGCGTCGGTGCTGCTTTGCAGCACTTTCATCGCCGCCTGGCAGCGCGGGTAGTTCGGGTCCTGTGGATCATCGGTCCAGGCCAGCAGCACTTCACCCGGGCGCACGTAGCAGCAGAAGTTATCCACATGGCCGTCGGTTTCGTCGTTGAACAAGCCGTCCGGCAACCAGATGATTTTATCCACAGCCAGGTTCGCACTCAGCACCGCTTCGATTTCCGCGCGATTCATGTGCGGGTTGCGATTGCGGTTGAGCAGGCATTCTTCGGTGGTGATCAGGGTGCCTTCGCCATCGACGTGAATCGAGCCGCCTTCCAGCACGAAACCTTCGGTGCGGTAGCGCGGGCTGCGCTCGATCTCGAGGATCTTGCCGCCGACCTGCGAGTCACGGTTCCACGGCGAATACAGGCCGCCATCAAAACCGCCCCACGAATTGAAGTCCCAGTTCACGCCACGGACTTCGCCATTGTTGTTGATGACGAAGGTCGGGCCGGTATCGCGGACCCAGGCGTCGTCGCTGGACATTTCCACTACGCGGATATTCGGTACGTCCAGGCGGGCACGGGCGTTTTCGTACTGGCCGGCGGAAACCGCCACGGTCACCGGTTCGAAACGGGCGATGGCCTTGGCCACTGCGACGTGCGCGGCTTGCGCCGGCTTGCCACCCAGGCGCCAGTTGTCCGGGCGCTCGGGCCAGATCATCCAGGTTTGGGTTTGGGGTGCCCATTCGGCTGGCATGTAGAAGCCGTCGGCGCGAGGGGTGCTGTTCAACGTGGTCATGGCTCAGGACTCCGGAATGGCTTTGATACCTGAAAAAATTGGAAGCGCAGTGGTACACGCCGTGGACTGTGCCACTTTATATCCGATAAATATCGGCTTTTAAAGCACCATACATCCAGCAACACAAAAACAATCGATGAAAAGCCGATATCAATCGAACTAACACCACCCTCCATGTGGGAGCGAGCTTGCTCGCGATAGCGGTCATTCAGTCGAAAAAACTGTGACTGACATGGCCTCATCGCGAGCAAGCTCGCTCCCACAGAGGTCAGTGTTTACAGCCCTTGCGCGAGCACCTTCGACAGCATGTCCACGAAGAAATCCACGCTCTGCCGTGAAGTGACCATCGGTGGCTTGATCTTGAGGATGTTCAGGTAATCGCCGGTCGGCTGCATGAAGATCCCCAGCTCACGCAAGCGATCGCACAGTGCGGTGGTTTCTTCGGTGGCCGGCTCCAGGGTTTCGCGGTTGCGGATCAGTTCGACACCCAGGTAGAAACCGGAACCGTGCACCGCACCCACTAACGGATGAATATCGATCAAGGCTTCGAGACGCTGCTTGAAGTGCCCGCCAACAACCTGGGCGTTCTCCCAGAGTTTTTCTTCTTCCATCACATCCAGCACGGCCATGCCGACCTGGCAACTGACCGGGCTACCGCCGGCGGACGAGAAGAAGTAACCCTCGGCTTCCAGCGCCTCGGCGATTTCCCGGCGAGTGATGACCGCGCCCAGTGGCTGGCCGTTGCCCATGCCCTTGGCCATGGTGATGATGTCCGGCACCACGCCCTGCTCTTCGAAGCCCCAGAAAAAATCGCCCATGCGCCCGTAGCCGACCTGTACTTCATCGGCGATGCACACGCCGCCCCGGTCCCGGACCATGCCATAGACTTGTTGCAAATAGCCCGGTGGCAGCGAAATGCCGCCGGCATTGCCATACACCGGCTCGCAGATAAAACCGGCCAGTTGGCGTTTCTGCTCGGCGATTTTCGCCAGGTTGTGTTCGACGCTGCGCACATAATCCGGCGCGCTGTCGGGGCCACGGAACTCACCGCGATAGGTGTTTGGCGCGGTCACCGGGTGTACCCAGTCCGGGCGGCTGCTCAAGGCCTTGGGGTTGTCGGCGATCGAGGTCGACACCGAATCCGCGCCCACCGTCCAGCCGTGATAGGCCTCCAGCACACTGAGCATGTCGCGCCCGCCGCTGTAGGCCCACGCCAGGCGAATCGCCAGGTCGTTGGCCTCGCTGCCGCTGTTGACCAGGAACACGCGGTCCATGCCGTCCGGTGACAGTTTCAGCAAACGTTCGGAGAACTCGGCCACGGCCGCATAGTTGAAGCGCGAGTTGGTGTTGAGCAACGACCATTGGCGACTGGCGACCGCCGCCATGCGTGGATGGCCGTGCCCCAATACCGCAACGTTGTTGAGCATGTCGAGGTAGGAACGGCCCTGCATGTCGATCAGATGGTTGCGCCAGCCACGCTCGATGCGCGGCGGGTCGACGTAATAATGTTTTTGCGTGCGGGCGAAACTGGCATCGCGCCGGGCCAGCAAGGTCGCGCCGTCGAGTTCCGGCTCGGCGTCACACGCCAGCCCCAGCAGAGCCGCCGGTGACGGGCACAGTGCCTGCCAGGCGGCGGCGCGCGATGGCGTGCAGAACAACGGCGCATCGATCGACGCGCCACGGCACAACTGTACGAGCAAAGGTCCGCTGACCGAGCCCAGCACTTGGCCTTTGACCAGTGCCGCGCCGCTGTGCAGCGACGGCGTGACGCCCCAAAGCCGCACACTCAATTGCGGGCCGTCCAGTTGCAGCACGCCCGCCGACGGGTGATGCACCACCCCGGCAAACGGCGCTTCGACCGCCGTGCCCAGCGGCACACGCAACTCGACATGCAACGGGCAAGTGTCAGGCTCAACGTCGCTGTCAGGGCGGGTGTGGGACAGCCGGTACTGTCCGTAACGACTGGCCGCCAGGCCATGTGCCGCGGCTGCTTCATCCAACAGGCGCTGATCGACGCCCTCCTGCTCCCAGTTCCCGGCCTCGAAATGCGGGCTGAGCACACCCAGGTCGATAAGGGCGAACTCACGCCCCACCAGGCTCGGCAACAGCGGCGCAAAGCCCTCGCTGCCGATGGCCGCAAGACTCTGGCCGACGGCCGTGAGGATCGCCGCTTCCATCAATGCCAACGGTACCGACGTGGCCACACGGAAGATTTCCCATTCATGGACCAGGTTATCGCGGCTGTAGGCATTGCCCGGATCGATGCTGACCTGCTGTTCGCCGCTGAGCACCAACACCGCCGCACGGGCGACGATCAGCGGCCACAGCGCCAGCAGTTCTTCGTGTTGCAACGGATTGACCGCGTGATAGGCCTGGATTGCCGGCAAAATGCAGAACGGATCGCCCTCGCCATGATGCAGCAGCGCGGCGCAGGTCACCGACAGATCGGTAATGCGCCAGGTGCGCACCAGGTCGCCGAAATCGATCACGCCTTGCAGCTGCCAATGGCGTTGCACATCACGCTGCCACACCACGTTGTCGTCGGTGATGTCCATGTGAATGGCCTGCACCGGCAATCTGGCTTCCAGTGGCTGCAAATGCCGCTCGGCTTGCGCGGACGCTTCGACGATCAGTTTGCGCCGGGCTTCATCCTTGATCACCGGCAGCAAGTGCGCGATCAGGGCGTGAGCATGGCGGGCGTCCCATTGCAGGGTTCGCACCAGCCCCGGATGGTCGAAGTCCGCCAGGGCCAGGTCCATTTCACCGCACAGACGACCGAAGCCGGCCACCACCGTCGGGTTGAAATACTCGAGGCTGGTCAGCGGCTGGCCTTCGATGTAATCGAGCAGGCGAACGTGGACTGCCTGGCCAGCAACCTCCAGAGACAGCAGGTCTGCGCCGTTTTTCGCCGCGATGACACGCGGCACATGCACATCCGGGTGCTCGCCCAGATGCTTGAGCCCGGCATGCTGTGCCTGGAGCTCGACCACTGCGTAGTCGCCACGGCAGATTTTCAGGACGAAACGCCCGCGGTCGCTGTCGACTCGGTAGTTCAGGTCCTGCTGGCTGCCAAGGGCCTGCAACTTGCCACTGAACCCGTAATGTTCTTCCAGCAGTTCCAGCGCCTGCTGCGCAGACACCTGCGGGCTGGGCAAACTGGCGCGATGAATCAACGTGGCGAGCGGCATACAACGACCCCTGAAATTTTATTAGGCGCCTATATCGCCACTGCTTCGGGCGATACGCAACCCCCCGGGGCCGGCATGGCGCCATTTGGTGAAAGCGGGCTTTGTTCTGGTACTCGCCTCGATCAGCACTTTGCGCAAGAATGGCGGCCATTAAACGCACACTGCTGGAGAGCCACCATGAATGTTGTGACCACCGACCTGCCCGGTGTTCTGATCCTCGAACCCAAGGTCTTTGGTGACGAACGTGGTTTCTTCTACGAGAGTTTCAATGCCCGGGCCTTCAAGGAAGCCACCGGACTGGAAACTGAATTCGTTCAAGACAACCACTCCCGTTCGCAGAAGGGCGTGCTGCGCGGCCTGCATTACCAACTGGAAAATACCCAGGGCAAACTGGTGCGCGTCACGGCAGGTGAAGTGCTGGACGTCGCCGTGGATATCCGTCGCAGCTCGCCGCACTTCGGTAAATGGGTCGCCGTGCGCCTGTCCTCCGACAATCATCGCCAGCTCTGGGTCCCGGAAGGTTTTGCCCACGGATTCGTGGTCTTGAGCGAGTTTGCCGAGTTCCTGTACAAAACCACCGACTACTACACGCCGGCGGCCGAGCGCAGCATTCGCTGGGACGACCCGGACCTGGCCATCGACTGGCAACTGCAAGGCACGCCGCAGCTGTCGGCGAAAGATCAGGCCGGGGTATTTTTCAAGGACGCCGACGTCTTTGCCTGACGCTCGCCCATCAAGATGCCGCTGACCCAAGGCGGACAAGCCTAGGCATAATGCGCCTGTACCCACAGGCGCATGCTGCTCATGAAACCGACCCTTCCTCCCAGACCCCGTTGGCGCAGCCTGGCCCTGCTGGCACTGTGCCTGGCGCCGTTGCTGTGGCCGCTCGAGCATCTGGCCGAGCGCTATTACCGCAGCGAGCTGGCCAGCCAGAATCGCCAGACCCTCGACCTCTATGTCGCCAACCTGCTGGGCACCCTGCATCGCTATGAAGTGTTGCCACAGATCCTTGGCGACCTGCCGGCCCTGCGTGCCGTAGTCGGGGCGCCGGACGATAGCGTCACCCAGGGCAATGCCAACCGACTGCTGAAAAACATCGCGACCCAGACCGGCGCTGAAGTCATGTACCTGATGGATGCCACCGGCAAGACCCTGGCCGCCTCCAACTGGGACAAGCACGACAGTTTCGTCGGGCGCAATTTTTCCTTCCGGCCGTATTTCAGCGAAGCCATGGCCGGGCGGCTCGGGCGCTTTTTCGGCCTGGGCACGACCTCCGCCAAGCGCGGTTACTTTTTCGCCGCCGGGGTGCGCGACGGCGAAAAAATCGTTGGCGTGCTGGTGGTCAAGGTCGACCTCGACCACACCGAAAGCCTCTGGGGCAAAACCCCGGAACAACTGCTGCTGACCGATCACAACGGCGTGGTCATCCTCACCTCGCGACCGGAGTGGCGATTTCGCTCGACCCGCCCGTTGAGCGAGGACGAAAGCAAGGCCATCACCGCGATCCAGCCCTATCCGACCCGCGACCCAAAACCGCTGAAGCTCAATCCCAATGCCTGGCTGACCCAGACCCAGCCAATCGCCGAAACCGGCTGGAATGTCAGCATCCTCGCCCCGCGAACCTTGATCGACCGCCCGGTGCGCACGGTGGTGGCCATCGGCGGTGCAACCCTGCTGGTGCTGATGCTGTTGCTTGGACTGATGATGCAGCGCCGTCGCCACTACCTCGAACGCATCGACTTCGAAGGCAAGGCCCGCCGCGAACTGGAAGGCCGGGTCGCCGAGCGCACCAGCGATCTCGAAGGCCTGAACCGGCGCCTGAAACAGGAAGTGCTGGAGCGCGAACAGGCCCAGCAGGAGCTGGTCCGCGCCCAGGATGATCTGGTGCAGGCCGGCAAATTGTCGGCACTGGGCACCATGTCGGCGAGCATCAGCCACGAACTCAATCAACCGCTGGCAGCAATTCGCAGCTACGCGGAAAACGCCGAAGTATTGCTCGATCACCAGCGCACCGACGATGCCCGCGGCAATCTCAAGCTGATCAGCGAACTGACCGGGCGCATGGCTTCGATCATCGCCCACCTGCGCGCCTTTGCCCGGCGCGACCGGCATGCCCCGGAAAGCGTCGCCCTGCAACCGGCGCTGGACGATGCCCTGGCCTTGCTGGCCAAGCGCCGACGCAGCATGGAAGTCGAACTGATCCGCGACTTGCCCGCCGCCACCCTGTGGGTCGAGGCCGGGGAAACCCGCCTGCGCCAGGTACTCGGCAATCTGCTGGCCAACGCCCTGGATGCCCTGACGGAAAAAGGCCCGCCACGTAAACTCTGGCTGAGTGCCCAATCCACGGCCGAAGGCGTCAACCTGTACATTCGCGACAATGGCCCCGGCTTTTGCATGGAAGCCCTCGGGCGTGCCAGCGAGCCGTTCTACACCACCAAGACCCGCACCCAAGGCCTTGGCTTAGGGCTGGCGATTTGCGAAACCCTGATGCGCGCCTTCGGCGGTGAACTGTCGTTCGCCAATCACAAGGAGGGCGGCGCCCTGATTACCCTGAAGCTGCGCGCAGGCGCACCGGGCGTGAGCCTGCAACCGTCCGAGGACCGAAGTGCATGACCATCGACAACCGCATTCAGGTCGTGTTGATCGACGACGATCCCCACTTGCGCCAGGCCCTGAGCCAGACGCTGGATCTGGCCGGCCTGAAGATCCTGCCGCTGGCCGAAGCCAAGGGCCTGGCCGCGCAACTTGAACGCGACTGGCCTGGGGTGGTGGTCAGCGACATCCGCATGCCCGGCATGGACGGCCTGGAACTGCTGAGCGAACTGCACGCCCAGGACCCGGAGCTGCCGGTGCTGTTGATCACCGGCCACGGCGATGTGCCGCTGGCGGTGCAGGCCATGCGCGCCGGGGCCTATGACTTTCTGGAAAAGCCGTTTGCCAGCGACGCCCTGCTCGACAGCGTGCGCCGGGCGTTGGCCCTGCGCCGGCTGGTGCTGGACAACCGCAGCCTGCGCTTGGCCTTGAGCGACCGCAATGAACTGAGCGCCCGCCTGGTGGGCCACTCACCTTCGATGCTGCGCCTGCGCGAGCAGATCGGCGCCCTGGCCGCGACCAAAGCCGATGTGCTGATCCTCGGCGAAACCGGCGCCGGCAAAGAAGTCGTGGCCCGGGCGCTGCACGATCTATCAAGCCGCCGCAACGGTCCGTTCGTGGCGATCAACGCCGGTGCCCTGGCCGAGTCAGTGGTCGAAAGCGAGCTGTTCGGCCACGAACCCGGCGCCTTCACCGGCGCGCAGAAACGCCGCATCGGCAAGTTCGAATTCGCCAATGGCGGCACCTTGTTCCTCGATGAAATCGAAAGCATGAGCCTGGATGTGCAGGTCAAGCTACTGCGTTTGCTGCAAGAGCGGGTGGTCGAACGCCTGGGCGGCAATCAGCTGATCCCACTGGACATCCGCATCATCGCCGCCACCAAGGAAGACCTGCGTCAGGCCGCGGATCAAGGGCGTTTCCGCGCCGACCTGTATTACCGCCTGAACGTTGCGCCGCTGCGGATTCCACCGCTGCGCGAACGCGGCGAAGATGCACTGATGCTGTTCCAGCATTTTGCCGATGAAGCCAGTGCCCGCCACGGCTTGCCGCCCCATGAACTGCAACCGGGGCAACGTGCCTTGCTGCTGCGCCACACCTGGCCGGGCAACGTGCGCGAGCTGCAGAATGCCGCCGAGCGGTTTGCCCTCGGGCTGGAACTGGCCCTCGACAACGGCACTCCGGATGGCAGCGCCTGCAACAGGGTCGAAGTCGTCAGCGGCGGTTTGAGCGAGCAAGTGGAGAACTTCGAAAAAACCCTCATCGCCGCCGAACTGGCGCGCTCGCACAGCTCCGTGCGCAGCGTCGCCGAAGCCCTCGGCATTCCGCGCAAGACTCTGCACGACAAACTGCGCAAACACGGTTTGAGCTTCTCGGACAGTGGCGCCCCGGCCCACCCTGACGACCTCGACTGAGCTAACGTCCAATCATCCACTTCACGCAAGAGGTCCCTGAATGAGCCGCGACAGTCGACAACTGGAATCAGTCCTCCATCACGACATTCCCCTCACCCGGGACATGGGCCTCAAAGTGCTCGACTGGCATGACCAGCAACTGCGCCTGCACTTGCCGCTGGAAGCCAACGTCAACCACAAGAGCACCATGTTCGGCGGCAGCCTGTATTGCGGCGCGGTCCTGGCCGGTTGGGGCTGGCTGCATCTGCGCCTCAAGGAAGAAGGCATTACCGACGGGCACATCGTGATTCAGGAAGGGCAGATCAGCTATCCGCTGCCGGTGACGGGCGATGCCAACGCCATTTGCCAGGCGCCGGATCCGGTGATCTGGAAGAAATTCCTGACCACCTTCCAGCGCTACAGCCGAGCGCGGTTGACCCTGCATACGCGGGTCGTCAATGAAGGCCGTGATGAGGATGCGGTGAGGTTTGTCGGGCAGTACGTGCTGCACCGCTAAACGCCACTGCCTCTGCCTCTGCCTCTGTAGGAGCCGGCTTGCTGGCGAATGATGCAACGCGGTGTGCCTGACACACCGCTTCGCTGCGATGCGGCGACCCGACACGCCAGCTCCTACAGGGAAGCGAGTGCCAGCAGCTTCTCGCGCCACGCCGCCTTCGCCGGCAGCGCCAGGAAGAACGCATTCAACAGCGACTCCCGCGCCGGATAACTGAACGGCTCACCACTCAACTCCAGCACCTCACCACCCGCGCCTTCCAGCACACCTTGCGCCGCCGCCGTATCCCACTGCGAAGTCGGTGCCAGGCGCGGATAACAATCCGCCGCCCCTTCGGCCAGCAGGCAAAACTTCAGCGAACTGCCGATATTGGCCAGTTGCAGCTCGCCAAGGCTCGCACTCAGCCCCGCCAGCAAACGCTCCTGCTCCGGGCTCGAATGGCGACGGCTGGCCACCACGGTGAACGACTCGCCTGGCGCCAGCGCATCACGCACCTTGATCGCCACCGGCGTGCCACCTTTATCGCCACGCCAGGCACCGAGGCCGGCACCGCCAACATAGAAACGTCCGTTGGTCGGCATCGACACCACGCCGAACACCACTCGACCGTTTTCGATCAGGGCGATGTTGACGGTGAATTCTTCGCTGCCGCTGATGAACTCCTTGGTGCCGTCCAATGGATCGACCAGCCACCAGCGCTGCCATCCGGCACGTACGCTTTGCGCAATGTTGGCGTCCTCTTCGGACAGCACCGGGATGCTCGGATCGAGCGCCGTCAGCCCGGCCAGGATCAGGTGGTGCGCGGCCAGGTCGGCAGCGGTCACCGGAGAATCATCAGCCTTCGCCGTAACGGCGGTGCCTGTGCGCCAGAACGGCAGGATCGCCTCACCGGCCTGCAAGGCCAGCTCGATGACCGGTGCCATCAACGGATGCGGGAAATTCATGACTGGAACGCTCCGCGCTGAGTCAACAGGTCGCGGGCCAGATACAGCGCCGCCAAGGCACGGCCTTCGGTGAATTGCGGGTTTTGCGCCAGCGCCGAGAGTTCCCGCAGATTGACCTTGTCGACCCGCATAGGCTCTGGCTCGTCGCCTTCCAGACTCGCTTCGTAGAGGTCGGTAGCCAGCACCACTTGAATCTTCTGGCTCATGTAACCGGGGGACAACGACAACTCGGTCAAGTGCTCCAGTTGCCGCGCGCCGAAACCAGCCTCTTCCTTGAGTTCACGCTCGGCCGCCGCCAGCACGTCTTCGCCCGGCTCGATCAAGCCCTTGGGCAGCGACATTTCATATTCATCCGTGCCGCCGCAATACTCCTCGACCAGCACCGCGTGCTCGGCATCGAGCATCGCCACGATCATCACCGCGCCGTACCCGGCACCTTTGCCGACCAGCCGCTCATAGGTGCGCTCCACGCCGTTGGAAAAGCGCAACTTCAGCTCTTCAACGCAGAACAATCGACTGGTGGCGACAATTTCGCGGGCGAGTATGGTGGGTTTCTGGCGCATGCAAAGCTCCTTGGCGTGAACGCGCTACTATAACGCGGCTTTCCCGTTTGTTTACGCCAGAAATCTATCTACTGCCCGAGACGTTGCCATGCCTTCACTACCCTGGTCCGACATCGATACCGTTCTGCTGGACATGGACGGCACGCTGCTGGACCTGCATTTCGACAACCACTTCTGGATGGAGCACCTGCCCCAGCGTTACGCCGAACTGCACGGGGTCAGCCGGGCCATGGCCGAGATGGAGCTGCAGCCTTTGTTCGAGCGCAATGCCGGCCAGTTGCAGTGGTACTGCCTGGACTTCTGGAGCGCCGAACTGAAGCTGTCGGTGCGCGACCTGAAACTGGAAACCGCGCATCTGATCGCCCTGCGCCCGGACGCCGACACTTTTCTCGCCGCGATCAAACGGGCCGGCAAGCGCGTGGTGCTGATCACCAACGCCCATCGGGATGCGCTGTCGTTGAAGCTGGAAAAAATCGAACTGGCGCCGTACTTCGAGCGCTTGATCAGCTCCCATGACTACGGTTTCCCCAAGGAAAACCAGCAGTTCTGGGATGCGCTGCAAGCCGATATCGGGTTCGATCCGGCGCGCAGCCTGTTCATCGACGACACCTTGCCGATCCTGCGCAGCGCACGGGACTTTGGCGTGGCGCATTTGCTGGCCGTGCGCGAGCCGGACAGCCGCAAGGGGCCGAAGGACACGGCGGAGTTTGCGGCGGTCGGGGATTATCGGGATTTGATTGCCGGGCTCTAGACCGAGTTGTCCGCATCGCGGGCAAGCCCGCTCCCACAGGATCCGAGTCGTTCACGATGAATGCGAACGACGCGATTCCTGTGGGAGCGTGGCTTGCCCGCGATGGCCATCACGCGGTTTGACGACTTACTCAGGAATCCGCAACGACTGCCCCGGATAGATCTTGTTCACGTCCTTGAGCATCGGCTTGTTGGCTTCGAAGATTTTTTGATACTTGTTGGCATCGCCATACACGCGCAAGGAAATGGCGCTTAGGGTGTCACCCTTCTCGACCACAACAAATTTCGCCGCAACGACCACCGGCCCGGACACCGTAATCTGATCATCCACGCTGCCAACCCCGGCAATATTACCCACCGCCAACAGGATCTTTTCCTTCTCTTCCTGGCTCGCCACTTCGCCAGTCACCGTGACCTTGTCGCCATCGACTGTCGCCTGCACGTTCGGATTACCCAGGCCGACCTTGCTGATGTGTTCTTTCAATTGCTCACTGGCATTGGCGTTGCCTGGCGTCAGCAAATCCAGCAGCTTTTCGCCTGCTTCTTTCACAAAGCTCAAAAGACTCATGGTGCACTCTCCTTGGGTTTGGGGGTTCCAGACGCAAAAGCCTAGACCACAGCAGTCACTTGCGAATCCAACCCGACCAATGACCCCGCTTGCGATAGAATCCGCACCTTCCCAAACGCCGGAGCGAAGATGGACATCAAGCAGCTGAAATTCCTCATCGCTCTGGACGAAACCCGGCATTTCGGCCAGGCCGCCGCACGCTGCCATATCACCCAGCCGACCCTGTCCATGCGCCTGCGCAGCCTGGAAGAAGAACTCGACCTGCCGCTGGTCAATCGCGGCCAGCGCTTCGAAGGTTTTACCGCGCCTGGCGAGCGAGTGCTGGCGTGGGCGCGCACGGTATTGGCGGCCTATGACGGCTTGTATGCCGAGGCCGCCGCCTGTCGCGGCAATCTGGTCGGTACGTTGCGCCTGGGCATGGTGCCGCTGTCGAGCTTCGATCCGCTGCCACTGCTGCAACGCCTGCACGCCGAACACCCGAACCTGCGCTTTGAATTGTCAGCGCTCAGTTCCGAACAGATCCTCGAACAACTGGCGAGCAATCGCCTGGACCTCGGTGTTTCCTATCTGGAGCGCCTCGACGCCGAACACTTCGACTCCCTGGCCTTCAGTGAAACCCGCATGGGCCTGCTCTACGATCAACGCTACTTCACCTTTGGCGAGGCGCCGCTGAGCTGGGAATCATTGATCGAACTGCCACTGGGCATGCTCACCAGCGGCATGCACTTTCGCCAGTCCATCGACCATAACTTCCACAGCCGCGGCCTCACCCCACAACCGCTGCTGCAGACCGATGCCGTCCATCAACTGCTGCAAGCCGTGCACGGCGGCCTGTGTTGCGCCGTGATGCCATTGGACGGCGGCCTCGAAGGCCTGACCGAACACTTGCGCCTGCAACCGATCGAAAGCGCCAAGACCCTCGGCCGCCTGGGGCTGATCATGCGTCGCAGCGCGCCACGCTCGGCCTTGGCGGAGGCCTGTTTCGCGATTTACCAACAATCACCGACCGGCGCTTGATCGACGGCATCTATCGGTAGATCAGTAATAGCGATTAGACGCGACAAGTTGCCGCGCCTAGTCTTAAAGCTGATCAAACCGTGGGTGATGCCATGAACACCAAGCGCCCTTCCTGCGCGGCGCCTGCCCTCGAAACGCCCGCGCCCGCCGCCAGCCAGACGTACAGTTACAGCAATCTTGAATACTCGGAGTCGGACAGCACCGCGCTGGCCGAGGAAGTCGCGTTGGCGATTGCCTACAACGGCATCAGCCAGGCGGTCATGCTGGTAACGCCGACGGATCTGGAAGACTTCATTGTCGGCTTCAGCCTGGGCAGCGGCATCATCCAGGACGCCTCGGACATCTACGACCTGCAACTGACCGGCTCGGGCTCGGCGCAATACGCGCAAGTGACCATCGCCAACCGCGCCTTCTGGAACCTCAAGCAGCAGCGTCGACAACTGGCCGGCACCAGCGGTTGCGGGCTGTGCGGCGTGGAGGCGGTCGAGCAGGCCCTGCCGGACCTTCAGGTATTGCCCGGCGCCCCGCTGCCACCCCTTAAATGGCTCGATGGCCTGCGCCAGCGCATCGGCGCCTTCCAGCCTTTGGGCCAGCATTGCGGTGCGGTGCACGCCGCGGTGTTCATGAACGATCAGGGCGAGTTGCTGATGGGCCGCGAAGACATCGGCCGGCACAACGCCCTCGACAAGCTGATCGGCGGCCTTGTCCGCCAGAACATCCCGACCGCCGGCGGGCTGGCGATCGTCACCAGCCGCTGCAGTCTCGAATTGATCCAGAAAGTCCTGCGCGCCGGCATCCAGACGCTGGTCAGCCTGTCGTCGCCCACCGGCCTTGCCGTGCAATGGGCGCGCCGCCACAACCTCAACCTCATCCATCTGCCACAGAAGAATGCGCCGCGGGTCTACAGCCCAACGTTGGAGAAACAAGCGTGAGTCAACACCGTCAAGCCGACCAGACCCCTGTTCCTCGCTACAAGCCCTATAAAGGTCCTGCCGGTGGCTGGGGCGCGTTAATCAGTGTGGCCCAGGCCTGGTTGACCAGCGACAACGCCCTGAAAAACCTGCGCATCATGCTCAAGACCAACCAGAACGGTGGCTTCGACTGCCCCGGTTGCGCCTGGGGCGATTCCCCGGAAAAGGGCATGGTGATGTTCTGCGAGAACGGCGCCAAGGCGGTGAACTGGGAAGCGACCAAACGCCGTGTCGATGCAACGTTCTTCGCCAAGCACAGCGTCACTTCGCTGCTGGAGCAAAGCGACTACTGGCTCGAATACCAGGGTCGCCTGACCGAGCCGATGAGCTACGACGCACAAACCGACCGCTATAAACCGATCAGTTGGGACGACGCCTTCGCGCTGATCGCCAAACACCTGAACGGCTTGTCGAGCCCGGACCAGGCCGAGTTCTATACCTCGGGCCGCGCCAGCAACGAAGCGGCATATTTGTACCAGCTGTTCGTGCGCGCCTACGGCACCAACAACTTCCCCGACTGCTCGAACATGTGCCACGAAGCCAGCGGTGTGGCGCTGTCGCAAAGTGTCGGCGTCGGCAAAGGCACCGTGACCTTCGACGACTTCGAACACGCCGATGCGATTTTCGTCTGGGGCCAGAACCCCGGCACCAACCACCCGCGCATGCTTGAACCGCTGCGTGAAGCAGTGAAGCGCGGCGCGCAAGTGGTGTGCATCAACCCGCTCAAGGAACGCGGCCTGGAACGCTTCCAGCACCCGCAGCACGCGATCGAAATGCTGATGAACGGCTCCGAGCCGACCAACACCGCATTCTTCCGCCCCGCCCTGGGCGGTGACATGGCGATCATGCGCGGGATGGCGAAGTTCCTTTTGCTGTGGGAACGCGACGCACAGAAAACCGGTGCGCCAGCGGTGTTCGACCATGACTTCCTCAATGAACACAGCGCCAATGTGCTGGAGTACCTGGCGGTCATCGACGAAACGCCATGGGAGCAGATCGTCGAGCAGTCCGGCCTGACCCTGGTCGAGATCGAGCAAGCGGCGCGCATGTACGCCAAGGGCAAGAACGTCATCATGTGCTGGGCCATGGGCATCACCCAGCATCGCCATTCGGTGGCGACCATCCAGGAAATCGCCAACCTGATGCTGCTGCGCGGCAACGTCGGCCGCCCGGGTGCCGGCCTGTGCCCGGTGCGGGGCCACAGTAACGTGCAGGGCGACCGGACCATGGGCATCAACGAACGTCCGCCGGCAGCCTTCCTCGATTCCCTGGAGCGCCGCTTCCAGTTCAAGGTGCCACGCCACAACGGGCACAATGTGGTCGAGGCGATTCATGCCATGGCCGAAGGCCGGGCGAAAGTCTTCATCGGTCTGGGCGGCAACTTCGCCCAAGCCACGCCGGACAGCCCGCGCACCTTCCAGGCCCTGCAAAACTGCGACCTGACCGTGCAGATCAGCACCAAGCTCAACCGCAGCCATTTGACCCACGGCAAGGACGCGCTGATCCTGCCGTGCCTGGGCCGCACCGACATCGATATCCAGACCGAAGGCCCGCAAGCGGTGACCGTCGAAGATTCGTTCAGCATGGTCCACGCCTCCAACGGTCAGTTGCAGGCGTTGTCGAACCAGATGCGTTCGGAACCGGCGATCCTGGCTGGTATCGCCGCCGCGACCCTGGGCAGCCATCCCGTGGACTGGAACTGGCTGGTGGCCGACTACCGGCGCATCCGCGACCTGATCGCCGAGACCATTCCCGGCTTCAAGGACTTCAACGAGAAGATCAAGAACCCGGGTGGCTTTTACCTGGGCAACAGCGCCGGTTCGCGCAAGTGGAGCACCGCCTCGGGCCGGGCCAACTTCCGTCCGAACGCACTGCCCAAAGACCTGGTGCACGAACGCACCCGCGCCACCGGTGTGCTGCCGGACCTGATCATGCAATCAATGCGTTCCCACGATCAGTACAACACCACGATCTATGGCCTCAACGACCGTTATCGCGGCGTGAAAGGTCAGCGCGACGTGTTGTTCGTCAACGAGGCCGACATCATTCGCCTTGGCTTCAAACCGGGGCAGAAGGCCGACATCGTTTCGCTCTGGGACGATGGCGTCGAACGTCGGGTGAAAGGCTTCACGCTGCTGGCGTTCGATATCCCGGCCGGGCAGGCGGCTGCGTACTATCCGGAAGTGAATCCGCTGGTGCCGCTGGAAAGCGTCGGGGATGGCAGCCATACGCCGACGTCGAAATTCGTGGCGATCCGGCTGGAAGCGGCGAGTGAGACCGGGCTGATCATGGCCAGGTCTGCTTAATGTGTTGTCTGAACTGGCCCCATCGCGAGCAAGCTCGCTCCCACAGTCTTTTTCTGTTGTTCACATAATCTGCGTTCGACTGAAATCCCTGTGGGAGCGAGCTTGCTCGCGATGGGGCCAGACCAATCACCAAAAACTCCGGACCCTGCACTTTCCTTTCGCCCACAAAAAAGGCCGTTTCCTCACGAAAACGGCCTTTGCGAATAAGTAAAAGACCGGCAAAAAAACGTTAAGTTCCGCCCAAAAAACAGTAACTTGCAATATTGTATACAAGTCGTGTTATTCGTCGGATTTCGATTGTCACGCCCATTCCAGAGCCTCAGGATCGCGCCGTCATCCCCTTGAGGTTCCTCCATGAAGTTCTCCTCGATTCTCTTGTTGTCCCTTGGCCTGGTCAGTGGCATTGCCTCTGCCGGCGGCACCACCGAAGCCGGTGTAGGCGGCGCATTGGGCGGGGTTCTGGGCTCGGTCGTCGGTCAGTCGTTAGGCGGCAGTACAGGTTCCACCATCGGCGCGGCCCTGGGCGGCGCGGGTGGTAGTGCCGTCGGCGCAAACAAGCACAGCCGTGGCGAAGCGGCCATTGGTGGTGCGTTGGGCGCAGCGGGCGGTAACGTGGTTGGCCGCAGCGTGGGCGGCACCACCGGCAGCCTGATCGGCGCAGCAGCAGGCGGCGGCGCCGGTGGCGCGCTGGGTAACTACATGGGCAAAGAGTACGATAATGATGACGACGACGATCGTCGTTCGTATCGCGGCCATGGTGATCGCCGTTACTACCGTGACGGCCATCCGGGCCGTGGTCATGCCTATGGCCATCGCAAGAAGCACCACAAGTACTACCGCGACTAAGGCCTCGAGCGCCTCGCTGGCAGGTACAACAAAAATCGCAGCCCAAGGGCTGCGATTTTTTTTGCCTTACTGAGCCACCAGACGCTCCAGCGCCCCGCGCAACCCTGGCGGAATCGCCACGGGCTGATTCGACGCCCGATCGACAAACACGTGCACGAAGCGCCCTGCCGCGCAGGCTTCATCCTCCCCTTGCTTGAACACGGCCAGTTCGTACTGCACCGAACTGTTGCCCAACTTGCCCACCCGCAGACCGATCTCGATGCGGTCCGGGAAAGCAATGGAAGCAAAGTAATCACAGGCCGAACTCACCACGAACCCCACCACCTCACCGTCGTGGATATCCAGGCCGCCGACTTCGATCAGGTAAGTGTTCACCGCCGTATCGAAGAAGCTGTAATAGGTCACGTTGTTGACGTGACCGTAGGCGTCGTTGTCGTGCCAGCGGGTGGTGATGGGCTGGAAGTGCGGGTAGTCGGTGCGTTGCGGCATTAGCGTTGCTTCCTGAGTGGGTTCGCCAGTCTAAGGCGAAAACCGCGTTGCCTTCATCGATCACTTGTCAGCGAAGCCCTTGCCCGCCGCCGCCAGTTCCCCGATCAACCGCGCCGATTGCCAGTGAGCGCCCTGACACGTCTCAAGGTCCATCAAGCGTCGATGGATATCCGCCAGCCCTTGCTGATCGGCCCAGGCCATCGGCCCGCCCTTGTCGGCCGGGAAACCATAACCGTTGAGATAGACCAGATCGATATCGTGAGCCGATCCGGCAACACCTTCCTGCAGGATCTTCGCGCCTTCGTTTACCAGCGCCAGCAAGCAGCGTTCGAGAATCTCCTGCGGGCCGATCTCGCGGCGCTGGAACCCCAGTTCCTCACTGACTTGCAGCACCAGTGCGTCGACCTGCGGATCGTGCTCGGCCTGACGACTGCCCGGCTCGTAGTGGTAAAAACCGTTGCCACTCTTCTGGCCAAAACGCTCCATCTCGCACAACCGGTTATCCACCTGAACCTCCGGCGCGTCCTGCCCGACCCCGGACAGTTGCCGTGAGCGCCACTGCAGGTCGACGCCCACCACGTCGAACATGCGGAACGGCCCCATGGCGAAACCGAAGCCTTGCAGCGCTGCGTCCACCTGGTAGGGATAAGCACCCTCCAGCAGCATTTTGCGCGCTTCAAGCACGTAGGTATTGAGCATGCGATTGCCGATGAAACCATCGCAATTGCCCGCCACCACACTGACTTTGCCCATGCGCTGGCCGAGCGCCAGCGCCGCGTCGAGGACTGCCGGTGCAGTCTGCGCGCCACGGACGATTTCCAGCAGCTTCATGATGTGCGCCGGGCTGAAGAAATGCAGGCCCAGCACTTGCTGCGGCCGACGTGTCGCCGCCGCGATAGCGTCGATGTCCAGCGCCGAAGTATTGCTCGCCAGTATCGCTTCAGGTTTGAGCAGGCCATCGAGCTCGCGGAAAATCTTCTGCTTGAGCTCAAGGTTCTCGTACACCGCTTCAATGACCAGGTCGACGTCGCGGATGGCCACATAACCATCGGCCGCGGTTACACGCGCGACTCGAGCATCGGCTTCACCCTGATCAATGCGGCCCTGACGCACACTGTGGGCATAGGTGTCCGCCACGCTTGCCAGGGCTTGCTCGAGCATTTGCGGATTGTTGTCGACCCACTGCACGGCCACTCCGGCGTTGGCCAGGCACATGACAATGCCACGGCCCATGGTGCCCGCGCCGATGACGGCGGCGCGCTGAATATTCGACGGTGTCTGGCTCATGTTTTGTTCTCTTGTTGGCGATCCGAAGACAGCCACCACCATAGTCAGCCACCGGGCTTTTTTGAAATTTATTCCTGTGATGAGCAACATTCAGCGGATGGATGTAACCCTGCCAGATGCCTGTGCGCCCACTCCCGCACCTCGGCATACGGATAATCCTCCAGCGCCGCAAACCCGGAAATCGAGCGCGCCTTGAGCTTGGTAAACAACGGCACGCTGATCCCGCACAGAAACCGAGTCACGCGCTCAGCCGAGGGCAAGCTGCCCGTGTGCTGCTCGTGCCTGTGGATAAAACCGCCACACAGCGCCACGAAATTCTTATCCACAAGCGCCGGCAGCTCCGGCGGTGCCGGTAGCCGCGCCACCTGGCCATGGCACACCGAACAATGGCCACACTGCTGCGGAGCATTCTGGTCGCCGAAATACTCGGCCAGGCGATAGCCAAGGCAACGGTCGGTGGCGAACAGATCCAGCATCGCGTGAATCCGCGCGACCTCGGTGCGCTCATGCCGAGTGAAATAGCCGTGCAGTTCCTCGCTCAACGCGACGTTGTCGAACCCGTTTTGCAGCACGCTGTAGACCTCGGTCATCTGCTTGCTTTCGAGCTCCACCCACCCCTTCTCCTGGAAGTAATCGAGCGCCTTGACCACCCGATTGCGCTCGGCCTGATGCTGCGCGTACAACGCCTCGAAATTCACCGTGGCCCAGGTCCGGGCGCGACTGGAGGTCTGGATGATCGCTGCGACAAAATCCCTGCGCTCGCCTTCGAAACGCGCCAACAACGCCTCGGGCTCTTCGAGGTACTTGAAGCGGTACTCGGCGTAGTACGCGTAGCGCGGTGCTATCAATCCGCGCAATTCGAGTTGCACCAGCAAGGTCTTCAGCGGCAATTGGCGAATGTTGCTCTGGTCGGCCAACGGCCCCAGCAGGAACTCCCACTGCCCTTCGGGCGCTGTGGCCTGCATCTCGTCAAGCACGCAACGGATGCCATCCAGCTCCGGCGTGTCGCCGTAGACGAAGTTCTCCAGCACGTTGAGGCTGTCGCGGTTGGCCAGCACCAGGCAATCCGACGGTTGCCCGTCACGCCCGGCGCGGCCGATTTCCTGACTGTAGTTCTCGATGGATTTGGGCAGGTCGAAATGCACCACGTTGCGGATGTCGCTTTTGTCGATGCCCATGCCAAAGGCAATGGTGGCGACGATGCAGTTGGACTGTCCGCTCATGAAGCGACGCTGGATCGCTTCCCGTTGTTCATGGGGCAAGCCGGCGTGATAGGCCTCGGCCTGAATGCCGTTGCGGTTCAGGTGTTCGGCGATCTGCTCGGCGGTTTTCTGCAACGTGACATAGACGATCCCCGGCTGGTCCGGACGCTGGCTCATCCACTCGACGAGACGCCTGCGTTTATCCGCTGCGCGCACCGGCTCCACCAGCAGATTCAGGTTCGGGCGATAGAAACCGGTGGTCACCACATCGTCGGCGGCGATGGCGAATTTTGCCTGCATGTCGGCGATGACCTTGGGCGTCGCCGTTGCGGTCAGCAGCAGCACCTGAGGGATATTGAACTGGCGTTGATAGTCGGGGAGCTTGAGGTAGTCCGGGCGAAAATTATGTCCCCATTCGGAGATGCAGTGCGCCTCGTCCACCACCAGCAACGAGATCGGAACTTGTTGCAGGAAATGGCGAAAACGCTCGTTCTTCAGGCGCTCCACCGAGATCATCAGAATCTTCAACTCGCCGGACCTGGCACGCGCCATGACATCGCTGGCGTCATCGCGGCTCTGCGCCGAATCGATGCTGCCCGCCGAGATGCCGTGGCGTTGCAGGAACGCCAGTTGATCCTGCATCAACGCCAGCAGCGGCGAGACCACCAGCGTGAGGTGCGGCAGCAACAGCGCCGGCAATTGGTAGCAAAGGGATTTGCCGGAACCGGTGGGGAAAATCGCCGCCGCCGAACGCCCGGCCAGCACGGCACTGACGGCCGCCTCCTGACCGGGTCGAAACTGTGGATAACCGAAAACCTGTTCCAGGGTGTTGTGCATAAGCTGTCACTCCGTTGACTGCTGCGGTGTCAGAAGCCTAGCCAGCGATCGCAGCGAGTCGAGAAAAGGTCGGGGGCAAAACGATACGGGATGATACAGCGGATGGCTGGAAGGGCTTGAGGAATCGGGCAACTCACCCACCGCAAAACTCGAAATGCCCGACGCTGTCCGAGAGCCCCTCTCCCGAGACTGACTGCGAAGCGGCTGAAAGCGTTGTAGGCATTTTTACCTCCAGCCAAGTCACGTTAAAAAACCAGCAGCAGCGTGTAGTCCCTTTCCTCAAAATATGACAAAACCCTTACAAAGCCTGTCGATCTCAGCCGTCTTGTTCCGCAACGCCATACCCTCCTATAGTTTCCAGCGCGGCTGAAAACAGTGTCTCGGCCTGCCGGGAACATTTGCCGATTTCGCACAGGATCCACTCAATGAAAAACCCTGACTCACTGACAGCCCGCTACCACCCACTCAAGACCCGCTACAGCGAAACCCCGGTGCTGGTCATCGACACCGAGGCCGACCCCTACGAGATCCTCGATGCCGCCCGACAACGCATCCGCGCCGCCAGCGACCTGCTCGAAACCCTTTATTGCACGTGTTTCAAACAGGCCGATGCGAGCGACATCCCCAAGATCGTCAGTGCCCTGTACCTGCTGACCCAGGATGGCAACGACATGCTCGACATTGCCCGACAGCGTTTGCCGAAACTCACCACCTGAACCATCACCACAACCCCCTGTAGGAGCTGGCTTGCCAGCGATGAACGTAACGCGGTGCGACCTGCTCAAGGTTGCCCAGCACAACGCATGCTGAAAGTCCCGCTTAACGCCATTCATCAGAGCGCTAAAGTGGAATTATTCTGGCTGTTTCAATATAAAACAGATGGAATAATGGTAGTTAGAAGGCATTCCTTAAGAAAATCAGCGTCACGAGAATGGTGTCTTTTTCAATGCCCCAATCGCAGCTCACCCTTTCCTTTAAGTGCTATTATTCTGGCAGTTATAGCGCCCTAATGAAGGAATATTGGCACATGGCCAAGAAGACAGCTCCACTCTTGCCCGCCGCTTCCAGACTACTTTCCGAGTTCGGCGAGCGACTGAAACTCGCTCGCCTACGCCGCAAACTCACTGCCAAACAAGTTGCCGAGAGGTCGGGCATGTCCCTGACAACCTTGCGTTCCCTGGAATCAGGTGGCTCAGGGGTGACCATCGGCGCCTACCTGTCTGTCATGCAGGTTCTGGGGCTGGAAAAAGACTTGAACAAACTCGCGGCAACCGATGAGGTGGGCCGTCAACTGCAAGACGCACAACTCAAATCCAAGGCAACCTCCGCTCAAGACTCAAACCGACGAGTACGCAGAATAAGCACAGTAAAAAAAGCCCCTCCGACACCTGAAAAAGACGCCGGAGTGATTGAAAGTGCCACCCAGACAGAAGATCTATCCGCTGACTTCCCCTTCAACACCCAGTCACTTTCCAATCTGTTGAGCAAGAAAAAAACCAAGCCCGCGACAGGTGAAAAATGACGCACATTGCGGTGTATGCCGATTGGGAGTCCTTGAATGGGCCCAGACGTCTCGGTTTTCTGCATGCCCGAAAGGCCCGCTCCACAGAAGTCTTCGAGTTTGAGTACGACACTGCTGCGCTGGCGGATCCCGAGTTGAACTTCACACCCCTAGACCCTCGAATCGGGCTCTATGAAGGTCGTCAGTTCCCGGGGCAGCATCAAAGCCGGTTTGGCGTGTTCGCTGATTCAAGCCCGGATCGGTGGGGCCAATTACTGATGAAGCGACGACTGGAACGCGATATCCGCGACGGCCTGGCTGCCAAAGGCAGCAAGCTTCACGAGTCGGACTTCCTGTTAGGCGTACATGACCTCTATCGGGTCGGTGCGATCCGCTACAAGCTCAATGACCAAGGCAATTTTCTCGATGATCGTGATGGCGTGGCCGCCCCCCCGTTCATTGAGCTGCGGGCTTTGGAGCAAGCGAGCCGAGCGCTGGAAAACGATCCGGACAACACCTCACTCGATGGCCGCGAGTGGCTGAGAATGCTGATCGCACCTGGAGGCTCACTGGGTGGCGCACGCCCCAAGGCCAGCGTTGCAGACGAGCAGGGGCACTTGTGGATTGCCAAGTTCCCCAGCACCCGCGACGACTATGACATTGGCGCTTGGGAGCTGGTGGTGAATGCCCTGGCCAATCATTGTGGCCTTCGAGTCGCGACCGGCATCGCCCGACGCTACGCCAGTGATCATCACTGCTTCATGGTCAAGCGCTTCGACCGCACAGATCGGGGTGGTCGCCTGCACTTTGCCTCGGCCATGACCATGACTGATCGAGTTGACGGTGACGATGCCTCAGTCGGCGCAAGCTACCTTGAGCTGGCCGAAGTGCTCATGGAACACGGTTCGCAAACCAACGCAGACCTACGGGAGTTGTGGTCACGAATTGTGTTCAACATCCTGGTCTCCAACAGCGACGATCACCTGCGTAACCATGGTTTTATCCTTGATCCGGGTCGGGGATGGCGATTGTCTGCCGCCTATGACATGAACCCGGTGGCCCACGCCGACGGCTTGAAACTAAACATCACAGATACCGACAACGCCCTGGATCTGGAACTGGCCCGGGAAGTGGCGGAGTATTTTCGGGTCAGTCGTATGGATGCAGAAAACATCATCGAGAGCTTCAAAGAAGTCGTCAGCCAATGGTCAACGCTAGCAGGGGCTCTGGGCCTATCGAAACGTGAACAGGATAATATGGCGCCTGCATTTCGATTGGCGGAACCTAAGCAATGAACCTCGCCCCCAACCTCCCCGACGACCACTTGATGCAGCAACTCATGCAACTGCTGCATGAAGAACTCGGCTTCCCCGAACGCAAAACCATAAGCCTGACCACCTCGATCAACTTCGACTTGGGCTGCAACGGTGCAGACGCCCGGCATTTGATCGAAACCCTGGAAGACCACTTCGCCATCGACTTCGTGGATTTCGACAGCTATCGCTATTTCCAGCCCGACGGCTTTGACGTGAATCTAAAGCGAAAGGCCAAGGGTCGCGGCGAGAAGGTGCCATTGACCATCGGCATGCTCTATCGGGCTATCAAGACCCAACGCTGGGACACGGATGAGCTAGAAGGCCTGTAACGGCCCGACGCATGCCCGCGAAAAACTGAATCTCGCGCACAAAAAAGCCGCCCCGAGGGGCGGCTTCTTCGTTAGCTCAATCCAACACTTACAGCTTTGGACCCGCAGCCTTGATCGCGTCGCTCACTTCGAACTTCTTGAAGTTCTCGACGAACAGGCCGGCCAGTGCTTTGGCGGCTTCGTCGTAGGCGGCTACGTCGGCCCAGGTGTTGCGTGGGTTCAGCAGGCCAGTCTCAACGCCCGGTACGGCCAATGGCACGTCGAGGTTGATGGTGTCCAGGTGCTCGGTTTCGGTACCGATCAGCGCGCCGCTCTGGATCGCTGCGATCACCGCACGGGTGGTCGGGATGTTGAAGCGCTTGCCGACGCCGTAGCCACCGCCGGTCCAGCCGGTGTTGACCAGGTAGACCTTGGAGCCGAAGCCGCGGATGCGCTTGATCAGCAGTTCAGCGTATTCGCCGGCCGGACGCGGGAAGAACGGTGCGCCGAAGCAGGTGGAGAAGGTCGACTTGATGCCGCTGCCCGAACCCATTTCAGTCGAGCCAACCAGAGCGGTGTAGCCGGACAGGAAGTGGTAGGCCGCTTGCTCTTCGTTGAGGATCGACACTGGCGGCAGCACGCCAGTCAGGTCGCAGGTCAGGAAGATCACAGCGTTCGGCTCGCCACCGAGGTTCTTCTCGGAACGCTTGGCAACGTGCTCCAGCGGGTAGGCGGCACGGCTGTTCTGGGTCAGGCTGACATCGGTGTAGTCGGCGTGCTTGGCGTCATCGATGACGACGTTTTCCAGGACCGCGCCATGCTTGATGGCTTTCCAGATTACCGGCTCGTTCTTCTCGGACAGGTCGATGCACTTGGCGTAGCAGCCGCCTTCGATGTTGAAGACAACGCCTTCGCCCCAGCCGTGCTCGTCGTCACCGATCAGGTAACGGCTTTCGTCGGCCGACAGAGTGGTCTTGCCGGTACCGGACAGACCGAAGAACAGGGTCACGTCGCCCTCTTCGCCGATGTTGGCGGCGCAGTGCATTGGCAATACGTCGGCAGCCGGCAGCAGGAAGTTCTGCACGGAGAACATGGCTTTCTTCATTTCACCGGCGTAACGCATGCCGGCGATCAGCACTTTCTTCTGTGCGAAGTTGATGATCACGCAGCCGTCGGAGTTGGTGCCGTCACGCTCTGGCACGCACTCGAAGTTGGCCACGTTGAGGACCTGCCACTCGTCACGACCCGCCGGGTTGTACTGGGCCGGGTTGATGAACAGGCAACGGCCGAACAGGTTCTGCCAGGCGGTCTGGGTGGTCATCTTCACGGCCAGGTAGTGCTCGGAAGCCGCACCTACATGCACGTGGGAAACGAAATGCTCTTGCGCGTTGTTGAAAGCTTCAACACGGTCCCACAGGGCGTCGAACTTGTCGGCCGGGAACTTGCGGTTGATCGGGCCCCAGGCGATGGCGCCCGTGGTGCTCGGCTCATCAACGATGAAACGATCGACTGGCGAACGGCCGGTACGGTGACCGGTACGAACAACCAGTGCGCCGGTATCGGCAAGCTCGCCTTCACCGCGGTTGAGGGCTTCTTTAACCAGATCATCAACACTCAGATCGGTGTACACGGCGTTATTGGCTTGCGTCATGAGGTTCCCCGTCGGCCAGTGGCCGAGTGCTCCAAACGTTTTTGTAGTAGAAAGTCGTGCACTACTACCGCGAAAAAAGTGGGCCGGATTATGCCAGAAAAGCCCAAAAAGAGTAGGCCCCTCCTGTCGTAACGGCGTTAATCCGGCGCAAGGCAGTGAATTTACCTGCGCTGAACCGTTTTAGTGACGGGTATCTGACGGCGTCTCGATGCCCGCACCCGCGAACAATTGAGTGACATCGGCCGCGTCGAACAGATAGCGCTGGTTGCAGAACTGGCAATCGATCTCGATGTTGCCACCGTGTTCTACCACCAATTGTTGCGCGTCCTCCACACCCAGACTGACCAGCGCATTGGCCGAACGTTCGCGCGAGCAACTGCAGCGGAAGCGCAACTTCTGCACATCGAACAACCGCACCTGCTCGTCGTGGTACAGGCGATGCAGCACGGTTTCGTTGTCCAGGCCCAACAGCTCATCGGCGGTCAGCGTACCGCCCAGCGTGGTGATGTGCTGCCAGCTGGCGGCGCGCTCGTCTTCGTCTTTCAAACGGTCGGCAGGCAGTTGTTGCAGCAGCAGGCCACGGGCGCGACGGCCATCGGCGTACAGCCAGAAGCGTGTGCCGACTTGCTGGGACATGACGAAGTAGTTGGTGAAGCACTCGGACAGGGTGGCGCCGTCGAGGTCGACGATGCCCTGGTAGCGCTGGCCCTGTTTCGGGTCGATGGTCAATGCCAGCACGCCGTCCGGCATCAGGTCGGCCAGGGTTGCATCGGCAGCGATGCGGTCCGCGTCGTAACGGGCCAGACCACGGATGTCGCGCTCGCTGGAGCACTCGATCATCAGCAGCGGGATCGGGCCTTCGGAACGGGCCTGCAGAATCAGCAAGCCATCGAACTTCATCGTGCCGACCAGCAACGATGCGGCCGCCATCAGCTCGCCGAGCAGTTGCGCGACCGGCTGCGGGTAGGCGTGCTTGGCCAGGACTTCGGCGTAGCTGAGCTCCAACGAGACCAGCTCGCCACGGGTGTCGCTGTCATCGAAGATGAAGCGTTGGGTGAAGTCGTTATCCGCTTGATCGGTCATAGGTCTGGGTATCTGAAGTGGTGAAAAAGGTGACAGGAAACAGGAAATTTTCCTTGCGCCAGCCCTCGGGGGCGCAATGTTCGGCCATGAAAGGCATTTTATGAACAATCCGGGCCTGATCCAAGCAAGGTGGACAAGCGCCGACGGATTCCGGGTCGTTTCCCGCTCTGCACTGCTGGCAATCTGGTTATGGCCTACAGGTCAGAGACTGTGTGCGATTTTCGACGAGCGGCGGTTTGTTCAACTCAAAGCGACGCTGGCGATTCACCCGATATGGATGCGCAGGCCGCCAATTGCAAGTGCGCAGACCCTCGATCCCTTCAATCGCCGTGGCTGTCACCACGAAACTTGAACAGATCCCGCCGCTGCTTCTTGCTCGGCTTGCCGTCGGTGCTCACGCCCAGGGCGCCCGCCTTTCTTTGCGCCGCCGCCTCTTCGCGCTTGGCGATGCTGGCTTGTGTCTCGGCATACAAGGTCTGCGCCTCCGGGGCGCCACGGCGAACGATCGACAACGCCTGGACCACCACTGTGCGCTCATCGAAACCGGCGCGTATCACAAACTCATCGCCGACCCGAGGCTCTTTACCCGGCTTGCAGCGTTCGCCCCGGCAATGCACCTTGCCGCTTTCAATGGCCGCCTTGGCCAGGGCGCGGGTTTTGTAGAATCGTGCAGCCCACAACCATTTATCGAGGCGGACTTTGTCGTCCTCTTCGTTTTTTTGTGCCATGGAATTTCCTCATTCTGAAATATTGGTGAACTGTACTACCGTTTCTCTCGTACCAAGAATTTCACCGGAGCGGATTACAATGCACCTATTCCAGAACCTCACCGAGGGACTGGAAATCCGGGCCGTAGATATCTGTCGCCTTTTAATCATTATTCTGCGTGAATACCGCGAATCCGGCCGCGTGCGGCCCGAGCGGTTTCTACCGGTTGAGCACTTTTGAAGACATTTGACCATTTGACCGTTGTCGGTCTGCGCGAGTGGGTGGCGCTCCCGGATTTGGGAGTCGCGGGCCTTCGGGCAAAAATCGACACCGGTGCCAGCACCTCAAGCCTCCACGCCACCGAAATCGAGCTGTTCGAGCGCGATGGTGAGCAGTGGGTGCGCTTTACCGCCCACCTGGGTTCCGTCGTCCAACTACGCCACCGGCGCTGCGAAGCACCGTTGGTGACGATGAAAACCATTAAAAGCTCAAACGGTCACGCGCAGGTGCGATACGTGATCAGCACCACCCTGGCCCTTGGTGATCGGGTCTGGCGGGTCGAGTTCACGCTCGCCTGCCGCAAGTCCATGCGTTATCGCCTGCTGCTCGGCTCCAAAGCCCTGATCCACGGCCAGTTGGTGGTCAATCCGGGCATCAAGTATGTACAAGACAAGCCGGTGTTCCCGGTATCTACCTCCTCCACAGGTGTTGCATGAAGATCGCTGTGCTGTCGCGGAACCCGCGTCTGTATTCCACCCGCCGCCTGGTTGAAGCCGGTACCGAACGCGGCCATGAAATGGTGGTGGTCGATACCCTGCGCGCCTACATGAACATTGCCAGCCACAAACCGCAGATCCATTACCGCGGCAAACCGCTGGAGGGTTTCGATGCGGTGATTCCACGGATCGGTGCGTCCGTGACCTTTTATGGCTGTGCAGTGCTGCGCCAGTTCGAAATGATGGGGGTGTTCCCGCTCAACGAATCGGTGGCCATTGCCCGCTCGCGGGACAAGCTGCGCTCGCTGCAATTGCTCTCGCGGCGCGGGATCGGTTTGCCGGTTACCGGTTTCGCCCACTCCCCCGACGACATTCCCGACCTGATCGAAATGGTCAACGGCGCACCGCTGGTGATCAAGGTGCTGGAAGGCACCCAGGGCATCGGCGTGGTGCTGTGCGAAACCGCCACGGCCGCGGAATCGGTGATCGAGGCGTTCATGGGCCTCAAGCAGAACATCATGGTGCAGGAGTACATCAAGGAAGCCGGTGGTGCGGACATTCGCTGCTTCGTCGTCGGTGACAAGGTGATTGCAGCGATGAAGCGCCAGGCCAAACCCGGCGAATTTCGCTCCAACCTGCATCGCGGTGGCAGCGCGAGCCTGATCAAGATCACACCCGAGGAGCGCATGACCGCATTGCGAGCGGCGAAGGTCATGGGGTTGGCGGTCGCTGGTGTCGACATCCTGCGATCCAATCATGGGCCTCTGGTGATGGAAGTGAACTCGTCGCCGGGGCTTGAGGGGATTGAGACCACCACCGGGAAGAATGTGGCGGGGATCATCATTGAGCATCTGGAGAAGAATGGTGGGCCGAATATGACTCGGACCAAAGGCAAGGGTTAAACCTCAAGCCTTGTGGCGGCAGGGATGCCGCCTTCGCGGGCAAGCCCGCTCCCACAGGACTTTGGGTTGGTAGCGATATTTCGGCTAGCCACAATCACTGTGGGAGCGGGCTTGCCCGCGATGGGGCCATCAGCCTCACTGAAAAAAATCAGGCTTAAACGGCATCCCTCGGCAACATCAACCCCAGCGGCAACCGCACTCGAGCTTCCAGGCCACCGCCCGAACGGTTGCGCAGTTCAACATTTCCGCCGTGCATCGAAGCAATCCGTTTCACGATCGCCAGGCCCAGACCGGTACCCTTCCCGCCGCGGGCACGATCACCACGGGTGAACGGGTTGAAGATGGCCTCCAGCTCCGACGGATCGATCCCGGCGCCACGGTCCATGACGCTCAGGACCACGTACGGTGCGGCCGTGTCCCCGGAGACGTACGCCGCCACTTCCACACCGCTGCCGGCATGATGCAACGCATTGCCGATCAGGTTGTTCAGCAGTCGTTTCATCGACACGCGACGCAATGGAAACGGCTGGATCGGCTCCAGGCGCAGCCGCACTTTCTCTTCATTCTGGTTGTAGGGTGCAGCGACTTCGCGGACCAGGTCGCTCAGGTCAACCTCCTCCACGGACTCGTCACGCCCGTCACGAATGAACGCCAGGAACTGGTCGAGAATCGCATCCATGTCTTCGATGTCACGCACCATGTCGTCGGTCAGATCGGTGCGATCGCCCATCAATTCCAGGGACAGGCGCAAGCGGGTCAACGGTGTGCGCAAGTCGTGGGACACCCCGGCCAGCATCAGCTCGCGCTCGCGACCGGCCTGCTCGACGTCTTCGGCCATCTGGTTGAAAGCGCGATAAACCTCTGTCATTTCACTCGGTGTGTCGCTGATCGGCAGGCGCACACTGCGACCCTGCCCCAGTTGCCGCGCCGCGTACACCAAGCGTTTCAAAGGCTGGTTCAGCTGGCTGACGAAGATCCATGCCGCCGCCGTGGACAACAACCCGATAGCGAGGAACCAGCCCAGCACGTTCCAGATTTTCTGACCGCGCAGTGGGTGCGGATACAGCGGAACCTTGAGCCAGCCCTCACCCAGGCTTGGCGCTCGAACCCATAACGCCGGCGGTGCATGCATGCGCAATCGCACTTCGGTGTCAGCCCCCAGCTCAGCCTGCATCTGCCGCTGATAGATCTCACTGTAGGGCCAGTGTTGCTCGCCTTCCGGCACCCCGGCCCCGACCACTCGTATCAGGGGCACGGAACCTGCGATCTTTTCACGGTTTTCTTCATCGGCAGCCCAATAGGCACGCAGCGTCAGGGCGACACCGTGGCTGTATTGGCGGTCCACCAGCACGTCTTCGTTCATCAGCAGATAAACCAGGGTCAGCGCCTTGGAGAAGAGAACAACGATAAGCACCAGCCAAAGGGTGCGAGAGAAAAAGCTCTGGGGGAACCAAACGGGGGTTTTCATGGGTAACCGTTAAACACTTGCAGGAGCGAGCGATGCTCGCATATTGCGGATCGCGAGTCTGCGGACTGGATCAATTGATCCAGTCCGCATGACCCGCTCCTACAAATCGCCAATCACTTGGTGGCGGTACCATCCGGCACAAACACGTAGCCCACGCCCCAGACAGTCTGGATGTAGCGCGGTTTGGACGGATCGGGTTCGATCATCCGGCGCAGACGGGAGATCTGCACATCGATGGAACGCTCCAGGGCATCCCACTCGCGGCCTCGGGCCAGGTTCATCAACTTGTCGCGGGTCAGCGGCTGACGCGCGTTCATCACCAGGGCCTTGAGTACAGCGAATTCACCGGTGGTGAGCATGTGCACTTCTTCGCCGCGCTTGAGCTCGCGGGTGGCCAGGGACAGTTCGTAGTCACCGAAGGTCACGCTTTCGTCTTCGCTGCCCGGGGCGCCAGGCACCGGAGCCGACTGGCGACGTAATACCGCCTTGACGCGGGCCATCAGCTCATCGGGGTTGAACGGCTTGGCCAGGTAATCGTCGGCGCCCAGTTCCAGGCCCTTGATGCGGCTCAGCTCGTCGCCCTTGGCGGTCAGCATGATGATCGGAATCTGGTTGTTCGCACCGCGCAGACGGCGGCAGGCGGTCAAGCCGTCTTCACCGGGCAGCATCAGGTCGAGGACGACCAGGTTGAACACTTCGCGCGCCAGCAGGCGATCCATTTGCTCGGTGTTCGGTACGGCGCGGGCGCGGTAGCCCTTGCTGACGAAAAAACGCTCCAGCAGGCTGCTCAGCCCGGGATCGTCGTCAACGATAAGAATTTTTTCGCCTTCAGCAATGTTTGCAGTGCTGCTCATTAGATGCTCCTTTGATCTCGGCGCGCATTATGGCGTAGCTGCCGTTATACGCACCGTGTGCATTGTTAGCAGATTTTTCCTTTACCGCCAGAAAACCGGCCACTCAAGCCGCATCCCGCGATACCCCCGAATGCCGGAACGCTGGTTATAATGCGCGGCCTTTTGTGTCAGGCAACATCAGACAGGTACTACAGACGGGCGCCATTTTTTTTCATGGCGCCGGCAGTAATTGTTCGATTTCACGGGTCAACGGGATACCTTTTGATCCAGGTAGCGGCGCAGCCCAGGCCGCTCAACCAGACTCGCCGAGGCCCTATCTCTGCGCCTGCGAGCCTGCTTTCACAATTTGTCAGGTGGTTTTATGGACAGCATCAACAGCCGCATCGCCGAGGAACTCGGTGTACGCCCACAACAGGTCGAAGCGGCCGTCGCGCTACTCGATGAAGGCTCAACCGTTCCCTTCATCGCCCGTTACCGGAAAGAAGTGACCGGCAGCCTCGACGATACGCAATTGCGTCATCTGGAAGAGCGCCTGCGCTACCTGCGAGAACTCGACGAACGGCGCATCAGCATCCTTGCCAGCATCCAGGAGCAGGGCAAGCTGACCCCGCAACTGGAACGCGACATCAAGCTCGCCGACACCAAGACCCGCCTCGAAGACTTGTACCTGCCGTACAAGCAGAAGCGCCGCACCAAGGGCCAGATCGCCCTGGAAGCCGGCCTCGGCGAACTGGCCGACGGCCTGTTCAACGACCCGTCCCTGAGCCCGGAAAACGAAGCCGCACGCTTCATCGACGCGGAAAAAGGCGTGGCCGATGTAAAGGCTGCCCTCGAAGGCGCCAAGTACATCCTGATGGAACGCTTCGCCGAAGACGCCGGCCTGTTGGACAAGCTGCGCAACTATCTGAAGCAGGAAGCCACCCTCAGTGCCCGCGTGATCGCCGGCAAGGAGGAGGAAGGCGCCAAGTTCCGCGACTACTTCGAACACGACGAACCACTCAAAAGCATGCCGTCGCACCGCGCGCTGGCAATTTTCCGTGGCCGCAACGAAGGCATCCTCAGCTCCGCGCTGAAAGTCGGCGATGAGCTGCCAGGCACCATGCACCCGTGCGAAGGCATGATCGGCCAGCAATTCGGCATCCAGAACCAGAACCGCGCCGCCGACAAATGGCTAGGCGAAGTGGTGCGCTGGACCTGGAAGGTCAAGCTCTACACCCATCTGGAGACCGACCTGCTGGGCGAGCTGCGCGATGGCGCGGAAACCGAAGCGATCAACGTATTCGCCCACAACCTGCACGACCTGCTGCTGTCGGCCCCGGCCGGCCCGCGCGCCACCCTGGGCCTCGACCCGGGCCTGCGTACCGGTTGCAAGGTCGCCGTGGTCGACTCCACGGGCAAACTGCTGGATCACGCCACGGTTTACCCGCACGTGCCGCACAACAAGTGGGACCAGACCCTCGCCGTGCTCGCCGCCCTGTGCGCCAAGCACTCGGTGGACCTGATCGCCATCGGCAACGGTACCGCCAGCCGCGAGACCGACAAGCTGGCCGCTGAACTGATCAAGAAGTACCCGGCCATGAAGATGACCAAGGTCATGGTTTCCGAGGCCGGTGCATCGGTTTACTCGGCGTCGGAGCTGGCTTCCAAGGAATTCCCGGACCTCGACGTGTCGATCCGTGGCGCCGTGTCGATTGCCCGTCGCCTGCAAGACCCGCTGGCTGAGCTTGTGAAGATCGATCCGAAATCCATCGGTGTCGGCCAGTACCAGCACGACGTATCGCAACTGAAACTGGCCCGAGGCCTGGATGCGGTAGTCGAAGACTGCGTGAACGCCGTCGGCGTCGACGTGAACACCGCTTCCGTGGCGCTGCTGGCACGGATCTCCGGCCTCAACGCGACCCTGGCGCAGAACATCGTCAGCCACCGCGACGAGAACGGCGCGTTCAAGACCCGCGCCGCGTTGAAGAAAGTCGCGCGACTGGGTGAAAAAACCTTCGAACAAGCCGCCGGTTTCCTGCGCGTGATGAACGGCGACAATCCCCTGGACGCCTCCGCGGTGCACCCGGAAGCCTATCCACTGGTGCAGCGTATCGCCGCCGAGACTGATCGCGATATTCGTTCGCTGATTGGCGACAGTGGCTTCCTCAAGCGCCTGGACCCGAAAAAATTCACCGACGAAACCTTCGGCCTGCCAACCGTCACCGACATCCTTCAGGAACTGGACAAGCCAGGCCGCGACCCGCGTCCCGAGTTCAAGACCGCCGAGTTCCAGGAAGGCGTCGAAGACCTCAAGGACCTCGAGCTGGGCATGATCCTCGAAGGTGTGGTGACCAACGTGACCAACTTCGGTGCCTTCGTCGATATCGGCGTGCATCAGGACGGTTTGGTGCACATCTCCGCGCTTTCGGAGAAGTTCATCAAGGATCCACGCGAAGCGGTGAAAGCCGGCGACGTGGTGAAAGTGAAGGTCATGGAAGTCGACATCCCGCGCAAACGCGTGGGCCTGTCGATGCGTATGAGCGACACGCCGGGCGAGAAGATCGACGGTGCTCGTGGCGCGCGTCCGGGGTCGGCGCCACGCCAGTCCCAGAACACCGCACCGCGCAAGGAAACCACGCCGGCGGCTCCGGCCAACAACGCCATGGCTTCGCTGTTCGCCAACGCCAAGCAGCTGAAGAAACGTTGATGGACACCCCTGCCGGGTACACCGAAAGCGCCTTTTTCAAGCTGCTGGGCTGTCGCTTGCACAGCCTGGAAACCGGGGTGGCGCAAGTCGCCCTGGGGCTGGAACCGGAGCTGCGCAATCGCGCCGGTAAACTGCACGGCGGGGCTTTGTTCAGCCTGGTGGACATTGCCATGGGGCTGGCCTGCTCCAGCTCCCACGGCTTTGACCAGCAGAGCGCGACCATCGAGTGCAAGATCAACTACATCCGCGCCGTTTCTGACGGCGAGGTGATGTGCACGGCGCGGGTGATCCACCCGGGCCGGCGCACACTGGTGGTCGAGGCCGATGTGATGCAGGGCGACAAACTCGTCGCAAAAGCACAAGGCACGTTCGCTGTCCTGTAGCTAGATGTCATCGATTTGAGTTAATTTCGGCGCTAAGACCTGTAGGAGCGAGCTTGCTCGCGATGAACGTCAGGGCGCCGTTTTCATTCAGGCACCCCGCGTTATCGTTAACCTCCATCGCGAGCAAGCTCGCTCCTACAAAACCAGGCGAAAACGCCAGTTTTAACTTCACCCTTGTAGACCGTCTTGCCCACCCCCATATTGGGGCGACTGACGCGTGAAGGAATCCAACTTGAGCGAACTTCTCAACCGCCGCCTGGCCCTGCTCGGCGAGCGCGCTAACCTCTCTCTGCTCGAACAGTGCCTTCACGGCATCGAACGTGAATGCCTGCGCGTGACCGGCGAAGGTCGCCTGGCGCAAACGCCGCACCCGGAAGAATTGGGTTCCGCGCTGACCAATGAACAAATCACCACCGACTACTCCGAGTCGCTGCTGGAGTTCATCACTCCGGCCCTGCCCGACCCGGCGGACACGCTGGCGAGCCTGGACAGCATTCACCGTTTTGCCTACAGCAAGCTCGGCAACGAGTACCTGTGGAGCCCATCGATGCCGTGCCCGTTGCCGGCCGAGGAAGACATCCCGATCGCCTATTACGGCACGTCCAATATCGGGCAGCTCAAGTACGTCTACCGCAAAGGCCTGGCCCTGCGTTACGGCAAGACCATGCAATGCATTGCCGGTATCCACTACAACTTTTCGCTGCCGGAAAAACTCTGGCCGTTGCTCAGGCAGGCCGAAGGCTTTGTCGGCACCGACCGCGATTACCAGTCGTCGGCCTACATCGCGCTGATCCGTAACTTCCGCCGCTACAGCTGGCTGCTGATGTACCTGTTCGGTGCCTCGCCGGCACTGGACGCCGGCTTCCTGCGCGGTCGTTCGCATCAGTTGGAGCAACTGGATCCGCACACCCTGTACTTGCCGTACGCGACCAGCCTGCGCATGAGCGACCTGGGTTACCAGAGCAACGCCCAGGCCGGCCTGACGCCGTGCTACAACGACCTGGCCAGCTACACCGACAGCCTGCGCAAAGCGGTAGCCACGCCGTACGCACCATACGTCGAAGTCGGCACCCACCAGGATGGTGAGTGGGTACAGCTCAACACCAACATCCTGCAGATCGAAAACGAGTACTACTCCAACATCCGCCCGAAACGCGTGACCTACACTGGCGAGCGTCCTATCCAGGCGCTGGTGGCCCGGGGCATCCAGTACGTTGAAGTGCGCTGCCTGGACATCAACCCGTTCCTGCCGATGGGCATCGACCTCACCGAGTCGCGCTTCCTCGACACGTTCCTGTTGTACTGCGCGCTCAACGACAGCCCGCTGCTGACCAACACCAGCTGCAACAACGCAACCTCGAACTTCCTCAGCGTGGTCAAGGAAGGTCGTCGTCCTGGTCTGCAACTGCAACGCGATGGCCAGCCGGTTGACCTGAAGGAATGGGCCGCTGAGCTGCTGGAAAAGATTGCCCCTCTGGCCGCGATGCTCGACCAGAGCCATGGCGGCGACGCCCACAGCAAAGCGCTGGACGCCCAGATGGCCAAGGTTCGGGATCCTTCCCTGACGCCCTCGGCCCAGGTGCTGGCAGCGATGGCCGAGCACAAGGAAAGCTTCGCCCAGTTCTCCCTGCGCCAGAGCCAGGCCCACGCCGAGTTCTTCCGCAGCGAGCCGTTGGCGGCTGAGGAACAGGCGAAGTTTGAAGAGCGGGCGCGTTCATCGCTGGCTCAGCAGACTGAGCTGGAACAGAACGAAGTCGGTGATTTCGATGTGTTTGTCGGGGCGTACCAGGCGAGCATTCTGGCGATCAGCAATTAACCGTCGAAGGTCCTGCGGACCTTATCGCGAGCAAGCTCGCTCCCACAGTGGATTTTCAGTATTCGCACAATTGTGTGAACACCGCTGAACCCTGTGGGAGCTAGCCTGCTAGCGATTGACCGCGAAGCGGTCGCACCTCAATTTTCCTCTCATAAGCTAATTCTAAAAAGTTATTTATTTTCGACTTCTTAGATCATTTAGTCTCCTTATCACGCCGACACTCGGTCGCCTGACAAGGAGCTTTCTGATGAAACTGACTTTCCCTCTACGCTTGCTGGCGGCCGCTACTTTGGCAGCAGCCAGTTTGCTCGCCCAGGCGGCCGACGTCACCGTCGCCTACCAGACCACCGTTGACCCGGCGAAAGTCGCCCAGGCCGACGGCGCTTACGAAAAAGCCACCAAGGCCGATATCAGCTGGCGCAAATTCGACAACGGTGCCGACATCATCGCTGCCATCGCCTCCGGCGACGTGCAGATCGGCTACCTCGGTTCCAGCCCACTGACCGCTGCAATCACTCGCAAAGTCCCGGTGGAAACCTTCCTCATCGCCACCCAGATCGGCGCCGCCGAAGCCCTGGTCGCCCGTGACGGTTCCGGGATCAAGACCCCGCAAGACCTGATCGGCAAGAAGATCGCCGTGCCGTTCGTTTCCACCGGCCACTACAGCCTGCTCGCCGCGCTGAAGCACTGGAACATCGACCCATCGAAAGTCACCGTCCTCAACCTGGCACCGCCAGCGATCATCGCCGCCTGGAAACGCGGTGACATCGACGCCACCTACGTCTGGGACCCGGCTCTTGGTGTGGCCAAGGAAAACGGCAAGGTACTGATCACCTCCGGCGAACTGGCCAAGTTCGGTGCCCCGACCTTCGACGCCTGGATCGTGCGCAAGGATTTCGCCGAGAAGCACCCGGAGATCGTCACCGCGTTCGCCAAAGTGACCCTGGATGCCTACGCCGACTACCGCAAAGACCCGCAAGCCTGGCTCGCCAATCAAGGCAACGTCGACAAGCTGGTAAAACTGTCCGGCGCCAAGGCCAGCGACATTCCGCTGCTGCTGCAAGGCAACGTCTACCCGTTGGCGGCTGATCAGGTCATCACCCTCGGCGCGCCGACCACCAAGGCCATCACCGACACAGCGGCGTTCCTCAAGGAACAAGGCAAGGTCGAGGCCGTGCTGCCGGACTACGCGCCGTACGTCAGCGCCAAATTCATCACCAACTGATCGGGAGTCAACGCGATGGCTTTGCTACAGCTGGAGCGCATCAGCGCACAGTACCCCGGCAACCCGGAACCGGTGTTGGCGGATATCTCCCTAAGCCTTGGGCCCCGGCAATTGCTGGTTGCCCTCGGCCCGTCCGGCAGTGGCAAGACTTCGCTGTTGAACCTGATTGCCGGTTTCGTCGAACCCAGCGCCGGGCGCATCACCCTCGACGGCGTGCCCGTCAAAGGCCCGAGTGCCGAGCGCGGCGTGGTGTTCCAGGACGACGCGCTGTTGCCGTGGCAAGACGTGCTGGCCAACGTCGGCTTCGGCCTGGAGCTGGCCGGCATCGCCCGGAACAAACGCGAGGCCCGCGCCCGGGAAATGCTCGCCCTGGTCGATCTTTCCGGTTTTGAACAGCGCCGCATCTGGCAGCTTTCCGGCGGCCAGAAGCAGCGAGTCGGCCTGGCCCGCGCCCTCGCCGCCGACCCGCGCGTGTTGCTGATGGACGAACCTTTCGGCGCCCTCGACGCCTTCACCCGCGAGCAGATGCAGGAGCTGTTGCTGCAAGTCTGGCAACGCACCGCCAAACCGGTGTTCCTGATTACCCACGACATCGAAGAAGCCGTGTTCCTCGCCACCGACCTGATTCTGTTGGCGCCCAACCCGGGGCAAATCGTCGAGCGCCTGAGCCTCGATTTCGGTCAGCGTTATGCCGCCGGTGAGTCGGCCCGCTCGATCAAATCCGACCCGCGCTTCATCGAAACCCGCGAACACGTACTCGCCAAAGTGTTCTCCCAACGCAGCGCCGCCCAGCGGCAGGAGCGCGCATGAGCAGTTATGAAATTCCCGTCGCGGCGATAAAGCCAGGCACCCCCGTGACTGCGCCACGACGCAGCTTGAGCACGCGCTGGATCAGTGTGCTGACGTTGGTCGCTCTCGTTGCCATTTGGTGGGCCGTGACGGCGACCGGTTTGATCGAGCCGCTGTTCCTGCCACCACCTTCGGCCGTGCTGCAAAAAGGCTGGCTGCTGGCGACCTCGGGTTATATGGACTCAACCTTGTGGCAGCACCTCGGCGCGAGTCTGAGCCGCATCGGCCTGGGCCTCGGTTTTGCGATTCTCACCGCCGTGCCGGTGGGCATCGCCATCGGCGCCAACCGTATCGCCCGTGGCGTGCTCGATCCGCTGATCGAGTTTTACCGGCCGATTCCACCGCTGGCCTACCTGCCGCTGATCGTGATCTGGTGCGGCATCGGTGAATTGTCGAAAGTGCTGCTGATCTACCTGGCGATCTTCGCCCCGATTGCCATCGCCACCGCCACCGGTGTGCGCACGGTCGACCCGGCCAAATTGCGTGCCGCACAGTCGCTGGGCGCAACGCGTGTGCAGTTGATCCGCCACGTGATTTTGCCGAGTGCCTTGCCGGACATCCTGACCGGTGTGCGCATTGGCCTCGGTGTCGGTTGGTCGACGTTGGTCGCCGCTGAATTGATCGCCGCCACCAGCGGCCTGGGTTTCATGGTGCAGTCGGCCGCGCAGTTCCTGGTCACCGATGTGGTGGTGCTGGGGATTCTGGTGATCGCGCTGATCGCCTTCGCGATGGAGTTGGGCCTGCGTGCCCTGCAACGCAAACTGGTGCCGTGGCATGGCCAGGCCCACTGATGACTCCCACAAAAAACACGGCACCCGGATTCAAGAGAACCACCATGAGCCAACTGACCATCGTCCCCCTAAGCTCTGCCCTCGGCGCGCAAATCAGCGGCATCGATATCAGCCAACCGCTGAACCCGGAGCAGCGCGATGCCATCGAGCAGGCCCTGCTCAAGCATCAGGTCCTGTTCTTCCGCAACCAACCGATCACGCCGCAGCAACAGGCACGCTTCGCGGCGAATTTCGGCGACCTGCACATTCACCCGATCTACCCGAATGTGCCGGAGCAACCGCAAGTGCTGATCCTCGACACCGCCGTCACCGACGTGCGCGATAACGCGATCTGGCACACCGACGTGACCTTCCTGCCGACCCCGGCCATGGGCGCAGTGCTCAGCGCCAAGCTGCTGCCGGAGTTTGGCGGCGATACGTTGTGGGCCAGCGGGATTGCGGCGTATGAAGCCCTGTCGGCGCCGATGAAAACCTTGCTCGAAGGCCTGACCGCCACCCACGAGTTCACCCGTTCGTTCCCGCTGGAGCGCTATGGCAACACGCCCGAGGCGCTGACCCAATGGGAAGAAGCACGACGCAAGAATCCGCCGCTGTCTCACCCGGTGATCCGCACGCACCCGGTAAGCGGACGGCGCTCGTTGTTCGTCAACGAAGGTTTCACCTCGAAGATCAACGAACTGTCGGAAACCGAAAGCGAGGCGATTCTGAAGTTTTTGTTCGCCCACTCCACGCGGCCGGAATTCACCATTCGCTGGCGCTGGCAGCAGGACGACATCGCGTTCTGGGACAACCGCGTGACCCAGCATTACGCGGTGGATGATTACCGGCCGGCGCGGCGGGTGATGCAGCGGGCGACGGTGTTGGGGGATGTGCCGTTTTTCAGATAGATGACTGCTGCGCAGTCAATCGCTGGCAAGCCAGCTCCTACAAAGACCCATACATTCTGTAGGAGCCGGCTTGCCGGCGATGCGATCTGCAGGTTACTCAGCCGTCGAAGGCTTCTCCCAAAGATTGATCCCGCCCTCTTGGGCAAACCGGTCAATCTCCGCCAGCTCATCCGCACTGAAGCTCAGGTTCTTCAACGCCCCGACGTTCTCGATGATCTGCTCGGGCCGGCTCGCGCCGATCAATGCCGAAGTGACCCGAGGATCGCGCAGCGTCCAGGCCAGCGCCAGTTGCGCCAGGCTCTGGCCACGACGTTTGGCGATTTCGTTGAGCGCACGAACCTGCGCGATGTTGGCGTCGGACAAATGCGCTGCCTGCAACGAACCACCGCCCGGACGATTGACCCGCGCATCCGCCGGTACGCCGTTGAGGTACTTGTCAGTCAGCAATCCCTGCGCCAGCGGCGTGAAGGCGATCACGCCCGTGCCGAGTTCATCCGTGGTGTCCAGCAGGTCTTTTTCCACCCAGCGGTTGAGCAGGTTGTACGCCGGTTGGTGGATCAGCAACGGCACCTTCCACTCCTTGAGCAACGCCGCCATTTCCCGGGTTTTCACCCCGGAATAGGACGAGATGCCGATGTACAACGCCTTGCCCTGTTGCACCGCTGTGGCCAGTGCGCTGGCGGTTTCTTCCAGAGGCGTGTCCGGATCAAAACGGTGGGAATAGAAGATGTCGACGTAATCCACGCCCAGGCGTTGCAGGCTCTGGTCGAGACTGGCCAGCACGTACTTGCGCGAACCGCCGCCCTGACCGTAAGGGCCAGGCCACATGTCCCAACCGGCCTTGCTGGAAATGATCAGTTCGTCGCGGTACTGCTTGAAGTCTTCGCGCAGCAGACGGCCGAAGTTGATCTCGGCGCTGCCATACGGCGGGCCGTAGTTGTTGGCCAGGTCGAAATGGTTGATGCCCAGGTCGAACGCTGTACGCAACAACGCGCGCTGGGTATCGATCGGCGTGCTGTCGCCAAAGTTGTGCCACAGGCCCAACGACAGCGCGGGCAGCACCAGACCGCTGCGGCCCACGCGGCGGTAAGGGATGGAGTCGTAGCGGTTTTCGGCAGCGGTATAAGTCATCGAATCCTCTCTTGTCGGTCTTGAATCTGGTATCGACTGCTTTGCCAGTCGCCCAGCATACGCCCGCGCGGACACCAGAAAAGCCGGGATTCGACTAATAGCTGAAACGTTTCACAAAAAACCCGATCTGCCCGCAGCATTGAACAAGGCAGCGACAGGCTTGCGCGATCAGGGTCGACAGGAACACAGTCGCCAAAGCAACGAACAGGCGATACCTGTCGCAAGGATGGAGCAAACCATGCACACCACGATCATCATCACTTTCGGCCTGGTCCTGCTCGCGATGATGCTGTTCATCGGCGAGAAACTCGGCTTCAGCCGCCAGACGCTCACCTTCAGTTTTGTGATCCTGTGGCTGGCGCTGACGGTGATCAACGGCGCCATCGGCATAGTGTCCGCCGGTCAGTCGCTGAGTACGGAACTGGGGATCGGCACGATGGTGTTCAGCATTCCGGTGGCGGCGCTGGTGTTGTTCATGGTGCTCAGCGCCGAGAGCTGAAAGCCCCGGCGCCCTGCCCCGCGATCAACGCACCAGATGCAGGAACTGCATGTGCCGTTCGTACTGGTCGAGGATGTCGTTGATGATCTGCTCCTTGGTGTAGCCCATCAGATCGTAGTCCTGACTGCCCTCGCTCAAATGCACTTCGGCCCGGTAATAACGGCGATTGTTGAGTTGCTTGGAACCCATGCCGCCACGAGCAAAGGACGGCGTGAAGTAACCGCGCATCTGCACCTGATAAACGAACGGATGCTGATCGCCATGGCCGATTTCCAGGCTGACGCTGTCATTGGCCGGGTCCGGGTGTGTCGCTACGTGCAAACCCTTTTCGATGAACACGGCAGAGACTTCTTCAATCGCCGGGCGCACCGTCGTGTCGAGGAAGCGATAGACCTCATCGCGCGACGGAAAATGCACCGCCTGGCTCAAGCGTTGCCGCCAGCCGCCGCGCCGGGAACCGGACACCGGCGCCAGGGAATGCATCTGCGCGATCTGCTTCTGCGACTCCAGATAAAACGCCTTGTGCAGCCCCCACATCATCAACAGCAGGATCAACGAGAACGGCAACGACGTCAGGACCACCGCCGACTTCAGTGCATCGATGCTGCCCGAGAACAGCAAGGCACTGGTCACCAGCGCAGTCATTGCGCCCCAGAACACCCGCAGCCATTTCGGCCCGTCTTCATCGGGATTGCCGCCCTTGGCGGACAGCGTCGAGAGCACCACGGTGCCGGAGTCGGCCGAGGTGACGAAGAACACGAAGCTAATGAACACCGTGACCGCGATGACGGTTTTGCTCCACGGGTAGGTTTCCAGCAGCAGATAAAGAGTCATCGACGGGTTGTCGATGGCCGACATGCCCAGCGCGCTCATGCCGTGGTTGAGCACCTGGTCGATGGCGCTGTTGCCGAAGATCGACATCCACGCCAGGGTGAAGCCGAGCGGAATCAGCAGCACGCCGAAGACGAATTCGCGGATGGTCCGGCCACGGGAAATCCGCGCGATGAACAGGCCCACGAACGGCGACCAGGCAATCCACCAGGCCCAATAGAACACCGTCCAGCCGCCCAGCCAGTCGCTGGGTTTGTCGTAGGCGTAAAGGTCGAAACTCTTCATCGGCAAGGCGCCGAGATAATCGCCGACGTTCTGGATCAGGGTATTGAGCAAATGCTGCGTGGGGCCGGCGAACAACACGAACAGCAGCAGCGCACAGGCCAGCAGCATGTTGATGTCGGACATCACCCGCACGCCCTTGTCGACGCCGGATACGGCAACGATGATCGCCGCACCCATCATCAGCGTGATCAGGCCGACCTGAATCCATTGGGTGTGGGCGATGCCGAACAGGTAGTCCAGGCCCGAGTTGAGGTGCAACACGCCAAAGCCCATGTCGGCACCGAGGCCGAACACCGTGGCGATGATGCCGAAGCCATCCACCGCGTAGCCGATGGGGCCGTTGATGCGCTTGCCAATCAGCGGGTACAGCGCCGAGCGCAGGGCCAGCGGCAGGTTATGCCGGTAGGCAAAGTAGGCCAGCGCCATGCCGACAAAGGCGAATACACCCCAGCCATGCAGGCCCCAGTGCAGAAACAGAATCTGCATCGCCTGGCGCGCCGCATCCGCCGTACCGGCCTCGCCCTGGGGCGGTTGCAGCATGTGGGTCAGCGGCTCGGACACGCAGAAGAAAAACAGGGTGATGCTGATCCCGGCGGCGAACAACATGCCGGCCCAGGACAGGTAACTGAATTCGGGCTCGTCGTGGTCGGCACCGAGTTTGATCTTGCCGTAGCCCGATAACGCGGTGACCACCACGAAGACCAGATACAGGGTCATCGCCAGCAGGTAATACCAGCCGACCGTGTTGGCCGCCCAGTTTTGCGCCGCCAGCAACCAGGCACCGGCCTGCTCGGGCATGGCGATGACAACGATGCCAAACAACAGAATGAAACTCGCCGAGAACCAGAACACCGGCGGATTCATGCGGATCAGACCGCTTGGAGGAATGGACGATGCACTCATGTACGGTGCACCTCGAAGGGGAAAATCGTGGCTGTAGAAATCGGACTCAGCAAAGGCAAGCCTCCTGTTGTGAGCGGGCAGCGAACCACCGGTTTAACTTGAATGAACGTTCAAGTTAAACATGGATAGGGGGCTAAGGACTAATCGCAGGGCTCGGCGGTGGTGTTCTTACGCTAGCTCAAGGGAGGAAATAAGCAGGATTTAAAAGCTTCGCGAGCAGGCTCGCTCCCACAGAGGAACGCATTCCAATGTGGGAGCGAGCCTGCTCCGGGCGGCGTTCCGACGAAGAGGTCGGGACAGTCAATGAAGATTCAGGAGCTTACTTCTGCGCCCCATCATCATGCTGCAGGTTCGCCTGGGTCAGGTTGCTGCCCGCCGGCACGCTACGGGTCAGCCAGACATTGCCGCCTATGGTCGAACCCTGGCCGATGGTGATCCGCCCGAGAATCGTCGCCCCGGCATAGATCACCACGTCATCCTCGACAATCGGGTGCCGCGGCTGGCCTTTCTGCAACTGACCGTCTTCGTCCGCCGGGAAGCGCTTGGCGCCCAGGGTAACGGCCTGATAAATCCGCACGCGCTCGCCAATGATCGCCGTCTCGCCAATCACCACGCCTGTGCCGTGGTCGATGAAGAAACTGCGGCCGATCTGCGCACCGGGGTGGATGTCGATGCCAGTAGCCGAGTGGGCGATTTCCGCACTGATCCGCGCCAGCAACGGCAGCCCGGCGCGGTACAAATGGTGGGCAAGACGGTGGTGAATGACCGCCAGAATCCCCGGATAGCACAACAGCACTTCATCGACACTGCGCGCCGCCGGGTCACCGTGATAGGCCGCCAGCACGTCGGTGTCCAACAGGCTGCGCAGCCCCGGCAGAGCAAGGGCGAAGTCCTGAATGATCTGGATGGTCCTGGCTTCGATTTCGGTATCGGCCTGAGCACTGTGGCGCGCGGCGTAGCGCAGTTCGAGCCGCGCCTGGGCCAACAGCGCGTTCAGCGCCACATCCAGGGTATGGCCGACGTAGAAGTCTTCGCTCTCCTCGCGCAGGTCAACCGGCCCCAGTCGCATCGGGAACAGCGCACCGCACAAGGCTTCGAGAATCTCTGCCATGGCCGCCCGGGAGGGCAGCTCGCGACCGCCCTGTTCGGTACTGGCCCGGCCATTTTGCGCTCGCCACTGCTCACGCGCGGTGCGCAGCTGGCTGACGATGGTCTGCAATTGCCAATGGCTGGAACGCTCACTCACGGTAAAAAACTCCTCACGGGCGACCGGACTGTCTGGCCGCACTGACGGCGATTACTTTACGGCAAGGGTTGCGAGGCAAATTAAGAACCAATAGTGCTGTACTCAGTACAAATGGCTATAAGCGATTGGCGGTTGCCCAGGCTTTGGGGCGTGCCTATAGTCCTGAGATCTTCCACGGCCAGTACGGACCCATGATCAAACAACAGCTTGCCCGCTTTAACCGCCTCGACCTGCTCGGTCAGCCCACCGCCCTGGAAAAACTCGAACGCCTGTCGACCTGGCTTGGACGCGATGTTTACGTCAAGCGCGATGACCTGACGCCGCTGGCGATGGGCGGCAACAAGCTGCGCAAACTCGAATACCTGGCCGCCGATGCGCTGGCCCAGGGTGCCGACACCTTGATCACCGCCGGCGCGCTGCAATCGAACCACGTGCGCCAGACCGCCGCCATTGCCGCCAAACTGGGGCTGGGCTGCGTAGCCCTTCTGGAAAACCCCCTCGGCACCGATGACAGCAATTACACCGGCAACGGCAACCGGCTGCTGCTCGACCTGTTCGATTGCAAGGTCGAACTGGTGGAAAACCTCGACAACGCCGACGAGCAACTGCAAGCCCTGGCCAACCGACTGCGCAGCAACGGCAAGAAGCCGTACCTGGTGCCGATCGGTGGCTCCAATGCGCTGGGCGCCTTGGGCTATGTGCGCGCCGGACTGGAACTGGCCGAGCAGATCAAGGACACCGGCCTGGCCTTCGCCGCCGTGGTTTTGGCCTCGGGCAGCGCCGGTACCCACAGCGGTCTGGCCCTGGCCTTGAGCGAAGCACTGCCGGATCTGCCAGTGATCGGCGTGACGGTCTCGCGCAGCGATGAAGATCAGCGGCCAAAGGTTCAAGGCCTGGCCGAGCGCACCGCCGAACTGCTGGGCGTGAATCTGCCGGAGGCTTTCAAGGTCGAGTTGTGGGATGAGTATTTCGGCCCGCGTTATGGCGAACCGAATGCCGGCACACTGGCGGCGGTGAAGCTGCTGGCGGGGCAGGAAGGCTTGCTGCTGGACCCGGTCTACACTGGCAAGGCCATGGCGGGGTTGCTGGACGGGATCGGGCGTCAGCGTTTCGATGAGGGCCCGATTATCTTCCTGCACACCGGCGGGGCACCGGCGTTGTTTGCCTATAAGGAATTTCTGTAACGCTCGTACGGGTACAACGCGAACAATGTAGGAGCCGGCTTGCCAGCGAAAGCAATCGACCTGGCTATATATACCTTTAAGATATAACAAAAAGAATATTTATTATTTTCCTATCTAACGGCTCCATCTTATAGTCACGCCGCAGGCGAATTTGCAGCGAGACGCATAAGCTGCATTAGGGCAGGATATCGCAGTCGTCCAAATCCCGAATTTGCCAACTTTCCTAAAGCGTCTTCCATAAGAAAACACAGGGGCTTGTCATGAATTTTTCCGCACTACGTCGCAATCTGCTGGTGGGTTCTCTGGGCCTGGCATTGAGCGCCGGCCTGATCGGCCAGGCGGTTGCCGGTGAGCAGCTGCAACAAATCAAGGACAAAGGCGTAATCAACGTCGGCCTGGAAGGCACCTATCCACCGTTCAGCTTCGTCGATGCCGACGGCAAGCTGAGTGGCTTCGAAGTCGAGTTCTCCGAAGCCCTGGCCAAAGAGCTGGGCGTGAAGGTCAAGCTGCAACCCACCAAGTGGGACGGCATCCTGGCTGCCCTGGAATCCAAGCGTCTGGACGCAGTGATCAACCAGGTGACCATCTCCGAAGAGCGCAAGAAGAAGTATGACTTCTCCGAGCCCTACACCGTTTCCGGGATTCAGGCGCTGGTGCTGACCAAGAAAGCCGCCGAGCTGAACATCAAGTCCGCTGCCGATCTGGGCGGCAAGAAAGTCGGCGTGGGCCTGGGCACCAACTACGAACAGTGGGTGAAAGAGAATGTGCCGACCGCAGACATCCGCACCTACGAAGATGATCCGACCAAGTTCCAGGACCTGCGTGTCGGCCGTATCGATGCCATCCTGATCGACCGTCTGGCCGCACTGGAATATGCCAAGAAAGCCAAGGACACCACCGCTGCCGGTGACGCGTTCTCCCGTCAGGAAGCCGGTATTGCCCTGCGCAAAGGCGAGCCTGAACTGCTGGCCGCAGTGAACAAGGCAATCGACAAGCTGCGCGCCGATGGCACCCTGAAAAAGCTTTCGGAAAAATACTTCAACGCTGACGTCACTCAATAATGGAAGAAGCTTTTCAACTCGCGCTGGACTCCGCGCCCTTTCTGCTCAAGGGCGCGTACTACACGGTCATCCTCAGTCTGGGCGGGATGTTCTTCGGCCTGGTGATGGGGTTCGGCCTGGCGTTGATGCGCCTGTCGCGCTTCAAACTGGTGAGCTGGATCGCCCGCATCTACGTGTCGTTCTTTCGCGGCACGCCCTTGCTGGTACAGCTGTTCGTGATCTATTACGGCTTGCCGCAACTGGGTCTGGAACTTGATCCGCTACCGGCGGCCCTGATCGGCTTCTCGCTGAACATGGCCGCCTATGCCTGCGAAATCCTGCGTGCCGCGATCAGCTCCATCGAGCGCGGCCAGTGGGAAGCCGCTGCCAGTATCGGCATGACCCGTGCGCAGACCCTGCGCCGGGCCATCCTGCCGCAGGCGATGCGCACCGCATTGCCGCCGCTGGGCAACAGCTTCATTTCGCTGGTCAAGGACACCGCGCTGGCCGCCACCATCCAGGTGCCGGAGCTGTTCCGCCAGGCGCAGCTGATCACCGCCCGTACCTTCGAAATCTTCACCATGTATCTTGCCGCCGCACTGATCTACTGGGTCCTGGCCACGGTGCTTTCGCACCTGCAGAACCAGCTGGAAGCGCGGGTCAATCGGCACGACCAGGAGTCCTGACCCAATGATTGTCGTGGAAAAACTGACAAAGCAGTTCAAGGGTCAAGTCGTGCTCAACGGCATCGATCTAGAGGTCAAGGAAGGCGAGGTGGTGGCGATCATCGGCCCTAGCGGCTCGGGCAAGACCACCTTCCTGCGCTGCCTGAATTTTCTGGAAGAGCCCACCAGCGGCCGGATCAAGGTCGGTGATATCGAGATCGATACCAGCCGTCCCCTGAACCAGCAGCAGAGCCTGGTGCGGCGCTTGCGCCAGCACGTGGGTTTCGTGTTCCAGAACTTCAACCTGTTCCCTCACCGCACCGCCCTGGAAAACGTTATCGAAGGCCCGATCATCGTCAAGAAGATCCCGCTCGCCGACGCCGTTGCCCTGGGTAAAAAGCTCTTGGCCAAGGTCGGTCTGGCAGGCAAGGAGGACGCTTATCCGCGTCGCCTCTCCGGTGGTCAGCAACAGCGCGTGGCGATTGCCCGGGCGCTGGCGATGGAGCCGGAAGTGATCCTGTTCGACGAGCCGACCTCGGCCCTCGACCCGGAGTTGGTGGGCGAGGTATTGGCGACCATCCGCGGCCTGGCCGAAGAGAATCGCACCATGGTGATCGTCACCCACGAAATGGGTTTTGCCCGGGACGTGGCCAACCGTGTGGTGTTTTTCGACAAGGGTGTGATCGTCGAGCAAGGCGAAGCGAAGGCGTTGTTTGCCAACCCGAAAGAAGAGCGAACCAAACAGTTCCTGAGCAAGTTCCTGAATAACGCTCACAACTAACACCCCCGCGCAACAACGGTAATCTTCCATGGATGGAAGTGATACCCCTCGAAATAGCCATGATTAATACCAAACTAATTTTATCTATTCGACCTGCATATCCTGTATGCGTGCGCGGTACATACATACACATCACAACCATTAAACAGTGCTGACCAAGTCAGATCGTCCTTCGCGGACGGGGCTGATGACTTTGCAGAAATCCGCCCGTATTCACGTGCTTTCAGCGGATAACTTCGACGCATGGGCATGGTTTAATTACTTCAGATTGTAGGAATTTTCTGAATAACACGACACACCACCTATAACTAACAATTCTTATTGACACTTGATCCCCCTGACTCTTATCTAGTCTCCAGCCAGCGATACTCATCACGCCCTGATCATTATTTCAACTCAAGATAATGAATGGTTTTTCTATTCGTCTTTTAGTTTTTGATATTCCAGAAACGGACTTCGTTGCAAGACTTCAAGGAGACTCCATGAAAAGCACCCCGAACAAATCCGGGCTTGCAGCCCCGACCCTGGCGCAATCCAACAAGACCGGTATCAACGTCACGTGCGCGGCGCACCTGCTGATCGATGTGGCGCCCTACCCCACCATGGACGCCGGTGACCTGATCGAACTGTTCTGGGACGACTGCTACGTGGCCTCCCGCGTGCTGACGGCCAGCGATGTCGGCCAACCGGTGCAGCTACGAGTGCCCGAGAGTTTTATCGCCAACGGTACTTCACGCTTTCACTACCGCGTGATGCAGGTTGGCCGGGGCCCGGCGATATCGGCCAGCGCAAACGTGAAGATCAAACTCGACTGTCCAGGCGGCCAGCCCTCCGCTTTATGTGGCGATGAAAACCAGTGCCTGGCACCGGTGGGTATACCCGACGCGATTCGCCGTCATGGGGTGAATCCGAACCAGATCAAACGCGGTGTTCCCTTGACCATCGAGCCGTACGTGAACATGGCCGTCGATGATGAAATCACCCTGCGCTGGGGCGATGTGCGCATGGACCTGCCACGGCTCAAGCCCACCGATGTCGGCCAGCCGATCCAGGTCTGGATACCGCCGGCCATCATCCTCGAAGCCGGCGAAGATCTGCGGCTGGAAGTGACGTACTGCATTCTCGACAGGGTGGGCAACAACTCCCGCTGGGCACCGGCTCGGACACTGAAGATCGGGTGCGCCAATCCTTATCTGAAAGCCCCCCCGAAGCAATGTCTCAATGCGGCTGAATCCCGCAAGCAATGAACACCGCTTCTGTGGTGAGGGGGCTTGCCCCCTCACCACAGGGTTTGCGATCTCCCCCGAGAACACCCTTCTATGCATATTCCTAAAAGTTAGTTCATAAAATATTTATACACGTTTAGGGTATATGCACCGGACCACCGGACATCCTTGTTTTCATGCGCGGCCACAAGCGGCGCTTCCATAAGATGTGAGGTAGGTATGGTCCGGAACACAATCACCCCAGTGCAGATCGCCAGGGCATTGCGTGCAGCCAGGGAGTGGCACTGATGTCCAGTCTGGCAGATGCAATCGTCCAGAGTGACCTGGACATCGCCCCGCTGTTGTTGCCCGCACAAATCCTGCGCAACGATGCCCAAGCCATCAAGGCGGCCCAAGAACTGGCGCAAGTCGCGCGCCTGCAAGCAGCCAAACGTGACCGGCAGCGCAAGCTGCCATGGTCTGAAATCGAACAGTTCACCCGCAGCGGCCTGGGCAGCATTTCCATCCCCCGGGTGTACGGTGGTCCGCAGGTTTCGTTCGTCACCCTGGCCGAAGTGTTCGCGATCATTTCCGCCGCCGACCCGGCGCTGGGGCAGATCCCGCAAAACCAGTTCGGCATTCTCAACCTGATACTCGGCAGCGCCACCGACGCGCAGAAAAGACTACTGTTCAAAAGCGTCATCGATGGCTGGCGAATCGGCAACGCCGGGCCGGAGCGCGGCAGCAAGAACACCCTGGAACTGAAGGCGCGCATCACCGCTGACGGCGTCCTCAACGGTCAGAAATTCTATTCAACCGGCGCCCTGTTCGCCCATTGGGTCGCGGTCAAGGCATTGAACGACGACGGCAAACAAGTGCTGGCATTCATCCGTCGCGGCACGCCGGGATTGCGCATCGTCGATGACTGGTCCGGCTTTGGTCAGCGCACCACCGCCAGCGGCACGATCTTGCTCAACAACGTGCAGGTCGAACCCGAACTGGTTGTGGATAACTGGAAGATCAACGACACGCCGAACATCCAGGGGGCCGTCTCGCAACTGATTCAAGCGGCCATCGACGCCGGTATCGCCCGAGGCGCCATCGACGACGCCATCGATTTCGTGAAAACCCGCGCCCGCCCGTGGATCGACGCCAATGTCGAACGGGCCAGCGATGACCTGTATGTGATCGCCGATATCGGCAAGCTGAAAATCGAATTGCACGCTGCCGAAGCGCTGTTGCGCAAGGCCGGACAGGTGCTCGATCTGGTCAGCGCTGCGCCGCTCACCGCCGAGTCTGCCGCCCGCGCCTCGATTGCCGTGGCCGAAGCCAAAGTGCTGACCACCGAGATTTCGTTGCTGGCCAGCGAAAAACTGTTCGAACTGGCCGGCAGCCGCGCGACCCTCGCCGAATTCAACCTCGACCGCCACTGGCGCAACGCCCGGGTGCACACCCTGCACGACCCGGTGCGCTGGAAGTATCACGCGGTCGGCGCCTATCGCCTCAACGGCACGCTGCCGGCAAGACATTCCTGGATCTGACGACCAGACATCTGGAGAAGCATATGAGCATTTCTCACCCCGTCGCGGTCATTACCAGCGATGAGCAAGCCCTGATCATTGCCAGCGATCTGGCCGATGACTTCAAACGCGACAGCGCCCTGCGCGACCGCGAGCGCCGTTTGCCGCACCCGGAACTGGAAGTGTTTTCCCGCTCGGGCCTGTGGGGCGTCAGCGTGCCAAAAGAGTACGGCGGCGCCGGTGTTTCCAACGTCACCCTGGCCAAGGTCATCGCATTGATTGCCCAGGCCGACGGCTCGCTGGGGCAAATCCCGCAGAACCATTTCTATGCCCTCGAAGTGCTGCGCGTGAACGGCAGCCACGAGCAGAAACAACGTCTTTATGCCGAAGTCCTGGCCGGTCAGCGCTTCGGCAATGCGCTGGCCGAACTCGGCACCAAAACCGCACATGATCGCGTCACCCGCCTGACTCGCGACGGCAGCGGCTATCGCATCAACGGTCGCAAGTTCTACGCCACGGGCGCGATCTATGCCCAGCGCATTCCCACCTCGGTGGTGGATGAAAACGGCGTGCAGCAACTGGCGTTCGTGCCGCGCGACAGCAAGGGCCTGAGCGTGATCGACGACTGGAGCGGTTTCGGCCAGCGCACCACCGGCAGCGGTTCGGTGGTGTTCGAAGATGTCTTTGTTGCCGCCGAAGATGTCATCCCCTTTCAAAGTGCTTTCGAGCGCCCGACCCCGGTCGGCCCGCTGGCGCAGATTCTCCATGCCGCCATCGACACCGGCATCGCCCGCGCCGCTTATGAAGATGCGCTGCACTTCGTGCGTACCAAAACCCGGCCATGGATCGACGCCACCCACGAAAAGGCCACGGACGACCCACTGACCCTCAAGAGTTTCGGCCACCTGAGCATTCGCCTGCACGCCGCCGAGGCACTGCTCGAGCGTGCCGGTGAATACCTCGACAAGGCCCAGGCCGAGACGAATGCCGAGACCGTCGCGGCCGCGTCGATTGCCGTTGCCGAAGCCCGCGCCCTGAGCACCGAAATCTCCCTGGCCGCCGGCAGTACGCTGTTCGAACTGGCCGGCAGCCAGGCGACCTTGATCGAACACGGCCTCGACCGCCACTGGCGCAACGCCCGGGTGCACACCTTGCACGACCCGGTGCGCTGGAAGTACCACGCCGTGGGCAATTACTACCTCAACGATGAAAACCCGCCGCTGCGGGGGACCATCTGATGACCGCCGCGAAAAAGAAAATCCTGCTCAACGCGTTCAACATGAACTGCATCGGGCACATCAACCACGGTTTGTGGACGCACCCGCGTGACACGTCAACCCGCTACAACACCATCGAATACTGGACCGAACTGGCGCAGCTGCTGGAGCGCGGGTTGTTCGACGGCCTGTTCATCGCCGACATCGTCGGGGTCTATGACGTCTACCAGAACTCGGTGGACGTGCCGCTCAAAGAGTCAATCCAGCTACCGGTCAACGATCCGCTGTTGCTGGTCTCGGCCATGGCGGCGGTCACTAAAAACCTCGGTTTCGGCCTGACCGCCAACCTCACCTACGAAGCGCCGTATCTGTTCGCCCGACGCCTGTCGACGCTCGATCACCTGAGCCGTGGCCGCGTTGGCTGGAACATCGTCACCGGCTACCTCGACAGCGCCGCCAAGGCCATGGGCCTGAGCGAACAGGTCGAGCATGACCGCCGCTACGACCAGGCCGACGAGTACCTGGAGGTGCTCTACAAACTCCTGGAAGGCAGTTGGGAAAACGGCGCGGTGCTGAACGACCCGCAACAGCGGATCTACGCGCAACCCGAGAAAGTGCACAAGGTCGAGCACAAGGGCGAGTTCTATCAGGTCGAGGGTTATCACCTCAGTGAACCCTCGCCGCAGCGCACGCCGGTGCTGTTCCAGGCCGGCAGCTCGGATCGCGGTTTGCTGTTCGCCGGGCGACATGCCGAGTGCGTGTTCATCAGCGGCCAGACCAAGGCCTCGACCAAGGTGCAGGTGGACAAGGTGCGCGCCAGCGCCATCGAAGCCGGGCGCAACCCCGAGGACATCAAGGTGTTCATGGGCCTGAACGTGATCGTTGGAGCCACCGAAGAGCTGGCCTGGGCCAAGCGCGCCGAATACCTGAGCTACGCCAGTGCCGAAGCCGGTGTGGCGCACTTTTCGGCGTCCACCGGGATCGATTTTTCTCAGTATGAAATTGACGAACCGATCCAGTACGTGAAGAGCAACGCGATCCAGTCCGCCACCAAACACCTGCAAAACAACGACTGGACCCGACGCAAACTGCTGGAGCAACACGCCCTCGGCGGTCGCTACATCACCGTGGTCGGCTCGCCTGAACAGGTGGCCGATGAGCTGGAATCCTGGATCGCCGAAACCGGGCTGGATGGCTTCAACCTGACCCGCATCGTCACGCCGGAAAGCTATGAGGATTTCATCGAACTGGTGATTCCCGAGTTGCAACGGCGCGGGTCGTACAAGACGGCGTACGACAGCGGCACCTTGCGCGAAAAGCTGTTTCAGCGGGAGGCATTTTTGCCTGAGCAACATACCGGTTCCGCGTTTCGCCGCTAAAAGCTTCGCGAGCAGGCTCGCTCCCACAGGGATTGTGTGAACACCCAAGATCCACTGTGGGAGCGAGCCTGCTCGCGAAGAGGCCTGACCAAACGACACAAACCATATGCACTGACTGGATAACTCATCATGAAAAAGAACTACCTCTCCCACCCAGTCAAAGCACTGGCCCTGGCCCTCGGCCTGTTCAGCTCGGCAACCTTCGCCGCCGACGCCGCGCTGAAAATCGGCACCACCGCCGCCTTCGCCATTCCCCTGGAAGCGGCCGTCGAAGAAGCCGGCAAACAGGGCCTGAAAGTCGAGCTCGTAGAGTTCACCGACTGGATCGCGCCGAACGTCAGCCTCGCCGCCGGCGACATCGACGTGAACTACTTCCAGCACATTCCGTTCCTGGAAAACGCCAAGGCTGCGTCCGGTTTCGACCTGGTGCCGTTCGCGCCGGGCATCATCAACAACGTCGGCCTCTATTCGAAGAAATACAAAAGCTTCGACGAACTGCCGCAAGGCGCCAGCGTGGCCATCGCCAACGACCCGATCAACAGCGGACGCGGCCTGCAACTGCTGGCCAAGGCCGGTCTGATCACCCTCAAGCCCGGCGTCGGCTACAAGGCCACCGAAGAAGACATCATCGCCAACCCGAAGAAAATCAAGATCCTCCAGGTCGAAGCGGTGCAGTTGGTGCGCGCCTATGACGACGCCGACCTGGTGCAGGGCTACCCCGCCTACATTCGCTTGGCGAAAACCTTCGATGCCGGCTCCGCGCTGCTGTTCGACGGCCTCGACCACAAGGAGTACGTGATCCAGTTCGTGATCCAGCCGAAAAGCAAAACCGACCCGCGCCTGATCAAGTTCGTCGACATCTACCAGCACTCACCCGCTGTGCGCGCCGCGCTGGATAAAGCCCACGGCAAGCTCTACCAAGCCGGTTGGGAAAGCTGAGCATGACCGCCGCGATCCAACGGCGACTGGAGATTCCAGAGCCTCAACGTGCTGAACAAACCGAACTGCATCCCGAGCTCAATCGTGCCCATGTGCGCTTCATCAATCTGGGCAAAACCTACAACGGCCAGCAAGGCCCGGTGGCCGCGTTGCACGGCATCGACCTGGCGATCCAGCGCGGCGAAGTGTTCGGCATCATCGGCCGCAGCGGCGCCGGCAAGTCGTCGCTGATCCGCACCATCAACCGCCTGGAACAACCGAGCAGCGGTCGGGTGCTGATCGATCAGGTGGACATCGGCGAGTTCGACGAAGACCGCCTGGTGGCGCTGCGTCGACGCATCGGCATGATCTTCCAGCACTTCAACCTGATGTCGGCCAAGACCGTTTGGCAGAACGTCGAACTGCCTTTGAAAGTCGCTGGCGTGCCCAAGGAAAAACGCGAGCAAAAAGTTCGCGAATTGCTGGAACTGGTCGGCCTGCAAGCCAAGCACAAGGCCTACCCGGCGCAATTGTCCGGCGGGCAGAAACAGCGCGTGGGCATTGCCCGGGCGCTGGTGCATGACCCGCAAATACTGCTGTGCGACGAAGCCACTTCCGCGCTCGACCCGGAGACCACGCAATCGATTCTCGGCCTGCTGCGTGAGATCAATCAGCGCCTGGGACTGACCATCGTATTGATCACCCACGAGATGGCGGTGATTCGCGAGATCTGTGATCGGGTGGTTGTCCTGGAACACGGACGCATCGTCGAGCAAGGTCCGGTGTGGGAAGTGTTCGGCAACCCGCAGCACGAGGTCAGCAAGACATTGCTGGCGCCGTTGCAGCACGCATTGCCCAAAGAGTTGCAAAGCCGTTTGCAGCCGCAGCCAAAGTCCTCCGACGCAGCCGTAGTCCTGCGCTTGCAGTTCACCGGTAGCCAACGCGACGAACCGGACCTGGCCGCGCTGTTCAGCGCCCTGGGTGGGCGAGTGCGACTGCTGCAAGGCGGCGTGGAACGGATTCAGGGTCACGCCCTCGGGCAACTGCTGCTGGCGGTGACCGGCTCGTCCCTCGACGCCGAGGAGTTGTGTCAACGCGCCGCCCATTGGGCGCAACAGGTGGAGGTACTGGGCTATGTGGTTTGATCGCTTGCTGCAAGGTTTCATCGACACGTTTTTGATGGTCGGTGTGTCGTCGTTGATTGCACTGTTGGCGGGCATCCCGCTGGCGGTAATCCTGGTCACCAGCTCCAAGGGCGGCATCTTCGAAGCCCCAGGGCTGAACCGCGTTTTGGGTGCTTTCGTGAACCTGTTTCGCTCGGTGCCGTTTCTGATTTTGATGGTGGCGCTGATTCCGTTCACCCGATTGATCGTCGGGACCACCTATGGCGTATGGGCGGCCGTGGTGCCGCTGACCATCGCGGCTACACCGTTCTTTGCGCGCATTGCCGAGGTCAGCTTGCGCGAGGTCGACCACGGTTTGATCGAAGCGGCGCAAGCCATGGGTTGCCGGCGTTGGCACATCGTTTGGCATGTGTTGTTGCCGGAAGCGCTGCCGGGGATTGTCGGCGGGTTCACCATTACCCTCGTGACGATGATCAACTCGTCGGCCATGGCCGGGGCGATTGGCGCAGGCGGCTTGGGAGACATCGCGTATCGGTATGGGTATCAGCGCTTTGATAGCCAGATCATGTTGACGGTGATTGTGTTGCTGGTGGCGTTGGTGGCGGTGATTCAGTTGGGTGGGGATCGGTTGGCTCAGGGGTTGAATAAGCGTTGACCCAGGGAAGATTATTCCTACGCAGACCGTAGGAATAATCAACAGATAAATGCAGCTCATAGCACCTTGAATTACTTAACCAATGGATATGCCAAAGACTTCACCAGAATGGCGATAGAGTCTGCATTAGATAAAAGAACGCGATTTAAAAGCTCAGGGTTATCATTCAATTGCTTCTCAATACCGACTGCATCCGCTTTACCAAAGTATTTTTCTCGCCTTTCCGCGATGATATATTTCATTGAGTACTCTCCTATACTCGAATTTTGCAGACCGCTTGAAACCACATCAACTATCGAAGCAGATCTGTTTACATCATCGGGTTTTAAAACCCTATCAGCCGCATAATACATAAAATCCCAGGTAGGTTTTTTAAGACGATGTGATGACTCATGAATAATGATTGTCATTAACTCAACCGGTGACTTATCAAGAGCGTCACCACTTAAAAATATCCGCTTCTTTTTATCTTCGGGATGTGTGGATGCCACACTCGGGAGAATTTCACTCTTCGTTGACCAAACTAGCTGTTCAGCTCTGTCGCCCGCGTATTTATCGGCAGTTTTCTTTAACGGAATGAGTATTTTCAGCAAAGCGCTCCTCAAATCTTCAGGTTTAGCGAACGTGCCGAAGATTCTCGATGTAAAATCGCGATATACGGTATCCACATCACCTTCTTGCAGTACTCTGATCGCCTCACCTGTTGCAATTGGAACATTCCTTAACGCCGCCTCTAAACGCTCCCCCTTTTCCGCATTTACTTGCTTTATCTCACTTAGCCCTCGCGCAACAATTTCACTACCCCAGCTTGCTCTTGTCTTTTCCAATACATCATTTTTACCTTTGTACTTGACCAGACCGAGAGCATCTCGATAGTTGATCGCGTTATTTCCGCAAAACATATATAAATTAAGACCATCCATACTCCCACTTGGATCAGCACTTACCCAACGTCGTAACCACGGTGCGTAATACCGATAACCGTAGTAATAAAGCCCCGTCGTATCCCGTTCCTTGCCCGAATAACGGATGGTCTTGTATTTGGCCACCAATGCACTTTTGCCCGCCCAGCACGCCGTGCCGCCAAAGGGGTAATAGTGCTCATGAGTCAGCACGCCCGCCTCATGGTCAAGTTCCAGGGTGCTGGAGCCAAGGTGATCGCTGAGGCTGTAACGCCATTGATCGCCATGCTCACCTTGGGGCCAGTGCCGCGCCCGCACGTTGTTGCGCCCGGCTTCGACGCTGATCACGTGATGTTCTTCGCCATCGGCCTGGTGGTGGACTTCCAGACCCGGGAGGTAGCGGATCTCAGTGCGCAGGGTGCGGCCACTGCTTTGGACAAAACCCACTTTGCGCAAGCGATGGCCGGGGCGGTCGTAGCGGTAGCATTCGTAGTCGTCGGGGTCGGTTTCGCGGTTAACCAAGGTCACGTGGTGCAATTGGTTGCGTACGTCCCAAAGCATGGCTTGGCCGCGCTGCAGTTCCTGTTGATTGCCAGCGGCATCGAAACCCGAGGCGATATCGGGCTCGCCCGGCAGCGAACCGTCGTCACGTTGCCCGAGGCTGCGGTTGCTGCGTGTCGAGGTGAACATCGAGAAGCCAGGTGCACCGCTGTGCTGGCGGGTGATGAGATTGCCACCCCGGTCGTACTCGAAACGTTGGGTGTAATTGCGCCGTTGATTGGGGTCCAGCGGTGTGGGCAACAGTTCGGGTAGCGCGGGCCCATGACTCGGCTGGCTGACTTCCCAGCCCTGAGCCTCTACCAGTTGATAGAGGCTGTCGTAGCGGTAGTTGTTGATCGGGTCGATGCGCTGATTGTTGAAATGGGTCACGGGTTGGGACAGGTCGTGCAACTCGACGATGTTGCCCATCGCGTCATAGACGTAGTTCAGGTCCTGCAAGGGTTTTTGGTTGCCGAGCGCCGCCACCAGCCGGATCAGCCGACCGTCATCGGCAGCGTACTCGGCATGGGTCACTACACCATTGCCCGCAGTTTCGCGCTCGACCTGATCCTGGGCGTTGTAGCGGATGTCGCTGACCGGGCGTTGCGGCGGCTTTTCAGGGTCAGCCATTTGCAGCCAGACCACATTCAACTTGCCCGCTACGTCGTAGCTAAAGGTGCGAACGTTGCCCATTGCATCGGTTTGTCGCTGAAGCTCTTCGTCGGGATTGAAGGTGTGGCGGGTGATGAACGATTGGGCTTCCAACCATGAATCGCGTTCATCGAAATCCAGCGGCCAATCCGGTGTTTCGAGGTCGGCGAGAAAGCGTTGCGCTTCAACCAGCACTGCACCCGCGAGCCCATAGTCAACGACACACTGCGTGCCTGCCGGATGGTCATGGCGGGTCAACTGCCCACATTGGTTGTGCTTGGCGAACGCTGGATCGGCGCCAGCATAGGTCAGCCGCTCCACCACGCGTGGCGACTCTCCAGCAGCCTGCTCCAAGATTGTGACCGGCCGCTGTTGATCGTCATGTTCGGTGTGGCGCTGACTGCCACGTGCATCCCAGAACGAACCGGGCAAACCCGCCTGATCCAGCAAACTCAACTGCCAACCGGCATCGACGCTGTCCGTCAGCAACGGTTGCCCGCTCAAACCGTAGCGTGTGGCCAGGTTCGGTTGCGGCGCCATGCCCCACAAACGTGGGTCCCAGGACTCGACCAAGCGCCCCGCCGTATCGAAGCGTTGCCGGGTGATGCGTGGATCAATCACCGGGCTATCGGGGTGGCGGCAATAACCGACGCTGCGGATTGCCAGGGCGCGTGGATCGATGACCGACAGCGTGGGTGTCGCGGCGTGGGGGTTCATTACGCTGTCGGTCCTTCCCTATGACTGAGGACAGACTGAACTTTTTTTGACCGAGCCGAAACTGTAAGAAGTTACAGGTAGATGTCTTTGAAAGCAGGCAAGAGTCCTGATCAAAAGGGAAGTTTTCGTACAGGAAAATCAGCAGTTTTGCAGGTTCTATCCCTTTCTTTTGCAGGACATTTCCTAGATCATTTCGCTCGCTTGCGCCTGCCGAATCCGATGGCTAGTCTCGGTCCGTCACTGCTTATCAGTGATCGGGTTTAGTCGCCCGGATTTCATCGGGCGCACAGCGCCACCTTTCTTCAGGTGTTTTTTATCGCCTGAAATCTATGGTGGCTGTGCGCAGGGCACCTTCGGGTGCGCCGGTTCCCGATGTCCGGTCGACTAACCTGCGTGCAGCCGCCACCCCCTATTCGTTTAGTCGCGATATCGGTTGGCTCCAACTACATCGGAGTTTTACCAATGAAGAAACCCGTTCCCGATCCACCTCCCGAAAACCCTACCAACGAAACCGTCACCGACGATTTGCTCAGGGATCGTTCCGCGCTCTACCGAGCCATCGATTTCCACCTCACCGGCAAGCAACCCACACCCCCCGATGAAATGCGCTTCTACAACGTCAGCAAAGACGTGAGCTTCGAAGACACCCAGCTCTATGTCGCCGACCTGCTGCGTTGTGCTTCGGTCACGGCGTATCAGTGTGGCGAACAACTGAAGGGCGCCGACCGGGCGATGGTGTATTCGATCTGGCATTTGCTGGAGATTGCCAAGGCGATGGTGGATCACTCCATTGAGTGTCTGGGGATGAAAAAGGGCTGATATTTTTTGTGTTTTCCAGATAGCCATCGCGGGCAAGCCCGCTCCCACAGGTATCGCGGCGCTTGAAGCACCGCGCAATCCTGTGGGAGCGGGCTTGCCCGCGATGGGCTGCGCAGCAGCCCCAGGCCTCATGGCGTATATTCGGTGAATCCAAATTGCCTGCGCAGCCGATCATGAAGCAAACACCCGACGACCTCGAACAGATCACCTCCACGACCCTCGGTCACTACAACGCGGTCGCCGAAGACTTTCGCGAAGGCACGCGCGATCACGACGTCAGCCAGAACATCGATGCCCTGCTGCGGCATATTCAGGGCGAGGCGCCTTTCGACATTCTCGACTTCGGCTGCGGGCCGGGACGCGATCTGCAAACCTTCACCCGCATGGGCCACAAGGCGGTCGGCCTCGACGGTTCGGAAAAACTTGCGCAGATGGCGCGGGACGATAGCGGTTGCGAGGTGTGGCAGCAGGACTTCCTGAAGCTTGATCTGCCAGCCGAGCGTTTCGACGGGATTTTTGCCAACGCGGTGCTGTTTCATGTTCCGCGTCAGGAATTGCCTCGGGTGTTGAAGCAATTGTGGGGAGCGCTGAAGCCAGGTGGGGTGTTGTTCAGTTCCAATCCCCGTGGCGAGAATCAGGAAGGCTGGAACGGGCCGCGTTATGGGTCGTACCACGACCTGGCGGCCTGGCAGCATTTGTTGATCGAGGCGGGGTTTGTGGAGCTGGAGCATTACTACCGGCCGGCAGGGCTGCCGCGGGAGCAGCAGCCCTGGTTGGCGAGTGTTTGGCGTAAGGCTGTGTAGTCAATTCGGACGCCATCGCGAGCAAGCTCGCTCCCACAGGGTTCAGCGCAATCCCTGTGGGAGCGGCGGTGCGGCGATCCGACTTGCCCGCGATGAGCGCGCAGCGCTCGCCTTACTGCACCTCTTTCTTCGGCTCGCGAATCTTGTACCAGGCCACATACAGCGCCGGCAAAAACAGCAGCGTCAGCAAGGTGGCGATGACGATCCCGCCGATCATCGCGTAGGCCATCGGCCCCCAGAACACTTCCCGGGCAATCGGGATCATCCCCATGCTCGCCGCCGCCGCGGTCAGCAGGATCGGCCGACGCCGGTGCTCGGTGGCTTGCACCACCGCATCCCACGGCGTGTAGCCCTTCTGTTCGTATTCCTCGATCTGGGTCACCAGGATCACCGAGTTACGAATGATGATACCGATCAGCGCCAGAATCCCGAGGATCGCCACGAAGCCCATCGGCGTACCGGTAGGCACTAGCGCGAGCACCACGCCGATCAGCCCCAACGGCGCGACACTGGCCACCAGGAACAGCTTCTGCACGCTGTGCAGCTGGATCATCAGGAAGGTCGCCATCATGAACAGCATCAGCGGCACGACCTTGGCAATCGGCCCTTGGGCCTTGCCGCTTTCCTCCACCGTACCACCGGTGGCGACCTTGTAACCCGCCGGCAGTTTGGCTGCAAAAGCGTCGATGGACGGCTTGAGGATTTTCACCAGGTCGGTCGGCTGGATCTCGTCACGTATCGCCGCCTTGATGGTGATGGTCGGCAGGCGATCCCTGCGCCATACCAACGGCTGCTCCAGTTCGTAACGCACGGTGGCGAACGCCAGCAGCGGAATCGACGTGCCGCTCGGCGTGACGATTTGCAGGTTCTGCAGGGTTTCCGGCGTACCGCGTTCGGAGTCCACCGCGCGACCGACCACGTTGATCAGGTAAATGTCGTCATCGACCTGGGTCACTGACTGGCCGCTGACGATGCCGTTCATCAGGTTGGCCACGTCCTCGGAAGACAGCCCCAACTGCCGCGCCTTGTCCTGCGCGATGTCGATGCGCAGCACTTTGCCCGGCTCGTTCCAGTCGTAGATGATCTCGCCGATGTGCGGGTTCTTGTCCAGCTCCGTGGCCAGGTCGATGGCATGTCGACGCACCTGATCGATGTCCTTGCCGCTGACCCGGTACTGGATCGGCCGCCCTACCGGCGGGCCCATTTCCAGCGCCTGGACATAACCACCGATGCCGACGAAGTCGTTGCGCAAGCGATCGCGCAGCTTCTGCATCATGGCCTCGCGGGTATGGCCTTTGCTGACGATCACCAATTGTGCGTAGAACGGGTTCTGCAGTTGCTGGTCCAGAGGCAGGTAAAAACGGATGGCGCCCTGACCGATGTAGGTACTCCAGCGCACGATGTCCGGATCATCCTTGAGCGTGGCTTCGAGGCGATCGACCGCCCTTCGGGTTTCGTCGATCGAGGAGTTTTGCGGCAGGTTCAGGTCCACCAGGATTTCCGGGCGATCCGATGACGGGAAGAACTGGTTCTGCACGTAACGCATGCAAAACAACGCCAGCACAAAGCACAGGACAGTGATGCCAATGGCCCACCAGCGATTGCGCATGCACCACAGCAGCCCGCCGTTGAACGCCTTGCCGATACGCCCGGGCTCGTCCTGGTGGGGTTTTACCTTGGTGCTGAGAATGTGCACGCCGATCACCGGCGCAAACAGAACCGCCACCACCCATGACACCAGCATCGCACAGGCAATCACCGCAAACAGCGTGTAGGTGTACTCACCGGCGGAGCTGGCGTTCAAGCCGATCGGCACGAAGCCCGCCACGGTCACCAGCGTACCGGTGAGCATCGGGAATGCCGTGGAGGTGTAGGCGAAGGTTGCCGCCTGCTCCTTGGTCTCGCCCATTTCCAGGCGCGTGACCATCATTTCCACGGTGATCATCGCATCGTCCACCAGCAGGCCGAGGGCGATGATCAGTGCACCGAGGGAAATCCGCTGCATGGTGATGCCGCTGTATTCCATGAATACAAACACCATCGCCAGCACCAGCGGGATCGAGCATGCCACCACCAGCCCGGCGCGCACGCCAAGGCTGACGAAACTGACCAGCAGCACGATCACCACCGCCTCGAACAGCGCGCTGGTAAAGCCGCCGACGGCCTCTTCCACCACCACAGCCTGGTCGGAAACGTTGTAGATGCCGACACCGATCGGCAGGTCGGCGGTCAACTGGTCAATACGGGTGTGCAAGGCCTTGCCGAACGCCTGGACGTTGCCACCCGTTTGCATGGCAATCGCCAGGCCGATGGCCGGTTTGCCGTTGATGCGGAATTCCGGCGAGGCCGGATCGACATAGCCGCGACGGATTTCAGCGATGTCGGCCAGACGATAGTAGCGGTCGTTGAGCTTGAGGTTGACCTCGGCGAGGTCTTTCTCCGAAGCGAACTTCCCTGAGGTGCGCACCGAAATCCGCTCCGGCCCGGCCTCAATGACACCCGCCGGAGTCACGGCGTTCTGGGTTTGCAGGCTCTGCACCACCTGACGCTCATCGATGCCCAGCGCGGCGAGTTTGCGTGTGGAGAAGTTCAGGTAAAGCACTTCGTCCTGCTGGCCGACCATCTCGATCTTGCCCAGCCCCGGCACGCCGCGAATTTCCATGCGCGCCTGTTCCACGTAATCGCGCAGCTGACGCATGGTCAGGCCGTCGGCGGTGAAGGCGTAGATCGATCCGAAGACGTCACCGAACTCGTCGTTGAACGACGGCCCCTGTATGCCCTGCGGAAACTGGTACTTGATGTCGTTGATCTTCTTGCGCACCTGGTACCAGATTTCCGGGATGTCCTTGGCACTGGTGGTGTCGCGCAGGTACACGTACACCGTCGACTCGCCGGGGCGCGTGTAACTTTTCACGTAGTCGAGGGAGTCCAGCTCCTCAAGCTTTTTCTCGATCCGGTCAGTGATCTGCTTGAGCGTTTCCTCCTGGGTCGCGCCCGGCCATTTGCTCTGGATCACCATGGTCTTGATGGTGAACGAAGGGTCTTCTTCGCGCCCCAGGTTGAAATACGAGAACACACCCATCAGCAACGCGACGAACATCAGATACCAGATGAACGACTGATGCTTGAGGGCCCATTCCGAGAGGTTGAAAGGCCCTTTCATTGACTGTCCTCGTCGATTTTCACTTTTTGCCCCGGCTTGAGGCTGTTGACACCGGCACTGACCACCCGCTCGCCGTTCTTCACGCCGCCGGCCAGCACCACGGTGCTTGCGGTACGGCTGATCACGGTGATGTCACGGGGAGAGACGGTTTTACTCTGTGCATCGATCACCCAGATGCGTGGCTTGCCATCGACCTCCTGCAACGCGGTGACCGGCAACTCGATGCGCGGCTTGATCGCCGAGCTCAGGGTCACGCTGATGGCCGTACCGAGGCGAAAACCGTCGGGCGTTTCGGCCAGGGTCAGGCGCGCGCGACGGGTGCGTGTGGCGCTTTGAGCCTGAGGCTCGATTTCGCGGATGATGGCGGTGGTGTTGATGTTCGGATCAAGTTGCGCCGCGACCGAAAACACCACATCGCTGGGCAGTTGGTCGACCAGGGTATCGGGCAGGTCGATCACTGCTTCCTTGATGTCCGGTTGCGCCAGGGTCACCACTTGCTGACCCGCGGAAACCACTTGCCCGGCCTCGGCGCTCCAATTGGTGACCACGGCTTTATGGTCGGCACGCAATTCGGTGTAGCCCAGTTGGTCCTTGCTCTGGTTGACGGCTGCCCGGGCCTGATCGAGGGAGGCCTGGGTGGTTTTCAGGTTGGTGTTGGCCTCGTCGAGTTGCGCTTGCGCGCCAACCCCGCGATCAAACAAGGCTTGCTGACGCTGGGCAGTCGCCTTGGCGTTGATCAGTTGCGCCTGGATTTTCGCCAGGTCGCCCTGAGCCGAACGCAATTGGTTCTGTTGATCGGAAGGATCGAGGGTGGCGAGCAATGTGCCCTTTTGCACCTCGGTGCCTACATCGACGTTACGACTGGCGATTCGCCCGCCCACACGGAACCCGGTATCGGTTTCATAGCGTGCCTGGATACTGCCGGCGAAGCGGCCCAGGTCCTCTTCGTTCAAGGCCTGGACCTTGATCGACAGCACCGGCCGTACCGGCTCCGGCGGCGGTTCGCTTTTGGAACAGGCGCTCAGCACCAGCCCGATGGACAACGCCCATAAAGGCTTCATGGCTTGGCTCCCCACGTCAGATCCTTGTAAGTGTTTTCGGCAATTTCAACTTCCATGTCCGGGTGCAAGAGTTGTCCGCCGGCGATGATGACTTTGTCACCGTCCTTCAAGCCGCCGCTGACAATGATCTTGCCGGTCAGGTAGCGGCTGACCGTCACCGTATGCAACTGGGCCTTGCCCTTGTCGTCGACAATCCAGACCGCAGGTTCACTGATGTTTTTGGTCAGTGCCGACCACGGCAGTTCGATGACCGATTTGCCCGATCCCCTGGCCGTGGCGCTCACCACCGAGCCCAATTGCATGCCTTCGGGCAGTTTGTCGAGGCCGACCTTGACCTGCACGGTGCCTGATTGCGCCGACACCGACGGGGTGACTTCACGCACGGTGCCGGTGGTTTTGATCGCCGGGTTGTCGAGCAGGCTCAGGACAATGGTCTGATCCTTGGGCTTCTCCGCCAGCAGCGATTCATAGACGTTGAACACCGCATCGCGGTCGCCGTCCCGGGCCAGGCTGAAGACCGGCATGGTCGCTTGCACCACCTGGCCAACCTCTGCCTGACGCTCGGTAATGATCCCTGGGGCGTCAGCAATCAATGCCGTATAGCTCAACTGATCCTTGGCGTTGGCCAACTGCGCCTGGGCGGCGCTCAAGGCACTCTGACTACTGTGCAAGGCGGCCTGGGCCGAGTCGTATTCACTCTGGCTGGTGTAGCCCTTGGGCAGGAGTTTTTGCTGACGCACGAATGCCGCCGCGCTCTGCTTGACCCGCGCCTGTTCGGCGACCACTTGTGCCTGGGCCGAGTCGACGCTGGTCTGCAGATCCTTGGGATCGAGCCGGGCGAGCACTTGCTTGGCGGTCACACGATCGCCAACGTCAACCGAGCGCTGGATGATCTTGCCACCGACGCGAAAGGACAGCTCCGTCTGTACCCGCGCCTGGATATCACCGGTGAGGGTGACCGAGGCCGCGTAATCCGCTGGTTTGACGACCTGCACGAACACCCGTGGCAGGTATTCCTGTACGGGCTTTTTCTCGTCGCAAGCCGTCAGCAGGGTGACGACACTCAAGGCCATTACTACTTTCAATCCGGGAACCACCATGCAAACTCCTTGGCCTTTTTCATGTACAACACGACAGAGAGCTTAGAACAGGATTGGAACCTTGCACGAGCGTCTTATGAAGAAAAAGTTCACACCTTTTTACCCTTGAAACAGTTGCAATAGACACCTGTGCATGCCTGACAATGAGCCACGGTCGATCCCGCCTCAGGAACTCACATGCTCAAAACCCTCGCGGTGGCCAATTACCGCTCGATCAACAAACTGGTGATCCCGCTGGGCCGGCTGAATCTGATTACCGGGCCCAACGGCAGCGGCAAATCCAACCTTTACCGCGCGCTGCGCCTGCTGGCGGAAACCGCCCACGGTGGCGTGATCAATGCCTTGGCCCGTGAAGGTGGCCTGGATTCGACCTTTTGGGCCGGGCCGGAAAACATCAGCCGACGCATGCGCAACGGCGAAGTCGCCATCGAGCCCAGCGTGCGCCAGGGCGTCAAACGCCTGCGCCTGGGGTTTGCGGGAGAGGATTTCGGCTACTCGATCAGCCTCGGCCTGCCCGATTCCAATGGTCATTTCATGCTGCCCGGACGCAGCACGCCGACACCGTCTTATTTCAGCCTCGACCCGCAGATCAAGCGGGAATGCCTGTGGGCTGGTGCGTTCTATCGCCCGGCCAGTCTGCTGGTCGACCGTGACGGTCCGATGATCCGCGCCCGCGCCAACCGCAAGTGGGATGTACTGGCGCAGCACACGCCGATGTTCGACAGCCTGTTCGACCAGGTCGGCAGCCTGCGCAACTCTCCGGAAGTGCTGGAGATGCGCGAGTTCATCCGCCGCTGGCGTTTTTATGATCACTTTCGCAGCGACGCCGAGGCTCCGGCCCGTCAACCGCAACTGGGCACCCGCACGCCGGTGCTGCATCACGACGGACGCGATCTGGCGGCGGCCTTGCAGACGATCATCGAAATTGGCGATCAAGAGGCGTTGCAGGCCGCCATCAGCGACGCCTTTCCCGGCGCGCGACTGAATATCGAACCGCTGCCGGGAGGCCGCTTTACCATCGAGTTCTTTCAGGAAGGTTTGTTGCGACCGCTGTCGGCCGCCGAATTGTCGGACGGAACCTTGCGTTATCTGCTGCTGGTCGCGGCGCTGCTGACACCTCGGCCGCCAACGCTGATGGTACTGAACGAGCCGGAAACCAGCCTGCATCCGGACCTGCTGCCCGCACTGGCGCGCCTGATCATTCGCGCCTCGGAGCAGTGCCAGGTGTGGGTGGTGTCCCATGCCCGACGCTTGATTTCGGCATTGCAGCAGGACCCCGACTGCAACTGCATCGTGCTGGAGAAAAATCTCGGCCAGACTGCAATTGTCGGCCAGCGCATGCTCGATGAACCCGCATGGTATTGGCCGGATTGAACGGCGCGTGATTTGCCGGGACGCTGGATGACGTCTATTTTCCCTTGCGCCGCAGGAAGGATCTTTTTTTCGAAACACAACTCCAAGGACGAACCACTTTTGGCCAGACTCACGGCCAGAACCTCACAAGGACGAGAACATGGCAGACAAGCAAACGCCGCAACGGCTGGATCCGCAGGACATTCTGAAACTCTTGATGGCGTTGCGCAGGGCCCTGGAGGCCAGGCCGGCCTGAGTGCTTTTGATCTTGTGGCGAGGGGGCTTGCCCCCGTTGGGCTGCGAAGCGGCCCCATGTAACCTCCAAAAATCTTAATGACGCACCTTGGGCGAATGCTGCGCATTCGAACGGGGGCAAGCCCCCTCGCCACAAAAGCGTCCTCGCCACTGGTAAACCAACACACATAAAAAAACGCCGACGCTATTGATAGCCGTCGGCGTTTGAAACCTTGAAGGGGCTTGCTTCGCGAATCAGAACGCCGGCAGTACCGCGCCGCTGTACTTCTTCTCGATGAAGGCTTTCACTTCCGGGCTGGTCAGGGCCTTGGCCAGTTTCTGGATGGCAACGCTGTCCTTGTTGTCCGGACGGGCCACCAGGAAGTTCACGTAAGGCGAATCGGCACCTTCGATCACCAGGGCGTCTTTAGCCGGGTTCAGACCCGCTTCCAGTGCGTAGTTGGTGTTGATCATGTCCAGGTCGACTTGATCCAGCACGCGCGGCAGCATGGCCGATTCAAGCTCCTTGAACTTGAAGTTGTGCGGGTTCTTGGCGATGTCTTTCGGCGTGGCCAGGGCGTTTTTCGGGTCTTTCAACTCGATCAGGCCAGCCTTCTGCAGCAGGATCAGGGCACGGCCGCTGTTGCTGCCTTCATTCGGGATGGCAATGGTCGCGCCGTCCTTGAGCTCAGCCAGGGTTTTGACTTTCTTCGAGTAGCCGCCGAAAGGCTCAACGTGTACGCCGATCACAGTGACCAGGTTGGTGCCTTTGCCTTCGTTGAAGCTTTTCAGGTACGGCAGGGTCTGGAAGTAGTTGGCGTCCAGGCGCTTCTGGTCGACCTGCACGTTCGGCTGAACGTAATCGGTGAAGACCTTGATTTCCAGGTCCACACCTTCCTTGGCGAGGGTTGGCTTGATCAGCTCAAGAATCTCGGCGTGTGGAACCGGGGTTGCCGCAACCACCAGTTTTTCGCCAGCCTGGGCCAGGCCCGCAGTGAGGGCAGCCGCCAGCGCGGTGAACAACAGAACCTTTTTCATGCAGTGTCCTTATCGAAAATCACAGTCGCTTGTGGCGACGGCTTGAAAACGAGAGTGCCAGTGAAGTGCTATCGCTGGAGTGAAGCGGACGATACCGGGATTTTTTATTCCCGAACAATAACTTTTATTCAAGTTGATATTCCATTTTGAAAGCATAGAGATCTCTGGTCATCCCTGTTCAAATACCGCGCAGCTTGATGATCTGCTCGCCAATCTCATGGGTGAATGACTCCAGAGCGTCCAGCGCATCGCTACGAAACTTCTGGGCGCTGAAATCCTCCGCCAGTGATGGCCAGTAGTCTTGAAGCAATGCGTCGGCTTTGGCCGCGTACTGATCCGAATTCGCGACCACGAATGCTGATTTGGCAGCGATACCCACCCCGCTGGTGACCGTTTTTGCCGTCAACACGTTGGTTAGCCGGCTCTGTAGTTTCACCGTGCTTCTCAATGCCTCATTTGCCGTGGAAACAGCGCCGTATAAACGCCGCCCCACCGCCACCCGCGCTGCCCCTCGCTGTGCAGCCACCACGTCTGCCAGGGAGCCCACACTTTTCGTCAACGCAAAGCCAATGCCTTTACTGCCGATTTTTGCAACCGCGCTGGCCCCGAACGACACCACTCCCAGCGCTATCGACGAGTAGGTCAATATCTGGGCGCCAACGGTATCCGGAGCCAGCTCATCGACAATCGCCGAGGCAATTGAAACCGTCGCGGAAATGACCTCCAGGGTTAAAAAGGCCAAGGCGTTGGCCGAGATCGGCACGAGTGGTGCGGTTGCGCCCACGGTCACGACTGTCAGGGCAATCGCGGCGGCGGCCAGGGCGGCGGTCACTCCGATTTTCACCCACCCCAGGGTCGAGATATGCCCGGTGGGATCCTTGAGATTGACCGGATCGCCCAGACAATAGGCATAGGCATTGATGCCACCACCCTCAAAGGGGCTCCAACTGTCGGGGCTGTGAAATCGCATCAATCGGGGGTTGTAGGCCCGATACCCCCTGCCGAGCAGATAGCACCCGGTTGAAGGGTCCAGTCGCTCGCCCTGAAACCCCAGCAGGGCGCCAAGTCCGCTCGTTGCCGGGCGATCACCATAAGGTACGTAGGACAAAACAGGTTCGTCTTGAGGTCCAAGGCGCGCAACGGCCGTACCCTGACCATCCGTGACAAACAAGACGACGTCGTCACCTTGCTGTTCGGCCAAGAACTTGCCATCGCCTGCCAGCAGACTGCGGCGATGGTTACCCGAGACTTCGCTGCACAGCGCATGTTCGCTATGGAAAAGCCTGATCAACTCTGCGGATTCTGCAGCCACCGCATGCAATTGATCCTCACCGTCGAACTGATAGTGCGTACGACCGCCAGCGCTGGCCACACTTTCGAGCCGACTCAGTGCGTCATACCTGAACGTGCGCCCCTGGTTATCGTTGAGCAGATTACCGTTGGCATCGTATTCGAAACTCACCTGCCCGGGCTGATAGTGCGCGTGACTGTGCGTCATTGAGCTCAACTGGGTTTTATCAGGACGATCGTAGGAAAACCTGCACAGGTTCTCCTCCCCATCGAACCCCGTACGCACCGTCAACAGGTTGTCGAGGTGGTCGTAGGTGAACGCCTGAAAATCAATGCGTTTCCCCCAGGCATCGATTGGTGCCTGCGTGCCTTCACAGTCATAGCGCACCAGGCGCCCGCGGCTGTCGTAGGCGAAGACTTCTGTACGTGACTGCGCACCGGACACCAGCGATCGCTGCTGAAGTTTGTCATCGGCCCCAAATACTTGAAGGATTTCCAGGCGAGATCCGTCGCCGAACTGCGAAATACGCCGGACCTCACGACCGAACTCATCGTGAACCAAGGTGGTCGTCAGCGAACGTTTCGAGGCGGTGTCCTCGACACTCAATGTCAGCAACTGGCCCTGGGGCCCGTAGGCGTACTTCGCCAGAACCGGTCCCTGCCGTATTTCCACGGGCCGCGCCGCAGCGTCATGGAGGTAAGTGGTTTCTACATCGTTGACATCGGTAAAGCTGATGGGCAGCCCATTCAATGAATGGGTAGTGGCAGTGCCGAAGCGGCCTTCGCTGGAGATCCACTCCCGGGACTTTTCCTTGCCCGACCCGGAGTACTCAAACCGGCGCTGAATGGCAGGGCTGGAAGTTTCGACGAGCTGCCCGGTCAATGGATCAAATCGATACCTGGCTGATTCAGCGTGACCGCCCATCCGCGCGGTCACTGCCCCGTTGAGCATGGGATCAAGGGCGAACCTGAAAACATCGCCCGCCGCCGTCACTTGCTGCAAAGCTTGAGCGCCACCCCCCTCATAGGTCCTGGTTTCGGTCCTGCCGCCGACGGTCGTACCGGTGACACGCAACAAACCGTCATAAGTCCGGGTGCCCAACACGTAGTCATCGGCACTGATTTCAATCGGATGATCCCCCGTGCTCAGGGGGTCATACTTTTTTTTTATCGAAGTACCATCCGGTAGAGTCGTCTCGACCAGACGCCCGTAAAGGTCATAACGGAAGCTCGTTTCAAATCCCGCCTCGTTGGTTTGCGTCAGGCAACGCCCAAGTCCGTCGTAGGTAAAAGTCGCGATAACAGTGACCACACCTTGGGAGTCGATGCGTTCTTCCCGATCCGGCTTACCGAACACGTTCAATACGGAACGGGTTTTGCCGGCGCCGTCGAGCCAGCGAGTTCGAGTCAATGAAACCGGGTCAAACACATCATTCACCGCGACACCGTCAGGACCTACCGTTCTGCATACACGCCCCCAGCCGTCGTGGCTGTAGGTCGTGGTTGATTCGGTGGCCTTGCCATCGGACCAGTCCTGGCTGGCTTCGCTCACCAGTCGACCAAAATTGTCGTAGTGGGCTTCATAGGTCAGGCGTAATGGCCTGTCGGCTGAGTCGAAATCCTGAACCTTGACCTTGGTCGTGCGCCCGACCCCGTCGAGCCATATCTTGCTCAGCACTCCCCGTATGTTGGTGATGCCGATGGTCGCGCCGTCCTCTGACTGGCTATCGCCGTAGAATTCAGTGATGCGTGACGCGATATCCGTCCCATCGAATGCCGCCGTCTCGCGAACGACACGGTTGAGATTGTCGTACTCCTTCAACAACTCATTGCCGCCACCATCCCGAAGCTTGACCTCCTGCCCGATAAATCGGTCATGCCAGACTTTGCGCTCATGCCTTGCGCCACCCACGTACAATTGTTGAAGGGTTTTTACCCAATCTCCTTCAATTGAATATTGGAATTCGAGACGGCGATTGCCGTTGTGCCCGGCTTGCGAGCGACTCTTGAGGCGACCGTAAAACGTATCGCTGGCATCATCGATGTATTCGAATCGAGTATCCACGCATAGCGTATTGCTCCCGCCTTCAAACAGCCTTTCGCTTTGAGGCAACAAGAACCGATGACCGCCTTCGCGCATGGAGGGCACGTCAATGTAGGAAAAACGGACAATGACCGTCGGCGCCGGGGCAAAATCAGGTGAAGGCGTGACCGATCGCTCCTTCAATGCCGTGATGAAGCCCAGTGGATTGCGGGGGCAACCTTCGGCACCTTCGGCCGGATAATAGACGTAGTCCTCCCGGGCTCCGCTCGGATTGATCTGCGTTAGCAGATTGCCGAATTCATCATAGGTTGTATGGGTGGTTTCGGTTCGGCGCGTGGCGTTCGCGAAAGTATCGACATAACTGACGACAGCTGTTTTCTGCAGTTGGAAATAGGCGGGCTGACCGGAAAAGTCCAGACCGTCGACATCGTGATAATCAACCGTTTTTTGCTGCACCTTGCCGTTGGAAATGGACTTTTCCGAGATCATCAGGTGAAAGCGGTTGTAGGTTCTTTCGATGCGACTCAGTTCAACCGCATTAACACCCTCCCCCCTGACCAGGCGTTCGGTGGAGGAGTAGGTGTAAGGTCCTTTGTGCCCATGCAGATGGTCCCCGTCCTGCGCCCAACGAAGTCCCGATTGATAGCCGAGGAAATTTTTGTCGGAGTAGTCATAGACACGGGTGATCGTCGGCAACCCTGTACCCGGCACCAGAACACTGCGCCGCACCGCCGGCAAGGCATTGATCGGTGCCCCGAGCGGCAAGCGATGCTGCTGAGGAGCGTACTCGATACGCTCGACACTGCCCGCCGGCGCGCGGACATCCGTCATGACCAGAAAACCATCGTGTAGCTGGTAATCGAATGACCATGCAAGGTGGTCGGCAGAACCGTGATCAAGGGTTATCTGCCGAAGCCAGCCATTGCGAACCGCCAAAACAAATTTTAAGCGTCTTGGCGGATGATCAGGCCATACGGTAATGCTGGGAGGTTGATCATTGGTTCCATGACTCAGGGCCACGACGCGGTGTTGCTGATCATGAATTTCGTGCAGGACGCGACGGCCCCGTACCAACCTGTATTTCAGACTGATCGAGCGCCCTTCGTTGGAGTAGACATGTTCGGGCAACCATTCGTCATAGGTTTCGTCCGGCCTGGTCAACCTCTCGATCAGACCGTTTTTATGGCTGACAACCAGGTTGTCGCCGTCGAGCGTGACACGAGTGTCCTGGAGCTTTTTATCCCGGACGATCAACCGCCCTCTGCTGATGTAGACAAGATAAGAAACTCCGCTTGCAAGGGTCAGCTTACGGGTCTTTCGATTGTAGGAGCTCAAGCCCAATGACCAACCGCGCCCCCAACCGAAATCCGTTGTGCGGAAGCTATCGAATGAAATACTGAAGGGTGTCAGCGGACCGTTTATATTGTTGGCCACCCACCCCGCGAGATTAATGCATGTACTATAAGAGCCGGTACGGACATCAACTCCAGACTGTATAAATTCAGAAAAATTGAACGCACCGGATTCCACTTCTGGCATAGCTGTACTCATCATCATTCCTTGACGCTGCAGATACAGTAAAATTAAACAACTTCGATCATCGAAGGGTTTTGGGTGTTCATTGCGACGTCGACTTCATGCCTGTTCCCATACATATCCCGAACAAACATCTTCACTGACAATTGATCGTATCGAACTGTGGACGCTCCGCCCTTTTTGGCAAAGTGCATCAAAAAAGTTACTTTGCCTTGTTCATCATGGTAGGCCGCAATTTGATCGGCTGTTTCCCACAACACCTCCGCGCCGTCATTCGCCTTGAGACCATTAAAATAGCCAACGGCGTAATACCCGAGATAGTCGGGATGCTCACTGCGTGCCTGCAACACGCCGGCAATCGAGCAATCGACGAATTTTATATGGTGCTGGTCCACCAACAGGTCCAGGACATATCGATCGACCTTGGCAACGTTCTCTGTCGGTTTCCAGTTGGCGGACAGGTGTTTGACCCTGAACTGCTCTTTTCGATAGATCGCCGGTGGCACCGTCCTCAGGCTTATATCACCGAATTCCGAGCTTTCTTCCGAATAGAACACCTCGCCATCCGAACGGGTAATGGCCGCAATCAGCTTGATGGGGTCGGGGGAGTTGCTGCTGACGTAGAATTCCTTGCGAAAGATGGCTTTGCCTCGCACAACGGGGCCATGCAGTTCACCCGTGTGAGGAAACGGTGCGTACGGCAAGCGTCGCTCCAGCATGCACTTCCACATCGGTTCCTCGCCGTCTCGAATGGTGTCTATCGGCAGGGCTTTGCCGGAATAGGCATCCAGCAGTTGAATGCTGTCGAACTCGCTTTCGGAGATTCCAACTACCTTTTGCCCATCGCCGACAACTTGCACAACTACCACCAACTTTAACTGCTGATACCCATTGGCATAAATTATATTTCCGCCCGAAGTCGAGTAGATTTGAAATCGTTTGATGTCTACCCACTCAGGAAAGTCGGCTTCTTGGGAAGGCAGGGGTGCCATCCCCGGGTCCGCAGGCATATAACCCTCGACAAGGGGACTGATATCTTTCAACTCATCGCCGACACCTGGAGCTATCGCAGCATTATTTCCAACAAACTTCACAGAAAAATCCTTTTTCATATGATATTTAACAATGACGGATATCAATGTATCCAGGGAGAAATCAAAAGATATGTCAAAACCTATCAGCCCACAAAACACAAAATTGTTACAGCCACACTGCAAATAGTACAAAATATAACAACAAGAATCAGCGCCCATAAAAAAACCAGGCAAACATCAATTGCCTGGTTTTTTATAAAGCCAATACACGCGCTTATATATTGATGCCTGTGAAGTATTCTTTCAGTGCCCGGACTTCAGCGACATCTCCTTGTTGTACAAGTTGATCTATCCATCCTTGTACAAGCACAGCAGATGGCCGGACAACCGGCAGATTCAAATGCTCCGGCAAGATTTCGTCACCCGTACTGACCAGCAATGCAAAGTGAATGACGTTCTCCAGTTCCCTGGTATTGCCCGGCCAACTGTGATGCTCCAGCGCAAGCTGTGCCGCTTCGCTGATCAGCGGCACCGGCAGGTCGAGGCGCTGGCTGTAGATGCCGAGGAAGTATTCGGCCAGCGACAGGATGTCACCCGTGCGCTCGCGCAGCGCCGGCAGTTCCAGCGGGCCTTCGCTGAGGTAGTGATAAAGCCGCTCATGGAATTTTCCCGCGGCGACCGCCTGCGCCAGATCGATGCTGGTGGCCGCCACCAACCGCACATCCACCGGGCTTGGCTGATGGGCACCGACGCGAGTGACTTCGTGGTTCTCCAGGGCGGCGAGCAATTTGATCTGGATCGGCAGCGGCAAATCACCGATCTCGTCCAGATACAGCGTGCCGCCGTTGGCCGAGCCGAACCAGCCGGCACGGCTGCTCGCCGAACTGCTGTAGCTGCCCGCCGCATAGCCAAACAACTCGGCGTCGGCATAAGTCGGGCTGATGGCGCCGCAGTTGACCGACACGAACAACCCGCCGCGATCACTGGCGCGGTGTATGTGGCGCGCCAGCAATTCCTTGCCGGTGCCGGTTTCACCACGGATCAGCACTGACACTGAACGCGTGGCCAATTGCTCAAGGTCTTCACGCAATTGCCGTGAACGCGGATCGACAAACACCAGCGCCTTGGCGCGAATGCTCAGAGGACTTTTTTCGGCATCGGGAAAGGTCAGCAGCGGCTGACCGAAGGTTTCAAAGCTCATGGCAGACTCCCGCCCAAAACCGCCGGGAGACGGGGGCGCTTTACGAAAAAATGAAATTCAAAAGGTTCAAGCGCGGCGCAGGGCGTGGTGTTCCATGCGGTTCTGCAAGCGATAGAGATAAGCAAAACCCTGCTCCCAGCGCTGATGACCGGACTTCACGTTGATATGCCCCGCCCCCGCCAGAATCCCCGCCTCGGCACCCCAGTTGCGCGCCAGCTCAAGCGCTCGCGGTGCACTGACGGCGCTGTCGTTGTCGGAGCTGACGACCTGGCTCGGAAATGGCAGCAGGTCCGTCGGAATCGGCGCAAAGTTGCGCAAGGCCGGCGCGCAGGCCGGGCGCTCGACGTCCGCCGGTGCGACCAGCAGGGCACCGCGCACCTGACGCAAGAACTGCACAGGCGCTGTAGCCGCCCAGTGCGCGACGGTGATGCAACCCAGGCTGTGGGCGATCAGGATGACCGGCGTGCTGTCCGCGGCAATCGCCTCGGCCAGCGCCGCGACCCAGTCTTCGCGGCGCGGCGTCAGCCAGTCGGCCTGCTCCACCCGCGCACTGTTCGGCAGGCTGTTCTGCCAGTGGCTTTGCCAATGATCTTCCGGCGATCCTTGCCAGCCCGGCACAATCAGGTAGCGAATTGATTCGTTGCGCATGGGGGAGCTCTCCTGCTGCGTGTCTGTTCCTGGTCGAGTATAGGGAGTGGATTTATATTCGTTAAGGAATAAGAAGCTATTTATTAAGACCTACATCGAATATCAAATCCCGACCTGTAGGCGCTGGCTTGCCAGCGATGGCGTCCTCCCAATCGATAAAGATGTTGCCTGTCCCGCCGCTATCGCTGGCAAGCCAGCTCCTACAGGGGACAGTGTCTTCGCGAAAATCGCGGAATAAAAAAAGGGCCGCACCCTGCCAAGGAGACGGCCCCGGAAAACGAAAATCCGTTATCGCGCAGTGATCACTGACAGCTTGGTGATCCCTGCCCGTTCAATCGATGCCATGGCCCGCGCCACCTCGCCGTAATTCACACCATCGTCCGCCTGCAACTGCACGCGCACCTCGGGGTCCCTGGCCTTTGCCGACTTGAGGTTGAACTCCAGCAAGTCCGGTTGTATTTCGTCCTTGTTGATAAACAGTTTGCCGGCCCCGTCGATGCTCACCACCAACGGGTCTTTCTGCTCCACCGGCGCCACTGCTTCGGTCTTGGGCAGATTTATCGGAATGGCGTTGGTCAACAGCGGTGCGGTGACGATGAACACCACCAGCAGCACCAGCATCACATCCACCAGCGGCGTCACGTTGATCTCGCTGAGCACCTCATCGGTGTCTTGCGTGGAGAAGGCCATATCAGGACGCCTCCTTCACTTTCTGCGCATTGCCCTGGGCTGCCGCCTTGTGCGCCGTTGGGTGGATCAGCACACGGAACGAGCTCTTCTGCGCCAGGCTGTAGAAGTCGTGGGCGAAGTCATCCAGGTCCGCCGCCGTCAGTTTCAAACGACGCAAAAAATAGTTGTAAACCAGCACCGCCGGCACCGCGACGGCGATCCCCACGCCGGTGGCGACCAGTGCCGCACCAATCGGTCCGGCGACCGTTTCAAGGCTTGCCGAGCCCGCCGCGCTGATGCCTTTCAACGCTTCCATGATTCCCCACACCGTGCCGAACAAACCAATGAACGGCGAGGTGCTGCCAATGCTCGCGAGCACAGCCAACCCGGTTTCCAGCGACCGGCGCTCACGCACGATCTGCTGACGCAAGGCACGCTCCAGACGATCCTGATGATTGATCGCCTGGCTCAAGTCCGCCGCCTGTGGCGCCTCGCCCACCTGGATGGCCGCATAACCGGCCTGGGCAACCCGGGCGGCCGCACCGGGCCGGGTTTCGCTCAGTTCGGCCGCCGAATCGAGACTCGAAGCGGCCCAGAATTGTTGGTGAAATTTTCGATCCTGTGCCTTGAGGCGGCCGAACTGCACGCCCTTGAGCAATGCCAGCCCCCAGGTCGCGACGGAAAAAACCACCAGCAGCCAGATCACCGCGCTTTCGATGGATTCAAGTGGAGATGCCAGTAACGTCATGGTGTATTCCTCGTGTAAACGTTTCGCGCGAAATTGGTTTCTGTTTAATGAATCTTGAAATCGATGGGCACGCTGACCCAGCCGTCCTGGGCGACGTCACCTTGCTTTGCCGGCACGAAACTCCAACGTTTCACCGCGTTCAGCGCCGCGTCGTCCAGCGCATCGCGACCACTGCTTTTCTGGATCTGGATCTCGCCGGGCTTGCCGCTGGCCAGCACATGCACTCGCAACAGAACCGTGCCTTCCCAGCCGCGACGCTGGGCCAGCGACGGGTATTCCGGCGCCGGGTTTTTCAGGTAACCGGCAGTGGCGGAGGCCGGTGTCACCGGCGCGGGTGCAGGTGGTGCAGGTGGTGCCGGGGCCGCGACGGGCGCAGCCGGTTTCGCTGGCGCGGGGGGTTGCTCAACAGCCTTTGGCGCCGGTTTCGGTACGGGTTTGGCCACCGGCTTGGGCTTGGGAATCGGCTTTGGCGGAGGTGGCTTCACGGCCAGTTCGTCTTCCAGGGGCGGTGGTGGCTCAACCACCGGCTGCACCGGTTGCGGTGGCGGCGGCTCAATCACCGGTGGCGCCGGACGCGAAAACTCGATGGTCATCGGTGGGACTTCCGGCGGCACGATCGGCAGCACCGGGGTCGGTTGCTGATTGACCCAATAGATCACCGCGCCATGCACCAGCAACGCCAGCACACCCAGCACAATCGCTTCCCGTCGGCGCAGGACGCCCTTGGGCGCTCGCTGCAAACGCAACTGCCCCAAGGGCACGCGGTGCGGTCGGCCGAGGTCGACCAATTCGCCACCGGGTGCCTGGCGCCACAGCACCTCATGTGCACCGGCGGCGATCTGGACATTGCCCATTGTTTAACTCCCTGCGGTCTCTTTGCGGATGACCGGAACGTCGTGCTGAACATCCCCCGACGACGTCCCGGTGGAGCAATCATTGGCTGGAACGCTTAGTTCCGAAAGTAATGTTTAAACTTATGTTTAGACCCGAAACGAATAACAATTATCATCAATCCAGCGCCAGAGCCCGCCGATCAAGGGCTCTGGCTCAAAGGAAAAAAGACGATGCCTTTGCTGCATGGAAAGTATTCATTCGAGGCATGCGTTTTCGCCGTCAGAAGTCGTATCGACCGGTCACGCCCAACGTCCGTGGCGTGCCGAGCAGGCCTTCATAACCGCCGTTGGCGGCCGTCCACAGCGTCGTGTAGTAGGTCTTGTCGAAGGCGTTTTTCAGCCACAGAGAAACGTCCCACTGCCCCTGGTTGAAGTCGCCGCGCAGGCCGGTGGACAGGTTGACCACGGCATAGCTGGGGATCTGGCCGAAGTCGGAATCTTCCACGGTGCCCACCGCTTTGGAACGGAACGCATAGCTGGCGGTGACGTACTCTTCGAAGCCGTTGCTCAGGTTCCACTTGTATTCGCCGTTGGCGTTGCCGATCCATTTCGAGGCGCCGACCACCTGATGGCCGCTGAGGTCGCAGGACGCCGGAGCACCCGGCGCCAGGCTGACTTCCGGCGGGCACGGTGCATCCTTGTACGAGAGGTAGCTGACGTCGTTGTACGAGCCGTTGATGTTCAACGTCAGGCCGCGCAACGGGATCAGGGTGCTTTCGAATTCCACGCCGCGCGAGCGTACCGAGCCGGCGTTGGTCAGGTACTGCACGCGGTTGGCGTCGTCGTAGGCGTTGGTCTGATAGCCGTTGACCTGGGTCCAGAACAGGTTGGCGTTCAATTGCAGGCGACGGTCCCACAGGGTGCTCTTGAAGCCGAGTTCGGCGTTGTTGGCGCGCTCGGTGCCGATCAGCAGCGAGTCGGCTCCCGCCACCGGCGCGGTGCCGACGGCCAGGTTGACCCCACCGGATTTTTCGCCATGGGACAACGTGGCGTAGGTGAGCAGGTCGTCGGTGAGGCGATAGCTGAGGTTCAACAGCCCCGATGGACTCGAGCTGTACTGGTTCAGATCGCCGGAATCGTAGGCCCCCGCGCGAGCGCGTCGTGACGCGGCCGCCGCGCCGGTGACCGCGGTACCACCGGCGGGTGCGTCACGGGTGACCCAGGCGTTTTTCTCTTCATAGGTGCCGCGCAGGCCGGCGGTGAAGTCCAGGCGCTCGGTCAGGTGCCAGGTGCCTTGGGCGAACAGCGCGAAACTGTTGGTTTCGATATGACCGTTGCCGACACTGTCGATGTTGTTCAGCGCACCGGTGGGCGTGCCGCTCCAGATGTCCGCCTGCGGGCCGTAAAAGGTGAAGGACTTGTTGTCCAGGTTGGAACCGAAGTAGTAGGCGCCAAGCACGTAATCGAAGAATCCGCCGGTAGGCGACGCCAGGCGAAACTCCTGGGAATACTGTTTGTCCTCCACCGAAACGCCGGCGTTGTAGAAGGCGGTTGCGTTCAGGCCGTCATCATTGCGCGGGGTGAAATTCCACCAGCGATAGGAGCTGATGGAGGTCAGGGTGAAGTCGCTCGGCAGCGTCCAGTTGGCCTCCACCGATGTGCCGCCCTGATGCACGGTGACGTGCTGGTCGTTGTTCAGGTTGACCTTGCGGTGGGTGCCGTCAACCAGGGTCGCGCCCGCGGCATTGGCCCGAGCCTGATAAAGGTTGGTGCCATTGATGGTCGGCCCGGTGTTGTACAGCACACGGGTGCCGGCGCTGGAGTCTTCCTCGTTGTAGTCGCCGATCCAGCGCAGGTTGAATGACTCGTTGGGCTTGAACAGCAACTGGCCACGGAAGCCATCGCGAGAGCCGCCGTTCAAGTCATGGCCGTCGAATTCGTTCTTGATATCGCCGTCGCTGCGGGTGCGGTAGGCAGAAAAGCGTCCGGCCAGTTCGTCATTCAACGGACCGGAAATCGTGCCCTTGGTCTGGAAATAACCGTCCTCGCCCACCGAAGATTCGATGCTGCGCTCCGGAGTAAACGTTGGCGCACGGGTGCTGATGTTGATCACACCGGCGGTGGTGTTTTTACCGAACAACGTGCCTTGCGGACCACGCAGCACTTCGAGCTGCTCGATGTCCATCAGATCGAACACGGCCATGCCCGGCCGCCCGAGGTAAACGTTGTCGATGTACAGCCCGACACTGCCTTCCAGACCATCGCTGGCCGGGTTGTTGCCCAGGCCTCGAATCGACACGCTGGACTGGCGCGCATGCATGTAGGCGACGTTGACGCTGGGCACCAGTTGCTGCAAATCCTGAATGCGATAGACCCGCTGGGTTTCCAGGGTCTGGCCGCTGACCACGCTCATGGGGGTCGGTACGTCCTGCGAACTTTCCTCGCGGCGGCGAGTGGTTACGGTCACGGTTTGCAGTTGCGTATTGTCGGCCGTGGCGGTTTTTGCCGGGGTGGTTTCAGGGGTGGCACTGTCGGCCGCATAACCCTGAGTCCAACTGGCGCTGCCGGCCAGCAACAGAGCGAGAGGAAGGCGTTTGAGCCGTTGGGGTGAAGAGGTTGGGGCGAGGTGCAACGGACTCATAAGGCGGGGTTCCCGATCAGAAAGTGATTCTTTATTGCTTGATAGGCCGCCATCGCGGGCAAGCCCGCTCCTACAGATCCCCTGTGGGAGCGGGCTTGCCCGCGATGGCGTCAGGTCAGACGCCGCCGATATCCGGCCCTTTCACGGTCTGGCTGACCTGCCCGTTCACACCCACCGCCACCTCGCCCTTGAGCGTCACACGGCGCACGATCCGGTCCTGGGTGCCGTAGTCATCCACCGCGTAATGCTGGGTGGAGCGGTTGTCCCAGATCGCCACATCGCCAGCCTTCCAGCGCCAGCGCACGATGTTTTCCTGGCGGATCACATGGCTCTGCAACAACCCGAACAGGTGCGCCGAATCAGCCTGGGAATAGCCCTTGATGCGCTTGACGAAATGCCCCAGCAGCAAGCTCTTCTCACCGCTGATCGGGTGCACGCGGACCACCGGGTGTTCGGTCTCGTAGACGGTCGAGGTGAAGATCTTGCGATAGCGCTCCAGCTTTTCCGCCGAGACGTCAGGCCTGGTGCCGGCGTAGTCGTATTCGTTGCTGTGCACCGCGACCAGTTTGTCGGCCAGCTCGCGCAGCTCCTCAGACAAGCCGCTGTAGGCGGTGGCGGTGTTGGCCCACAGGGTGTCGCCGCCGAAAGCCGGGGCCACCACCGAGCGCAGGATCGAGGCTTTCGGGTAGGCCTCGACGAAGGTCACGTCGGTGTGCCAGGAGCTCGCGCGCTGACCTTCGGCACCGTCCAGTTCCAGCAGAAAACGCGTGCCTTCGCGCACTGGCACGGTCGGGTGCGCCACCGGTTCGCCGAGCAGGTGAGCGAACGCTTCCTGGCGCTGATCGTCGAGCTGGGTCTGCTCGCGGAAGAAGATCACCTTGTATTGCAGCAGCGCCTGTTGGATGGCTTCGACGGTGGCGGCATCCAGCTCGCCGGAAAGCTCTACGCCACGAATTTCGGCACCGATGCGACCGGCCACCGGGTGGATTTCAAGCGCGTGAACAGCGGGTTGTACTGCGAAAGCGGCGTTGCTCATGGGTAGACCCTCATCAGACTGCTTGCGGTTGACCGGCCTCGAAACACTGCTCTATCTATATTCTTTTTTGATCTAATAGATATCTACATGCTTCGTTGACGGAATAAGAGGTTGCATTTAAAACCTCAGTCAACCCTCGTCGCAAATGCCTTCGAGCTATTTTTAGGATGCCGGAAAAGCATATGGATCTTCGCCAGTTGCGTTACTTCATCGCCCTCGACGAACACCGCAGTTTCGTGCGCGCGGCCGAGGCCATGGGCATTACCCAGCCGGCTTTCAGCCGCAGTATTCAGGGGCTGGAACACGAATTCGGCTGCGTCCTGGTGGACCGTGGCAACAAGGATTTGCGCCCCACACCCGAAGGCCTGGTGGTGCTGCAACATGCCCGCAGCCTGGTGCAGGGTGCGGCGCTGCTCAGCAGCGAAGTGACGCAGATGACCAAGCTCGATGCCGGCGAACTGCGCTTCGGCTGCGGCCCGGCACCGGCGGTGAAACTGGTGCCGGATGCGGTGGCGCAATTCATCAACGCGCACCCGAAAGTGCGCACCTGCTTCGAGGTGGATAACTGGGAAAAACTCAGCCGCGCCCTGAGCCGTGAAGAGATCGAATTCTTCATCGCCGACATCCGCCATTTCGAGTCCGATCCGAACTTCCAGACCCAGGCCCTGACGCCCAAGCGTGGCGTGTTTTTCTGCCGTCCCGGACATCCGCTGCTGGTCAAGGAGAGTCTGTCGACCAACGACATGTTCGATTACCCGCTGGCAACCACGATGATCCCGCCGGGCATTCGCAAACTGCTGGCGAACCTGAGTGGACGGGTGGATTTTTCGCCGACCATCCAGACCGAACATTTCCCGGCGCTGGTGAAAGTGGTGCTGCAATCCAACGCGATCGGCGTGGGCACGGAGGAGGCGTTCATCGAGGACGTCGCCCAGGGATCGCTGGTGCTGCTGCACTGGCGTAATTTGCCGCAGAACATCGAGAGCATGAATGCACGCTGCGGGATCGTCAGCCGCACCGGGTTCCGCTTGTCACCCGCGGCGCGGGCGATGATCGAGACGTTGGTGGCGGTGGACAGGCAGCAGATTGCCGTCGCGGTTTAGGGCCTCATCGCGAGCAAGCTCGCTCCCACAGGAGATCTCCGGTGTTTACACGGTCGGTGTGGGAGCGAGCTTGCTCGCGATGGGGCCAGTGAGCTTACTGAAAACTCAAAGCTTCGCCGCAGCCAACTCCGGCGCCACCCAATCACTGACCTTGAACGACTTGCGAATCAGCTTCTGCTGCGAAGCCAGGTCTACGGCATCCTGCAATTTACCCAGGAACACCGGGTCAAGCGTCGAGGGGAACACCTCGCTCAGTTTCTGATCCTGCAGATCCTGCTTGAGGATCACCGGCGGATAACTCGCCAGCCCCGACACCAGCTGAATGTAGGCGTCCTTGTTGCTGTCCTGGGTCAGCCACGTCACCGCTTGCTGTTGAGCCTTGAGCAACGTGGCGACCGCCTCGGGGTGCTCGTCGACGAACTTCCCGGTCCCCACCAGCACCGCCTGCACACTGCCGGCGCCGCCCAGGTCCTTGGTGGTCAGCGGCAACTCGGCCAGCCCCTTGGCTTGTAGTGCGGTGAGCCCGGAACCGCCCCACGAGGCATCGATCTGCTTCGCCGCCAGCGCCGCGACCGCCGCGTTGAAGTCCAGGTTGATGACTTTCACGTCCTTCTCGCTCAACCCCTGGCTGGCCAGCGCTGCATCGAAGGACAACTGGCTGGCGGTGCCACGGAAGATCGCCACGCGTTTGCCCTTGAGGTCTTGCAGGGTCTTGATCCCCGAGCCCGGCACCACGCCGAGGTAATGCTTCACCCCACGCGCCGAGGCGCTGAGCAAGCGCGTATCCAGGCCATTGGACTTGCCGATGATGGCGGCCAGGTCGCCGAGGTAAGCCAGGTCCACCTGACCGTTGGCAAACGCCTCGTTGATCACCGGGCCTGCACCCTTGAAGAAGCTCCATTGGATATTGATGCCTTGATCGGCAAAGGCCTTTTCGAAGATCTGTTGATCGCGCAACACATCCACCACACCTCCCCCGCTGTGCTGGGTACCGGCACTCAGGTCCGGCACGGCGATGCGGATTTCCTTGAGCTCGCCGGCGTTGGCCGCGAAGGCCAGCAGCCCCGCCAGGGCCGGTGCGGCGAACAGGCTGAAAACACGTTTGAAGGGAAGGTTCATGGGTGCGGCTCCTTGGGGCAACGGGCGTTGATGAACCGAAAGTAGGCCGAAGTAGAACCAACACTTAAATACTATAAATTCACATTTTTAGATCATTAGGATCTATATCAACACTGGCGGGCCTCTTGGCCGGGTATGCAGCAACGGCATCGAAAATATTCTTCGAATGCATTGGATGCAGCGGTAGATGGAGGCCTTAAATGGTCTCGCTTATCTCTCAATAGTATTGATTTCAGTTTTTATAGATCAATTTTGCATACACCTTGAACCCTGTGGGAGCGAGCTCGCTCCCACAAAAAAGCAGGTCTTTATTGCAACCCGACAACGGAGGTCGTTCATGGCCCGTGTTTCCCTTCTCAGCCTGCCGCTGGCCGCGCCGTCACTTAAAAACAGGCAACGTTGGCCAAGCCTGAGTCAACGTTTGTTGCCCTGGTTGTTGCCCACTGCCCTTTTCACCCTCTGGTGGCTGGCCAGCCGTAATCACTGGATGAGCGAGCAGATCCTGCCGGCGCCATCCCTGGTCTGGAACAGCGCCATTGAATTGTCCCGGGGCGAGTTGTGGAGCCATTTGTGGATCAGCCTGCAGCGCTTGTTCTGGGGGCTGCTGGCCGGGGTCAGCGCAGGTGCTGTCCTGGGTGCTGCGCTGGGTTTCAGTCGGCGCCTGGAGCGCCTGGTGTTTCCGACCTTTACCGGGTTGGCGCAAGTCCCGACCCTGGCCTGGATCCCCTTGTTCATGGTGCTTTTCGGCATCGGCGAAGTGCTGAAACTGGTGGTGCTGATCAAAGCCATCGTGGTGCCGGTGACCCTGCACACGCTGGTCGGTGTGCGCGATGCGCAACCCAGGCTGCGTGAAGCCGCCGCCGTGTTGCGCCTGCCCACGCACCTGTTGATCCGCCGTCTGGTGCTGCCTGCCGCACTGCCGGCATTCATGGCCGGGGTGCGCCTCGCGCTGGCCGCCGGCTGGACCTCGCTGCTGGCTGTGGAGCTGCTCGCGTCGAGTGAAGGCATTGGTTACCTGATGGTCTGGGCGCGGCAGCTGTTCATGCTCGACATCGTGTTCGTGTGCATCGTGGTGATCGGCTTGATCGGCGTGGCGATGGATCGCGGCATCGGTCTGCTGGACAGGAAACTGGTGCACTGGCCGCACCCGGCCACCGCCGAAATCCGTCGCGGGCCGCGTTATCAAGGTTGGCAGCGCGTGCAACCGTGGCTGCTGCCGTTGGCGCTGCTGGCGTTGTGGCAACTGGCCTCGGACCTACAGTGGATTGACCCGAACATTCTGGTCAGCCCGCTGGCCGTCCTGCAGACAACCCAGGATGGTCTGCTCGACGGCACACTGCTCGGCGGCATGGCCCTGAGCCTGGGTCGCACCCTTGGCGGATTGCTGCTCGGTGGCGGGCTTGGGTTTGCCCTGGGGCTGCTGCTGGGTTTGTCGCGCACCAGTGAACGCGTGCTCGGCCCAACCCTCGCCGCCGTCCGCCAGATCGCCATTTTTGCCTGGGTGCCGCTGCTCACTGCGTGGTTCGGCCTGGGTGAACTGGCCAAGTGGGTGTTCGTTGCCCTCGCCGCCTTTTTCCCGCTGTTCATCGCCACCCAACGCAGCGTTGCCAATCTGTCGCCGCAATTGAACGAGGCCGCACAAGTGTTGCGCCTGAATGTGCGCCAGCGTCTCGCTCGACTGGTGTTGCCGGGCGCTGCGCCGGGAATTTTTGCAGGACTTCGCCTGAGCCTGATCTACGCCTGGCTCGGCACCATCGGCGCCGAATACTTCATGCCGTCCAACGGCGGCATCGGCAGCCAGATGATCGGCGCCCAGCAACTGCTGCGCATGGACCTGATCATGGCCGGCATGTTGCTGGTAGGCCTGACCGGCGCCCTGCTCAACCTCATTGGCCAACGCCTGGAAATCCGCGCCACCCGCTGGAGACACGCATGAACGCACCGATTGTCAGCTTCAATCACGTGGGCAAAACCTTCGACGTCGACGGCTTCGAACTGGAAGCCATTCGCGAATTCAACCTGGACATCGCCGAGGGCGAGTTCGTCGCCATCGTCGGCTCCAGCGGTTGCGGTAAATCCACCTTGCTGCGACTGCTGGTAGGCCTCGATAGACAATTTCGCGGGCAGATCAGCGTGGACGGCAAAGCCGTCACCGGCATCGGCGACGAGCGCGGCATCGTCTTTCAGGAGCATCGCTTGTTCCCGTGGCTGAGCGTGGCCGACAACATCGGCCTGGGCCTGGTCAACGAGCCGTTGAGCGCTGCGCAAAGGCACAAGCGCATCCATGACTTCATCGAACTGGTGGGCCTCGGTGATTTCGCCCGCGCCTATCCACACCAACTCTCCGGCGGCATGGCGCAGCGCGTGGCCATTGCTCGCGGCCTGGTGGCCAGCCCACGGATTCTGCTGCTGGACGAACCCTTCGGCGCCCTCGATGCGCTGACCCGCCAGCAGATGCAGGACGAACTCCTGGCGATCCGCGCGCGGGCAAAAATCACCACCATCCTGGTCACCCACGATGTCGAGGAGGCGATCTTCCTCGCCGACCGCGTGGTCGTGATGGAACCGCGTCCGGGACGGATCAAGCAGGTGGTCGACATTGCCCTGCCGCATCCTCGCCAGCGCAGCAGTTTCGACTTCCACCAGCTGCGCGAAGAACTGCTTCACGAACTCACCAGCGACGATCACTACCAGCCCCCCGTGCCGGTGCAGGTCCGCGATCTGCCGCTGTCCTTCATTGCCTACTGAAAAAGGAAATCATTGATGCCACAACGTCCCAACTTTCTTGTGATCCTGGCCGACGATCTGGGCTTTTCCGACCTCGGCGCCTTCGGTGGCGAAATCAATACGCCGAACCTCGATGCCTTGGCCAACAATGGCCTGCGCCTGACCGACTTTCACACCGCGCCGACCTGCTCGCCGACTCGTTCGATGCTGCTCACCGGTACCGACCACCACATCGCCGGCATCGGCACCATGGCCGAAGCGCTGACACCGGACCTGATCGGCAAACCGGGTTACGAAGGGCACTTGAACGACCGCGTGGTCGCCCTGCCCGAGCTGCTGCGCGAGGCCGGTTATCAGACCTTGATGAGCGGCAAATGGCACCTGGGCCTGACCGCAGAACTGGCGCCCCACGCCCGGGGTTTCGAGCGTTCGTTTTCGCTGCTGCCGGGCGCGGCCAACCATTACGGCTTCGAGCCGACCTACGATGAAACGACGCCAAGGCTGCTCAAGTCCACCCCGGCGCTGTACATCGAAGACGACCAATTCATCGATGAACTGCCCAAGGATTTCTATTCCTCCGATGCCTTTGGCGACAAGCTGCTGCAATACCTCAAGGAGCGTGACCAGACCCGGCCGTTCTTCGCCTACCTGCCGTTTTCCGCACCGCACTGGCCGTTGCAGGCGCCCGCCGATGTGGTCGAAAAATACCGTGGCCGCTATGACGCAGGCCCGGAGGTGCTGCGACTTGAGCGCCTGGAAAAGCTCAAGCAACTCGGCTTGATCGAAGCCGATGTCGAGCCCCATCCACTGATCCAGCTGAGCGCACAATGGGATGCCCTGAGCGAAGAACAGCGGCAGATTTCCGCACGGGCCATGGAGGTGTATGCGGCGATGGTCGAGCGCATGGACTGGAACATCGGCCGTGTCGTCGACTACCTGCGCCAGCAAGGGCAACTGGACAACACCTTCATCCTGTTCATGTCCGACAACGGCGCCGAAGGGGCGCTGCTCGAAGCCTTCCCGAAATTCGGCCCGCAGCTGCTGACCTATCTCAACCAGCATTACGACAACAGCCTGGACAACATCGGCCGCGCCAACTCCTACGTCTGGTACGGGCCGAACTGGGCGCAAGTGGCGACCGCGCCGTCGCGGTTGTTCAAGGCCTTCACCACCGAAGGCGGCATTCGCGTTCCGGCGCTGGTGCATTACCCGCAGCTGCCGCTCAAGGGGCAGATCAGCCACGGTTTCGGCACAGTGATGGACATCACGCCGACCATTCTCGACCTCGCCGGCGTGCGCCATCCGGGCAAGCAATGGCACGGCAAACCCGTGGCGGAAGTTCGCGGCAAATCGTGGCTGGGGTTTCTGTCGGGCGAGACCGCGCAGGTGCATGACGAGCACACCGTCACCGGTTGGGAGTTGTTCGGGCGGCGGGCGATTCGACAAGGTCAATGGAAGGCGGTGTACATCCCCGGGCCGGTAGGGCCGGCGACCTGGCAGCTGTATGACCTGGGCAGTGATCCGGGGGAGATTCACGACCTGGCGTTGAGCCAACCGCAGAAGCTGAATGCCTTGATCGAGCATTGGCAAAAGTATGTGGATGAGACCGGGGTGATCTTGAGTGAGTCGCCGTTTCAGCCGGATTGATGTTGCCTGATCCGGCCCCTTCGCGGGCAAGCCCGCTCCCACAGGGATTTGTGCTGAACGCAAACTTCGCATTCGCCACAGAAACCTGTGGGAGCGGGCTTGCCCGCGAAAGGGCCCTTTCAAACACTACTAAGCCTGCGCCGTACGCACCTTCTCCCCAACCACTTCGTCCTTGCGCTCAAACCTGTTAGCCCGCGCAAACGTGCCGAAATCATTGAACCGCACACCCATCTCCCGCATCACCTTGTGCCCCACCGGCACGGTCAACTGGCGGATGTAGAACGGTTCCTTCACCACAAAGTGATGAATCCCGTGGCTACTGCCGAAATTGAAGCAGAACGCCTGCAACGGCCACAGCCACCACGCGTTGAGCACCTGGGTCTGCTGCATCACGTTGCCCGGTTCCACGTCACCGTAGTAGTGCATGTTCGAGCTGATGAAGTGCAGGCAGAACGTGCGCAACACGTTCGGGCCGATGATCACGACTGCCGCGATGTCGATCACCTGCATCACCGACAACGTCGTCGCCGACCACTCGATCGGTGCGCCCAGTAGATATGCAACACCATTCGCTGCGTGGAAACCGAGAAACACGTACCACGCGCCCCAATGCATCAGCGCCAGCGGCGCATACACCTTCAGGGTGCGCTGGACGATGCTGATCTTTTGCGCCCAGGTCTTGGCTCGCAGCATGCGGATGAACGACGACATCATGTTGTCGCCAATCATCAAGAATCGCGCGATGCCCCATGGCTCGCCGTTGGTGATGGCGCGTTCTTCCATATCGGTTTCAGAACCCGACACCTTATGGTGATTGAGGTGCAGATGGCGGCGAATCCATGGGTTGATGGTGCTTGGCCGCGCCAGCCATACCAGGCCCATCATCAGGTTGTGCGGCACTTTCTGCTTGCGGAAGTACATGCTGTGGATCAGGTCGTGTTCCAGCTCATGGGTCAGCGAAGCGAAAAATGCATTGAGCAGCAGGCACGCCCACCAGGCCATGTGCCCGGTGATATAGAGCGCCGCCGAACCGACCATGCCCGCCAGGGCGAAGGCCAGAATGCCCGCGCCGAGGGCGTCCTGATGCTTGAGAATCGGGTATTGCGCGCGCAACTCGACGCCTTTGGCCAGTACCACTTCACGGATATGCGCAGATCGTTGTGCTGCATTCAGTCGCTGGGGGCTTGCAGAAGTACCGCTCATGCTTCCATCCTCTGGTTATTGATGGTTGCATCCTGCCTTGCGGAGCCTCGCAACGCGGTAGCCGAGAACGCCAACCTGTTGACCGGAAGCGCCAATCAGCATGACTGAACCGACCTCCCTCGCCAGCTGGACCCGCGCCCTGCGCAAGCAACTCGATGCCCTCGGTATCGACAGCACTGCCCTGTGCCAGCAAGCCGGGCTCGACCCCAACCTGATGGACGACCCGAACGCGCGCTATCCGCTGTCGCGCACCACGCAGCTGTGGCAATTGGCGGTACTGGCCAGCGGCGACCCGGCGATCGGTTTGCGGGTGTCGCGCTTCGTCAGCCCGACCACCTTCCATGCGCTGGGTTATGCGCTGGTGGCCAGCGGCAGTTTGCGGGAGGTGTTCGAACGTATCGTGCGCTATCACCAGGTCGTCAGCGATGCCCTGGAACTGGAACTGACCCGCGCTGAAGACCGCTACCGTTTCCGACTGAATATCCCTGCCGGCAACCCGGCTCCGGCGTTCGAAGCCATCGATGCGTTCATGGCGATTTACGTGCGCACCTGCCGCAATCGCCTGGGCCGCGACTACGCGCCGCTGGCGACCTACCTGCGCCGCCCGGAGCCGGCCGACGCGCACCAATGGCATAAAGTCTTTCGCTCGCCCGTGCACTTCGGCGCCGACGAAGACCGACTGGAATTTTCCCTCGTCGACTTCGACAGTCACCTGGATGACGCCAACCCGGAACTGGCCGAGCACAATGAGACGGTGCTCAAGCGCACCCTGGCGCAACTCAAGCCGTTGACCTGGGAGCGCAAGGTCCGCGACGCCATCGAGGAACAACTGCCCGAAGGCGAACCCAGCGCCGAACACATCGCCAAGGCCCTGCACCTGAGCCTGCGCAGCCTGCAACGGCACCTGGCCGATGAAGGCTGCCGGTTCGACACGCTGCTCAACGAAAGCCGCGAAAACCTCGCGTTGCTGCACCTGCGTGACCCGCAGGTGTCGCTGAGCGAAATCAGTTATCTGCTCGGTTTTGCCGACACCAGCAGCTTCAGCCGCGCGTTCAAGCGCTGGACCGGGATGACGCCGGGGCAGTTTCGGGATGGGTTGCGCTGATCAGCCTTTGACCAGGCTGCGCGCCATACCCTCGTTCCACTGCTCCAGCATTGCCCCTCCCACCTCGGCAAAGGCACTGTTTGCCTTAATGTGCCGGCCCATCTCGCCCATCGCCATCTCCATCCCATGGATGACTTGTTGCAGCAATTCGTTGCAGCGCCCCTCGGTCAAATTGCAGGCGGAACGGCCAAACCGCATCAGCATTTTGTACTTGGGCCACGCCTTCGATCCGCCCAGTAACAACGCCATGCTATCGGTCTTGATGTAGACCGACGTGGTGATGATGTCGTAGGCAGGTGCCAGGCTGATTGGCGCATCGACACCACAATCTTCGTACAGAACGCCAAAATTCTTGAGGTGCGCGTCGCCATTTTTCAACCCCGATGACAGCGCGACGATTTTGAAAAACGACTCCAGTGCCTGATTGAGCAAAGGCGGAGAAACAAAGGCCTTGATCTGCTTGGCCGCACCTTCGTACGAACCATCGTATTTGGCTTTTGATGGCCAGGCATTGAGCACGCAGAAGTCCTCGAACCCCAGGTAACCTTTTTCATTCAGGTCGAAGCGTTCAACGATCAAAAACTTGCCGTGCTCACTGAGTTCAAGCTTCGGCACCTCAAGACCCGAATGCAACGCCGCCCGCATGCAGAAGTATTCATTGGCAGCGAGCTCCGGGTATTGCTCTGGACGAAAGGTTTTGACCAGGTGCGTCGCCCCCCGATGGGAGAGCCGATCGATGGTTGACGCGCTGTCACGCACCAGTACCTTCGGCTGTACACCGGAAACGCCGGAATACTGACCATAGGTCTGCAAGAGATCCTCGAACAGACCTTGCGCGCCATCATGTACAAGAAGGTCCGCCAAGCTGGTTTCAGGCGGCTGCTCGACTGGACCCTGGGCCTTTGAAATACCGACTCTTCCGAGCTGGTGCGGACCGACGATGGCAAGCATCGAAAAATCATCAAACCCTCGAACGGCCTTGCTGAAGCGACGAGTCAATTCATCGCGCAGAGCGCCCTCAGGCAGATTCATTTCAAAAATCGGTGGAACACCGGGTTCCCACGCGTAACTCTCCAAACGCACCGGCATGGTCAATGAGACAGCGTCTTGTTCGGACGCATTTTCGGCGTAGGCAAACACGGTATCGATGGGAGACTGGCCACGGCCAAGGGTTCCGATTGCACTGTTGGAAACGCTGATCGCCAGTCGACCCTGCGGCTCATCCATGGAAATCCACCTTTTTCAGGGCGTCCAGCGTCGGCCGCTTCGACTGTCGCGGCACGGCGGTCAGCTCATAACCGAAGCCATTGAGTATCGCCTCGACCTTGCGCAGACCAATTTCGGAAATGGTGTTGTTTTCGATGCCGGAGATCGTTGCCCGGCTCATTCCGTACTTCTGTGCCACGTCTTGCTGAGAGAGTTTTCTCTCCTTGCGCAAGGTTCGGATCAGTTCGCCAAGGTTTTCCATTGATCACCATGCATCGTATACAGTGCATATATCGTCGATTTGACGAGCATGCATTGTATTTAATGCAGAATTTGATAGAAGTCCAGCTTCATTTGCTGACGCCCCTATCAAGCATCAAACCAGGGCCAACACCCGCAACCGCTCGGCATCGAGGATTTCAATTTCGCCGTAACTCAGCCCGATGATCCCCTGCCCCTGCAAATCCTTAAGGATCTGGTTGGTGGTCTGGCGCGACAGCGACAGCATTGCCGCAAGCTGCTCCTGGGGCAGTTGCAGGATGCGGCGTGGTTCTTCAAGTTCGCCGTAGCCTTCGGCGATCATCAACAAGCGATGGGCCAGCCGTGCCGGGGCCGGCAACAGGCTCAACTGTTCGAGGTTGATGAAGGTCATGCGCAGTTTCTGGCTCATCAGCAACGCCAGTTGCCGCCAGTGCTGCGGATGCTCGTCGAGCAGCGCCAGCAAGATGTTCTGGGGAATGTGCAGCAGTGTGCACTGGCCCACGCCGTAGGCATCGTGGGTGCGCGGCTGACCGTCGAACAGGCAGATTTCGCCGAACCAGTGCGGCGGCTCCACCAGGCTCAGCAACGCTTCCTTGCCCTGCTCGCTCACGGCACCGACGCGCACCGCGCCTTCCAGTACCGCGTACAGGCCACAGGGCGGATCGCCGCGTTTGAACAGCCGCTGGCCCGGGGTCAAGCGCCGCAGCCTGGCCACCGACAGCAGGCTATCCTGTAGGGAAACAGGCAAATGGCTGAACCACTGACCGCTCATCAGGCGTGGACGCCAGACCTGCATATCCATGAAAACTCCTAGAGATTGTCGCCTGGCTGACAGAGCGTTAAGTGGCCCCGGGGCATGATCAACTACCCCACAGGAGAACAACAATGAAAAGCCTCGTCGACCACCTCAGTCAATACGCCGCCTACCACCGTGACCCGCGCAACATCGCATCGCACTTTATCGGCATTCCGCTGATCGTGGTGGCCGTCGCGGTGTTGCTGTCCCGGCCGCAATGGTCGCTGGGCGGCGTGTGGCTGTCACCGGCGGTGCTCGTTTCGCTGGCATCGGCGTGGTTTTACCTGCGCCTGGAGTTGCGCTTGGGCGTGTTGATGACCGTGTTGCTCGGGCTGAGTGTCTGGGCCGGTCATGCGCTGGCGCAGCAAAGCACGCTGGTCTGGCTGAGCAGCGGCGTGGCGATGTTTGTGATCGGTTGGGCGATCCAGTTTGTCGGCCATCACTACGAAGGGCGCAAGCCGGCGTTTGTCGACGACGTGACCGGGCTGATTGTCGGGCCGTTGTTCGTGGTGGCCGAGCTGGCGTTCATGCTGGGGATGCGCCATGACCTCAAAGAGCAGATTGAGGCACGGGCGGGTGGGGTGCGGGTCAATCCGAAACGTGCTGCTGTTTAGAGAGCAATCGCGAGCAAGCTCGCTCCCACAGTGGATCTATGGTGTACATGGAACCCTGTGGGAGCGAGCCTGCTCGCGAAGCTGTTGCTTTAGATGTTGGCAACCTTCTGCCAGACCTTCGGCTTGAAGAACAGCGTCTCACCCTTCGCCAAACCAACCAGGCTGTCGTGATCCTTGACCACTTCAGCCTCGATCAGATCGCTCTGCCCTTCGACCTTCAACGTCACCCGTGTGGTCGCGCCAAGCGGACGAATATCGCGCACTTCAGCCGCGTGATGGTCTTCCAGTTCATGACGCGACAGCGACACCTCGTGCGGGCGGAACAGCACGTGCTTGTCTTCGCCCAGGTGCAGACGGTTCGAATCACCGAGGAAGTGATAGACGAAATCGCTGGCCGGGTTTTCGTAGACGTCGCCCGGTGAGCCGATCTGCTCGATCACACCCTTGTTCATCACCACGATGCGGTCGGCGACTTCCATCGCTTCTTCCTGGTCGTGGGTCACGAACACCGAGGTCAGGTTGATGTCTTCGTGCAGACGCGCCAGCCACCGGCGCAGTTCTTTACGGACCTTGGCGTCGAGGGCGCCGAAGGGTTCGTCGAGCAGCAACACTTTCGGTTCCACCGCCAGCGCGCGGGCCAACGCAATGCGTTGACGCTGACCACCGGAGAGTTGTTCCGGGTAGCGGTCCGACAGCCAGTCCAGTTGCACCATGTTCAGCAGTTCATGGACTTTGGTGGCGATCTGGCTTTCGCTCGGGCGCTGGTTTTTCGGTTTCATGCGCAGGCCGAACGCGACGTTGTCGAACACCGTCATGTGGCGGAACAAAGCGTAGTGCTGGAACACGAAACCGACGTTGCGGTCCCGTACGTCGTGGCCGGAAACGTCTTCTCCGTGGAACACGATGTTGCCTTTGTCGGGCGTTTCCAGACCGGCGATGATCCGCAGCAGCGTGGTCTTGCCGCAGCCGGACGGGCCGAGCAGTGCCACGAGTTCGCCGCTGTGGATGTCCAGGCTGATGTTGTCCAGCGCCTTGAACGCGTTGAAATTCTTGCTGACGTTACGCACTTCGATCGACATGAATTATTCCTCCGCGGCGCTGGCGCGCAGGCGGTTAATACGGTTTTCGCTCCACTGCTTGAGCAGCAGGATGAAGAGCGCCAGGATCAGCAACAGGCTCGCCACGGCGAACGCGGCCACGTGGTTGTATTCGTTGTAGAGGATCTCGACGTGCAGCGGCAGAGTGTTGGTCACCCCGCGAATGTGCCCGGAAACCACCGACACCGCACCGAATTCACCCATGGCCCGCGCAGTACACAACACCACGCCATAGATCAGGCCCCATTTGATGTTGGGGACGGTGACGTGCCAGAACATCTGCCAGCCATTGGCCCCGAGCAGGCGCGCGGCCTCCTCTTCCTGGGTGCCTTGCTCCTGCATCAGCGGGATCAGCTCACGGGCCACGAACGGCACGGTGACGAAGATCGTCGCCAGCACGATGCCCGGCAGGGCGAAGACGATCTGGATGTCGTGGTCCTGCAACCACGGCCCGAACAGGCCCTGGGCGCCGAACATCAGCACATAGACCAGACCGGCGATCACCGGCGACACCGAGAACGGCAGGTCGATCAGCGTCACCAGCATGCTCTTGCCGCGGAACGAGTACTTGCTCACGCACCAGGCGGCGCTGACGCCGAACACCAGGTTCAGCGGCACCGAAATCAGTACGGCGATGACCGTGAGCTTCAGTGCCGACAGCGCGTCCGGCTCAAAGATCGCGGTGAAAAACGCCCCGAGACCGAGTTTCAGGCCCTGGGACACCACGATGAACAACGGCAGCAACAGGAACAGGGCAAAAATCAGCCAGCCAAGGCCGATCAGGACTCGCCGCGACGTCGCACTGCCTCGACGGGCAGCGTTGGAGGAAGCGGCAGCAATAGACGATTGGGACATGGGTGCGCCTCCTTATGGGGTTTCGATGCGCCGCTGCAACAAGTTGATCAGCAGCAACAGGACGAAGGAAACCACCAGCATCAGTACACCAATGGACGTGGCGCCGGTGTAATCGTATTGGTCGAGCTTGACCATGATCAGCAGCGGCAGAATCTCGGTTTTCATCGGCATGTTGCCGGCGATGAAAATCACCGAACCGTACTCGCCGACCCCGCGGGCAAAGGCCAGCGCAAAGCCGGTCAGCCATGCCGGCAACAGCGCGGGCAGCAGGATATGGCGGAAAACCTGCAAGGGTTTCGCACCCAGGCACGCGGCCGCTTCTTCGACCTCACGCGGTATGTCTGCCAATACTGGCTGTACGGTACGTACTACGAATGGAAGTGTCACAAAAGTGAGGGCAAGGGTGATGCCCAGAGGGGTGTAGGCAATCTTGAAACCCAGATCCGCTGCAAATTGACCGACCAGGCCGGTAGGGGTGTACAGCGCGGTCAGGGCAATACCGGCCACCGCCGTGGGCAATGCGAACGGCAAGTCGATCATTGCATCGATCACTTTTCGTCCAGGGAAGGTATAGCGCACCAATACCCAGGCCAGCAGCGTGCCGATGATGCCGTTGATGATCGCGGCACACAGGGCGGTGCCGAAGCTGAGCTTCAACGCCGCCAGCACCCGTGGCGCCGAGATGATTGCCCAGAACTGATCCCAGGTAAGTTGAGCGGCATGCACGAACATCGCCGCCAGTGGTATGAGCACAATCAGGCTGAGGTACACCAAGGTGTAGCCCAGCGTCAGCCCGAAGCCGGGTATGACGGGGGAGATACGACGCGACATAAAAGTCCTTGGTTGAGAACGCACAAAGCCCCGAAGGTAAACCCGGGGCTCGTTGATGGCTATTTAAGATTACTGTGCCTGGTAGATCTGGTCGAACACGCCACCATCATTGAAGAATTTCGGCTGTGCGGTTTTCCAGCCGCCGAAGTCCTTGTCGATGCTCACCAGCTCCAGTTTCGGGAACTGCTGGGCGTACTTGGCGGCCACGTCCTTGTCACGCGGGCGATAGAAGTTCTTCGCTGCGATCTCCTGGCCAGCCGGGCTGTACAGGTGCTTGAGGTAGGCTTCGGCGATCTGCTCGTTGCCCTTTTTCTCGGCGTTCTTGTCGACCACCGCCACCGGTGGCTCGGCGAGGATCGACAGCGAAGGCACAACGATCTCGAACTTGTCGGCGCCGCCTTCTTCTTTCAGCGCCAGGAAGGCTTCGTTTTCCCAGGCCAGCAATACGTCGCCCTGACCGTTGTTGACGAAGGTAATGGTCGAGCCGCGAGCGCCGGTGTCCAGCACTGGCACGTGCTTGAACAGGGTTTGCACATATTCCTTGGCCTTGGCTTCGTCACCGCCATTGGCTTTCAGACCATAGGCCCAGGCTGCGAGGAAGTTCCAGCGGGCACCGCCGGAGGTTTTCGGGTTCGGCGTGATCACCGAGACGTCATTCTTGACCAGGTCGCCCCAGTCCTTGATGCCTTTAGGGTTGCCCTTGCGCACCAGGAACACGATGGTCGAGGTGTAGGGAGTGCTCGCTTCCGGCAGGCGTTTCTGCCAGTCCGCCGGCAGGGTCTTGCCGAGCTTGGCGATTTCGTCGATATCACCAGCCAGGGCCAGGGTCACGACGTCGGCACGCAGGCCATCGATCACCGCCCGGCCTTGCTTGCCCGAGCCGCCGTGGGATTGCTGGACTTTCACGGTGTCGCCGGCATGATCCTTCTGCCAGAACTTGATGAATTCAGCGTTGTAGTCCTGATACAGCTCGCGGGTCGGGTCGTACGACACGTTGAGCAGTTCGTAGTCCTTGGCAACTGCGGAACCGGCAAAAAGGGCGCTGGCCAGGGCGGCCAAGGCGAAGTGGCGAATCGACGACATGATGAAAGCTCCTGGAATTCTTGGTGTGTTGGCTTTTTCTTATGGATAACGGGAACCGCGATGCCTGTTTCGCCTCAGCCCGGCTTGTTGCCCGGCTGCTGCAAACGGAATTTTTCTTTGCGTTCGATCTGCACCACCTGGGCGTTGTGCACGGTGATTTCCACGGCACCGAAGCGCAGGTCGCGCAGGGCACTCTGGATTTCCCGCAGGATGGTGGCTTCGTCTTGACCGTCGACGCTACGCAGGGATGCGCTCATGTTGCTGCTCCTTCAACTGAGAGGTTGCCTCGCAGTGTCGGCACTGCTTGCGGCTTGGGAGCAATACTAGAGAGATGTTGATATTCTTAAAAAGACTATTTAAGAATGTTTATATAACCAGAAGAGATTACTTGAAAGGACAAGGGCTTGAGCTCAATCGCCCTCTTTCAACCACACACAAAAACCCGTAGGAGCCGGCTTGCCGGCGATAGCGGCCTTGAATGCGATGCAAGGTTTGATGGCCCCATCGCCGGCAAGCCGGCTCCTACAGGGATTGAGCCCGGGCCCAGTCGAGCTGCTCCGCCGGCACCGGCCGCCCGAACCAGTAGCCCTGACCCAGGTCGCATTCGTGCTCGAGCAGAAATGCCGCCTGCTCGGCCTGCTCGATCCCCTCGGCATGCACTTGCATGCCCATGCTTTGGGCCAGCGCGATGATCACCCGCGAGATCGCCGCATCATCCTCATCCCAGGGCAATCCGGCGACGAAGCCCTGGTCGATTTTCAGTTTTTGCACCGGCAGACGCTTGAGCCGCAGCAGCGATGAGTAACCGGTGCCGAAGTCGTCGATGGCCAGGCGCACGCCCAGCTCGCGCAGGCGATGCATCTGCTCCAGCGCGACTTCTGGATCATCCATCACCGCGCTTTCGGTCACTTCCAGCTCCAGGCAGGCCGGCTCCAACCCGGTGTCACGCAACACCTGCGCCACCTGCCGGTACAGCTCACGACGGGCGAACAGGCGCGAGGAGATGTTGACCGCAACGAACGACAGCACCACGCCATCCTGCTGCCACTGACACATCTGCCGGCACGCCTGCGCCATGACCCAGGCATCGATTTCGGCAATCAGACCGGTGCGTTCGGCAACCGGGATGAATTCCGCCGGCGACACCAGGCCCCGCTGCGGATGCTGCCAACGTACCAGCGCCTCGACGCCAATCAGGCGACTGGTCTTGAGGTCGTGAACCGGCTGGTAATAAACCCGCAGCTCTAGCTGGTCCAGGGCGCGGCGCAGTTCAAAGGCGATCTCGACCCGTTGCTGGGCGTGGGCCGTCAGCTCTTCGGTGTACAGGGCATAGTCATTGCGCCCCGTGCTCTTGGCCTTGAACAGCGCCGAATCGGCATTGCGCAGCAATTGCTCGACGCTCAAGGCATCACCGGGAAACAGGCTGATGCCGATGCTGGTGTTGATGAACAGCTGGTGCCCGCCAATCAGGAACGGCTCTTTAAGGCCATCGATGATCCGCTGAGCCAAGGCCGCGGCCTGAACCAGTTGCGGACAGCTTTCGGCGAGTACGGCGAACTCATCCCCGCCCAACCGCGCCAGGGTGAAGCCCGGGCCGAACATGGCGCCCAGGCGCTCGGCCACCGCCTTGAGCAACTGATCGCCGATGGTATGCCCGAGGCTGTCGTTGATCATCTTGAAATGATCGAGATCGATCATCAGCAGCGCACAGCCGCGCTTGTGCACCTGCGCCGAAGCCAGGGCCTGCTCGGCGCGGTCGGTGAACAGCAGGCGGTTCGGCAGGTCGGTCAGCGGATCGTGGTGCGCCAGGTGCATCAACTCGTGTTCGGAGTTCTTGATGGCACTGATATCGGAAAACACCGCCACGTACTGGCTCGGCTGACCGTAGTCATCGCGGATCAGGCGGATCGTCTGCCATTGCGGGTAAATTTCACCGCTTTTGCGCCGGTTCCAGATTTCCCCGCTCCATTCCCCGGCGCTTGCGAGCGCGGCGAACATCGCTTGATAGAATTGCGCTGGATGGCGCCCCGACTTGAACATGTTGGGCCGCTGCCCCAATACATCCTCAGAACCGTAACCGGTGATTTCCATAAAGGCCCGGTTCACATGGACGATCACGCCTTCGCGATTGGTGACCAGCACGCCTTCGCGGGTGCAATCGAACACCGCCGTTGCCTGGCGCAGACGCTCGCGGTTGATGTTGCGCTCACGCAATGTGGCGCCGATCCCCAGGCAGCGCAGCAGCCGCGCGCGGGCAATGAAGATCAACCCGGCGCTGAACAACACCCAGACATAACCGTTGATCAGTTGCCATCGCAGTCGCTCGACGGAGCTATCGAAGAAGCTGTTCAATAAATAGCCACTGATCTGCAGCCAAACCACAGAAAGCAACAGATAGAGCAGCGCTGCACGCAAGGCATCGCGATAGGTGGGAGACATCCGACGATCCATGTCCTTACAAAAAGGTTGGAATTATAGTTTAAAGACACATCCAGCCACTCTTATCTGAAAGGGTGACTGGTTTTCTGTGTTGGCTTAGTGATAATGCAACGGCTGTTTTTTTCTTTATCGAGGGCCCTACAGCCTATGTGGTACGAAGGTTTTCTTGGCTTGTCCGCCTGGTCACTGGTGGCAGTCACCCTGCTGATGACCCACGTCACGATCATCGCCGTCACGGTCTATCTGCATCGTTACTCGGCCCATCGCTCCCTGGAGCTGAATGGGGGCCTCAAGCATTTCTTCCGTTTCTGGCTGTGGCTGACCACGGCGCAGAACACCCGCGAGTGGACCGCCATTCACCGCAAGCATCACGCCAAATGCGAAACCGTCGATGATCCGCACAGCCCGGTCGTCAAGGGCTTGTCCACGGTGCTGCGCAAAGGCGCCGAGCTGTACCGCGCCGAAGCGGAGAACCCCGAGACCCTGCGCATCTACGGCAAGAACTGCCCCGAAGACTGGATCGAGCGCAACCTCTATAGCCGTTTCCCGCTGCTGGGCATCGCGATCATGGGCGTTATCGACGTGCTGCTGTTCGGGACCATCGGCATCACCATCTGGGCCATCCAGATGATGTGGATCCCGGTGTGGGCCGCCGGTGTGGTCAATGGCCTGGGCCACGCCATCGGCTACCGCAACTTCGAATGCCGCGATGCGGCGACCAACCTGGTGCCGTGGGGCATCCTGATTGGCGGCGAAGAACTGCATAACAACCATCACACCTACCCTAACTCGGCAAAACTGTCGGTGAAGAAGTGGGAATTCGACCTGGGATGGGCATGGATTAAAGTCTTCAGTTTCCTGCGCCTGGCCAAGGTTCAGCGGGTTGCGCCCATCGCCCATCGCGTCGAAGGCAAGGGCAGCCTGGACATGGACACCGCCATGGCGATCCTCAACAACCGCTTCCAGATCATGGCCCAGTACCGCAAGCTGGTGATCGGCCCGCTGGTCAAGCAAGAGCTGGAAAAGGTCGATCACTCGGTCCGTCACCAGTTCCACCGGGCCAAACGCCTGCTCTCGCGGGAGACCAGCCTGCTGGATGACAAACACCACGTGCGCATCCAGAACATGCTCGAGCACAGTCAGGCGCTGAAGGTAATTTACGAGAAACGCCTGGCCCTGCAGCAGATCTGGGTCAAGACCAGCTCAAATGGCCACGACATGCTGGCGGCCATCAAGGACTGGGTACACGAAGCCGAAGCCAGCGGGATTCAATCCCTGCGCGACTTCGCCGATCAGTTGAAAACCTACTCCCTGCGTCCAACCGCCGCCTGACCTGTAGGAGCCGGCTTGCTGGCGATAGCGCCCTGAAAGACGCCATCGCCGGCAAGCCGGACTCCTACCGGCCCGCGTTATCCCGAAGTGACCGTACCGCCCGGCGGGAGCAAGCTCCCTCGCCACAAAAGGCGGGAACTTCATCTGAAAAGCCTTATCTCAAAGACACTTCGCCATCCCCGGCGGGCCCGGTGTCACCGTGATCGATCACGCGGCATGCCCTTTGAGATTTGTGTCGATGGCCCAGAAAAACCTGCAAGACTCATCTCCGTCCGATTGGCCCGAGGCCGCGCAGACCCTGATGGCGCTGATGCACGCCCAGGGCGAAGTCGCACGCCTGAGCGAACGCGAACAGCTGTTCTGCACCTTGCTGGCCAGCATTAACGCCGTGCTGTGGGCATTCGATTGGGAAACCCGTCGGGTGCTTTACGTCAGCCCGGCCTATGAACGGATCTTTGGCCGCTCGGCCGATCGGCTACTGGCCGACTGCAATCAATGGCGCGACAGCATTTACCCTGACGACCTCGACTACGCCGAACGCAGCCTGGCCGAGGTGCTGGACAAAGGCGCCGTCGAAGACCGCGAGTATCGAATCATCGCCGCCGACGGCCAGGTGCGCTGGCTCAGCGACAAATGCTTCATCAACCGCCAGGCCGAGCCCGGTCAGCCGGTGATCATCGTCGGCCTCGCCGAAGACATCACTGACAAGAAGCAGATGGAAACCGAACTGCATCGCCTGGCCACCACCGACGCGCTGACCCAGAGCAGCAATCGCCATCATTTCTTCGAGTGCGCTCACCGCGCGTTCGCACACGCCAGGCAACAGGGCGAGCCGCTGTCGTTTCTGATGCTGGATATTGATGACTTCAAAACGATCAATGACACCTACGGCCACCAGGAAGGCGACAACGTGTTGCAACGCATTGCCGAAAGCGGCCGCGCCGCGTTGCGCCGTCGCGACCTGTTCGGGCGCATTGGCGGTGAGGAATTTGCTGCGGTGTTCCCCGGGTGCACCCCGCAGATGGCCCTGCAAGTGGCTGAACGCCTGCAACGGCAGATCCAGCAAATGCGCTTCAATCATGAAGGCCAGACGTACGGCATCACCGTCAGCCAGGGCCTGACCAGCCTGAGCGCCGCAGACAAAAACGTGGAGGACCTGTTTTCCCGGGCGGATGCCGCGATGTATCAGGCCAAGCGCGAGGGCAAGAACCGGATTGTTACTGCCTGATCAAGCCCCCCTGTAGGAGCTGGCTTGCCAGCGATTGCGGAGCATCAGGCGACTAAGATGCTGGATGGGACGACCCCATCGCGGGCAAGCCCGCTCCCACAGGGAATCGCGTGAAAACCTATTTTTTGCGCAGGCGCATCAACTCCGGCAAGCCGATCTTGAGCAACCGCGCCGTCCGGCTCTTCGCCAGCTCCTCGATGCCCTCATGCTCGGTCAGGCGCGCCATCTGCGCCGCCATGTTCATCACCAGCGCTTCGCGGGAATAAACCCCGCCACCGAGCTGGTAGGCCGCCGCAATCAGCTCCCGCAGCTCCAGTGGCAGACGCCAGCGCGTGCGCAGGGCCGAACCGTAGGCGGCGCCATATTCAACCAGCGCTTCACCCACTTCCTCCAACTCGTCCAGCTCGCCGCCGGCCTGTTGCCATTCCTGCAAACAGCGCAGCAACGCCAGATCGCCAAGACGATGCAACATGCCAGCGCAATAACAACGCTCCTGATCCAGATCGAGCAAGCGCGCCAGGGTTCGCGCATATTCGGCGGTGTGCAGTGACAGGTTCCAGTAGCGCTCGGCATAGTCGGCCAATTGCGGATCGCTGAGCCGGGCACTGCGCTTGAGCGCCAGCCCGAGAATCAGGTTCATGCTCTGCCCGGTGCCCAGGCAATGCAGCGCCTGGGACAGGGTTTGCACAGCGACGCCGCGGTGCTGGGCCGCACTGTTGGCAGCCGCGATCAGCACGGCCGTCACCTGCGGATCGGTGCGAATTTCGTCTTCCAGCACCGTCAGGTCGAGGCCATTGGGGTTGAGGCTGCGTTTGACCGCCACTTGCACGTCGGTCATCAGCGGCGCGCCCTCGGCCAATTCCCGTCGACGCTCCAGATACACCGTCAACGTCATGCCCGGCGCCAGCGACGGCACTTCGCACGCGACTTCTTCGCCGGCGTGCAGCAGCAACCCCTGCAACCGATGGGTCAGGCTTTCCATGTTCAGGGGCTTGGTCAGATACGCGGCCGGCGCCAGGGGTAAAGCCTCGCGCACGCTGGCACTGTCGTTGCGGCTGCTCATTAGAATGAACGGCAGGGGTGGATTACGTTTGCGCTGGCGGATGCTGCGCAGCACATTCAGGCCATCGACGCCCGGCAACTCCCAGTCGGCGATGACCAGGTCATAGGGGTTGGCAGCCAGCAGCTCCAGCGCCTGCTGACCATCGGCGCACAAATCCAGTCGCGCATCGCAGCGTACGTTCAACAACACTTCCTTGAGCAGATCCCGGGACCAGGGGTCGGCCTCGGCGATCAGCACTCTCGGAACCGCGGGTAAAATGACGGTTGTCATACAGCTCTCCCTGGCAATGCAAGAACCTTAGCCAATGCTGGCCATTCGATACAGCGCTAATGCGCGGGATACGTTTCAAGAGGCATGAAAAAACCCGCCGAAGCGGGTTTTTTGTGGATCAGGTCACACCGGGGATCACAGCTCGGAGAAGCACTCTTCGATGATCGCCAGACCTTTGTCCAGTTGCTCGTCCGGCGAGGTCAGCGGTACCAGGACGCGCAGAACGTTGCCGTAGGTGCCGCAGGACAGCAGGATCAGGCCCTTGTCGCGAGCCTTGGCGACAACGGATGCCACGGCTGCAGCGTTCGGCTTGTGGCTGTCGCCGTTTTCGAACAGCTCGACCGCGATCATCGCGCCCAGGGCACGGACTTCGCCGATCACCGGGTACTTGGCCTGGATGGCCTTCAGGCCGGTTACCAGACGCTCGCCGACTGCCTTGCAGCGGTCCAGCAGGTTCTCTTCTTCGAACACTTCCATCACGGCCAGGGCCGCGGCGCAAGCGATCGGGCTACCGGCGTAGGTGCCGCCCAGGCCGCCTGGAGCGATGGCGTCCATGTATTCGGCCTTGCCGCACACACCGGCCAGCGGGAAGCCGCCAGCGATGGATTTGGCGAAGGTGGTCAGGTCGGCAGCAACGCCCATCTGTTCCATGGCGAAGAAGGTGCCGGTACGGCCAGCGCCAGTCTGTACTTCGTCAGCGATCAGCAGGATGCCGTGCTGGTCGCACAGGGCACGCAGACGTTTCATGAACGCTGGAGGCGCGACGTAGAAACCACCTTCGCCCTGAACCGGCTCGATGATGATTGCAGCGATGTCACGCGGCTCGGCATCGTTCTTGAAGATGCGTTCGATGGAGGCGATCGAATCGTCGATGCTCACACCGTGCAGCTCGTTCGGGTACAGCGCGCGGAACACGCCGCCTGGCATCAGGCCCATGCCGGCCGAGTAAGGCACGACTTTACCGGTCAGGCCCAGGGTCATCATGGTGCGACCGTGGTAAGCGCCGGTGAACGCGATTACACCGGCACGGCCAGTGGCGGCACGGGCGATTTTCACGGCGTTTTCCACGGCTTCGGAACCGGTGGTGACCAGCAGGGTTTTCTTGGCGAAATCACCTGGCACCTTGGCGTTGATTTTTTCGCACACTTCTACGTACGGTTCGTAGGCCAGAACCTGGAAGCAAGTGTGGGTCAGCTTGTTCAGCTGCTCGGTCACGGCGGCGATGATTTTCGGGTGCACGTGGCCGGTGTTCAGCACGGCAATACCGCCGGCGAAGTCGATGAACTCGCGACCTTCAACGTCGGTCACGGTAGCGTTCTTCGCGGACTCGGCGAAGATCGGGTGAATCTGGCCAACACCACGTGGAACTGCGTTGGTACGGCGGGCCATCAAATCAGCGTTAGTCTTGCTCATTACATTCCTCATTCGCCGCTCATCGGTCGGCGTGGTTCAAGGATAAAGCGACGGGGATCAACGGCGGCAGCATGCGATGATCGACTGCCACAGCGTTCCCGGTCACCGAGAATATTCCGGTTTGAAGCGGCGCAAAGGGACAGCGCTCTCGTGCCCTTTGCGCTTGAAGCAATGCCGTGCCGGGCTTAGATGCCCAGGCAGAGGTATTTGATTTCCAGGTAATCTTCGATGCCGTACTTGGAGCCTTCACGGCCCAGGCCCGAGGCCTTGATGCCACCGAACGGCGCGACTTCGTTGGAGATCAACCCGGTGTTGACGCCGACCATGCCGTATTCCAGAGCTTCAGCCACACGGAACACACGACCCAGGTCGCGGGCATAGAAGTACGAGGCCAGACCGAACTCGGTGTCGTTGGACATCGCGATCACGTCGGCTTCGTCTTTGAAGCGGAACAGTGGAGCCAGTGGGCCGAAGGTTTCTTCCTTGGCCACGGCAGCGTTGTTCGGCACATTGGTCAGGATGGTCGGCTCGAAGAAGTTGCCTTCCATCGGCTTGCCGCCGGACAACACGGTGGCGCCTTTGGAAATGGCGTCAGCGATGTGCTCCTGAACCTTGGCCACGGCTTTTTCGTCGATCAGCGGGCCAGTGGTGGTGCCGTCTTCCAGACCGTTGCCGATCTTGAGCTTGGCCACAGCCACTTTCAGCTTCTCGGCGAACGCGTCGTAGACCGAATCCTGAATGTACAGGCGGTTGGCGCAGACGCAGGTCTGGCCGTTGTTGCGGTATTTGGAAATGATCGCGCCTTCGACGGCCTTATCCAGGTCGGCGTCGTCAAACACGATGAACGGCGCGTTGCCGCCCAGTTCCAGGGACACTTTCTTGATGTCCTTGGCGCATTCCGACATCAGTTGACGACCGATTTCGGTCGAACCGGTGAAGGACAGCTTGCGCACGATCGGGTTGCTGGTCAGCTCGCTGCCGATGTCGCCGGCGCTGCCGGAAACCACGCTGAACACGCCAGCCGGGATGCCGGCACGCTGGGCCAGTTCAGCCAGGGCGAAGGCGGAAAACGGAGTTTGCGAAGCAGGCTTGAGCACCATGGTGCAACCGGCGGCCAGGGCCGGGCCGGCTTTACGGGTGATCATGGCAGCCGGGAAGTTCCACGGGGTGATTGCAGCGGTCACGCCGATCGGCTGCTTGATCACGATCAGGCGCTTGTCTGGCTGGTGGCCCGGAATCACGTCACCGTAGATGCGCTTGGCTTCTTCGGCGAACCATTCGATGAAGGAAGCGGCGTAAACGATTTCGCCCTTGGCTTCGGCCAATGGCTTGCCTTGTTCCAGGGTCATCAGGCGAGCCAGGTCGTCCTGGTTCTCGATGATCAGCTCGTACCAGCGACGCAGCTTGTTCGCACGCTCTTTGGCGGTCAGTGCACGCCAGGCCGGCAGCGCTTTGTCAGCGGCTTCGATTGCACGGCGGGTTTCGGCAGCGCCCATTTTCGGCACGGTGCCCAGAATTTCGCCCGTTGCCGGGTTGTTGACCTTGATCGTCTGACCATTGTCCGCATCAACCCACGCGCCATCGATGAAGGCTTGCTGGCGGAACAACTGGGTGTCTTTAAGCTGCATGTCGGCTTTCCTTAACAGCACCGCATAAAGATGCGGAGCGAATTATGATTGTAGAAAGGCGCCTCGATAGGCTGCCGTCAGGGAAATCATTCACCGGGCTGAAGCACATAAAAAGCGCACTGATTCAAATCGTGCGGCTCAGCACCCAGACAAGAGCGTTTGAAATCTCAAACGAATCCTAGGATCAAAGGGGGTAAAGGACAATAGCCTGTTCGAAAAAAAGAACGAAAACGACGCTTTTGCCTATTTTTTCTGATCAACGTAGCGAACGAGCATTACAGCTTTAAAAAAACGCAGGCGATTCAGCAGCATGGACGCCCGCAATGCATATGCGTATCATGGCGCCCGCTGCACCAGTAGCTCAGCTGGATAGAGTACTGCCCTCCGAAGGCAGGGGTCGTGGGTTCGAATCCCGCCTGGTGCACCATACGCAGAAACAAGAAAGCCCCAGGCCTTGCAGGCCCGGGGCTTTTTTGTTGGCTGTGAAACCGATGCATCTCACCGCACCAGATACCCCAAAATCACCTCCGTCACATGGGACAGTCGCTCATTGAGCGCCTTGGGCGTCACCAGGTCACGACCATGAATGGTCGACAAGGTGTGCTGGTTTGCCAGGTAAAAGTAGGTCAGGCCCACCAGGGTGAAATACAGCTGTACCGGATCGACCCCACCACGAAACACGCCGTCGACTCGGCCCTGCTCCAGAATCCGACCCAGGCTATCCACCAGCGATGAGCGAAACTCCGGCAAACGGGCAGACGTCGCCAGGTAGCGGGCACGGTGCAGGTTTTCGTTATTCACCAGCGCCATGAAATCGGGGTGTTCGTTGTAGAAGCGCCACGAGAACTCGATGATCCGGCGAATGGCATCCATCGGCTGCTGGCCTTCAAGATCCAGCTCGCGCTCGGCCTGACGAAGCTCCAGGTAGCCCTCTTCCAGCACGCAAAGAAAAAGCTCTTCCTTGCTGGCGTAGTAGTAATAGATGAGACGCTTGTCGACACCGGCACGCTCGGCGATGTCTTCGAGGCGGGCACCTTCGAGCCCTTGCTCGGCGAACACCGAACGGGCGGCCACAAGGATCGTTTGCTGCGTACGCTTGGCGTTGCGCGTGCGCTTGCCTTGGGTTGCTTCGTTGATTGAGTCGGTCATGAGCTGGAAAGTGGCCGGGATCCTGATGACTGAGGTTTCGCAGAATACCCGAAGTCAGCGACTGCGGTGGAGGCCAGTTCCCCAACCTCCACCACATTACTCAGTCAGCGCTCGCCCGATACACGCCGCCAGGCTGTGCCTGGGGCGTTTCAGTGGGGACATCCCTGCCCAGATCCTCCATTTCGACGTTGTAGGTTTCCCGCGCCGTCCAGGTCGCATACGCCGCAATGGCGCAGGCCAGCAGAGTCAGACAGGCCGCAGGCAGCCAGGGCCGGGTGCTATTGGTCATGAAAGCGGCAGCGATGATCGGCGCGAACCCCGACAGCGCAAAGCCAACCTGGGTGCCGATGGCCATGCCCGACAAGCGCACCCGGGTGCTGAACATTTCGCCAAAGAACGCCGGCCAGATGCCGTTTGCCGCACTGAAAAAGATGCCCGACATCAATATCCCCAGCACAAAGGCAAGCGGCAGGTTGTGCTGCTCGAGCGACCACAGGTACGGAAACATCATTGCGCCGCTGGCCAGCACACCGAACAGATACACCGGTCGGCGTCCAATGCGATCGGACAGCTTCGCCCACAGCGGAATGGCGAACAGTGCCACGACGTTGGTCGTGATGGTCAGCCAGAGCATGGTGCTGCGCTCGACACCGACGATGTTCACCGCATACGACAGCGAGAAAATGCCGAACACCGTACTGACCGTGGACACCATCGCCGCCAATGCGACACGCACGACATCGCTCTTGTAGTCGGCAAACAGCGTCGCCAGCGGCATCCGTGCGGTCTGATTGCGCTCACGCTCTTCCTGGAACACCGGTGTCTCTTCGATATTGCGTCGAATCAGGTAACCGACAATCAACACCACCACACTCAGCCAGAACGGAATGCGCCAGCCCCACGACAACAGTTGCTCCTCGGGCAGGCTGGAGATCGGCAGAAATACCAGCGTCGCCAGAATCAGCCCCGCCTGGGTACCGCTCAAGGTGAAGCTGGAGAAGAAGGCGCGCTGCTTCGAAGGCGCATGCTCAAGCGTCATCGAGTTCGCGCCAGCCTGCTCGCCGGAAGCGGAAAACCCCTGACACAAGCGCAGTATCACCAGCATGATCGGCGCGGCAATGCCGATACTGTCGTAGCTCGGCAGACAGCCAACCAGAAATGTCGAAACGCCCATCAGCAGCAGGGTCAATACCAGCACCCGCTTGCGTCCGAACTTGTCGCCAAGGTGCCCGAGAAACAACGCACCGACAGGCCGCGCAATGTAACCGACGCCAAAGGTGGCCAACGCCAGCAATATGCCGGTGGCCGGTGCGGAAGCAGGAAAGAAAACCTTGCCGAAGACCAGCGCCGCCGCCGTGCCGTAGATGAAAAAGTCGTAATACTCCATTGCACTACCGATCCAGCCCGCAATTGCAGCTTTGCCCGGCGTTTTTTTATGCTCTGTTGCCTGGGTGTTCATGCTACCTCCAATACCGCTTTACGGCCGCCCATGGGGATACGGGGATTGCCCGTACCCTGGATGCCTTATTGTTTTTGTTGTTGAGTCCAGCCAGCCGGGATCCGGCAAACGACTGTGTCGATCGTCAGGTCAGTCGATGAAAACCTCCTCAATAATGATCCCGCGCCTGACTTCTCCTTCGGCTCAGTGATAGAAGGTCGACGTTTCGGCGAGCTCGGCGAAGGCGTCAGTCTCCAGGCTGGCAAGCAGCACCCGGGTTTTCTCCAGCATGCGTCGCGCCCGCTCCACCGCCGGCAATTCACTTGCAAGGCGACGCATCGGCACTTCCAGGCTAAGCGGGATATGGGAGGGCATCGCCCTCAACAAACCACACAGATCCAGGCCGCCGTCACCCGGCATCAGGCGTTCGTTGCGGGCCTGATATAGCAAAGTGTCGAGCTTGTCGGGGCGTTCCGCCGGAGCATCGCAAAGCTGCATCAATCGGAAGTACTGCGCAGGGAGTCCGGCCAATGCGTCGACGCGATCGCCCGCACGGTCGAAGTGGATCGGGTCGACCAGAATGCCGGCATTCGCACAGCCCGCCGCTTCGATCAGCCGCACCGCCGCGCCGAGGTTGTCGATCGCCACCCAAGGTGTCGGCTCCAGATTGGCACTGATGTCGAACTCACCCGCCAGCTCGCAAAAACCGGCGAACAAATCCGTCATCTGTGAGAAGTCTTCCACCTGGCCCGACACCACGGCATTGCGCGCGCCCAGCAGAGCGCCGGTCTCCAGCGCAGCGCGAAAACCATCGAGCTGCGTGGTCGACTGCAACCGAAACAGCTCGATGTCCGACACTTTCACCCCGGTATCACGCAGACGCCGGGCAACCTCGCGAATCAGCGGCGTATTGCCGACGCTGTCGTGGCGCGGCTCGTCGGGAGTCGCTGGAATCAGCCGTAAACCGACGCAGTCGAAACCGGTCAACGCCGCGCACTCAATCATTGCCACGGGCGACAGCTCCAGGTGCGAGAGCGGCGCCAGGCCGATCAGGCGGCCCATGACGAGTCACCCCCCAGTTGCACCGAGCCGCCGGAGCGAGATGCCGCATGGACCGCCAGCGTTGCTTCGAGTGTGCGCAGGCCGTCTTCGGCAGAGCACACAGGCTGCTCAAGCCCTTCGATCACCGCACAGAAGTGGCGCATCTGCTCGGCGTAGGGGCAGCCGATATGCGGCACCGAGCGCTCAACCGTGATTGCGTCTTGCCAACCGGGATTGTCGCGATAGCGCCAGAGCTCCAGGCGCGGCAGCGTAAGCGAGCCCTCCGTGCCGGAAAAGAAATGCGAGTTGACGTCGTCCTGACGCGCAAAGCGCTCTGCCTCACCGGCCGACAAGTCCCAGTTCCAGGGTGCCGCCGTGGTATCCGAGACCGACACGGTGCCCAGCGCGCCGTTGCGAAATCGCAGCATCACCGCCGCAGTGTCTTCCACTTCAAAGTGACGAATACGGTTGGAGGTGATCGCTTGCAGACTCTCGATCTCACCGAAGAGAAAGCGCAACAGGTCGATATCGTGGATCAGGTTGATAAGCACCGGCCCGCCACCAACCTGCCGCCGCCAGGAGGTTTCGAAATACTCCTCAGGCTTGAGCCAGGTACAGAGCGCAGTCACGCTGACCGGCCGACCCAGCAGGCCGGCATCAACGATGGACTTGGCCTGGCGCATGATCGGGTTATAGCGCCGCTGGTGACCGACTAGCGCCGGTACGCCATTGGCAGCAGCGGCAGCACAGATTCGCCGAGCGTTTTCCAGGGTATCGGCGATCGGTTTTTCCACCAGCACCGCGACTTTTTGCGTGAGGCAGTCGACGGCAACATCGGCGTGGGTCACGTTGGGTGTCGCCACCACGACACCGCGCGGCTTGGCCACCTGCAACATCGCGCTGTAGTGCTCGAACCATGGCACCCCCAACGAAGCCGCCAACGCCTGCGCCGCCGGCGAAGGATCGGCAATGCCCACCAGTTCCACGTTATCCGCCGCCATGGCGCGTTCGATGTGTGTCTTGCCGATGAGGCCTGCACCAATGACGCCGATAGGGATTTTTTTCACGTTATTTCCTACTTCGGGGAATTAATCATCGAGACTTTATTCACCATGTACTGAATAAAGCCGTAAACACAGCACAATAAATGCCACTGGGTATAGATTATTTCCCCAAAAAAGGAATTTCAACTCGTTATATTTTCCGCTCAAACTACATAAAATCTTTATATTTCAGGAATTTATTCATTTTTTATTCCAAAATAACAATTATAATCAACCATTAAGAATAAATTAGTATAATTGTATTCACCATAGCGGGAATTAAAGGGATCCACGCACAAAAAAACCGCCGAAGCGGTTTTTTCATTCTGTCGTCCAGTCGAACTCGTCGTATTCATCATCCTCGTCGTCCTCGAAAAACTCCTCTTCAAGGTCGTCGTCTTCAACAGTCGCCTCTTCCGGCTGGTTCAGCAGAAAATCCTTGCGACTCTCGGTAATCGCTCGCCGCAGTTCCTCGCCCTTTTGCGGGCAGTTGAGCATTTGGGCGATGCGGTCGATTTTTTTTGCCACGGCATCCTCCAACGCATCGGCTATGTCCCGATATTGCGCGCTTTCGGGCCGGGATGACAAATGGCTGCGTTAACTGATGAAAAATTCTTCAGCGGTGATAGCGCCGTACCACGCTGCTGTTTTTCAGCACATGACCTTTGATTTTTTCCAGCAACTGCGCACGGGTCAGGCCGGCGGGCAAGGCGTCAGGGGCCAGGTCCAGGGCGTAGATCTGGATGATGTAATGGTGCGCGCTGTCGCCAACGGGTGGGCAAGGGCCGATGTAGCCGGTGGTGTTTTTGCTGTTGGTTCCGCCGACGCCCTCAAGGCCGGGTTTGCTCCCGGCGCCGGCGGGGATCTGGTGGGTGGCGGCCTTGATGCCGTAATGCACCCACTGATCGAGGCCCTGGCCTTTCTGGCCGTCCGGGTCGTGCATGACGATGGCGTAGCTTTGGGTGGCTGCCGGCCCGGTGTTCCAGTTCAACGCCGGGGAAATGTTGTGTCCGCCGCAGCCGGCGGCATCGCTGGCGGCGGCCGACGTGAACAGTCGGTCATCGGAGACTCCGGGAATGTTCAGGGTGAAGCGCTCCTGGGCCTGCGCCGGGAATTGCACGCAAAGGGCGACTGCCAGGGCCGCGAGCCAAGGGTTCATTGAGGTCAATCGGGGCATACCGGAGCACCTTGTGCGTGTTGGGCCGTCGTCGGCGTGCAAACTATAGCCGGAGCGTTCACGCCTTGGCAGGGGGAATTGGCTGAACCTCGCGATAAAGAATTCCGGACAGCAAAACGCCCGGCGCCTGCGCGATGCAGAGGCCGGGCGTTATCGGTTAAAGGGCCGCCGTTATTCGGTGGCTTCAGCACCCGAGAACTTGCTCATCACGAAACCGGCAAACTCTTCGACGGTCATTTTCTGGCCGTTGAAGTCCACCTGGTTGTTGGCGTAATGCAAGTTGGTGACGATGTTGTTGCCGTCCAGTTTTGCCAGTTGGCTGCCGACCGCCATGCTGCTGAACATGTCTGCGGTGGCGGTGGCCTGGTCGGCAATCAGCTTGGCGTCGGTCTGACCGTCGATTTGCGATTGCACGGTCAGCACATCGACCAGCATGGGCTTGGACACTTGCAGCTTGAAGTCCAGCAACGCGATCAACTGTCTGACCAACTGCTCGGTCGGTAGGTCGATGGCCTGTGGCTTGGTCAGGTCGAGCACCATGTTGGCGCGGCTCTCACCATTGGCTGTGTTGAACGACAGGTTTTCCAGGGCCACCTGCGGACCGGCCGCCAGCAGTTTTTCCAGGCTGGACTTGAGCAGAGCCTCTTCGGCTTCGGTCAGTTTCAGCTCCGGCGCAGGCAGGCCAGCCGCGGTGGCTTCGGCCGCTGCACGCTCATACGGCTGCAGTTTGCTCTGGTAAACCTGCATCAACGACAGGGTGGCCGGAATGTCGAGGTTCTTCAGGCTCAGGGCCAGCGCACCGGAGCCGATGGTCTTGCCGTTCAGGGACACTTCACCGACCTTGTAATCGGCACGCCCGGAGGCGTTGCTGCCCTTTTCTTCGGTCAGGTTTTTCATCTCGAATTTCTTGAAGTCCAGCACCGACTGCTTGATACCAAAGGTCGATTTTCCGCTGGCCAACTCAAGGACGTTCTCGCCGGTGTAGAAACCGTAGGTGCTTTTGGTCAGGTTGCTGGCCAGGGTCAGGCCGTTCAACTCAACCTGCACCGGCGCCTGGTCTTCGGACACGGTGGTCACTTTCAGGCTGTCCATGTAGCCGTTGGCCTTGACCTTCTGCGCCTTGGCGCTGGCGTCGACGTCCATGCTCAGGCCGGAGAATTTCAGGCTCGACTTGTCATCCAGCGCCATTTCCAGCGGCTGCAGTTCGAGGGTGCCATTGGTGGCGTTGTCGTAGCCGATATTGACCACGCCGGTCAGCGGGGATTTGTCCTTCGCGGCGGCAAACCACTTCTCGGTCAGCGGGGTCTTTTCCAGTTCGTAGTGACTGGTCGCCATGACCGGCAGCAACTTCAGCGACATCAACCGCGAGAACGGCAACGGGCCGTGTTCGATGTGATCGACAAACAGTAGCTCGACCGGCGTTTCGCCGAACATTTCACCTTCGCCCTTGAGGCGGTAGTGCGCGGTGCTGCTGAATATATGACGCTCCAGCGACACCAACTCCAGCGACGCGGTGCCGTTGGAACCGACCATGGCCGCCTGCAATTCCTTGTTGCCATCGGCAATCGAGGTGTTGAGCACACCTTCGATTTTGGTGCCGGTGAACCAGGCTCCGCCTGCGCTGATGGCACCGATTGCGACAACAATTCCCAGTAGCACGCCTGCTGATTTATTCATGTATGACCCGTTCAATGTCCGTTGTTGAAAGTGAGGTCGTCTTCCCTGAACCCATGGCGGGTTGCAGCTCGACTGCGCTGAAATTGGTATGCAGATTAGCACCGGGCGCGACGAACGGCCCAATGTTTAAAGGTGAAAGAGTGTCATGGGCAGGTTATAAAATTGGTGCACATTAGACCGCCATCGTCGGAACGCCGCCCGGACCAAGCCCGCTCCCACAGGGATCACGCCATACCTGTGGGAGCTGGCTTGCCAGCGATGGCGGCAGAACAGCCACCACAAAATCAGGAATACTGGACTTCGATCTCATCCAGTTGATGGTCAAAGCTTTTGAGCCGCGCAGTCCAGGTGTAAACCAGCACTTCGAAGTCGCGGTTGATCACCGCCCCGCCCGTCACCTCCGCGCGCGGGTCGCAGACGTCCAGTTGATAACGTTCACGGGCCATGGCCGTGGCGACATCGGCCAGTTCCCGGGCATTGCTGAGCCAGTGTCGACCGTCGTCCGCCACCTGCCGGTCCAGCGCCAGGCACTGTTTTTTCAGGTTTTCGAGGCTTTTTTCCAGCGGCGTGCCGGTCAATTCGCCCATGACTTCCTGAAACGTGCGCCCCGGTTGCCAGTAACTGCCCCAGAAATAACGGTCGAACACCGTTTCGACACGACGCAGCGCCACCTTGGTGTCCCAGATCAGGACCAGGGTCTTGCCTTGTTCGAGTTGTCGTTTCTTGATGCGTTGATTCTGGACCGAGGCCCAGGCCACCACCGCAACGGACATCACCGCAATCAGCGCGACGGCACTGTCGAGGAACACCAGAGCCTTGTCGATCTGGTGGGCCAGCATGATGCCGTAGAAATAGGTGGCCGATAGCAGCACCAATGCCGCGATGGCGCACCAGAAGCCGAGAGCATAAGGGTTTTTCATTATTGGTTTCCCCCTGACCTGCGCGAGCCTTGTGCGAAGAAAGGGCGCTTTGCACGGGGCGCCCTTCCAACACTTCAAAGCATAGCAACGGCCTCAGGGTTTGCCGGGGTTCGACGCTTGCGTTCGTCCGCTTTCCCAACCGCCGCCAAGCGCGAGGAACAAATCGATCTGGCTGGCGGCAACCTGGGTGTTCGCGGCCGCCAGTTGCGCCGTGACATCGATGTAGGTGCGGGTGGCTTGCAGGTCGGCCAGGAACGAGGCGCGGCCGGCCTGGAAGAAGCGGTGCGTCTGGTCGGCCGCCAGTCTGGCCGATTGCTCGGCGTCCGCCAGGGCATCGCGACGTTGCAGCAGCGCGGCGTATTGGGCAAGGCCGGTCTGGGTTTCACGAATGGCGTTGAGCACCACCCCGTCGAAATGCGCCAGCGTCGCCTGGGTCACCGCTTCGGCTTCGCGGATGCGCGCCCGGGCGCCGTTGGTCGGCACTTTCCAGGTCAGCGACGGGCCGAAGCCCCAGCGATTGGTGGACGGGTCGCCGAGATCGTCGAGGATACCGACGGTACCGATGGTCGCGCCGATGCTGATGTTCGGGTACAGCTCGCCCGTGGCGACGCCGATACCGGCCGTCGCCGCCGCCAGGCGCCGCTCGGCCTGCCGTACATCGGGACGACGCTTGAGCAACGCGGCGCCATCGCCCACCGGAACCAATTGCGCGATTTTCGGCAACTCGTCGCAGGTAGCGGTGCCGGCCGGCAATTGGTCCACCGGCTTGGCCAGCAACATCGACAAGCGGTACAGCCCGGCCTGACGTGCCGCTTCATAACGCGGCATGTCGGCGCGCAGGGATTTGAATTGGGTCTGCGAGCGGGTGACCTGGGTTTCGTCGCCACGCCCGGCATCGCGCAGGCGCTGGATCAGCGTGGTGCTCTGGGCTTGCAGGTCGAGGGAGTGCTGGGCAATTTCCCGCTCTTCATTGGCCGCGCACACCTGGGTGTAGGCCCGGACCACGTCGGCCACCACGGTGATGCGCGCGGTATCGGCGGCGGCCTGCGTGGCATCGGCATTCGCCTTGGCCGCTTCGATGCCGCGCTGCAAGGTGCCGAACAGATCGAACTGGTACGACGCGCTGATGCCGATATCGCCGATGTTGGCCACCGGCACTTTTTCCGGCAGCAGAAACGCCTGGCCGGACTCCTGCAAACGCTGGGCGCCCATCTGCACGCCGCCGCTCCAGCCGCCCGCCGCTTCGGCCTCGTCGATCTGGGCGCGAGACCGCGACAGGCTGGCCGCCGCCACACGCAAATCGGTGTTGGAGGCCATGGCCTGCTGCACCAACTGGTCGAGTCGCGGATCCTTGTACAGGCGCCACCAGTCGGCCGGCACCGGTGCGGAAACCACCGTTTTACCGTCTACCGCCAGATCACCCTGCAAGTCCGCACGATGCACAGCCGCCTCTTCGGGCAAATGATAGTCCGGCCCGACCATCTGACACGCCGACAGCAGCAAGCCTAATCCGGCGACCGCCAAACCCGAGGCCTTGCTCATTGCTCGGGCTCCCGTTTTTTGTCGTCGATGATCGAAACGGTGGCGGTACGCCCGGCGATCATGCGGAAATCCGCCGGTACGTCGTCGAAGGCAATCCGTACCGGAATCCGCTGGGCCAGCCGCACCCAGCTGAAGGCCGGGTTGACGTTGGGCAGCAGGTTGTTGCCGCTGGTGCGGTCGCGGTCTTCGATACCGGCGACGATGCTTTCCACATGCCCGCGCAGGCGCGCATTGTCGCCGATCACGCGGATGTCGACGCTCTGGCCGATATGGATGCCGTTCAGCTTGGTTTCTTCGAAATAGCCGTCGATGTGGAACGAATTGCTGTCGACCACCGACAACACCGGACGCCCGGCGCTGACGAACTCTTGCGCCCGTGGCGCACGGTCGTTGACGTAGCCGTCCACCGGGCTGCGGATCACCGAGCGGTCGAGGTTGAGCTGTGCGCTGTCCACCGCCACCTGGGCTTCCATCAACGCCACTTGGGCGCGGGCCACCTTCGACTGGCTTTCTTCCAGTTGCTCACCCGGCACCAGGTTGCCCAGACCCTTGTTACGCTTGGCCTCGCGCTGGGCCTGGGCCAGGGTTTCTTCACGGTCGGCAACGGCCGCTTTCGCCTGGCGCAGTGCCAGCTTGAAACGGTCCGGATCGATGCTGAACAGCACCTGGCCGCGCTTGACCAACTGGTTGTCGCGCACTTCCACTTGCTGGATCAGCCCGGAGACATCCGGGGCGATTTGCACGATGTCGGCACGGATGTGCCCGTCGCGGGTCCACGGCGCGAACATGTAATACATCACCATGCGCCAGACCACGACAACGGCGAAGGTCACGATCAGCAGGGTCAGCACCACGCGACCGAGGGTTAGAAACGGTTTTTTCATGTCATCAGGTATCGACTGAGTGAATCCACGACGCCAAGCAGCAGGGCGTAGAGAGCCACGTTGAACAATGCCCGGTGCCAGACCAGACGGTAAAAGTGCAGGCGCGTCAGCACCCCGTGCACCAACAGGTACAACACATACGTAATGCCCATCAGCACCAGCAGCGTGGGCAGGAACACCCCGCTGACATCCAGATCACCGATCATAAAGGCGCTCCATCAATGCCATGGGGAAGCGGTTCTTCGAGCTCGGCCGAACCGACGAATTCGACACCGGGCAACAGCGCCAGGCGCAGGCCGCTCAGGGCGTGCAGCAAATGCCGACGGGTTTCATCATCGCCGGCACCGCTGAGGGCGCGACGGGTGCGGTCGAGGGTCATCAGCAGCGGGCTCGGTGCCGGCAAGCGTTCGCCGGCCTTGAGGCAAGCCTTGAAATACTCGCCCACCTCGGCCACCACCTGGCGCAGCAGCACTTGCGGCAATCCGAGGATGCGCGGCGTATACGCGAGCAGGTCCAACAGGTTCAGCGCCACACGCACTTCGCGCAGCGCCACGCCGGAGTCCTGGCCGGTCATGGCCAGGCGCGGCAGATGCTGCATCAGCCGATCGAGCATCCGTATGCCCAGAAGCCGATGCTCGGACAACGTGGCCGGCTCGGCGAGGCTGACGATGTCGCGCCAACTGAAGCGGGTCAGGCGCTTGGCTGCCAGTTCAGCACCGAACGGCCGGGCAATCAGGGTCCAGATGAACGCGAACAGCAGCCCCATGGGCCCGGCGAGGTTGGAGTTGGCGAAACTGAGGAAGTCCGCGTCGTAGGCACCCTGAATGCTGATGAAGGACGAGGTGTTGACCAGCGTCAGCAGCATGCCCAGGTAAAACTGCGGCTTGACCGTGAGGGTGCCGACGACGATGAACGGCACGGCAAACGCCAGCACCAGCATCGGAAAGTCATGCAGGTTGGGCAGCACCAGAAACAGATAAAGGCTGGCGAACACCACCGACATCGCTGTCCAGAAAAAGAACCGGTAGATCTGCGGCGCCGGGTCGTCCATCGAGGCGAAGAAGCTGCACGCCACCGCCGCCAGGATCACTGCGCTGCCGCCATCGGTCCAGCCGAGCAAAATCCACAATACCGAGGCGACAATGATCGCCGTGACGGTCGATGCGGCGGAATAGAACATCAGGCCGCGATCCAGAAACGGCGTCAGCCGTCCCAGACGCCAGTGCCGATACACGGCACGCCAGCTGTCCTGGCTTTCGCACTGGATGGCGTATTGCAGGCTGCGGCAGTCCTGCCACAAATCGATCCACTCGCCGAGACGGTAAATGGCGTTGGAGAACAGCAATTGCTTGCGGTCGTCAAGCGCGTCGGGCGCGGGCTGCAGGGCCTCGAGTTGATCCTTCAGGGCTTGCCAGCGGTCGAGATTGGCATCCTTGTGCTCGAGCCATTCGGTGGTGGCGGCCAGCAATGGCGCAAACTTGTCCACAAGCTCGGGGGTGCGCCGTTCCAATGCGTAAAGCGCATCGTCGAGGGCATCGATCACCGGCAGCAGGTGAATCATCCGCCCGCGCAACTCCTTGGTGTTGCGCACCGTCTGCGGGCGTGAGCCTTCGTGGGGCAACTGGCCGATCATCAACTCCAGGGAGTTGAACGTGGCGACCATCGCTGCGCGCAACCCGCTGACTTCTTCGGGCTGCACGTTGCGGCTGAGGAAGCGCTGGCTGTAGGTCGAGGCATCGGCAAACCATTTGCTCACCGAATCATTGAACACCGGGGCCAGGCGCCGGGGCCAGAACATCGCGCCAACCACCGCCGCCACGGCGATGCCGAGAAAGATTTCTTCGGTCCGCGCTTCGGCCACGTCCCACACCCCCAGCGGGTTGTTCACCACCGGCAGGGCAATCAACGGCAAGGTGTAGCCGGCGAGCATCAAGGCGTAGTTGTTGGCCGTGCGCAAATGCAGGGACAGAAACAGCAGCGTGCCGGTCCACAGCGCAATCACCACCACCAGCACGTAGGGGCTCTGCACGAACATCGGCACGAACAGCACGGCGGCGGCTGCGCCGATAAAGGTGCCGACCGCCCGGTACAGCGCCTTGGAAGTGGTCGGCCCGAGAAACGGGTTGGAAACGATATACACCGTGGCCATCGCCCAGTAAGGACGCGGCATTTGCATGAGCAGGGCGATGTACAGCGCGATCATCGATGCGGCGAAGGTGCGCACGCCGTAGAACCAGTCCCGTGCCGGGGGCATGCCAGAGAAAAATCCGTTCAAGAGTTGGCCACCGATGGCGGCGTGGCCGCTTCAAAAGCTCTCAGTACCCGCAGCGTAGCTTCCAGATCACTCTGGTCAATGCCTTCAAGTACTTCGTGGCGCAAGCGCACCAGTTCCACTTCGACCGCCTGCACCAGCTCACGACCGGTTTCGGTCAGGCTCAGGCATTTGGCGCGGCGATCCTGTGCATCTTCGGTGCGGCAAACGTAGCCGCCATGGCACAACTGATCGAGCAAGCGGACCAGCGACGGGCTCTCCATCCCTGCCGCCTGGGCCACCGTCACCTGACGCACACCCTCGCCCAGACGCCCGATCATCAACAACGGAACGGCACAGGCTTCGGAAATTCCATAGTTGGCCAGCGTGGTCTGGCAGATTTTGCGCCAATGCCTGGCGGCCACCACCATGGCACTGCTGATATTCATCTGGAGAAGGTCGAGGTTATTCGGCACGAGGGAAAACACACACTGTTAGTTTGCTAACTATCAATATCGCATTGCAGGGGATTTTCCGTCAAGTTTTGAAACAATTACGTAATCGGGACCTGTCGAGAGCGATCAACGTTTCTTGGCGCGCTCATACACTTCGCTGCGCTCGCGCTTGCCTACTGCAACGACAGAAACGACGACACGCTCATCTATCACCTCGTAGACGAGTCGGTATCCAGATGACTTCAGTTTGATTTTGTAGCATTCGGGCATGCCATGGAGTGAGTCAGACGGGATTCGAGGCAGCTCGAGCCGTTCGGCCAACTTCTTTTTGAATTGCACCCGTACCGTATGCCCCAATTTGTCCCATTCTTTGCGTGCGGACGGCAGAAACTCGAGCTTATATGTCATCCAGGGTTACCGGGATCGGCGTTTCATGACGACGAGAACGCACGATTTCCGCCAACTCCAGATCATCAAGGCGCTCCATCATGGCTTCGAACACATCGGCAGGAACCATGTAGCCCATGACGCGATTGTGATTGAGCACTGCGACGGGCCCTCCATGGGCGCCATTCAAAACGGCAGAGGGATTTTTCTTTAGTTCAGACACGCTGACAGCCATATCAGCCAAAACACTTTGCATAATTAAGACCTCAAATAAGGTCTTAATTCTGGTCAATTGTTTTGATCAGAGCAACCGTTGCAGATCACCGCCTATCAGTTTTTACACCCCCCGCCCCTTCCTCAACATCACATCCAGCTGATCCACCACCTCGGCCCAATCCGCGTCATCGAGTATCTCCTCACGCAGTAGCTCGGCCTGACTCGGGTTCCAGAAAAATGCATCCGCAAGGTGCAGTTCCGGCTTGAGTGGTGAATGGGTGGCGATGAATTTATCGATGCTTTCGGCGTCGTCCGGCAGGCCGAGTTGCTTGAACAGGGATGGAAGGTTGTGGGTTGGGTTTTCCATGTCTGGCTCCTGTGAACCTATTAAGAGACCGCTGCGCGGTCATCGCGGGCAAGCCCGCTCCCACAGGTTAATCGCAGTCCCTGTGGGAGCGGCGGTGCGACGATTCGGCTTGCCCGCGATGACGGCAGCATTGACGAAACAAATCTCAATGACTCAACTCCCGCACCTCCGCATGCGGCACCATTTTGAGGAACTCGGGCATGTCCATGCGCACCAGGTTCACGTGGTTGCCGGCCTCCAGATAGATGTCTTTCTGCCGGGTCAGCAGTGGGTCGATGACCACCTCCAGCCCATAGGACTCACCCAGCGCCGGTACGGCGCCGCGTTCGCAATCGTCGAACAGGTGCGCCAGGTTGCTTTCGCGGGAAACCTGCCACTCCCCGCTGCTGCGGACCTTGCTCAGGTCAAGGTGGCGGCTGGCGGGCAGCACGGCCATCAGGTAATGCCCATGGTGATCGTCGAGGATCACCGATTTGGCCACCCGCTCGGCAGGAATACCTGCGACCCGCGCCGTTTCAAGGCTGCTGGCCGAGTGTGGGTGGCTGACGATGTCGTAGTTGCATTGAGCCTTTTCCAGGCTTCGCTGCACGGTTCTTGCCATACGCATGATGCACCTCGGTATCCGTCATGACCGCTGGCGGACGATAGTTAACGCTTTGCTTGCGTAGTGAAAGTCTAGGCCCGCCGACGGGTTCCGGCGGGAAATCCGCCCATCGGGCGTCGTCGACAATTGAGCAAAATTCATACAACCCGCGGCTCAACTAAACTGTCTACAGAGCCACCTCAAGACTCTCCCGGAGGGTCAAGTGAACACGCGTTGCTGGGCAGTTGCGTTGCTGTTGGCGTTGAGCGGATCGGCCTGCGCCGCCGACACGGTCGTGGTGCTGATGCCCAACCCCGTCGGCATCTGGCTGATCACCTTCGGCATCGCGTTTCTGATCGCCGAAGCCGCCCTGCCCAATTACGGCGTGATCGGTTTGGGCGGCATCGTGATGTTCGTGATCGGCGCGGTGATCCTGACCAATACCGATGTGCCCGTGCCGCTGATGATCGGCCTGGGACTGGTCAGCGCGCTGCTGCTGATCTACCTGGTGATTCACGCCCTGAAAACGCGACCGCGCCAAATCGTCAGTGGTGATGCCGGGCTGCTCGGCAGCGTGACGGCGGTGACGTCCTTGCAGGCCGGCAACGCCTGTGGCGGCTGGGTGCATCTGCAAGGAGAACAATGGCAAGTGCTCAGTGCGACGCCACTGCAACCCGGGCAACGGGTGCGGGTGGTGGGGCGCAAGGGCTTGCTGCTGCAAGTGGCCGCGGCTGACGCGGTGCCGGGCGGAGAATAGTCATGGGTTTGCAATTGGGTCTTGTCGCGCTGCTGCTGTTGCTCATCGCACTGGCGGGGTCGACGTTCCGCATCCTGCGCGAATACGAGCGCGGCGTGGTGTTCCAGCTCGGGCGCTTCTGGCAGGTAAAGGGCCCCGGCCTGATCCTGCTGATTCCGGTGGTCCAGCAGATGGTCCGGGTCGATTTGCGCACCGTGGTGCTGGACGTGCCGCCGCAAGACGTGATCACCCGCGACAACGTGTCGGTCAAGGTCAACGCGGTGCTGTATTTCCGCGTACTTGATCCGCAGAAGGCAATCATCCAGGTCGAGGACTTCCTCGCCGCCACCAGCCAGTTGGCGCAAACCACGCTGCGGGCGGTGCTGGGTAAACATGAACTGGACGAACTGCTGGCCGAGCGCGAACGGTTGAACCTGGACATCCAGCAAGTGCTCGACGCCCAGACCGACGCCTGGGGCATCAAGGTCGCCAACGTCGAGATCAAGCACGTGGACCTCAACGAATCGATGATCCGCGCCATCGCCAAGCAGGCTGAGGCCGAACGGGAACGGCGAGCCAAGGTGATCCACGCCGAAGGCGAGTTGCAGGCCTCGGAAAAACTCATGCAGGCCGCCGAAATGCTTGGCCGCCAACCGGGGGCCATGCAGTTGCGCTACATGCAGACCCTGAGTTCGATTGCCGGCGACAAGAGCTCGACCATCGTCTTTCCGCTGCCGATCGAGTTGCTCAAGGGCATGGCGGACTTGTCCTCGAAACCTTGAACGCCGTCCGGCTCAGGTCCCGGGCAGGACTTCGGATTCAGCCAGCCAGGTCAACAGTCGATCAAGGCAGGCCTCGACCGTTTGCACCCCGGTATCGAGGACCAGCGCCGCATCGACCGGCGCCTGATACGGCGCAGACACCCCGGTAAACCCGGCCAACTCACCGCGTCGGGCGCGGGCATAGTGACCTTTCGGATCACGCTGCTCGCATACCGCCAGGGGCGCGTTGCACCAGACTTCCCGATAGTCGTCACCGAGCCGCCGGGCGAACACATCGCGCAGTTCCACCAACGGCGCAATCATCGCCAGGATCACGATTTGCCCGTTCTCCACCAGCAACGACGCCAGCTCACTGGCGCGGCGGATGTTCTCCTGACGATCGCTGTCACCGAAGCCCAGGTCCCGATTGAGCCCCACCCGCAGCCCGTCACCATCGAGCACCACGCTCTGCAGGCCGCGGGCAAACAACTCGGCGTGCAGCGCTTGCGCGAGGGTCGACTTGCCCGCCGCCGGCAGGCCGGTCAGCAGGATCGCCGCGCCGCGATGGCCGTTGCGCCGCTCGCGCTGGGTCCGGCTGACGCTGGCGCTCGGGGCCTTCACGTCAACGCACGGGGGCATGCGTCACCGGCTCCGTAATATCACCTGCCGCCCAGGCCGCTTCGCGGTTGGCCAGGGCCGTGGCGATGGACTGGACCTGCGTCGACTGCACCTGATCCGGCAGCGGGTCGAGGCCGGCGCTGGCGAAGATTTGGCCATAGGCATTGCGCAGGTCGGCGTAGGACAGGTCACGACGCAGGTCGGCCTGCAAGGTATTGAGTTCACCCTGGATCAGATCCAGCTCACCAATGCCGTCCGCCTGGTGGCGGTTGCGCAACTGACCGACGATTTGCCCGTCGATGTCCGACAATTGCTGATTGGTCTTGAACTGGCGCAAGGCCTCGCGGTAGTTGGCGTTGGCCACATACAGCTGCGCCAGCACGGCAATCGACATGGCCTGACGGCGCGCAGTGGCGACTTCTTCACCGGCCTTGGCCACGTTGATGGCCGCAGGAGCCGAGATCACGTTGAACAGGTTCCAGGTGACTTTGACGCCGTAGTCGGCCCAGCCTTGCTCGACCAGGAACGAGTTGCTGTCGTAGTGTCCGCCAGCGGAGAACTCCAGGCCTGGCAGCAGGCGCAACATGGCCTTGCGCGTCTCGGCCGCGCTGATGCGGGTCTGATAATCCTGTTCGCGCAGTTCCGGGCGGCTGGTCAGGGCTTCCTGTTCGAGGCTGGCCAGATCGACCTTGAGCTCGGGAATCTCATAACCGCTATCGGTCGCCAGGGTCAGCTCGGTGCCCATCGGCAGGTTGATCAGGGTCGCCAGTTCGGTCTTGGCCAGCGACAACGCACGACGCTGCTCTTCCAGCTGGCGTGTCGCTTCAATCAGCGAACGCTGATAACCGAGGGCCTGGACCGGGTCGCCAATGCGTTGCTGGCTCATGCTCTGGCTGTCGTTGCGCGCGGTTTCAACACGCGCCATCAAGCTATCGATCTGCTTGAGCAGGCGCTCGGCAGCCATCGCCCGCCAGTACGCCGAACGCACGTCCTGGACGATGGTGTTGATCACCTTGCGGCGACGCTCCTGCACGATCAGGCGCTGGTCGCCCTGCTGCTTGGCGCTGATGTAACTGACACCGAAATCGAGCACGTTCCAGACCATGGTCAGGTCCGCTACATCACGGTCGCGGTCCTGGGAGGTCGAAGGTTCCAGGGACTGCGTGCCGGTGCGCACACTCTGGCTGCTGGAGGCGTTGACGTTGTTGCGGCCCACGTACCCGGCGTCCAGCGCCATGCGCGGCAGCATGTCGAAACTGGCGAGGTCGAGCTGACGCTTGGCCAGGGCCTCCTCCATGATTTTCAACCGGCCTTCAAGGTTGTACTTCACCGCACGGGCCATGGCCTGGTGCAGGGTCAACGGGCCGCCAAGAGGCTCCTGCCCCTGGTACATGCTCTGCAGGTCACTTTTGGCCCGCTGCTCACTGACGCTGCGCTCGATCGGCTCACTGGTGACTGCGCATCCGCTGATCGCCAGTGCCAGCAGGCTGGCGCCGAACAACTTATGACTTGTTTTCATCCTTGCATTGCCCCTGGGTACCGCATCAAAAGTGAAGGTTTTCATCAGGCCTGCATTTCGCTGATGCCGGCCAGTTTCAAAGCGGCGGCCAGGCTGTCGACCTGCTGCTGCTCGTTGTCTTTGAGCTGTTGCAATTGCTGGCCCAGGGTCGGTGCGCCAAACACCCCGCGCAGGCCCTGGGAAACATCGCCGGACTTGATCGACTGACTGCCGAAGGCGTTCAACGAATCGCGCTCGGCACTGTTGTCCTGATTGAACAGGCTCGACAGCGTGCTGGTGCTGAACACTCCGCCGTCGCCGCCACCGAAACCGAGGAAACCATGCCCCGAACCATCGCCACCGCTGTCATCGCTGCTGAACACCTGGGCGATGAAGCTCGGGGTCAATGCGCCGTGGTTCATGAAAATATCGCCCAACGGCCGGATGCCATTGCCGATCACCCGCTGTTCGAACAACGGCTGGAAGGTCAACGGTGAAGCGAGATTGCCCACCGGTGGCGTGAAAACGAACGGTTGCAGCGGCACGTTGGGTACATCGGGCAACGTCACCGGGGTACTGCTTTGGAACTCGGGGTCTACCGTTACGACGACAACCGATGAGGTCGGTACCGTGTTGATCACAAAGTTGTCGGACTGGCTCACGCCGCTGCCACTGTTGCCGGCCATGTCGCTGATACCGGCGCGGTTGATGCTGATGGCGTTGCGGGCGAAGTTGATATTGGCCGTCGGTGTCAGCGTCGCCGTCCAGGTCTTGCCGCCGTCGCTGCTGCGCAGGTCGGACAAGGTGCCGTTGGCAATGCTGATGTCGGACAAGTCAAAGCCGCTGACCGCTTCGCTGAAGGTGATGGTCACCTGCGAGGTCTGGCCCACGCCCAGGTTCGGATTGGCGACCACGACAGTGGCGCTCGGCAGCTCGCTGTCGAGGGTGTAATTGTTCGACACCGCCACCGTGTTGCCAGTGTTGCCCACCAGATCGGTGACGTTGCGGGTGTCCAGCGCGATGAAGTTGCTTGGGTCGGTGACATTGGCCGTAGGCGTGAAGGTCGCCGTCCAGGTCTTGCCGCCATCGCTGCTGCCGAGATTGCTCAGCTCGCCGTTGGTCACGCTCAGGTCGGACTGGTCGAAGTGGCTGACCGCCTCACTGAAGGTGAAGGTCACCGTGGTGGTCTGGCCGATACCGAGGTTCGGGTTGGTTACCACGATGGTCACCGTAGGCCGGGTCGCATCGAGCGCGTAGTTGTCGGAGACGGCGATGCTTGCGCCAAAGTTGCCGGCAACGTCCTGCACGCGCCCGGTGTCGAGCACGATCAGGTTGGTTGCGTCGCTGACATTGGCAGTCGGTGTGAATGTCGCGGTCCAGGTCACGCCGCCATCGCGGCTGCTCAGGTTCGACAGCGCGCCATTGGCAACGCTGATGTCCGAGACGTCGAAACCGCTCACCGCCTCGCTGAAGGTGATGGTCACGGTGGTGGTTTCGCCAATGCCCAGTTGCGTGTCGGCAACAACGATGGTCGCGGTTGGCAGCGCGGTGTCGATGGCGAAATTGTTCGAGTCGGTGGTGCCCGCCCCCGTGTTGCCCGACAAATTGGCCACGCCGCTATTGTCGAGGGTGATCAGGTTGCTGGCGTCGGTAACGTTCGAGGTTGGCGTAAAGGCAGCCGTCCAGGTGATGCCGCCGTCGCTGCTGCTGACGTTGCTCAACGTACCGTTGGCGATGGTCAGGTCGGCATTGCTGAAACCGTTGACCGCCTCACTGAAGGTGATGGTCACCAGGGTTGTTTCGCCGGCCTTGAGCGCGGTGTCGGCAATCACGATGCTGGCGCTCGGCACACTGGTTTGCACCAGGTAATTCGCCGAGTCGGTCACTCCGCTTCCGGCGTTGCCTGCCGCATCGGTGACACCGGCGTTGTTCAGGCTGATCAGGTTGGAGGTGTCGGTGACCGCGGCCGTCGGGGTGAAAGTCGCGGTCCAGGTAAGTCCCCCGTCGCTGCTGCTCAACCCGCTCAAGGTGCCGTTGGCGACGCTCAGGTCAGCACTGTCCAGACCACTGACCGCTTCGCTGAAAGTGATGGTCACCAGGGTCGTTTCGCCGGGACGCAGGTCGGTGTCGGCCATGACGATGGTCGCGGTCGGGCGCTGGCTGTCGATCGCGTAATTGTTCGAATCGGTAGTGCCGCTCCCGGCATTGCCCGCCGCATCCTGAACACCGCTGTTATCGAGGCGGATGAGGTTGCTGGTGTCGGTGATCGCCACCAGCGGTGTCAGGGTGGCCGTCCAGGTGATACCGCCATCGCTGCTGCTCAGCGCACTCAGGGTGCCATTGTCGATGGTCAGGTCGGCGTTGGTGAAGCCGGTCACGGCTTCGGAGAAGGTGATGGTCACCAACGAGGTTTCACCAACATTCAGGGCATTGTCCGCAACCACGATGGTGGCCGTCGGCAGCACGGTGTCGATGGTGAAATTGGCGGAATTGGTCGTGCCGGTGCCGGCGTTGCCCGCGAGGTCGGCGATCCCGGTGTTGTCCAGGGTGATCAGGTTGCTCGTGTCGTTGACCGAGCTGTTCGGTGTGAAGATCGCCGTCCAGGTGATGCCGCCGTCACTGCTGCTCACCGCACTCAGGGTGCCGTTGGGTACGGACAGGTCAGCGTTGCTGAAACCGCTCACCGGCTCGCTGAAGGTGATGGTCACCAGGGTCGTTTCACCGGCGCTCAGGGTCGGGTCGGCCAGGACAATGGTCGCAGTCGGACGCAAGGTATCGACGGCATAGTTGTTCGAGTCGGTGGTACCGCTGCCGACGTTGCCCGCCAGGTCAGCGATCCCGCTGTTGTCCAGTGTGATGACGTTGCTGGTATCGGTGATGCTGGTGGTCGGCGTAAAGGTCGCTGTCCAGGTGATGCCGCCGTCGCTGCTGCTCAAGCCGCTCAAAGTGCCGTTGGCTACGGTCAGGTCGGCAGTGGTGAGACCCGTCACCGCTTCATTGAACGTGATCGTCACCAGCGTGGTTTCGCCGACATTCAAGGCATTGTCGGCAACCACGATGGTGGCGCTCGGGCGCGCGGTGTCGATAGCGTAGTTGTTGGAATCGGTGGTGCCGCTGCCTGCGTTGCCAGAGGCATTCTGCACGCCGCTGTTGTCCAGGGTGATCAGGTTGCTGGCGTCGGTGATGTCGGTGGTCGGCGTGAAAGTCGCCGTCCAGGTGATGCCGCCATCGCTGCTGCTCACCGCGCTCAGGGTGCCGTTGGCGATGGTCAGGTCGGCGTTGCTGAAACCGCTTACCGCTTCGCTGAAGGTGATGGTCACCAGCGAGGTTTCGCCGACGTTCAGGGCAGTGTCGGCAACCACGATGGTGGCGGTCGGCAGCACGGTGTCGATGGTGAAATTGGCGGAGTTGGTCGTGC
>NZ_RWIR01000093.1 GCF_009764265.1 Pseudomonas sp. PB101
GCACGACCAACTCCGCCAATTTCACCATCGACACCGTGCTGCCGACCGCCACCATCGTGGTTGCCGACACTGCCCTGAACGTCGGCGAAACCTCGCTGGTGACCATCACCTTCAGCGAAGCGGTAAGTGGTTTCAGCAATGCCGACCTGACCATCGCCAACGGCACCCTGAGCGCAGTGAGCAGCAGCGATGGCGGCGTCACCTGGACGGCGACTTTCACACCGACCGCCGACATCACCGACGCCACCAACCTGATCAGCTTGGACAACAGCGGCGTAGTGAACAGCTCCGGCAACGCGGGCAGCGGCACCACTGATTCGAACAACTACGCCATCGACACCGCCCGCCCGAGCGCGACCATCGTCGTGGCCGACAACTCGCTGGCCATCGGTGAAACCTCGCTGGTGACGATCACATTCGATGAAGCGGTGACGGGGCTCACGACAGCAGACCTGACCGTGGCCAACGGCACTTTGAGCGGTTTGAGCAGCAGCGACGGCGGTATCACCTGGACAGCGACCTTCACGCCGAGTGCCAGCATCACTGACACGACGAATGTGGTGACCCTGGACAACACCGGGGTTACTGACCACGCGGGCAACGCCGGCAGCGGTACCACCGATTCGAACAACTACTCGATCGACACCCAGCGCCCGACCGCGACCATTGTGCTGTCCGACCCGACACTGAGTGCCGGTGAAACAACCCAGGTGACTATCACCTTCAGTGAAGCCGTGAGCGGTCTCACCAACGCTGACCTGTCCGTCCCCAACGGCACCTTGAGTGCGGTCAGCAGCAGCGACGGTGGCATTACCTGGACGGCGACCTTCACGCCGAACGGCGCGGTCAACGACACGAGCAACCTGATCATCCTGGACAACACCGGGATCGCCGACCTCGCGGGCAACGCCGGCACCGGCACGACCAACTCCGCCAATTTCACCATCGACACCGTACTGCCGACCGCCACCATCGTGGTTGCCGACACTGCCCTGAACGTCGGCGAAACCTCGCTGGTGACCATCACCTTCAGCGAAGCGGTGAGCGGATTCAGCAACGCCGACCTGAGCATCGCCACCGGAACCCTGAGCGCAGTGAGTTCCAGCGATGGCGGCATCACCTGGACGGCTACCTTTACACCTACCGCCGACATCGCCGACGCCAGCAACCTGATCACCCTGGACAACAGTGGTGTGCAGAACGCCTCCGGCAACGCGGGCAGCGGCACCACCGACTCCAACAACTACGCCATCGACACCCAGCGCCCGACCGCGACTATTGTGGTCGCCGACACGGCCCTGAACGTCGGCGAAACCTCGCTGGTGACGATCACGTTCAATGAAGCGGTGACGGGGCTCACGACCGCCGACCTGACCGTGGCCAACGGCACATTGAGCGGTTTGAGCAGCAGCGACGGCGGCGTCACCTGGACGGCGACCTTCACTCCGTCCACTGGCATCTCCGATACCACCAACGTGGTGACTTTGGACAACACCGGCATTGCCGATCTGTCGGGCAACGCCGGCAGCGGCGTCACGGACTCGAACAATTACGCGATCGACACTCAGCTTCCGACCGCGACGATCGTGCTGGCCGACCCGACGCTGAGTGCCGGTGAAACCTCGCTGGTGACCATCACCTTCTCCGAGGCAGTCAGCGGTTTCAGCAACGCTGACCTGTCCGTGCCCAACGGCACCTTGAGTGCCGTCAGCAGCAGCGACGGCGGCATCACCTGGACGGCGACCTTCACGCCGAACGTCGCGGTCAACGACACGAGCAACCTGATCACCCTCGACAACACTGGCATCGCCGACCTCGCGGGCAACGCCGGCACCGGCACGACCAACTCCGCCAATTTCACCATCGACACCGTGCTGCCGACCGCCACCATCGTGGTTGCCGACACTGCCCTGAACGTCGGCGAAACCTCGC
>NZ_RWIR01000094.1 GCF_009764265.1 Pseudomonas sp. PB101
TCCCATCCCGAACTCAGCAGTGAAACGATGCATCGCCGATGGTAGTGTGGGGTTTCCCCATGTGAGAGTAGGTCATCGTCAAGATTAAATTCCGAAACCCCAATTGCGAAAGCAGTTGGGGTTTTGTCTTTAAAGTAGAAACATCAAGAATTCGCTGGCACGTCGCTACAGACGGACTGGCACACAGAATTTCTTGACGACCATAGAGCGTTGGAACCACCTGATCCCATCCCGAACTCAGCAGTGAAACGATGCATCGCCGATGGTAGTGTGGGGTTTCCCCATGTGAGAGTAGGTCATCGTCAAGATTGAATTCCAAAACCCCTGTCTGCTAACGCAGACAGGGGTTTTGTCGTTTCAGGGGTACTGAAAAGCCTGGATTTTGCTCAGGGCTCAGGGCTGTTGAGGTAGCGGGTAATGACCTCTACCCCACGATTGAGGTGATGTTCGAGCAGCTTGACGGAGAGTTCGACGTCGCGGTCCTGGGCAGCCCGCAAAAGGGCCAGGTGGTCGTCCTGGGACAGTTTGCCCAGGCCCATGGCTTCCAGGTTGAAACGCAGGAAGCGTTCTTCCTCGTTCAGGCCGTCTTCGACCAGTCTCAACAGCCGACGGTTGGGCGCCCGGCTATAAAGCGCCATGTGAAACAGGCGATTGAGCCGGCCGATTTCGGTGTAGTCGTTTTGCGTTTCAAGTTCGTCGATGTAACGGGCGGCCTGTTCGAGATCTTCGTCCTCGAGCAATGGCACCGAGAGACGCAGGGCTTCGGATTCCAGCAGGATGCGCAGCGCGTAGGTTTCCACGGCGTCGCCCTGGACCAGAGGCGCGACGATGGCGCCCTTGTGGGCAATCACGGTGAGCAACGCCTGTGCTTCGAGTTGGCGCAGCGCTTCGCGTACAGGCATGCGGCTGACGCCGAACAGGTCGGCGAGATCTTGCTGGCGCAAGGCCGCACCGCAAGGTATGCGCCCGTCGAGTATGGCCGCGCGCAGGGTTTCTTCGATCACCGAGCGTGCCAGATGTGCGGGAATCGGCCCGTTGACCTTGATACTGCTGAGAGGGTTGGGCTTTTGTGTCACTAAACGCACCCTGAATGTTGAAAATTTTTTGGATCCAAATGACACTAGTGATTGCCTGACGCCTTGTCAAACAAGCGACGAGTGCCTTTTCTGCAGTTTAGCGCGCCGCCAATGATCTCACCGTGCCATTGTCTTTTTCCGGTCTAACCTTCACCATTTGAACGACTCCCTCCTGCCCATCCAGGATGCCTCGCATTGGCGGCATGTTTAACGATCCCCCGGATTTTACGCTGGCTGTGTAGCGCATTGCTGCTGGCTGGCGTGATGCTGGGCAGCTTGAGTGCAGATTGGGATTTTTCCCTGATCAGCCGGCGGGCGCAGGCATTGTACGGGCCTTTGGGAGAAGGTCAGCAACGCATTAATGATTGGCAATACTTGTTGGCCAGTCAGAAGCAGATCGGCGAGTCGGAACAGCTCAATGTGGTCAATCGCTTCTTCAACAAACAACTGCGATACGTTGAAGACATCGATCTGTGGCATGAAGTCGACTACTGGGAAACCCCGATCGAAGCACTCTGGAAGGGCGCCGGCGATTGTGAGGACTACGCTATTGCCAAGTACTTCAGCCTGCGTCACCTCGGTGTAGCCAGTGAAAAGCTGCGTATTACCTACGTCAAGGCACTGACTCAGAACCGCGCGCACATGGTGCTGACCTACTATTCGAGTCCGGAGGCCGAGCCCCTGGTGCTCGACAGTCTGATTGATGCAATCAAGCCGGCCAGCCAACGAAAGGATTTGCTGCCGGTCTACTCTTTCAATGCAGAAGGGTTGTGGTTGCCGGGTGCCAAGGGCAACAAAAAGGTCGGCGATACCAAGCGTCTGTCACGCTGGCAGGATGTGTTGAAGAAAATGCAGGCCGAAGGATTCCCGGTCGAGACGACTAACTAGGAGCACACGCTCAGATGTCTTTGTTCAAACAGCTGTTGATTGCTATCTGTCTGTTCCTGGTGGTCGCCTTCACCGGCAGTTTCATGGTCAGCCTGGAGAGCTCACGCACTCAGTACGTCAATCAGTTGCGCTCCCACGCCCAGGACGCGGCGACGGCGCTGGCGCTGTCCCTGACCCCGAACATCGACGACCCGGCGATGGTCGAGTTGCTGGTCAGCTCGATCTTCGACAGCGGTTACTACGCGAGCATTCGGGTGGTCGATCTGAAGACCGACCAGGCCCTGGTTGAGCGCACGGGCATTCCGGCGGTCAACAACGTGCCGGACTGGTTCGTCAAACTGATCGGCCTGGAGCCTGCCGGTGGTGACGCGATCGTCAGCCGCGGCTGGGAGCAGGCCGCCCGGGTAGAGGTGGTCAGCCATCCGATGTTCGCGCTGGCCAAGTTGTGGCAGAGCGCTTTGGGCAGCCTCGGCTGGTTGCTGCTGTGCGGCGCGGTCAGTGCGGTGCTCGGCGCGCTGTTGCTGCGTCAGCAATTGCGACCGCTGGATTACATGGTCCAACAATCCCACGCCATTGCCCGGCGAGAATTCCTCAGCCTGCCGGAGCTGCCGCGCACCCCCGAACTTCGTCGGGTCGTGCAGGCCATGAACCAGATGGTCGAAAAGCTCAAGGCGCTGTTTCAGGAGCAGGCCGAGCGCAGTGAAAAGCTGCGGGTCGAGTCTTATCAGGACTCGTTGACCGGGTTGGCCAACCGGCGTTATTTCGAGATGCAGCTCAATGCGCGGGTGAGCAACCCGGAGCAGGCCAGTTCCGGGTACTTGCTGCTATTGCGGGTCAAGGATCTGGCCGGTCTCAACCAGCGTCTCGGTGGCCAACGCACCGATGAAGTGCTCAAGGCCGTCGGTGAGCAATTGTCTCGCGAGTGCGCCAAATACCCGGAAACCCAGAATCTGGTCACCCGTATCCGCGGTGGCGAATTTGCCGTGCTGGCACCGGGGCTGGTGCGCGAAGAAGCGCTGCAACTGGCGCAAAACCTCGACAGCGCCCTGGCCAGCCTGCACGCTACCGGCGCCACTGATGTGCCTGCCGTGGCGTCTATCGGCCTGGCGCCTTTTGCTCACGGCGACTCGCCGCAAACCGTGCTCAGCCTGGGTGATCAGGCGCTGGCGCAGGCCGAAGGCCAGGGTGAGCAGAACTGGGCCTGTATCGACCACAGCCTCTCGGCCACTGTCGGTGATGATCACCACGCCTGGCATCGCATGCTCGACCAGGCGCTGACACAGCGGCGCTTCGAGCTGTATTTCCAGCCGGTAGTGGCCGCCCAGGACACGCAACTGGTCCTGCATTACAAAGTGTTGTCGCGATTGCTCGACGAACACGGCCAGACCATTCCCGCCGGACGCTTTCTGCCATGGCTGGAGCGCTTCGGCTGGACCGCGCGCCTGGACCGGCTGATGCTCGAGCGAGTGTTGGAGCAAATGAGCGAGCATGAGGAATCGCTGGCGCTGAACCTGTCGTCGGCTACCTTGAGCGATCCGCAGGCGCAGAACAAAATCTTCGAGATACTGCGTGCGCACTCCAACCTCGGCCCGCGCCTGACCCTGGAAATCGGCGAAGAGCAACTGCCTGACCAGGCGGTGCTGGAGCAGTTGACCCGGCGTCTGCGCGAACTCGGCTTCTCCCTGAGCCTGCAACGGTTTGGCGGACGCTTCAGCATGATCGGCAACCTGGCACGCCTGGGGCTGGCGTACCTGAAGATCGATGGCAGTTACATTCGCTCGATCGATCTGGAGAGTGACAAGCGCCTGTTCATCGAGGCAATCCAGCGAGCGGCGCACAGCATTGATTTGCCGCTGATTGCCGAGCGGGTCGAGACTGAAGGCGAGTTGTCGGTGATTCGCGAGATGGGGCTATACGGTGTGCAGGGGCAGTTGTTCGGCGAGCCCAAGCCGTGGAGCTGATCTGATTGCTCCCACGCAACGCTCGGGAATGATCGCGGGGTGCGTCAGATCAACCCGGTCTCTTCGTCATCGATCAATTGGCTCAGGCCACCCAGGGCTTCACGGGCCTGGTTACGGTCCATGAGTTTGGCCTGGGCCGCCGTCGGCAGGTCGGTGACGCGGATCACGCCTTTCTGGGTCAGCACCTGAATCAGGTCATCGAGTACCCGAATCATTTCAAAGTCGCTCTGCTTGAGCTGTTTGAGGCTGTTCTCTACCGCCGCGTTGGCAAACCAGGTCTGGATTTCATGATTGTCGGCCGGCAGCGTTTCCGTGGCCTCGGCATAGGCGGCGGGTTCCACACGTACCAACAGGCCCTGCGCATCGCGTTGCACGTAAAACATTGAGAGTCCCTCAGAATTGAACCAGCGTCATGCTGTCAGCAGCATAGGTCAACTGCACGCCAGTATGTGGCGCAGCGACGAAATCGTCACCGGGCAGTAGGTGCAAACGTGACGGCCGCCCCATAAGGAGCGGCCGCTTTCACGCATCAGCTGTTGTTGTGATCGATCTTGATGGTCGGGTCGCTACCGGCTATCAGGTTGTGCAGGTTGGCGCTGGACCAGTTGTTGCCTTCGAGCTTGATCGTCACATCCGGTGTGGCGGCTGCGGCGTTGCCCGAGTTGAACTGGCCGGTCGTGCTGACCTGCAGCGACGACACGCCATCGACCGTGGTGATCTTCAGGAAGTTGTCGATGGTGCTGCCGGTTTCGCCCTGCAACAGATCGCGCAGGTCGATCCGGTCGCCTTCGCTGGCCTTGAAGTCCTTGATCACGTCGCTGCCGGTGTCGCCCGCTTTCCAGACGAAGGTGTCACCACCGGAACCGCCAGTCAGGATGTCATTGCCCTTGCCGCCCAAGAGAAGGTCATTGCCGTCGCCACCGTCCAGCAAGTCGTTGCCGGTCCCGCCAAGCAGGATGTCATTGCCGGCGCCGCCGTAGAGTTTGTCGTCGCCGCCCTGGCCAAAGATGATGTCATTGCCGGCATTGCCCAGCAGTGTATCGGCACCGTCTTGAGCGCCAGACACATCGAACACGGTGTAGTGCTCGGTGATGTACTGGTGCACGTTGCTTGGTGTGACCTGGTTGGTTTCGACCCCGGTTTGCAGCCCGACAAAAGCCTGCAGCGAGGCGTAACCCTCGCCGGTGACGCTGTTGAAGCTGACCAGGTCGCCGAAGATGATGTCATTGCCATCACCGCTGTTGACGGTGTCTTTGCCCGGTAGCGTGGCCTCGCTGTGGCCGAGGATCGCGTTGGCCAGATCCGCAGGATTGATATTGGCCAACGGTTTGCCGTCGGTGGTGTTGTAGGGGGCCAGATCGCTTTCCTTGACCTCGTTGTTCAGGCCGATGGCCTGCACCGTCGAGTTGGCAGCCGCCAGCAGGGCAAATGCCGCTGCGGCATTGTTGGCACTGGTCCAGTCGACGTAACCATCGCCATCGTTGGCCGACAGCTCATAAGTGCCGTCACCTTGCGCATGAAGTGTTACGCCATTGATCTTGGAAGAGGTCCAGTTGTTCTTGGAGTCCACAGTCCATTTGTAAACGGAGCCATTGGCATCGACCAACAAGCGTGAGACACCGTCGATCATTTTGGAGAACGCATAGCCAGGCCTGTAGTCACCCACCTTCAACAGGCTGTCCAGAGTCAGGTCCGTGCCGCTCTTGTAGTTGACGACGACCGGGTTGGTCTGCTCACTGCTGGTATAAGCGGTTGGTTCACCGTCGGTAATGAAGTAGGTGAGATTGATCGCGTTCGGGTTGCTCTTCGCATCAGCACTGTAGAACCAGTTGGCGGTGGTCTTGAACACGTCCTCGTAGTTGGTGTAGCCACCCGATTTCATGCCGTCCAGAACCGACTTCAAGTTCGCCAGGGCATCCTTGCTGGACAGGTCGATCGAAATCGATGATTTGACCGTCGTGTCGAAGTCGACGAGGAACACCTTCACAACGCCCGGGTTCGCGTCTTTCGACGTTGCACTGGCGATCAGCGAAGTGAACACCGCCTCCAGAGACTTCTTCGCCGCCGCCATGGAGCTGTCGCCCATACTGCCCGAGCTGTCGACCATGAAGGCGATGTTGTAGTTCTGGCCTGGTGAGACCGTCAGCCCGCCGATATCCGACACGATGATGTCATTGCCACTGGTGCCGGTGACTGTGTCGTTGCCTGAGGTGGCAGTGAGCGGGTTGTAGACCGCCGGATTGATCGTGATCGGAATCTGCGTCGTATTGCTGGCCGAATCACCCTGGCTCTCGGTCGAGACTGCCGTGACGGTCAGCGTGTTGGTGCCGGTGGCGTACGGTGCCGGGGTGTAGCTCAACTTGCTGACATCCCACCCGCTGAGGTTGACGACGCCGCTACCGGTTGTGCCGGTAAAGGTGTGCGTGCCATCGGTCAGGGTCGCGCCCGCCGGGATGCCGGAGATCGAAGTAATGGTCTGGGTTTCAGAGCCATCAGTGTCCGCCGACGTTACCTTCAAGCCCAACGCAATGCTGCTGTTCTCGGCCACCTGGGTCGCGGTGGAAGTCACGATCGGTGTATCCGCGACCGCAGTCACGCTGATGTCCAGCGTGGTGCTCGAACCGGTGTTGGTGGTGTAGGTCACAGTCGGAACCTTGCCACTCCAGTTGTCGGCCGGGGTAAAGCTGTATTCGCCGTTGGCGCCCAGAGTCAGCCTGCCCACGTTTGCGATGGTGGCAGTGCCCCCTGCGGTGTACTCGGTGCCCCCGATCGTGAACTTGGTCACGGTGAGGGCGTTATCCACATCGCGGTCGTTGGTCAGTACGTTACCGGTGGCGACCTTGTCCTCGAGGGAGGTTTTGAGGTCGGCAGCCAGCACACTCGGGTCGTCGACCGGGGTGACGCTGATGTTCAGGGTCGAGGTGACGTTGGGTCCCAGGCCGTCGGTGACGGTGTAGCTCACCGTCGGCACCGTGCCGTTGTAGTTGGCGGCCGGGGTGAAGGTGTAGGCGCCGTTCGCCGCGATCAGCAAGGTACCGACGTTGACGATGGTCGCCGTGCTGCCGGCGGTGTAAGTGGTCCCGTTGACGGTGAAGTTGACCACGCTGACCGGGCCGTCGACGCTGCTCGTGCCAGTGAGGACGCTGCCGCTGAGGGCGGTGTCTTCCAGGGTCGAGACCGTTTCGCTGGCGTCGGTGAAGTTGTCGTTGACCGGTGTGACACTGATGTTCAGGGTCGAAGTGTCGTCTGTACCGGAACCGTCGGTGACGGTGTAGGTGACGGTCGGCACCGTGCCGTTGTAGTTGGCGGCCGGGGTAAAGGTGTAGGCGCCGTTGGCTGCGATCACCAGGGTACCGACGTTGGCGATGGTCGCCGTGCTGCCGGCCGTGTAAGTGGTCGTACCGATGGTGAAATTGACCACGCTGACCGGACCGTCAACGCTGCTCGTGCCACTGAGGACGCTGCCGGTCAGGGCGGTGTCCTCCAGGGTGGAGAGCGTTTCATTGGCGTCGGTGAAGCTGTCGTCGACCGGCGTGACGCTGATGTTCAGGGTCGAGGTGTCGTTCGGTCCCGAACCGTCGGTGACGGTATAGGTGACGGTCGGCACCGTGCCGTTGTAGTTGGCGGCCGGGGTGAAGGTGTAGGCGCCGTTCGCCGCGATCAGCAGGGTGCCGACGTTGGTGATGGTCGCGCTGCTGCCGGCCGTGTAAGTGGTCCCATTGATGGTGAAGTTGACCACGCTGACCGGGCCATCGACGCTGCTCGTGCCGGAGAGGACACTGCCGGTGAGGGCGGTGTCTTCCAGGGTCGACACCGTTTCGTTGGCGTCGCTGAAGCTGTCGTCGACCGGCGTAACGCTGATGTTCAGGGTCGAAGTGTCGTTGGGTCCCGAACCGTCGGTGACGGTGTAGGTAACAGTCGGCACCGTGCCGTTGTAGTTGGCGGCAGGCGTGAAGGTGTAAGCCCCGTTCGCCGCGATCACCAGGGTGCCGACGTTGGCGATGGTCGCCGTGCTGCCGGCCGTGTAAGTGGTCGCACCGATGGTGAAGTTGACCACGCTGACCGGGCCGTCGACGCTGCTCGTTCCACTGAGGACGCTGCCGGTGAGGGCGGTGTCTTCCAGGGTCGACACTGTTTCGTTGGCGTCGCTGAAGCTGTCGTCGACCGGCGTGACGCTGATGTTCAGGGTCGAGGTGTCGTTGGGACCCGAACCGTCGGTGACGGTGTAGGTGACCGTTGGCACCGTGCCGTTGTAGTTGGCGGCAGGCGTGAAGGTGTAGGCGCCGTTCGCCGCGATCAGCAGGGTACCGACGTTGGCGATGGTCGCGGTCTGGCCGGCGTTGAACGTGCCGGTCACACCGTCGATGGTGAAGTTGACCACACTGACCGGGCCATCGACGCTCGAGGTGCCGCTGAGGACGCTGCCGGTCAGGGCGGTGTCTTCCAGGGTGGAGAGCGTTTCATTGGCGTCGGTGAAGCTGTCGTCGACCGGCGTAACGCTGATGTTCAGGGTCGAGGTGTCGTTAGGTCCCGAACCGTCGGTGACGGTATAGGTGACGGTCGGCACCGTGCCGTTGTAGTTGGCGGCCGGAGTGAAGGTGTAAGCCCCGTTGGCTGCGATCACCAGGGTGCCGACGTTGGCGATGGTCGCCGTGGTACCGGCCGTGTAAGTGGTCGCACCGATGGTGAAATTGACCACGCTGACCGGGCCATCGACGCTGCTCGTGTCGGTCAGGACGCTGCCGGTGAGGGCAGTATCTTCCAGGGTCGACACCGTTTCGTTGGCGTCGCTGAAGTTATCGTTGACCGGCGTAACGCTGATGATCAGGGTCGAAGTGTCGTCCGTGCCGGAACCGTCGGTGACGGTGTAGGTGACGGTCGGCACCGTGCCGTTGTAGTTGGCGGCCGGGGTGAAGGTGTAGGCGCCGTTTGCTGCGATCACCAGGGTACCGACATTGGCGATGGTCGCCGTAGTGCCGGCGGTGTAAGAGGTCGCACCGACGGTGAAGTTGACCACGCTGACCGGGCCATCGACGCTGCTTGTGCCGGAGAGGACGCTACCGCTGAGGGCCGTATCTTCCAGGGTCGACACCGTTTCGTTGGCGTCGGTGAAGCTGTCGTCGACCGGCGTGACGCTGATATTCAGGGTCGAGGTGTCGTTCGGTCCCGAACCGTCGGTGACGGTATAGGTGACCGTTGGCACCGTGCCGTTGTAGTTGGCGGCAGGCGTGAAGGTGTAGGCCCCGTTCGCCGCGATCACCAGAGTGCCGACGTTGGCGATTGTCGCGGTCTGGCCGGCGTTGAACGTGCCGGTCACACCTTCGATAGTGAAGTTGACCACGCTGACTGGACCGTCAACGCTGCTCGTGCCACTGAGGACGCTGCCGGTCAGGGCGGTGTCTTCCAGGGTCGATAGCGTTTCGCTGGCGTCAGCGAAGTTGTCGTTGACCGGCGTGACGCTGATGTTCAGGGTCGAAGTGTCGTCCGTGCCGGAACCGTCGGTGACGGTGTAGGTGACCGTTGGCACCGTGCCGTTGTAGTTGGCGGCCGGGGTGAAGGTGTAAGCCCCGTTCGCCGCGATCACCAGGGTACCGACGTTGGCGATGGTCGCCGTGGTACCGGCGGTGTAAGTGGTCCCGCTGACGGTGAAGTTGACCACGCTGACCGGGCCATCGACGCTGCTCGTGCCGGTGAGGACGCTGCCGCTGAGGGCAGTATCCTCCAGGGTCGATACCGTTTCGTTGGCGTCGCTGAAGTTATCGTTGACCGGCGTAACGCTGATATCCAGGGTCGAAGTGTCGTTGGTTCCCGAACCATCGGTGACGGTGTAGCTGACGGTCGGCACTGTGCCGTTGTAGTTGGCGGCCGGGGTGAAGGTGTAAGCGCCGTTGGCTGCGATCACCAGGGTGCCGACGTTGGCGATGGTCGCGGTCTGGCCGGCGTTGAAAGTGCCAGTCACACCTTCGATGGTGAAGTTGACCACCGTGACCGGACCGTCAACGCTGCTCGTGCCGCTGAGGACGCTGCCGGTGAGGGCGGTGTCTTCCAGGGTCGATACTGTTTCGCTGGCATCGGTGAAGCTGTCATCAACCGGGGTGACGCTGATGTTCAGGGTCGAGGTGTCGTTAGGTCCCGATCCGTCAGTGACGGTATAGGTGACAGTTGGCACCGTGCCGTTGTAATTGGCGGCCGGAGTGAAGGTGTAGGCGCCGTTCGCCGCGATCACCAGGGTACCGACGTTGGCGATCGTCGCCGTGCTGCCGGCGGTGTAAGTGGTCGCACCGATGGTGAAGTTGACCACGCTGACCGGGCCGTCGACGCTGCTCGTGCCAGTGAGGACGCTGCCGCTGAGGGCGGTGTCTTCCAGGGTTGAGACCGTTTCACTGATGTCGGTGAAGTTGTCGTTGACCGGCGTAACGCTGATGTTCAGGGTCGAGGTGTCGTTGGGTCCCGAACCGTCGGTGACGGTGTAGGTAACAGTCGGCACCGTGCCGTTGTAGTTGGCGGTCGGGGTGAAGGTGTAGGCGCCGTTGGCCCCAATCACGAGGGTGCCGACATTGGCGATGGTTGCCGTGCTGCCGGCTGCGTAGGTGGTATCACCAATGGTGAAGTTGACCACGCTGACCGGGCCATCGACGCTGCTCGTGCCGGTAAGGACGCTGCCGCTCAAGGCGGTGTCTTCCAGGGTGGAGGGCGTTTCGTTGGCGTCGGTGAAGTTGTCGTTGACCGGCGTAACGCTGATGTTCAGCGAACTGCTCGAGCCGGTATTGGTGGTGTATGTCACCTGTGGGACGTTGCCATTCCAGTCGGCAGCCGGCTTGAAGGTGTAGTCGCCGTTGCTGGCAATGATCAGCGTACCGACACCCGCGATGGTCGCGGTCTGGCCAGCGCTGAAAGTGCCGGACACTCCGTTCACGCTGAAGCTTGCGACGCTCAGGGCATTATCGACATCGTGGTCGTTGGTCAGCACGTTGCCGACCGCGTTGTGATCTTCTTCGACGGTGATCCTGTCCGCCTGCAGCACACTGGCGTCATCGACGGGAGCCACGTGCACCACCAGTGGCAGCGAGGTGCTTGCGCTCGGGGCATCGCCGTCTTTGGCGGTGGCCGTCACGGTCAGGGGGATGTCGCCATTGAAGTTCGTCGGCGGTGTCAGTTTGAGCGTGGACAGGTTCCAACCCGTAATGTCCACCGACGTCGAGCCGTCGGCAGCATTGAAGGTGTGGGTGCCATCGGTGAGCCTGGCGCCCGCTGGCAAGCCGCTCAGTGTAAGAGTGAGCGATTCCGAACCGTCGACGTCATTGGTGTGGGCCTGGATGGTGGACAACAGGATCGCGTTGTCTTCAAGGCCGGAGTTGAGCACCTGAGTGACATTGATGTTGTCCAGCACGCCGCCCAGGCTGTTGCTGTCCCCGGCGCGGAACTCGAGTTTCTGGTTGCCATCGGCAGTGACCGGAATGTCGAAGCTGTAGTGCTGCATGCCCGGGGTCGAAGTGTTCAGGGTGCCAATGAGCTGGTTGCCCCAGTACACGTTGATCAGCGAATTATCTACGCCGGCGCGCGGTGCATAGTCGAGCGACACGTTGTACGTGGTGCCGGCCTTCGCATCGATAGTGGTGTAGAGGTTGCTCGCATCACCGGTATTACGCTCAAGCTCGATGACCTGGTTATTGCCGCCGGCACCGTAGACGCTGGCTTTGCCGATTTCGACCGCGCCCCCGCGGTTGTCGGTGTGCCAGACGCCGTTGCCGAGCCTGCTGACATCGAGGTCGAGGGTCGAACCGCTGACAGCGACTTCCTGCAAGTCGGTCGAGGCAACCATGCCGCCACCGGTCAGCGACAGGCTCGGGGTATCGGTGACTGGCGCAACGACGATGGTGCCGGTCGCCGAAGTAGCGGAAGGCATGCCGCCGTTGTCGGTCGAGCTGTAGGTGAAGTTGGTGGTGCCACTCCAGTCGCCGGTGGGTTTGAAGTAAACCGTCGCGCCATTGGCTGTCGCGGAGATCACGCTGCTGCTGGTGAGCTCGATGGTCCCGGCGGCGTCTGCGTAAAACTTGCCGTTGGCCGGCAGGCTGGTCAGGGTGAAGTGGTTGACGCTGCCGTCAATGTCACTGCCGCCAAGCTGCACGGCGATCACATGATCTTCATCACCACTGGCCGAGGTGGAGTTAACGGTTGGAGCGTCGTTGACCGGGTTGACCGTGATGTTCAGCGTGCTGGTGGAGTTGGTGTTGGTGGTGTAGCTGACCTGTGGAACCGCGCCGTTCCAGTTCGCGGCAGGGGTGAAACTGTAATCGCCGTTGGTGGCAATCGTCACAGTGCCGACGCCGGCAATAGTCGCGACCTGACCCGCGGTAAAGGCGCCGGGGACGCCCTGAATGGCGAATGTCGCGACACTCAGAGCGTTGTCGACATCGATGTCATTGCCAAGCACGTTGCCCGTTGCAACGTGGTCTTCATCGACGGTCTTGGTATCTGCGATCAGGACGCTCGGGTCATCGACCGGAGTGACGTTGATGTTCAGGGTCGAGGTGACGTTGCTGCCGGAACCGTCGGTGACGGTGTAGCTGACGGTCGGCACCGTGCCGTTGTAATTGGCGGCCGGGGTGAAGGTGTAGGCCCCGTCGGCGCCGATGACCAGGGTGCCGATGTTGGTGATGGTCGCGGTGCTGCCGGCGGCGTAGGTGGTGTCACCGATGGTGAAGTTGACCACGCTGACCGGGCCATCGACGCTGCTCGTGCCGGTGAGGACGCTGCCGCTCACCGGTGCGTCTTCAGCGGTGGTCACGTTTTCGCTGAGGTCGGTGAAGCTGTCGTCCACCGGGGTGACGCTGATGTTCAAGGTCGAGGTGACGTTGCTGCCGGAACCGTCGGTGA
>NZ_RWIR01000095.1 GCF_009764265.1 Pseudomonas sp. PB101
GTTCGACGCAGTCGAACTCATCGCATGTAGGTGCCAGCGAAGCCAACCGGAGGGCGATGCCCCCGGATGAATGCCGGAGCGAAGGAACCCCGAGCTCTAGCGAGGGGCCGTACGCAAGGGGCGAGACCTTTTGGTTCCTTTTGGGGCGTTTGCCAAAAGGGACTCGCCGTAAGGGCGAAACCATAAGCCGCCGTTACCTAAAAAACGGATATGTACACAGTCAAGAACAAACATCCAAAGCCATAAACTGACCGATCCGCGACCGCAACCACCGCTCCGCCGGATCATTGTCATGCACCCCGCTCCAGGCCATCGACAACTGCGCCGCCTCGATCTCGAACGGCGGATCCTCGGCCCGCAACCCACACCCCTCCACCAACGCACACGCCGCATAATCCGGCACCGTGGCAATCATCTCGGTCCCGGCGAGCAACGCCCGCAACCCACTGAACTGCGGCACCCCCAACACCACACGACGACTACGCCCGACCTTCGCCAGATCCAGATCGATATTGCCGCTCAAGTCCCCCGAGAACGACACCATCGCATGAGGCCGCTCGCAGTACTCGTCCAGGCTCAGCGTCCCCGGCCGGGTATCACCGCGCAGCACCTTGCAGGGAATATCGCGCAGCTTCCTGCGCTTGGCATTGGCCGGCAGGTCCGTGGTGTAGCTCACGCCCACCGAGATCTCCCCCGACGCCAGCAACGCCGGCATCAACAGGTAATTGGCCCGCCGAACGACCACGACAATCCCCGGCGCCTCTTCCTGCAACTGCCGCAGCAACGGCGGAAACAGGCCGAACTCGGCATCGTCCGACAGCCCGATGCGAAACACATCGCAACTGGTCGCCGGATCAAACTCCTTGGCCCGGCTGACCGCACCGGAAATGGTGTCCATCGCCGGTTGCAGCTCCTTGAGAATCGCCAGCGCCCGTGCCGTCGGCTCCATGCCGCGACCGTTGCGCAGCAGCAAGGGGTCGTCGAACAGATCGCGCAAACGCCCCAGCGCGGCACTCACCGCCGGTTGACCCATGAACAGTTTTTCGGCGACGCGGGTCAGGTTCTTTTCGAACATCAGGGCTTCGAAAATCACCAACAGGTTCATGTCGACGCGACGCAGATCGTTACGGTTCATAGGCACTGTTCCCTTGTGTATTCAGCCAGGCGCGAGGCCCGGAATTGTGTCTGACTTTATCCGGGACGTCCCGCGTTGAACGAGGAATTAACAACGATTAACTCGCAAGCCAGAGCCTTCGGCACCAAGAATGAAGCCTACCGACTCGGACATTCGCCATGGCTCACGTTCAGCAAAATGCCGCCCCCGCGCCATTCACGCCGGCGCCAAAGAAAAGCACCGGCGGCCTCAGCCCGCATCGCGAACGGTTGGTCAAACGACTGATCCTCGAACGCCTCGGCGACAGCCTGGAAGTCACCGAGCTGGCTCAGGCCTGCGCCCTCTCGCGCAGTCATTTCTCCCGCGCCTTCAAGTGCAGCACCGGCCGCTCGCCGCAGGACTGGATTCGCCAGCAGCGCGTCACCCTGGCCAAGCAATTGATCCAGTACACCGACATGAGCCTGACGCAGATCAGCCTCGAATGCGGCTTCTGCGATCAGGCGCACTTCTGCCACATCTTCACCCGCAGCGAAGGCATCAATCCGTTTGCCTGGCGCTGTCAGTTTGTTCGCGGCACCGCTCATAAGGAAAAAAGATCGCAGACTGCGCCGGCGATCTTTTGACCTGGCGTGTCAGCTTTCCAGAAACGCCAGCAGGTCAGCATTGAGCTGATCCTTGTGGGTGTCCGTCAAACCGTGAGGAGCGCCCGGGTAAATCTTCAGGGTCGAGCCCTTTACCAGTTTGGCCGATGAGACGCCCGCCGCTTCGTACGGCACCACCTGATCCGCGTCGCCATGCACCACCAGGGTCGGCACGTCGAACTTCTTCAAGTCTTCGGTGAAGTCGGTTTCCGAGAACGCCTTGATGCAGTCATGGGCGTTCTTGTGGCCGGCCATCATGCCTTGCATCCAGAACCAGTCGATCATGCCCTGGGACGGTTTCGCGCCGGGTTTGTTGAAGCCGAAGAACGGGCCGCTGGCGAGGTCGATGTACAGCTGCGAACGGTCAGCCAGGGAGGCCTGGCGGATGCCGTCGAACACGTCCAGCGGCAGGCCGCCGGGGTTGGCTTCGGTCTTGAGCATCAGCGGCGGCACCGCGGAAATCAGCCCGGCCTTGGCCACGCGGCCGGTGCCGTGGCGACCGATGTAACGCGCCACCTCGCCACCGCCGGTGGAGAAGCCGAACAGCACGGCGTTTTGCAGGTCGAGCAGCTCGATCAACTGCGCCAGGTCGTCGGCGTAATGGTCCATGTCATTGCCCGACCACGGTTGGCTGGAGCGCCCATGACCGCGACGGTCGTGGGCGATGACCCGGTAGCCCTTCGAGGCGAGGAAGATCATCTGCGATTCCCAGCTGTCGGCGTTGAGCGGCCAGCCGTGACTGAAGACAATCGGCTGACCGGTGCCCCAGTCCTTGTAGTAGATCTCGACGCCGTCGCGGGTAGTGAAGGTGCTCATGGGTGATGCCTCCTTAACGAGTTTTATTGGGGGGGGGGTGAATCAAACCGGCAGCCGGTTGATGCGATCGGCCAGGCGCGCCACCCGCTCGCCCAGGTGCGCGGCGGTGCAGCGATCTTCGGGCGGTGGGGCATCGTCGGGGGATTGCTCGACATTCGACTGGGCCATGGCGCCCAGTGAGCTGCCCAGGCGATTGAGTTGACCGTTGAACGCACCGGTGCTGGAGCGTGCCGGCAGCAGGTCGAGGCCGACCCAGATCATCGAGTGCTGGGCGGCGAACACCGCCATCTGCAGCAAGGTGTTGAGCTTGTCGCCGCACAGGCAGCCGGAATTGGTGAAGCCGGCGGCGAGCTTGTCGCGCCACGGCTGGGTCAGGTAGAACGCCGCCGTGGCTTCCATGAACGCCTTGAAGGCCGCCGAGGCACTGCCCATGTAGGTCGGCGCGCCAAAGATGATGGCGTCGGCGTTGTGCAGCCGTTCCCAGTGCTCGTGCACCTCCTCGACCGGGATCAATCGGCAGGTGCTGCCCTGATGACGCTCCACGCCAGCGGCCACCGCTTCGGCCAGGACCCGGGTGTGACCGTAGCCGCTGTGATAGATCACCACCACGTTGCTCATTGCCTGTCCTTGCGATGGATTGAATCCTTGGTGATTCTTGGACGCAGACCGGGCACACGACGAGTTAATCGTTGTTAATTTTCCATGGCGCGCAAAAAGCCCCGGCAAGCGTTGTCCATCTGTCGCGCCCAATGATCACGGGACCAACAGCCACTGGCCGATACGCTACAGTCTATGCCTGCCCCGTCAGTCACCCGGACGGCGCATTGCGCTGGCTGAAAAACCTGAGGAACATGCTCGAAAACCGCGTACTAGACGGATGCAGCAGGAGCGACTCGTTGACCCTATCCCCCGACCAGGCTGTGCATTTCGGCCCTTACCGGGTCTACCCCGGACAACGCCAGGTGATGGAGGCTGACCAGCCCTTGCGCCTGGGCCGGCGCGCCATGGACATCCTGTTGATCCTGCTGGAACACGCCGGCAATGTGGTCAGCAAGCAACAATTGATCGCCCGGGTCTGGCCCGACACTGTGGTCGAGGACATCAACCTGCGGGTGCACATGGCCGCGTTACGCAAGGCACTCGGCGACGGCCAGGCCGGCCAGCGCTACATCGTCACCGTGGCCCAACGCGGGTACAGCTTCGTCGCGCCCTGTTCGCTCGAACAGCCCGGACAGGCACCGGCACCCGCAGCTGCCGCGCCAAGCGTGCATAACCTGCCCGTACGCCGCACCCGCATGATCGGGCGGCAAACGCTGATCGACAACCTGGTGACGCAACTGCCCCGCCAGCGTTTCATCACCCTCGTCGGCCCCGGCGGCATCGGCAAGACCACCGTGGCCCTGCGGGTCGCCGAACTGATGATCGGCCACTACCGGGACGGCATTCGTCTGCTGGACCTGGCGCCGATCAACTGCCCGCTGATGATCGACGGCCACCTGGCGACGCTGCTCGAACTGGCCCTGCACGACGATGCCCCGCTTGACGGGCTTGCCGACCATCTGCGCGAGCGGCACATGCTGCTGGTCATCGACAATTGCGAACACCTGGTCGATGCCATCGCCCCGCTCTGCGAAAACATTCTGCGCGGTGCACCGCACGTGCACATCCTCACCACCAGCCGCGAGAGCCTGCGAGCCGAAGGGGAATTCGTCCAGCGCCTGGATTCACTCGACTGCCCGCCGCCCATCGCCGTCCTCGACCGCGCCCAGGCCATGACCTTTTCCGCCCTGCAACTGTTCGTCGAGCGGGCCATGACCAGCCACGACAGCTTTGAACTGACGGACGATGAGCTGCCGCTGTTGATCGACATCTGCCACCGACTGGACGGCATTCCGCTGGCCATCGAACTGGCTGCGGCGCAAGTGCGCGACTTCGGATTGCACGGATTGCTGGCACAGTTGCAAAGCAACCTGCGGGTGCTGAACCAGCCCGGCCAGGCGCCGCTGGCACGCCATCAGACCTTGCGCGCAACCCTGGACTGGAGCTTCGAGCTGCTCAATGCCTGCGAAAAAACCTGCCTGCGCCGACTGAGCGTGTTTCGCGGTGGCTTCACCCTGGCGTCGGCAGCGGCGGTGATCGTCGGCGAGCACATCGAACCCCGCGAGGTGTTCGGTTCGATCACCCAGTTGGTCGCCAAGTCGCTGCTGAACGTGGAGGTGGGCGACGAAGACGTGTACTACCGCTTGCTCGATACCACCCGCCATTACGCCCTGGAACAGCTCACGCAGACCGCCGACCTGCCCGGCACCCGGGAACGGCATGCCGAGCGCTGCCTGGCGCTGATGCAACAGGCGCAGGAGGAATGGGAAAAAACCTCGACGGAGCTGTGGATCGAACGCTATGGCCGGGCACTGGAAGACATCCGCGCGGCGCTTGACTGGGGTTTGCACGCGCAGGGGCCACGGGCCCTGGCGATTCGCCTGGCCGCGACGTCCACCCCCTTGTGGCAGGAGCTGTCGCTGCTCAAGGAACATGGTGGTTATGTGCGCAAGGCGCTGGCCTTGCTCGATCAGTCGGCCGAGCCTTGCCCGCGCTTGAAGATGGCCCTCAAGCTGGCCTTGGGCAGTGCCTGCTACCACGCTCAGGGGGGTACCAGCGAAACCATTGGCGCCTTTGTCAGCGCCAGGACCCTGGCCAGGCAGCTCAATGACGTGGCCGGTCAGCTGCGGGCGATTTCCGGTCACCTGGCCGTCAACCTCAGCTGCGGTCATTATCAGATGGCCCTGGAGCAGAGCCGGCAATTCGACCGGCTCGGGCTGCACGACGACGCCGTGATGTCCTTGAGCACGCACCGGTTGCGCGTGCTGGCCCTGCATTTTTCCGGCGACCAGCATCAGGCCCGCGAGCATGCCGAACAGGTGCTGCAACGCATGGCCCATAGCGGTTATCTCAACCGATTCACCCATGGGTTCGGCGTGCAGTACGACCAGAGTGTCGCGGCGCTGACCATCCACGCGCGCATCCTCTGGCTGCAAGGCCAACCGGAACAGGCCTGGCGCGCTGCCCGGCAGGCGCAGGACATCGCGTTGCAGATCAACCACGGCACCTCGATCTGCTACACCCTGGCGCTCGCCGGCTGCCTGATCGCTCACTACAACGGCGATACCCGCAGCGCCCGCGAACTCCTGCGCCTGCTGCTGCAGCAGGCGCAGAAACACTCGGTTCTACTGTTCCATGACTGGGCGCAACACTATGCGCGGGTGATCGGCGGCGCCAAAGTTCGGCCAACCGACCGTCCAAGAGTCGGGCTGATCAAGGACATCATGGTCACGCTGGACTCGACCTGCGTCGACGACGATTTGCTTGAGCGCGCGCAAAACGCTGCGGCGGACTGGAGCACGGCGGAGATTCTGCGCGCCAGGGCCCAGGCGTTGCTGGCAACGGATTGTCCGGTCAGGGCCGCGACGGCCGAAACGCTGCTGCTCAAGGCACTCGACGTGGCCAAGGCCCAGGGCGCCCTGGCCTGGGAACTGCGCAGCGCCACCTCGCTGGCGCAGTTGTGGCAGCGTCAGGGCCAGCCCCGCCGGGCGCATGAGTTGCTGGCAACGGTCTACCAGCGCTTCACCGAAGGTTTTGCCACGCCAGACCTGATGACGGTGCGCCGGCTACTCGACGAGTTGCAATGCCACGTGCACGCCTGACGGCCTGTGCATTTGCCGGATGTAACCGGCATAACGCAGCTCCAGGGTGCGCAACTCGCCACTGAGTTCGAGCTTTTCCAGTGCGTAGGTGCGGGTGGTGTTGAGGAAGCGGTAACGGGTCACCCCGCCGCCCTGCTCCGGGGACAGCAGTGACTTGAGCGCGAGGCTCTCCATGACCTGGACCAGCTCGGCGACGGGCAGCCTGTCGCAGCTGATCACCCCGATCGCAGCGTCCCGGGTAAACGCCATCTTGAACACCGCCAGGCGCTGCAACACGGTTTGTTCCGCCGCAGTCAACCGTTCGTAGCTCCAGTCCAGCGCGGCCTTGAGGGTCTGATGCCGGGGAACGGCCGTGCGACGGCCCTGGGTCAATAACTGAAAACAGTTGCCGAGCTGGGCCTGCAACCCCACCAGCGCCAACGCATCGATCTGCGCTGCGGCCAGCTCGATCGCCAACGGCAGGCCATCCAGGCGCCGGCAGATTTCGCGCACGACCTTGAGGTCCTGTTCGCGCAGGGCGAAACCTTGCTGACGGGCCCGGGCACGGCTGACAAACAGCTGCACCGCCGAATACCCCATGACCTCGGCCACACTGCGCAGCGCCGAGGCCGGCGGCACCGCCAGCGGTGGCAGGCGCAGCACGGTTTCGCCCTCGGCCTTGAGCGGCTCGCGGCTGGTGGTGAGGATCGACAGTCGGGGCATCGACTGCAGCAGTGTCTCGACCAACGTGCGGCAGCGTTCAAGCAAGTGCTCGCAGTTGTCCAGCACCAACAGGGCATGGCGCTGCGACAGCGCCTCCAACGGCGTGCCGACCTTCAGCTCAAGGGTTCGCGCGAGATGATCGTTCACTTGTGCCGGGTCATCGATCGCCGCCAGGTCCACCAGCCACACGCCGTGTCGATAGTGCTGCAACAGCAGTTCGGCCACGCGCAGGGCCACGGTGGTCTTGCCGATCCCGCAAGGCCCGACCAGGGTCATGAAACGCCGGACCGGCAACTGCCGCACCAGGCTGCCGACAATGGCATCGCGCCCGGTGATCGATGTGAGCCGCGCCGGCAGGTTGTGCAGGGGCTTTTGTACGGTCTCGTCGGGGAACGTGGCGGGCGCTGGCGAGTGCTCGACCGCAGCGACAAAGCTGTAGCCGCGCTGGGGAATATTGACGATGTAGCACTGGCCGTTCTGGCCGTCGCCCAGGGCACGACGCAACGCGGCAATGTGCACGCGCAGGTTGATCTCTTCGACCACCGAGCGCGGCCAGACCTGCGCAATCAACGCTTCCTTGCTGACCACCGAGCCCGCGTGCTCGACCAGCACCTGCAACACATCCAGGGCACGGCCACCCAGGCGCAATGGCCGATCGCCCTCCAGCACCAGTCGCTGACCGAGGTGAAAGGCATAGGGACCAAATCGCAGTACCGCTTCGCTGTTCAAATCTCTGAGGCTGTTCATGCGCTGTTACCCGCTGGAAGCCTGGCTCGGTACGCGAGTCCATCCCAGGCTCCGCACCTTCCTTGCAATGAGTTCACCGGTATCTTGGCAGGCCACGGTGATCGTACAACTGTCACGGGGGGAGCGTCACGGCCATTGCGGTGCGCAGAACGGACACACGCGCCCTAGCTGAACTGCTCGCGGTACTGAGTCGGCGTCAGGCCGAGTTTTTCACTGAACAGAAAGCGCATGTGCCGCACGCTGCCGAAGCCGCTTTTGAACGCCACGGTCTTGAGCGGCAACTCGGTGGTTTCCAGCAGGTTCCTCGCGCAATCGATGCGCGCGCTTTGCAGAAACTCCATGGGCGTCATGTTCACATCCCGGGCGAACACCCTGGCGAAGTGACGCGGGCTCATGTTGGCCAGGCCCGCCATGCATTCGATGCTGTAGCTCTCGCCAAGGTGTTCAAGCACATGGTTCTGCACCCGGGTAATCGCCGTTTCGTGGGGCGCCACCGCCGCGGTCAGCGGGCTGAACTGCGCCTGCCCGCCCTGGCGTTTCATCACCACCAGTAGCACCTTGGCCACGTCCTGGGCGACCTTTTTGCCATGATCCTGGGCCACCACCGACAAGGCCAGGTCGATCCCGGCGGTGACGCCGCCGGACGTGATCAGGTTGCGGTCCTGGACGAAGATCTGATCGGTCTCGACGGTCGCCTTCGGGAAGCCCTTGATCAGCCGCTCGGTGTAGTGCCAGTGAGTGGTGACACGATAGCCATCGAGCAACCCCGCATGCCCCAACACGAACGCCCCGGTGCAGATCGAGCCATAACCGGCCGACCTGCCGACGTTGTGCCTGAGCCAGTCGAGCAACGGCGGATGCCTTTCGTTATAGGCACCGGGCCCACCGGGAACCAGCAGCAAATCAAAACCTTCGCAGGCCTGATCGATGTGCCGGTCGGCCTGCACGCTCACCCCGTTGGACGCCCGCAGTGCGCCGGGCTCGGTGCCGAGGGTCGACAGGACATAATGATCGTCAGGCTTCAGATAACGATTGGCGATGGAAAACACTTCCATGGGCCCGGCCATGTCGAGCAGGAGAAAATCGGGAAACAGCACCATTGCCACGGTTTTCATGGGTTGGAATTCACTGGGATCAAATCAGGAAACATTGAAGGACATTGAAACTGCCACAAATCATGGCGAATTATGCCTCAAACATCGGCGACTCATTCCACAAACAACTGTCAACTCAGACAGGACAGTATTTCAATTTCCACCTACTTATTGCACAAACCAGTAAACATTAACCTTCTCCTCACTCGGACGAATTCACGTCCCCACAGGAGATTTCATCATGCTGACTCTTCGCAAAGCCTCGGATCGTGGCCTGGCCAATCACGGCTGGTTGAAGTCCTTCCACACCTTTTCCTTCGCCAACTATCGCAACCCGAAAGAGCAGGGTTTTTCCGACCTGTTGGTGATCAATGACGACCGCGTCGCCGCCGGTAAAGGCTTCGGCCAGCACCCGCACCGTGACATGGAGATTTTCTCCTACGTGCTTGAAGGTGCCCTGGAACACAAGGACACCCTGGGCACCGGTTCGGTCATCCGCCCCGGCGACGTGCAATTGATGAGTGCAGGCAGCGGCGTGGCCCACAGTGAGTTCAACCACTCCAGCACCCGGCCGGTGCACTTCCTGCAGATCTGGATCGTGCCCGAGGTCAGCGGCGCCAAACCGCGCTATCAGCAAGAGCACTTCAGCACCCAGAAAAAACGCGGGCGTTTGCAGTTGATCATCTCGCCGGACGGCGCCAAGGGTTCGCTCAAGGTGCGTCAGGATGCGCGGGTGTATGCCGGCCTGATCGACGGCAAGGAAAGCGCCACCCTTGAACTTGCCGCCAACCGCTACGCCTATGTGCACGTGGCCCGGGGCAGCGTCGAGCTCAACGGAATGTTGTTGCAGGAAGGCGACGGTGTGCGGGTCCGCGATGAACAGGCGCTGACCTTGAGCAACGGCGTGGACGCCGAAGTGCTGGTGTTCGACCTGCGGCCACAGGAACTGCCGCAAATGCCATGATCCACCCCCTGTGGTAGATCCCTGTGGGAGCGAGCTTGCTCGCGAAGGCGGAGTGTCAGACGACATCACTGTTGAATGACCTATCGCTTTCGCGAGCAGGCTCGCTCCCACAGGATTTGTGGCCCCGGGATTTACTCGCCGGTCCCGGCAAACCCCGCGACAATCTCATCGATCACCGCCCGCACCCTGGCCGTATGCCGCAGGTCTGCGTGGGTCACCAGCCAGATGTCATAGGGCAACGGTCGCGAACGCTCCGGCCACAACCTGACCAGCCCTTCCTTCTCCCCGATGTACAGCGGGATTTCGCCGACCCCGATCCCCGCTGCAATCGAGCGACGCACCAGCAGGCTGGAACTGAAACTCGCGACAATCCGCCCGCGCGCCACCGGTTCCGAGACCAGCGTCATGTCCTTGTTGCCCTGCAAATACGGTTGGTACACCACCAGGTCATGCCCGGCGAACGCCGAGCCCGGCTCCGGCACGCCGTGGGCATCGATATAGGCTTGCGAGGCAAACAACCCCACCGGCCAGCGAGCGATGCGCCGGGCGATCAGGTCCGGGTTGTCCGGCCGGGTGTTGCGCACGGCGATGTCGGCCTCGCGTTTTGCCAGGCTGAGAATCTGCGTGGTGGCGTCCAGTTGCACCCGTACATCGGGGTGTTGTCGATGCAGGCGGGCAATCGCCGGGATCAGGAAATCAATCGCCAGGGAATCGGTGGTGCTGACGCGAACCGTGCCGGTCAGGCGATCGTCCAGGCCCTGGATCTGGCGTTCGAGCTCCAGGGCCGAATGCTCCATTTTCTCCACCGCCTTGAGCGCCGCTTCGCCGACCGCCGTCAGCGCGTAACCCTCGGATGTGCGCAGGAACAAGGTCGCACTCAATGACTTTTCCAGTGCAGTGATCCGCCGGCCGACGGTGGCCTGGTCGACTGCCAACACCCGCGCCGCGCCGCGCAACGTCGATTCACGGCAAACCGCGAGAAATACCCGGGCGTCATCCCAATTCATTGCGCTTCCCCATGATGCAATTACGCATCAGCATAGCGCGTATTCGCTGCATTAATGCTTCGATAGATCTCGATATGCTTTGGGCCTGAGTGATTTCACAGGACAACGCACATGCACCGTTCATCTACTCCCTTCCCCCCTGCGCCCGGCGCAATCTGGCTGCCGATCTTCGCCGGCCTCTGCGCCAGCCTGGTGAGCATCGGCCTGGCACGTTTTGCCTACGTTCGCCCGAATCATTAACACTCAATACAGGTATATGAAATGACCCTGCCGCAAACCATGACCCTGATCGACATCACCGAACCCGGTGGCCCCGAAGTCCTGCAACCACGCCAGGTGCCTGTGCCTGTTGCCGAGGCCGGCGAGATACTGATCCGCGTGCACGCCGCCGGGGTCAATCGCCCGGACGCGCTGCAACGGGCTGGCAAGTACCCGATGAAACCCGGCATGAATCCGAACCCGGGGCTGGAAGTGGCCGGCGAAGTGGTGGCGACTGGCGCGGGCGTCAGCGAGTTCGCGCTGGGCGACAAGGTCTGCGCCCTGACCAATGGCGGCGGATACGCGCAATACTGCGTGGTCCCCGCCAGCCAGGCTTTGCCGGTCCCCGAAGGCATGGACTGGGTGCAGGCGGCAGCCATCCCGGAAACTTTCTTCACGGTGTGGGCCAATCTGTTCGGCCTTGGCGGCGCCCGCCAGGGGCAGCGCGCTTTGATCCACGGCGGCACCAGCGGTATCGGCACGACCGCATTGATGCTCTGCCGCGAACTGGGCATTGAAGCGTTCGCCACCGCTGGCAGCGAAGAAAAATGCGCCGCGATCCGCGAACTGGGCGCCGAGGCGATCAACTATCGCGAGCAGGACTTTGTGCGGGTCATCGCCGAAAAAACCGAAGGCCAGGGCGTCAACGTGATTCTCGACATCATGGGCGGCTCGTACCTCAACAACAATGTGGCGGCACTGGCGATGGAGGGTCGCCTGGTGATGCTCGGCTTCCTCGGCGGCGCTCACGCCAGGGAGGTCGACTTGCTGACGATCATGGCCAAGCGCGCCGTTGTCACCGGCTCCCTGCTGCGCTCGCGGACCCGGGAAGAAAAAGCCGCCATCGCCCAACAATTGCACGAACACGTATGGCCAGTGCTGAACGCCGGACGCTGCCTGCCGATGATCGACCGGGTTTACTCGCTCACTGACGCGGCGCAGGCCCACACGCGGATGGAAGCGGGAGAGCATATCGGCAAGATCGTCCTGCGCGTGGACTGATCGGGCAGGCAGCATTTTGTAACCGTTGTCCCTCAACGATGGTCGGATAAATCTCCTGACGCACGGGTTCATCTGTTAAAACCCGTGCTTCACGTTCTGCTGGACCGTCCGATGTCTGCTCCCCTCCTCGCTCGTTTGCGTCGACGCTGGTTGTCGTTGTTGTGCATGGCCGTGCTGGTCGTCGGCTTGCCGGTGAGTTGCGGGGCGCTCAAATACAAAGAGCGCGAGCTGCTGTTCCGCATCGAGCCGGGCAACGCAGGCTGGTATCGCGGCCTGCCGCAGGACGTTCAGGAATTCGATATCAAGCCCGCGAGCTTCAAGGCCGGGCAAAACCTGCATGCCTGGTGGTGGCCGGCCGCTCGCCGCGATGCGCCGTCCATCCTCTACCTGCACGGCGTGCGCTGGAACCTCACGGGCCAGGCGTTTCGCATCGCGCAATTGCGCGCCATGGGCTATTCGGTGCTGGCCATCGACTACCGTGGCTTCGGTCAGAGCAAAGGGGATCTGCCCTCCGAAGCCAGTGTGTATGAAGACGCGCGCATCGCCTGGGAGCGCTTCACCGCGATGCAACCGGACGCCAACAAGCGCCTGATCTACGGGCACTCACTGGGCGGGGCGGTTGCCATCGACCTCGCGGCAGACCTGGCTGCCCAGGCGAAAAAGCAGCACGTCCCGGTGCCGGTGCGCGGCCTGGTCATCGAGTCTTCCTTCACCTCATTGGGCGATGCGGTCGCCGAAGTCGCCAACAACAACCTGCCCGTGAACTGGCTACCGGTGCGCTGGCTGCTGTCGCAGAAGTTCGACTCTATCGACAAGATCGTCGAAATCGACATGCCGCTGCTGGTGGTCCACGGCCTGGCCGACTCGTTCATGCCTTCACGATTCAGCCAGCAATTGTTCAATGCCGCCCATGAACCCAAGCGCCTGCTTCTGATACCCGGCGGTACGCATAACAACAGCATGAGCCTGGGCGGTAGTCAGTATCGCCAGGCCCTTGAGGGCTTGATGAAGGCCGGCCCGCATCAGGTGGCCGGGCCGGTGGCGGTTCAGGGCTCGCAAGACTCCTGAAGCTTGTCGGTCTCTACGCCCTGCTCCCCCTGATAGCGCGCCCGATAGCGCCCGGGACTTTCCCCGGTCCACTTCTTGAACGCCCGATGGAAGGCGCTGGGCTCCTGGAAACCCAGTTGCTCGGCGATATCGCTGATGCTCGCGTCGCTCTGACGCAATTGCTCGAAGGCCACGCCACGGCGTACTTCGTCCTTGATCTCCTGATAGGAACAGCCTTCACGCTCGAGTTTGCGGCGGAAGGTGCTGGGGCTCAGGTGCTGTTCCAGGGCAAAGGCCTGCAGGGTCGGCCACTCGCTGTAATGACTGCCGCGCAAGCGCTGATGAACCTGCGCCGCCAGGCCATGCTGGTTGCGGAAGCGGATCACCAGCCATTGCGGCGCGGTACGCAAAAACACTTTCAGCGACGCCAGGTCCTGCACCACGGGCAAGCGCAAGTAATGGCTGGCAAATTCGATTTCGGTGCGCCCGGCGCCAAAGGTCAGGTTGGGACCCCAGAGCAGGCGGTCGTCGCCAAGCGACAGCCGTGAGTGGCGAAAGTCCGCGCGGTCAATGGGAATGCGCCGCCCGCCCAGCCAGCACAGCAGACTGATCATCAACACCAGGAAGGTTTCTTCGCCAAACCGGCTGGCATCGTCATCCGTCGAACGGGTTTCCAGGCTGATGACCGCTCGCTTGCCACGTACGGCGAGCGAGCCGCGAAAGTCGCGCAGGAACAAGCCGAAGTTGGCCAGGCACTGACGCATGGCCTTGTGCAGATCGGGTTCCTGAATCAAGGCGCGGCAGATCAGGGCGAAACTGCCCGGCGGCATGCCATGGGAGTCGAGCCCGAAAAACTCGTCGTCGAGCTCGCGGATCTGAATCAGCCATAGCGCCGCAAACGCATTGGCCGGCACCCGCGCCGTGGGTTGGTGCATGACCGCCGGATCAATGCCCGCCTGTTCGAGCACTGCCGTCACGCGCTGCGGGTCATCCCTCAGCCCATGGATCATTGCCTGCACGAAATAGGCGGCAACCGAGTCCTTTTCCCGCATTGGTACGCTTCTCTCTCATCACCCGAATGGCAAAAAACATCAGTGCCGTTGAACAGTTCCGGCATAGGACAACCGCCCTGCCGGCTCTAGACTCGCGGCAATAGTACGCCTTCGGCCGCATTCGCCGCCAAGGTATCGCAGGGTTTGATCGAAGGATGGGTACATGAATCTGCAAAACATCGGAGTGATCGGTGCGGGCACCATGGGCAACGGCATCGCACAGGTGTGCGCCACGGCCGGTTTCAGCGTGACCTTGCTCGACATTTCTGAAAGCGCTTTGCAAAAAGCCGTCGCAACGGTCGGTAAAAACCTCGACCGGCAGGTCGCCAAGGAAACCCTGACGCCGCAGCAGAAGCAGGCCACTCTGGACAGGATCCGTACCAGCACCGATTACAGCAGTTTGCGGGACGTGCAATTGGTGATCGAAGCGGCCACCGAAAACCTCGATCTGAAACTGCGAGTGCTGCAACAGATCGCCGCGCAAGTCAGCGGCGAATGCGTCATTGCCTCCAATACCTCGTCGCTGTCGATCACCCAGCTCGCTGCCAGTGTCAGCCAGCCTGAGCGCTTCATCGGCCTGCACTTCTTCAACCCGGTGCCGGTGATGGGCCTGATCGAAGTCATTCGCGGCCTGCAAACCAGTGATGCGACCCACAAACTGGCGCTGGACATGTCGACCACCCTCGGCAAAACCGCGATCACCGCCGGCAACCGTCCGGGCTTCGTGGTCAACCGGATCCTGGTGCCGATGATCAATGAGGCGATCCTGGTGTTCCAGGAAGGCCTGGCCAGCGCCGAAGACATCGACGCCGGCATGCGCCTGGGCTGCAATCAGCCTATCGGGCCGTTGGCCCTGGCGGACTTGATCGGCCTGGACACCCTGCTGTCGATCCTCGAAGCCTTCTATGACGGGTTCAACGACAGCAAATATCGCCCGGCGCCGCTGCTCAAGGAAATGGTCGCCGCCGGTTACCTGGGGCGCAAGACGGGGCGCGGCTTCCATGCCTATGCCTGAGCGTTGCTCGCGCTTTGCCGAGTACCGGGACAAGGTCCTGGAGCTGTTTGCCTGCAAGGGGTTCGGCCAGGTCGGCATGCGTGAGCTCGCGACGTGCCTGGGGCTCTCCCCAGGCTCGCTGTATCACCATTACCCGAGCAAACAGCATCTGCTGCTCGACCTGATCGAGGAGTTCTACGAGGAGTTGCTGGCTGCCCTGGGACGCATTCAGCAAAAAGCCCCGGGCAAACGCGACAAACTCAACAGCCTGATCCGCGCTCATCTGAATCTGCATCGGGAGATGCCCTGGCATTTCCGCCTGGTGGAGCGCGACAGTGGTTGCCTGAACGAAGAGCAGCAGGCACGGGTCGAGCAATTGCGCGAGCAATACGAACGCACCTTGCTGAAGATGCTGGGCGCGAAGTCCCGTTTCAGCGAGCAAGGCCTGCTGGCCGCCGGGCATGCCATTGGCGCCCTGCTCAACAGCGCCCCCAGCTGGCTGACGCCGCACTTGCTCGACGAGCAGGAGCGTGACGATCTGCTGGAAAGCATGGTCAGCGGCGCCATCGAACGTGTGCTGGCACCGCGGCGTATACCAGAGGCGATAAGCCTCGCGCGCCCTATCGAAAAAACATCTAAAGAAACACAAGCTCCGACAAAGATTTAGCGCTTTGCTTGTCGGCTCGACACAATCGGAATTCGCCGGAAAACCCGGCGTCCAAAACGATGTGTGTACCTGAGCACCTGGAGCCAATCATGAAAATCAATCCCTACCTTATCTTCAACGGCGACTGCAAAGCGGCCTTCACCTTCTATGCCCAGTGCCTGCAAGGCCAGCTCGAAGCCATGCTGACCTTCGGTGAATCCCCTGCCGCCAAGCATTGCCCCGAAGATCTGCACAACCTGATCATCCACACCCGCCTGGTGGTGGGCGATCAGGCAATCATGGGGTCGGACACCACGCCTGATCGCCCCGTCGACAAAATGAGCGCCTGTTCGATTTCTCTCAATGTCGACAGCATTGCCGAGGCCGAACGGGTCTTCAAGGCACTGGCAGAGGGCGGCGACGTGCAGATGCCGCTGGAGACCACGTTCTGGGCGACGCGCTTCGGCATGCTGGTCGACCGCTTTGGTGTGTCGTGGATGGTCAATTGCGAAAAGGATCAGTGAACGGCCCTTGTCCACCATCATGAAGGCACAAAAAAGCCCAACCTGAAAAGGTTGGGCGTTCTGGCAACTCCCGGTCTGTCTGCTACCGTCAACTAGCCACATGGATAGCAACGGACCCGAGGAGGAAATCCACTATGCCGGCCCATGACCTGTCCTGGTCGACCTGCTTCAAACTCTTGCTGCTGGCAGGCGGGCTGATGACCAGCCTGCTGACACTCAGTGGCTGCGCCAGTGTCGACGCACAGACCACCGCCTATGTCGGCGTGGAACATCCCGCTCCGACATCGCCCGACGAGGTGGTCGTGCTGCGCTCCGAACCCCTGCGTCCGCATGTACGCCTGGGTGAGGTGTTGATCGACGCCACCGTCGACCCTGCCCCGCCGATTACCGAAGTCGAACAGAAGCTGCGGGAAGAAGCCGCCAAGCTCGGCGGCGACGCGGTGGTGGTCGTCTATGACCACATTCAGGCGGTGGGTGCCTATGCCAGCGGACCGCTGTGGGCACGCGACGTAACGACGATCGAGGGACGCAAACTCAAGGGCATCGTAATCAAGTACAAGTAGTTCCCCCCTACGCCCCGAAGACACCGTCAACGGAGATCGAACTTGAATGATGTGGTGATCGCTCTCATCGTGTTTGCCTGCCTGTTCGGTAGCGCACTACTGGGCTCATGCATAAGGGAGCGATTGCCGAGCCATCATCTGAGCGATGACTCCGTGGCGGTGGTGAAACTGGCCACCGGCCTCATCGCAACGATGTCGGCGCTGGTCCTCGGCCTGCTTGTTTCCTCTGCCAAAGGCACCTTTGATACGGCCAATGCCGAACTGGAGGGGGCTGCGGCGAAAGTGGTTCAATTCGATCGCGTGCTGGCCCGCTATGGGCCGGACACCCAGGGCATCCGTACCGAGCTCAAGCACAACTACGCCGAAGTCACCCACGTGCTCGCTTCCCGCGATCAGCATCAGATTGCAAAACTCGATAGCCCCGAAGTCATCCATCGCTCCGAAGGTCTGCAACGCCAGGTCGAATCACTTTCGCCAGGCAACGATGACCAGCGCTCGCTCAAGGCCCAGGCGTTGCAAGACATGGACACGGTTTTTGCCACCCGCTGGCTGACGCTGCTGCAAGCCAATCAATCGATCCCGCCGGTGATGCTGGTGATTCTGGTCACGTGGCTGGCGATCATTTTCGGCTCGTTCGGCCTCTTCGCACCGCGCAACGGCACCATTGTCGTCGTGTTGTTGATGTGCGCCCTGTCGACGGGGGCAACCATCTTGCTGGTGGAGGAACTCAATCGACCGCTTGATGGTTTTATCTGCGTGTCACTGGAACCGCTGGAACACATACTGGAGCGGTTGGGGCAGTAGTTTCGATTTTCTGCGCACAAAAACAAAACCCCAACTGCTTTCGCAATTGGGGTTTCGGAATTTAATCTTGACGATGACCTACTCTCACATGGGGAAACCCCACACTACCATCGGCGATGCATCGTTTCACTGCTGAGTTC
>NZ_RWIR01000096.1 GCF_009764265.1 Pseudomonas sp. PB101
TGGCCAGAAGCCGAAGACGGCTTCCACGAATAGGCCTAATACATAGATGCAACGGGGCAGCGGTTTTTCAAAAGCGGGTAGACAGTGGGGGCGAGTCCATACATAGGAGCTGGCTTGCCAGCGATGGCGGTCTTGAGGGCTTGCACTTTGTAGGAGCCGGCTTGCTGGCGATGGCGGTTTTGAGGGCGCTATCGCCGGCAAGCCGGCTCCTACAGGATCCAGCATTACTGGATGATCAGGTTGTTGAACAACAGATCCTCAACCACCGGCTTGCCGGTTTCGTCGTTCATCACCTGCTGGGTCTGCTTCAGGGCTTCCTGACGCAGCTTTTCCTTGGCCTCGACGTTGTTCATCGTCTCGGTGGTCTGCTGGGCGAACAGCGCGACCAATTGATTGCGGATCAAGGGTTCATTGGCCTTCACCGCCTTGGTGGCCTCGTCACCGGTCACCCGCAACGCCACATCAGCCTTGTAGACCTTCAGTTTCGGCGTGCCATCGAGCCCGTAGTTGCCCACGAACGGCGGGCTCAGGGTGATGTAGTTGACCTTCGGTGCCGCACCTTCTTTGGCTTCTTCTTCGGCCACCGCTGCCACAGGCAGAGACAGGGCCAGCAACAACATGATCCACGCTTTCACAATTCGCTCCTTATCCGGTTTGCGGCCTAGCATAACGACCCGTCACACAAGCACAAGCTTATGGCTGACTATCAGGGGCGGGCATGCTCGTTGACCCGTCGACCCACACACCTACACTTATCGGCCATCACTCCCAAAGGAATAGCCCTGATGAAAGCCGTGCTGTGCAAAGCCTTCGGCCCTGCCGAATCGCTGGTGCTTGAAGAGGTCGCCAGCCCTGTGGCGAAGAAAAATGAAATCCTGCTGGAGGTACACGCCGCCGGAGTCAACTTCCCCGACACATTGATCATCGAGGGCAAATACCAGTTCAAGCCACCCTTCCCGTTCTCCCCGGGTGGCGAGGCGTCGGGCGTGGTCAGCGCCGTGGGCGAAAAGGTCAGCCATTTGAAAGTCGGTGACCGGGTCATGGCCCTGACCGGTTGGGGCAGCTTTGCCGAACAGGTCGCCGTGCCGGGCTACAACGTGTTGCCGATCCCGCCGACCATGGACTTCAACACCGCCGCCGCCTTCAGCATGACCTACGGCACCTCGATGCATGCGCTCAAGCAACGCGGCAACCTGCAACCGGGCGAAACCCTGCTGGTGCTTGGTGCCTCCGGCGGTGTCGGCCTGGCCGCGGTGGAAATCGGCAAGGCCATGGGCGCCCGGGTGATCGCCGCTGCCAGCAGCGCGGAAAAACTCGCCGTGGCCAAGGCCGCCGGTGCCGATGAGCTGATCAACTACAGCGAAACCAGCCTCAAGGACGAAATCAAACGCCTGACCGACGGCCAGGGCGCCGACGTGATCTACGACCCGGTCGGCGGCGACCTGTTCGACCAGGCCATCCGCGCCATCGCCTGGAACGGCCGCCTGCTGGTGGTCGGCTTCGCCAGCGGGCGCATACCCGAACTGCCGGTCAACCTGGCGCTGCTCAAGGGCGCAGCGGTGCTCGGCGTGTTCTGGGGCTCCTTCGCCCAACGCCAGCCACAGGACAACGCGGCAAACTTCCAGCAGTTGTTTGGCTGGTTTGCCGAAGGCAAATTGAAGCCGCTGGTGTCGCAGGTGTATCCGCTGGGCAATGCCGCGCAAGCCATCAATGATCTTGGCCAGCGCAAAGCGGTCGGGAAAGTGGTGGTGCAGGTTCGCTGAATCCGGCAAAGGGCCCGGCCCCCTGTTAACGGGGTCCAGGCGCTTTGATGCCTACAGAAGCTTGCGGATGTCTTCCGGCAAAAACCTCACATACCTGGAAACCGGGTTGTTGGAACATTGCCTGATAATGATCGGCACCTTTCTGTTCATGTCGGCAATCAATGACAGACGCCGCTCGGTCGGCAACGTTGCCGTTGAAAACGCATTCGACAGATAAGCCCTGACGTAATAGAACGCGGCGGAATCGATCCACGCGTATTCAGGGGCACGCGCTAGAGCCTCATTGAGATCGCGGCATCTCAATTCCTTGAGCCACTGATTGAGATGCAGGGGCAGATACACATCGAAGCCAAATATCATCGGTGCAATGACTTCCTGCTCCTGAGGCTTGTCACCCTCGACTCTCCATGGCTTGAATCGCCACTGCGCAACGGCGACCCGGACTGCCTCGGCGAAATCAGGATGATCGCTTTGCAAAATGCTCACCTTGCTGACCGAGCCATCGGCATGTGCCACGAACCTGACACGGACATTACCGGTGATTCCGGCCCGTTGCAGCGCCACCGGGTAAATCGGCTTGGGGTTGTATTCCGGCATCAGGAATACCTCACTTGCGCCGTTTGCAGCAGACATTACAAACAGCAGCACCACACACACAAACCAGCGCATCCCTCTCTCCCCACCCACACCTGAAACGCCATAGCTGGCAGTGCAACCAAGGTTAAAGCTCAAGGGCGCGGCCTTGAAGGTCACGGCTTCCGGTAACAAAGCAGGAGATTTCCCAAAGAATTGCCCTATTCAGGAGGACTCAGTCGCGTAAAGCATTGGCGGGAAACTCTTCCTACAACGCCCTTCACTTACACCTGAGCGACATGTTCATAAAGGAACACGCGATATCCAACATTTCCGCTGTTTTGCCGATGAGAACCGGTGCTATTTTCGTTAACGAAACTGTAACATTCGCATCCGCAGTCAAAACAAGAAATTTGGAGCTCTTGAATGTTTGCTTTCTTTCGTCCTGCCGCACATCAGGCTCCATTGCCTGAAGAAAAAATAGACAGCACTTACCGACGCCTGCGCTGGCAGATTTTCGCCGGCATCTTCATTGGCTATGCGGGTTACTACCTGCTGCGCAAGAACTTCTCCCTGGCCATGCCGTACCTGATCGACGAGGGTTACTCCCGTGGTCAGCTGGGTTTGGCGATGTCTGCCATCGCGATTGCCTACGGCTTGTCGAAGTTTCTGATGGGCCTGGTGTCCGACCGCTCCAACCCGCGCTTCTTCCTGCCGTTCGGCCTGCTGGTGTCGGCCGGGGTGATGTTCGTTTTCGGTTTCGCGCCCTGGGCGACGTCCAGCGTGACCATGATGTTCATTCTGCTGTTCATCAACGGCTGGGCGCAGGGCATGGGATGGCCGCCGAGCGGCCGGACCATGGTGCACTGGTGGTCGCAGAAGGAGCGTGGCGGCGTGGTGTCCGTGTGGAACGTGGCGCACAACGTCGGTGGCGGCCTGATCGGCCCGTTGTTCCTGATCGGCATGGGCCTGTTCAACGATTGGCACGCCGCGTTCTACGTACCGGCAGCCGTGGCGCTGGCGGTAGCGGTGTTCGCCTTTGTGACCATGCGCGACACCCCGCAATCGGTTGGCCTGCCGCCGATCGAGCAGTACAAGAACGACTACCCGGAAGGCTACGATGCCAGCCACGAAGAAGAATTCAGCGCCAAGGAAATCTTCGTCAAATACGTGCTGCGTAACAAAATGCTCTGGTACATCGCCATGGCCAACGTCTTTGTCTACCTGCTGCGCTATGGCGTGCTCGACTGGGCGCCGACCTACCTCAAGGAAGCCAAGGGTTTCACCGTAGATAAAACTTCGTGGGCGTATTTCTTCTACGAGTGGGCAGGCATTCCGGGCACGCTGCTGTGCGGCTGGATGTCGGACAAGATCTTCCGTGGCAACCGTGGCCTGACCGGCATGGTGTTCATGGCACTGGTGACGGTCGCGACGCTGGTTTACTGGCTCAACCCGGCCGGCAATCCGATGGTCGACATGATCGCACTGCTTTCCATTGGCTTCCTGATCTACGGCCCGGTGATGCTGATCGGCCTGCAGGCGCTGGAGCTGGCACCGAAGAAAGCGGCCGGTACGGCGGCGGGCTTTACCGGTCTGTTCGGTTACCTGGGCGGTTCGGTCGCGGCCAGCGCAGCGATGGGCTACACCGTGGACCATTTCGGTTGGGACGGCGGTTTCGTGCTGCTGGTCGGCGCCTGCCTGCTGGCGATGGCCTTTCTGGCCCCGACGCTAGGGCACAAACAAGTCGCCAGTCAGGGCCGCGAAGCGCTCGCTTGATCGGCTTTTGACTTACAACGCTTGAGCCGCGCCTCCAGATTCCGGTCTGGCATGGCGTGGCTGCGCAGGGCGTGCGCGGTTTGCTCGACATAATCGCGAGTGGTGCCGTAGCGCCCGCAGGCGTTTTCGAACACATGGCTCAGCACATGGTCCGGCAGGTTGCCGGCATAGCTGGGCAGATGTCGCTCCAGAACGAATCCCAATGCCTGAACCTGGCTGCCATCTTCGAGACGGCAGTTGAGCCAGTGCGGGCGGTAGGAAGGAAATGGCATCTCGCGCTGCCAAAGTGCGTACAGCGAGGCTTCGAGTTGCTCTTCGGGCAGGCGATAGGCGAAACCGCTGCAAGAACCACCGCGATCCAGGCCAAACACCAGGCCGGGCATTTCCGGCGTGCCGCGATGTTCGTGGGACCACAGGTACAGCCCGCGATGATAGCCATGCACCCGGCCGCGAACCCGCTCAACCGCCGTGCATTCAGGGCGCCAGATCAGCGAACCATACGCAAACAGCCAGACCGGCCCACCCTTGTGGCGCGCCATGGTCGACTGCATCGAGCCGAGTAATTGTTCGTGAGTGAGCTGCGGCCCCAAGTCGAGCCGCGGAGGGTAAGCCAGATTCAAAAAAGCAGATTCAATGGCGCTCATGGCGAATAGCGTTCAGCTCCCCGCGGGTGAAGAATTACTTAATAGAACGCACCGCTGTAACAATAAGGCACATAAGTTTTAAGGCAATTTAAATGCCATGGCGCAGTTATAACTTACCGAGATTTATATAAGTTTATAAATACCGAAACGCTATATATGGGGTTATAACCTGTAGGAGCGAGCTTGCTCACGATGGTGGTTAACGATGACGCGGGGAGTCAGGCTGCCCGCGGCGCTCTTGGGGCCATCGCGAGCAGGCTCTCTCCTACAGGGGGCGCGGCATTAGGAGCGCGGATCAAGATCGCGGATCAAGATCGCGGCGCATACGCAAATACGTCGGCGCGCATCTGATGGGCGTCCATTCCCGCTTCCACCAGCGCGTCCAGCGTGCCGTAGACCATGGCCGGAGAGCCGCTGGCGTATACGTGCAGCGGCTTGAGGTCCGGGAAGTCTTCACAGACCGCTTCGTGCAACATGCCGCAACGTCCTTCCCAGCCGCATTGATCGCTGACGACCTTGTGCAAGAACAGGTTGGGCAGCTTCAGCCATTCATCCCAATGCTCGATCTGGTAAAAATCCTCGGGACGACGCACGCCCCAATACAGATGCACCGGGTGTTTGAAGCCCGAGGCCCGGCAATGTTCGATCAGGCCGTGGACCTGGCCCATGCCGGTACCGGCGGCGATCAGCACGAGAGGGCCGTCCGGCAACTCTTCCAGGTGGGTATCGCCAAACGGCAGCTCGACCCGCACCATGCTGTTGCGCTGGAGCTGTTCGATCAGGCTCAGCGCACTGGGTTCGCGCGCCAGTACGTGGATTTCCAGGTCGCGCACCGCATGCGGGGCCGAGGCGAGGGAGAAGGCGGATTTTTCGCCGTTCTCGCGCTCGATCATCAGGTACTGACCGGCGTGATAACGCGGTGGTTTGCCGGCCGGAGCCCGCAGACGCACGCGCCAGGTGTCGCCGCCCACGTCCTTGCATTCAATGACCTGACACGACACGCGACGCACCGGCAGTTCTCCCAGCGCGAGCACGCCATCCCACAACACGATGCAGTCTTCCAGCGGCTCCGCTATGCAAGTGTAGAACTCGCCATGGTCGCGCACATCGCCGGCCTGCTCGACCCGCCCTTCCACCAGCAGCGCCGCGCACACGTGGCAATTGCCGTTGCGGCAACTTTGCGGGCATTCGTAGCCCAGACGTCGTGCGCCATCGAGAATCCGCTCGCCGGGCAATATCTCGAGCACTGCTCCGGAAGGCTGCAAGGTTACACGCATCAATCTATTCCTAACTGATTCCAGATGGCATCGATCCGCTGTGTCACGGCATCGTCCTTGACGATGACCCGGCCCCACTCGCGGGTGGTTTCGCCCGGCCACTTATGCGTGGCATCGAGGCCCATTTTCGAACCCAGGCCGGACACCGGCGAGGCGAAGTCGAGGTAGTCGATCGGCGTGTTATCGATCATCACCGTGTCGCGCTTGGGGTCCATGCGCGTGGTGATGGCCCAGATCACGTCGTTCCAGTCCCGGGCGTTGATATCGTCGTCGGTGACAATAACGAACTTGGTGTACATGAACTGTCGCAAAAACGACCAGACACCCAGCATTACCCGCTTGGCATGCCCCGGGTACGACTTCTTCATGGTCACGACGGCCATGCGGTACGAGCAACCTTCTGGCGGCAGGTAGAAATCGGTGATCTCCGGGAACTGCTTCTGCAGGATCGGCACGAACACTTCGTTCAACGCCACGCCGAGGATCGCCGGCTCATCCGGTGGACGGCCGGTGTAGGTGCTGTGGTAGATCGGCTTGATCCGGTGGGTGATGCGCTCGACGGTGAACACCGGGAAGCTGTCGACTTCGTTGTAGTAACCGGTGTGGTCGCCGTACGGGCCTTCATCGGCCATCTCGCCCGGATGAATCACGCCTTCGAGGATGATTTCGGCGGTCGCCGGCACTTGCAGGTCGTTGCCGCGGCACTTCACCAGCTCGGTGCGGTTACCGCGCAGCAGGCCGGCGAAGGCGTATTCGGAAAGGCTGTCGGGTACCGGGGTCACGGCGCCGAGGATGGTCGCCGGGTCAGCGCCCAGCGCGACCGATACCGGGAACGGCTGGCCAGGATGCTTCTCGCACCACTCGCGAAAATCCAGCGCGCCGCCACGGTGGCTCAGCCAGCGCATGATGACCTTGTTGCGGCCGATCACTTGCTGACGATAGATGCCGAGGTTCTGGCGATCCTTGTTCGGGCCTTTGGTGACGGTCAGGCCCCAGGTGATCAACGGACCGACATCGCCCGGCCAGCAGGTCTGTACCGGCAACATGGCCAGGTCGACGTCGTCGCCTTCGATGACCACTTCCTGGCACACCGCGTCCTTGACGACTTTCGGCGCCATCGCAATGATCTTGCGGAAGATCGGCAGCTTGGACCAGGCGTCCTTCAGACCCTTCGGCGGCTCGGGCTCCTTGAGGAATGCCAGCAGCTTGCCGATCTCGCGCAGTTCGCTGACCGATTCGGCGCCCATGCCCATGGCGACCCGCTCGGGGGTGCCGAACAGGTTGCCGAGCACCGGGATGTCATAGCCTGTGGGCTTTTCGAACAACAGCGCCGGACCTTTGGCCCGCAGCGTGCGATCACACACCTCGGTCATCTCCAGCACTGGAGAGACGGGGATCTGGATGCGTTTCAACTCTCCGCGCTGCTCAAGCTGCTGCACGAAATCCCGAAGATCCTTGAATTTCATTGATGTTGGCACCCGAAAAATAGGCGTACATCCTACCTGCTCTGCCGGCCGCTGGCAGCTTATCGCTGCTTATCGGGATGCATTCACCTGGCCTTTCACCTGATTTTCCCTGGCTTTCAGGTTGTCAAACAGCGGCTCGAGGATAGGCGCCACCCAGCGCGCACCGACTTCCGAGAGGTGATTGTCATCGGTGTACAGCGAGTAACCGCCGCGTTCGGCGCGGCACAAGCCACTCGCATCACACAGCCTTGGGGCCGGGTCAACCACATGTACCGCCGGGTCTTGCGCCAGCTGTGCGAACAATTGACTGATGAATGCCTGGCGTTTGTGATGTTCTGCGAGCGCCAGTCCGACATCGTCGACCGGGCGATCCAGCATTGCCAGGCGCGTGAGGCGATACGGTGGACTGAAGGCCTGCAATGGCGCCTCCTTCACCAGCCAGACCTGATGGCCGCCGGCACGCAATTGCGCGACGCGTGCACGCAAGCCATCGGCCAGACGTTGTTCGGCGCCGGCGCGGTCGTAATGCCCGTCTGCACTTTTCAGGGCATGGCCCAGATCACCCTTGACGTCGCCGTAGAGGTAAAGGCTCCAGCGCGCGACCAAGACCACATCGCTGACGGCTTGCGGATTGATGGCCTGCTCGACGCGCCGATTGAACCGCGCACAACGCGCATCGTGCTCCAGACCTTCGACAGGCAGACAACCGGGAGAACTGGCGAGCATCACGCTGACGTCATGGGCCTTGGCGCCGTCGTCGAACACCGGAATCAATGCCGTGGCGTGGCTATCGCCCCAGACCAGCGCCCGGGTCGAGTGGTTTTGCGCGCCATAGCGGCAGAACAACCTGTCATCCGGCGTCTTGTCATCGGCCAGGCAGGCCATCAGCTCCGGCCGCCATTCCCGAGCCTTGGCATACTGCAGCGCCTGGTCAGACAACCGCCAAGGCAAGCCATCGGTCCAGCGCAAGGTCTGCCCGGCGAGCCCGAGCACCAGGACACCGCAGGCACCGGCCAGCAGAATCTGCCGCCGCCCGGCGAGCAGGCGACGCTCACGAAACGGGGTCTCGACGAATTTCCACGACAGATAACCGAGCAACAGCGTCAGCAAGATCAACCCGGCACTTTCGACAGCACTCGACTCACCGACACTGGCATAGCTGGAGAATACGAACACCGGCCAGTGCCACAGGTACCAGGAATAAGAGATCAGCCCGAGCCCGACCATTATCCGACTGCTCAAAAAATGACCAACCCAGGTGTCACGATAACCGTTGGCCAGAATCAGCAGTACCACACCCAGCACCGGCAGCAACGCCGCGACACCCGGGAATGGCGTGGCCTTGTCATAACCGAACACCGCCAACAGGATCAGCACCATGCCCAGCAGGCTCAGCCACTGCGCCGCCACAGGCTTGAGGCGCCATGCAGACTTGGGCGCCACCGCCAGCATCGCACCGGCCAACAGCTCCCACGCACGCATCGGCAGCAGGAAAAAAGCCTTTTCCGGATGATGGGCGACGGCCCACACGCTCAAGCCAAAGGACAGCAGCAATACGCCGAACAGCGCAAGGCGCCAGTGTTTCAGGCGACTCGACAGCAGTGTCAGCAGCAACGGGAAGACGATGTAGAACTGCTCCTCCACCGCCAGCGACCAGGTGTGCAGCAGTGGCTTGAGATCGGAGGCGACGTCGAAATAGCCGTCCTGGCGCATGAACAGGATGTTCGACACGAACATCACCTGGTAACGCACCGAGCGTCCCAGCTCCTCGTAATCCTTCGGTGCCAGCAAGAACCAGCCGACCGCCAGCACCGCGATGATCATCGCGAACAACGCAGGCAGAATCCGCCGCGCCCGCCGGGCCCAGAAATCAACGAAGCTGAATTGCCCGGCCTGGCGCTGATTCCAGATGATCGACGTGATCAGGTAACCGGAAATCACGAAAAACACGTCCACGCCGACAAAGCCGCCGGTAAAGCCCGGGACGCCAAAATGAAACAGCACGACGGCGATCACCGCCACTGCGCGCAAGCCGTCGATATCCCTTCGGTAAACCAGTGTGCTCATAAATCGTTAAGCCAGTCAGATCATTATTATTTGCGCAGCCGCAGCGTCGACGCGGCGACCACTACAAACGCTGCTTCCTGAATTGCCAACTTACTGACCCTGGCCGCTGCAAAACCTCCCACGGCCCGGACAAAAATACGGGCAAAAAAATGGCGCCCCGCTGGGACGCCATTCTCTTGAACTCACCGGACGATGTTACTTGCGCTTCATCGACAGGAAGAATTCGTCGTTGGTCTTGGTCGTTTTCAACTTGTCGACCAGGAACTCGATGGCTGCAACTTCATCCATCGGGTGCAGCAGCTTGCGCAGAATCCACATGCGCTGCAGCTCGTCGTCGGCGGTCAGCAACTCTTCGCGGCGGGTGCCGGAACGGTTGATGTTGATGGCCGGGAACACGCGCTTTTCAGCGATGCGACGATCCAGAGGCAGTTCCATGTTGCCGGTGCCTTTGAATTCCTCGTAGATCACTTCGTCCATCTTCGAGCCGGTTTCAACCAGCGCGGTGGCGATGATGGTCAGCGAGCCGCCTTCTTCGATGTTCCGCGCGGCGCCGAAGAAACGTTTCGGTTTCTCCAGGGCGTGGGCATCGACACCACCGGTCAGTACCTTGCCGGAGCTCGGGATCACGGTGTTGTAGGCACGGGCCAGACGGGTGATGGAGTCGAGCAGGATCACCACGTCTTTCTTGTGTTCGACCAGGCGCTTGGCCTTCTCGATCACCATTTCGGCAACCTGCACGTGGCGGGTTGGCGGCTCGTCGAACGTCGAGGCAACCACTTCGCCGCGCACGGTGCGCTGCATTTCGGTCACTTCTTCCGGACGCTCGTCGATCAGCAGCACGATCAGATGAACTTCAGGATTGTTACGCGCGATGTTCGCGGCAATGTTCTGCAGCATGATCGTCTTGCCGGCTTTCGGCGGTGCAACGATCAGACCGCGCTGGCCTTTACCGATCGGGGCGCACAGGTCGATGACACGACCGGTCAAGTCTTCGGTGGAACCGTTGCCGGCCTCCATCTTCATGCGCACTGTCGGGAACAGCGGGGTCAGGTTCTCGAAGAGAATCTTGTTTTTCGCGTTCTCGGGACGATCGTAGTTGATCGTGTCGACCTTGAGCAGCGCGAAATAACGCTCGCCTTCCTTCGGAGGGCGGATCTTGCCAACGATGGTGTCACCGGTGCGCAAGTTGAAACGACGGATCTGGCTCGGCGAGACGTAGATATCGTCTGGGCCGGCGAGATAGGAAGCGTCAGCGGAGCGCAGGAAGCCGAAGCCGTCCTGGAGAATCTCCAGCACGCCATCACCGGAGATTTCCTCACCGCTTTTCGCGTGCTTCTTGAGCAGGGAGAAAATCACGTCCTGCTTGCGCGAACGGGCCATATTTTCTATGCCCATCTGTTCGGCCAATTCGAGCAGTTCGGTAATCGGCTTTTGCTTGAGTTCAGTCAGATTCATATAGGAATGACGTAATCATTTATGGAGGGGGGAAATTAAGCTTTTGGCTTAATGAGGCCGCGCCGCAGAGAAGGCGACAGGATCGCGTACTTATTCGAAAAGGAGTGCGTCGGCGACGGCTAGCAGGGGGCAATGGAGAAACCAGTGCGGGGCCGAATGTACCACCTGAGTTTAGGAGCGTCTAGCCCTGAATACGCAAAAAGCCCCGCTATTTGCGGGGCTTTTTCAGGACACTTTGCAGCGACGCTTAGATGTTGGCGTCGAGGAAAGCAGCCAGTTGCGACTTCGACAGGGCGCCGACCTTGGTCGCTTCAACGTTGCCGTTCTTGAACAGCATCAGGGTCGGGATACCGCGCACGCCATGCTTGGCCGGGGTTTCCTGGTTTTCGTCGATGTTCAGTTTGGCAACGGTCAGCTTGCCTTTGTAGGTCTCGGCAATTTCGTCCAGAACAGGAGCGATCATTTTGCAAGGGCCGCACCACTCAGCCCAGTAGTCGACCAGTACAGCGCCTTCAGCCTTGAGTACGTCGGCCTCGAAGCTAGCGTCGCTAACGTGTTTGATAAGATCGCTGCTCATGGAATTCTCCAGGGTTGTAAGCAAAAAAACGTGGCCCATCATAGCTGCCCTTCCCTCGTTCAGGAAGGTGCAGATGATTGAGTCTCGCTATGGTGGTCCATGAGTTTGGGTATAGCCCAGGTCAGGTCGTGGCGGGAGCGACGAAGGCGATTCCGGTTCGCAACGCCGCGTTGCGCACATGCTCGTGCATGGCTTTCTGCGCAGCGCCAGAGGCTCGGCGAGCCAGGGCGCGAAGGATCTTGCGGTGCTCCTGCCAGGTTTCCATGGCCCGCTCGGCCCGGATGAACGGTAGCTTCTGGCTCTCCAGGAAGATCTCGGCGCTGGCAGTGAGGATGCTCAGCATCGCCTGATTGCCGCTGGCCAGCAGGATGCGCCGGTGGAATTCAAAGTCCAGCCGCGCCGCGGCTTCGAAGTCGCCGGACTTCAGTTCGTTGCGCATGGCAGCGACATTGTCTTCCAGTGCATCGAGTTCATCGGTGCTCAAGGTCACGGCCGCCAACCCTGCGGCAAACCCCTCCAGCGCATAACGCAACTGGAAGATATCCAGCGGCGAAGCCTGGGCCGCGAACGGCCAGCCCGGCGCCGCATCGCCTCGCGGCAGCTCCACCGGCGCCTGCACGAACACGCCTTTGCCTGGCTGGATACTGATGACGCCCAGCGCACTCAGGGACGATAACGCTTCGCGCAAGGAAGCACGGCTTACGCCCAGTTGCAGCGCCAAGTCCCGTTGCGAGGGCAAGGCATCCCCCGGCCCGAAGCCCTGTTCGGTGATCAGTTTGCGGATGGCTTGCAGCGCCACTTCAGGCACGGCGCGGGAGATCGAGTTCATGGTTTTCCAGACGAACCAGGCCAATGAGCGCTCAGTTGTAAAGCTATTCGCGACGCCCGGCAAGTCGTGCCCCATGGGGGTTCGGCGATTTTCCCGACTGCGCCATCAGGGTGCGAAACACAACCTGACTGTTCAGACCAGTAAGACCGTGCAACGCCAGCAAAACCGCGCTCTGGCGCCCCAAACCCCCTATGTTGGCATGGCCCATGCTCTGTCGATCGGCAGAAATCACTTCTCGCCGATTCGGAGATTTGCCATGACCCAGCGTTACAGCGCCCTCCTCGCAGCCCTGTTTGCCAGCCTGATGCTGAGCCAGGCACCCGCCCACGCCGACGGTCTGGAGGATGTGGTCAAGCGCGGCGTGCTCAAGGTCGCCGTGCCCCAGGACTTCCCTCCCTTCGGCTCGGTCGGCCCGGACATGAAGCCCCGTGGCCTCGACATCGACACCGCGAAACTGCTGGCCGACCAGCTCAAGGTCAAACTCGAACTGACCCCGGTCAACAGCACCAATCGCATCCCGTTCCTCACCACCGGCAAGGTCGACCTGGTGATCTCCAGCCTCGGCAAGAACCCGGAGCGCGAGAAGGTCATCGACTTCTCCCGCGCCTACGCGCCGTTCTACCTCGCCGTGTTCGGCCCTCCGGACGCCGACATCAAGACCCTGGACGATCTCAAGGGCAAGACCATCAGCGTCACCCGCGGCGCCATCGAAGACATCGAGCTGACCAAGGTCGCCCCCGAAGGCGTGACCATCAAGCGCTTCGAAGACAACAACTCGACCATCGCCGCGTACCTGGCCGGGCAAGTCGACCTGATCGCCAGCGGCAACGTGGTGATGGTGGCGATCAGCGAGAAAAGTCCGAAACGCGTGCCGGCGCTGAAAGTGAAGCTCAAGGATTCGCCGGTCTATGTGGGCGTGAACAAGAACGAGCCGGCGCTGCTGGACAAGGTCAACCAGATCCTCGTCACCGCCAAAAGCGACGGTGCGCTGGAGAAAAACGCCCTGACCTGGTTGAAAGAACCGCTGCCGGCCGATCTCTGATTCGGCACGCTGGAGACGCTTTATGGCTTATAAGTTCGATTTCCTGCCGGTGGTCAACAACACCGACCTGTTGCTGCGCGGTGCGCTGTTCACGCTTGAGCTGACGGCCATCGGCGCGGTGCTTGGCGTGGGGTTGGGCATCGTCGGGGCGCTGGTGCGGGCCTGGAACATCCGGCCTTTCGCGGGGATTTTCGCGGTCTACGTCGAGTTGATCCGCAACACGCCCTTCCTGGTGCAGCTGTTTTTCATCTTCTTCGGCTTGCCGTCCCTGGGCGTGCAGATCTCCGAATGGCAGGCCGCCGTGTTGGCGATGGTGATCAACCTCGGCGCTTATTCGACCGAGATCATCCGCGCCGGCATCCAGGCGATCCCCCGGGGTCAGCTGGAAGCAGCGGCGGCACTGGCGATGACACGCTTCGAAGCGTTCCGCCATGTGGTGCTGCTGCCGGCGCTGGGCAAGGTCTGGCCGGCCCTGAGCAGCCAGATCATCATCGTCATGCTCGGCTCGGCGGTGTGCTCGCAGATCGCAACGGAGGAGCTGAGTTTCGCCGCCAACTTCATTCAATCGCGCAACTTCCGTGCCTTTGAAACCTACGCCCTGACCACGCTGCTCTACCTGTGCATGGCGCTTCTGATCCGCCAGTTACTGAACTGGATAGGGCAACGCTTCATTGCAAGGAGCAGCCGATGAGTGATTTCACTTTCTGGGACATCGTGCGCAACCTGCTCACCGGCCTGCAATGGACGCTGGCGCTGTCGCTGGTGGCGTTCATTGGCGGCGGGCTGATCGGCTTGTTGATCATGGTCATGCGCATCTCGGACAAGTCCCTGCCGCGCAGCTTCGCCCGCACCTACATCGAGCTGTTCCAGGGAACGCCGCTGTTGATGCAGCTGTTCCTGGTGTTTTTCGGCGTGGCCCTGGCCGGGCTGGATATTTCGCCGTGGATGGCGGCCGCGATCGCGCTGACGCTGTTCACCAGCGCCTACCTGGCGGAGATCTGGCGTGGTTGCGTCGACTCGATCCCCAACGGTCAGTGGGAAGCCTCGGCAAGCCTGGCGCTGAACCCGCTGGAACAACTGCGCCATGTGATCCTGCCGCAAGCCCTGCGCATCGCCGTGGCCCCGACCGTGGGCTTCTCGGTGCAGGTGGTCAAAGGCACCGCCGTCACCTCGATCATCGGCTTCACCGAGCTGACCAAGACCGGCGGCATGCTCGCCAACGCCACCTTCGAACCCTTCATGGTCTATGGCCTCGTCGCTCTCGGCTATTTCCTGCTCTGTTATCCGCTGTCCCTCAGCGCGCGCTACCTGGAAAGGAGACTGCATGCCTCTGCTTAGAATTTCCGCCCTGCATAAATACTACGGCGATCACCATGTGCTCAAAGGCATCGACCTGAGCGTCGAGGAGGGCCAGGTGGTGGCGATCATCGGCCGCAGCGGCTCGGGCAAGTCGACCTTGCTGCGCACCCTCAACGGTCTGGAATCGATCAACGACGGCGTAATCGAAGTCGATGGCGAATACCTCGACGCCGCTCGCTCCGATCTGCGCAGCCTGCGGCAGAAAGTCGGCATGGTGTTCCAGCAGTTCAACCTGTTCCCGCACCTGACCGTGGGCGAGAACGTCATGCTCGCGCCGCAAGTGGTGCAGAAAGTGTCCAAGACACAGGCCGCCGAACTGGCGCGACAGATGCTGGAACGAGTCGGGCTGGGGGAAAAGTTCGATGCTTTCCCGGATCGACTGTCCGGCGGCCAGCAGCAGCGGGTGGCGATTGCCCGTGCCCTGGCGATGTCACCGAAAGTGCTGCTGTGCGATGAAATCACCTCGGCCCTGGACCCGGAGCTGGTCAACGAAGTGCTGAGCGTGGTCCGGCAACTGGCCAGGGAAGGCATGACGCTGATCATGGTCACCCATGAAATGCGCTTTGCGCGGGAGGTTGGGGACAAGCTGGTGTTCATGCACCAGGGCAAGGTGCATGAAGTGGGCGACCCGAAGGAGTTGTTTGCCAGGCCGCAGACGGCGGAGCTGGCGAATTTCATTGGGACGGTTGAGGCGGTGGCCTGACAGTCCTTCAGCGCCTGTCAGGCCGCCTTCGCGGGCAAGCCCGCTCCCACAGGGTTCCATGTTGGAACAGGATTGTGTGTCCGACGCAAACACCTGTGGGAGCGAGCTTGCTCGCGATTGACCGCGAAGCGGTCACCTACGCGTTGGCGGCAGCCTTTGATCGTGGCACGATGTCGAGGTTATCGACCGAGACCCCAGACCATGCCGCAATCCCAAGCCAAGAATCTGTCCCTGATCGCCGCAATCGACCTGGGCTCGAACAGTTTTCACATGGTCGTGGCCAAGGCCCAGAACGGTGAGATCCGCATTCTCGAGCGTCTCGGGGAGAAGGTTCAACTGGCCGCCGGCATCGACGAAGATCGCCATCTCAACGAAGAATCGATGCAGCGAGGGCTCGACTGCCTCAAGCGCTTCGCCCAACTGATCAACGGTATGCCCTCTGGCGCCGTGCGCATCGTCGGCACCAACGCCTTGCGTGAAGCCCGTAACCGCGCCGAATTCATCCGGCGCGCCGAAGAAATTCTCGGCCACCCGGTGGAAGTCATCTCCGGCCGTGAAGAAGCGCGCCTGATCTACCTCGGCGTGTCCCACACCCTCGCCGACACCCCCGGCAAGCGCCTGGTGGCCGACATCGGCGGCGGCAGTACCGAATTCATCATTGGCCAGCGTTTCGAACCGCTGCTGCGCGAAAGCCTGCAGATGGGCTGCGTCAGCTACACCCAGCGCTATTTCAAGGACGGCAAGATCACCCCGGCCCGCTACGCCCAGGCGTACACCGCGGCGCGGCTGGAGATCATGAGCATCGAACATGCCCTGCACCGCCTGACCTGGGATGAAGCCATCGGCTCCTCGGGCACCATCCGCGCCATCGGTCTGGCACTGAAGGCTGGCGGCCACGGCACCGGCGAGGTCAATGCCGAAGGCCTGGCCTGGCTGAAGCGCAAACTGATCAAGCTGGGCGACGTCGAGAAAATCGATTTTGAGGGGATCAAGCCCGATCGCCGGGCGATTTTCCCGGCCGGCCTCGCGATCCTCGAGGCGATCTTCGACTCCCTCGAACTGCAACGCATGGATCACTGCGAGGGCGCCCTGCGCGAAGGCGTGCTCTATGACCTGCTGGGTCGCCATCATCACGAAGACGTACGTGAACGCACCCTCACCTCGCTGATGGAGCGCTACCACGTCGATCAGGAACAGGCGGCACGGGTCGAGCGCAAGGCACTGCATGCGTTCGACCAGGTGGCCGAGGACTGGGATCTGGAAGACGGTGTCTGGCGCGAACTGCTCGGTTGGGCGGCCAAGGTCCATGAAGTGGGCCTGGACATCGCTCACTACCAGTACCACAAGCACGGCGCCTACCTGATCGAGCACTCGGACCTCGCCGGGTTCTCCCGCGAAGACCAGTTGATGCTCGCGCTGCTGGTGCGCGGCCACCGACGCAACATCCCCAAGGACAAGTTCGCCGACTTCGGCGACGACGGCATCAAGCTGATTCGCCTGTGCGTGCTGCTGCGCTTCGCGATCCTGTTCCACCACATCCGTGGCACCCAGCAAATGCCCCAGGTGGAACTGAACGCCAATGGCAACCACCTGGAAGTGGTGTTCCCGGAGAACTGGCTGGATGAAAACCAGCTGACCCAGGCCGACTTCGAAATCGAAGCGCAATGGCTGACCCGGGTCGACATCGTGTTGACCGCTCGCTGAAATTGAAAAAGGCCTTCTTCGGAAGGCCTTTTTTGTGTTCGAGATTCAACAAGCGACACAGCCCTATGTGGGAGCGAGCCTGCTCGCGAAGAGGCCGTCAGCGCCAACATCAATGTTGACTGTCAGGCCGCCTTCGCGAGCAGGCTCGCTCCCACAGGTTACTGGCGCTAGCGAACCGCCAGAATCGGACTACCCAACCGCTCCAGCAACGTCGCCTGGGCGCTGCGCGGGTTCTGGTTGCCGGTTGGTGTGTTACGGATGTAACGACCGTCCGACTGCAGGCTCCAGCTGTGGGTGTTATCGGTCAGATACAGCTCCAGCTCTTTCTTGACCCGCATGATCAGCTTCTTGCCTTCCACCGGGAAACAAGTCTCGACGCGCTTGTCGAGGTTGCGTTCCATCCAGTCGGCGCTGGACAGGAACATCTGCTCGTCGCCGCCATTGAGGAAGTAGAAGACCCGGGTGTGTTCCAGGAAGCGGCCGATGATCGAGCGCACGTGGATGTTGTGGGAAACCCCGGCGATGCCCGGTCGCAGGCAGCACATGCCGCGCACCACCAGGTCGATGCGCACGCCAGACTGGCTGGCCTTGTACAGCGCGCGAATGATCTTCGGGTCGGTCAGCGAGTTGAACTTGGCGATGATGTGCGCCGGTTTGCCGTCGAGGGCGAACTGGGTTTCGCGGGCAATCATGTCGAGCATGCCCTTTTTCAGGGTGAACGGCGCGTGCAGCAATTTCTTCATGCGCAGCGTTTTACCCATGCCGATCAACTGGCTGAACAGTTTGCCGACGTCTTCGCACAAGGCATCGTCGGAAGTCAGCAGGCTGTAGTCGGTGTACAGGCGGGCGTTGCCGGCGTGGTAGTTACCCGTGCCGAGGTGCGCGTAACGCACGATTTCACCGGCCTCGCGGCGCAGGATCAGCATCATCTTGGCGTGGGTCTTGAAGCCGACCACGCCGTAGATCACCACCGCACCGGCCGCTTGCAGCCGGCTGGCCAGTTGCAGGTTGGACTCTTCGTCGAAGCGCGCGCGCAATTCGATCACCGCGGTGACCTCCTTGCCGTTACGCGCCGCATCCACCAGCGCATCGACGATTTCCGAGTTGGCGCCGGAGCGGTACAGGGTCTGGCGCACCGCCAGCACGTGCGGGTCCTTGGCGGCCTGGCGCAGCAGGTCGACCACCGGCGTGAACGACTCGAACGGGTGCAGCAGCAGGATGTCCTGCTTGCTGATCACGCTGAAAATATTCTCGCTGTTCTGCAGCAGTTTCGGGATCTGCGGGGTGAACGGCAGGTATTGCAGCTCGCGCTGGCTGTCCAGGCCAGTGATGCTGAACAGACGCGTCAGGTTCACCGGGCCATTGACCTGATACAACTCGGTCTCGCTCAGGTTGAACTGCTTGAGCAGGTAGTCGGACAAGTGTTTCGGGCAGGTATCGGCCACTTCCAGGCGCACTGCGTCACCGTAGCGACGGGAGAACAGTTCGCCGCGCAAGGCGCGGGCCAGGTCTTCGACGTCTTCGGAGTCCAGCGCCAGGTCGGCGTTACGGGTCAGGCGGAACTGGTAGCAGCCCTTGACCTTCATGCCCTGGAACAAGTCATCGGCGTGGGCGTGAATCATCGACGACAGGAACACATAGTTGTCGCCTGCGCCGCCGACTTCTTCCGGCACCTTGATGATACGCGGCAGCAGGCGTGGCGCCGGGATGATCGCCAGACCGGAATCACGACCGAAGGCGTCGATGCCTTCGAGCTCGACGATGAAGTTCAGGCTCTTGTTCACCAGCAACGGGAACGGGTGAGTCGGGTCGAGGCCGATCGGGGTGATGATCGGCGCGATCTCGTCACGGAAATAGCGGCGGACCCAGGTTTTGAGCTTGGTCGTCCAGTGGCGGCGACGGATGAAGCGGACCTGATGTTTCTCCAGCTCCGGCAACAGAATGTCGTTGAGGATCGCGTACTGGCGGTCGACGTGACCGTGCACCAGTTCGCTGATGCGCGCCAGTGCCTGATGCGGTTGCAGGCCATCGGCGCCCGCCTGTTCACGGGCGAAGGTGATCTGCTTCTTCAGGCCGGCAACGCGAATCTCGAAGAACTCGTCCAGGTTGCTGGAGAAGATCAGCAGAAACTTCAGCCGCTCCAGCAACGGATAGGACACATCCAGCGCCTGTTCCAGCACGCGGATGTTGAACTGCAGTTGCGACAGCTCGCGATGGATGTACAGACTGCTGTCATCCAGGCCCGGAATGGCAATGGCCGGTGCCGCCGCAACGGCTTCGGCGACCACTGCGGGAGCAGCAGGCTCCAGCTCCGGCGGGGTCTCGGCGATTTGCTCTACCACGGGTTGAGCGTCTTGTACGGCAACTTCAGTGAGTCCTTCGGTATTCATCACATGTTCCTGGGAGGGCTATTTCTGCTCTCGTAACAATTGAGCGGCACGAACGGCAAAGTACGTCAGGATGCCATCAGCGCCTGCACGTTTGAAAGCGGTCAGGGATTCGAGAATAACCCCTTCGCTCAACCAGCCATTCTGGATCGCCGCCATGTGCATGGCGTACTCGCCGCTGACTTGATAGACAAACGTCGGCACTTTGAATTCTTCTTTTACCCGGCACAGGATGTCCAGGTACGGCATGCCTGGCTTGACCATGACCATGTCTGCACCTTCTGACAAGTCCGCCGCCACTTCGTGCAGGGCTTCGTTGCTGTTGGCCGGGTCCATCTGATAGGAGGCCTTGTTGGCCTTGCCCAGGTTCAGCGCCGAACCGACCGCATCGCGGAACGGCCCGTAATAGGCGCTGGCGTACTTGGCCGAGTAGGCCATGATCCGCACATTGACGTGGCCAGCCACTTCGAGGGCTTCGCGGATCGCCTGGATGCGACCGTCCATCATGTCCGACGGCGCCACCACCTGAGCGCCGGCTTCGGCGTGGGACAGGGCCTGCCTGACCAGTGCGTCGACGGTGATGTCGTTCTGCACGTAGCCTTCTTCATCAAGGATGCCGTCCTGCCCGTGGGTGGTGAACGGGTCCAGGGCGACGTCGGTGATCACGCCAAGCTCGGGGAACTGCGCGCGCAAGGCACGGGTGGCGCGCTGTGCGATGCCTTCAGGGTTCCACGCCTCGGCGGCGTCCAGGGATTTGAGTTGCGCCGGCGTCACCGGGAACAGGGCCAGCGCCGGAATCCCCAGTTCGACCCACTTGGCCGCTTCTTCCAGCAGCAGGTCGATGGTCAGGCGTTCAACGCCCGGCATCGAAGCCACCGCTTCGCGACGGTTTTCACCGTCCAGCACGAACACCGGCAAGATCAGGTCGTCGACGGTCAGCACGTTTTCACGGACCAGACGACGCGAGAAGTCGTCACGACGGTTGCGACGCAGGCGGGTTGCAGGGAATAAACGATTGGCGGGGGTAAAGCTCACGGCAGACTCCTGAGCCCGCGCAGACGGGCGAGCGTGACAGTTATAAGCGGCCATTATGACGAACGTATTACAGTTATGTGCACGCTGTGACACGTAGCCGCATTCCATTGTCGTTGTAGGAAATGTTCACGTCGAGACACATTTGGACACTTTCCTGAATGTGTCCGAAGGGTTAGGCTGCGCGTTCATTTCGCCAGCACCCAGACAATGCTCCAACAATTTCTGCATGACTTCGGCTACTTTGCCCTTTTTCTAGGCACGTTCTTCGAAGGCGAAACCATCCTGGTGCTCGCGGGCTTCCTCGCGTTTCGTGGATACATGGACATCAACCTGGTGGTGGTCGTGGCCTTCTTCGGCAGCTATGCCGGCGACCAACTGTGGTATTTCCTGGGACGCAAGCACGGCCGCAAGCTGCTGGCACGCAAGCCACGCTGGCAGATGATGGGTGACCGGGCGCTGGAACACATTCGCAAGCATCCGGACATCTGGGTATTGAGCTTCCGCTTCGTCTACGGTCTGCGCACGGTCATGCCGGTGGCCATCGGGCTGTCGGGCTATCCGCCGGGACGCTACTTGTTGCTCAACGGCATTGGCGCGGCCATCTGGGCCACCGCCCTCGCCGCTGCCGCCTACCATTTCGGCGCGGTGCTCGAAGGCATGCTCGGCAGTGTGAAGAAGTACGAGCTATGGGTGCTTGGCGCCCTGCTGGTGCTGGGACTGGTGCTGTGGCTGCGTCGGCGTTTCAAGAACGCCCGCCTGGCCAGACAGGTCTACGCCGACGAACAAGCCCTGAAGAAGACCAAAACCGAAGGCCCTACGACGCCAGCCGAGTGACACGGTTTCGACAACAGTACAGACCGACAACGCTCAACAGGCTGTAACTGAGCAGGCCGATCCAGCCCGCCGCGCTGACCGGCCACAGCCCCACCATCGGGGCCAGCCATGCCAATGGCAGATTCGACGCCAGCCGTACCAGCTCCAGCGTCAACGCCCACGGGCGATTCTCCAGGGCCACGCCCAGCACGAACAGACCGAATGCCACCGCTCCCCAGCCCAGCAACAGGGCGGTGACTGACAGATTCGCTTGAAGATTCATCAAGTAGCTGCCCAGCGCGATGTAGACGCAGAACTGCAACAGGACGTAGAACTGTAGACGCCCGTCCAGCGGCACTTCGAATTTGCGGAACCGGGTCAGGTCCGGCTTGTTCAGCGGATATTTCGCCGCCACGTCCGCCGGGCGCCAGCCGGTGCGCATGAACCAGATCCGCAATTTATCCCAGGGGCTTGCGGCACGCCGCGCATCCGCCCACAACTGCGCGTAGAACTGCAGGTTCGCCCACACGGGATTCCAGCTCGCCAGTGGCGCGGTCACGCCGAAAATCACTGGCTCGTTGTCGTCTTCTTCCTGGAACGAGCCAAACAGACGGTCCCAGATAATGAACACACCGCCGTAGTTGCGATCCATGTAGAGAGTGTTCTGCGCATGGTGAGCCCGATGATTGGATGGCGTGACAAAAAACCATTCGAACCAGCCAAGCTTGGGAATGTGTCGCGTGTGCACCCAGAACTGGTACAGCAGATTCAACGCCGCGACACTGAGGAACACCAACAGCGGTACGCCGAACACGGCCATCGGCAGATAGAAGATCCAGCTCAACAGAAATCCGGTGCTGGTCTGGCGCAGCGCCGTGGACAGGTTGTAATCCTCGCTCTGGTGATGCACCGAATGCGCGGCCCAGAGAATGTTGCGCTCGTGCCCCATGCGGTGCAGCCAGTAGTAGCAGAAATCGTAGAAGACAAAGGCAAACACCCAGGTCCAGACGCTGTCGGCAGACAGTTCGAACAATGCCAGGTGTTTGAGGGCAAACGCGTAGCTCAGCAGTCCCACGCCTTTGGTCAGCAACCCCGTGGTGGTCGACAGCACGCCGGTGCTGATGCTGTTGATCGCGTCCGCCACCCGATAATTGCTCACCCCGCGCCAACGGTCGACCAGCAGTTCGAGGGCGATCAGCACAAAGAAGAACGGCACCGCATACAGAATGAGGTCCATGACGCGCCCTGGCCCGAATCTTGAGAACTGATGCTATGTGTAACCGTGAATTAACCCTATGGCAACGAGTGACAAATTAGTGGACATTTAACGCCATGAATCTGGAGAAAAGCCCATGAGCAAAAAAGTTGCAGTGATCCTTTCCGGTTGTGGCGTGTACGACGGCGCCGAGCTTCACGAGAGCGTCATCACCCTGCTTCGCCTGGATCAGCGCGGCGCGCAGGTACAGTGTTTCGCACCGAACATCGCCCAGTTGCATGTGATCAACCACCTGACCGGCGAAGAAATGCCCGAATCGCGCAATGTGCTGGTGGAATCGGCGCGGATTGCCCGGGGCAACATCCAGGACATCCGTGACGCGAACGTCGATGACTTCGATGCGCTGATCGTGCCCGGCGGCTTCGGCTCGGCCAAGAACCTGTCCAACTTCGCCATCGAAGGCGCCGGCTGCACGGTTCAGCCGGATGTCCTGGCACTGACCGAAGCCTTTGCCGAGGCCGGCAAGCCGGTGGGATTGATGTGCATTTCCCCGGCCCTGGCGGCCAAGATCTACGGCCCTGGCGTCACCTGCACCATTGGCAATGACACCGACACCGCAGCCGCAATGAACAAGATGGGCGCGACCCATACCGATTGCGCGGTCAGTGACATCGTCGAGGACAAGGCACGCAAACTGGTGAGCACCCCGGCTTACATGCTGGCGCAGAGCATCAGTGAAGTGGCGACGGGGATCAACAAGCTGGTAGACCGGGTGCTTGAGCTAACCCACGAAAACGACGCCTGACGCCCTTCAAAACTGTGGGAGCGAGCTTGCTCGCGATGGGGCCAGCACATTCAACATCGAGGTTGTCTGTAAGTCCGCTATCGCGAGCAAGCTCGCTCCCACAGGGTTCGTCACTGGTCTTAAGAATTGCGGGCCAGGCGAGTGAGAATCCGGTCCAACGCATTGGCAAACGCCTGCTTCTCACGGTCGCCGAACGGCGCCGGCCCCCCGCCGATTTGCCCCTGTTCGCGCAAATCGGTGAACAGGTTGCGCACCGCCAGGCGATCGCCCATGTTCTGCGCATCAAACTCCTTGCCCCGTGGATCGAGCGCTGCCACGCCCTTCTTCACCAGGCGATCGGCCAACGGCACATCGCTGCAGATCACCAGTTCACCGGGGACCGCGTGTTCCACCAGGTAGTCATCGGCCGCATCCGGGCCGCTCGGCACCACGATCAGCTTGACCAGCGCCAGGCCTGGCTTGATCTGCGGCTGTCCGGCCACCAGCACCACTTCGAACTGGCGCTTGAGGGCGAACTTGACCACCAGATCCTTGGCTGCCCGCGGACAGGCGTCGGCATCGATCCACACACGCATTGCATATTCCTCTGTTGAAAAGCACCCGCCCCCACAGATTAACGCCAAACCCTGTGGGAGCGGGCTTGCCCGCGATATGAGCGCAGCGAATGCTGTTCTTTATGAAACCTGCAACCGCCGCTTCTCAACCACCCGACTGCGACCATACAGCACGACAATCGCAATGATCGCCACGGCCTGAGCACTCAGCGAATAGGCATCCGAGTGAATCCCCAGCCAGTCAAAGTCAAAGAACGGCACCGGCCGCGTGCCAAAGATCCCGGCTTCCTGCAGTGCCTTCACACCATGCCCGGCGAACACCACCGACAATGCGCACAACAGGCCGGCGTTGATGCTGAAGAACAGCGCCAGCGGCAGTTTCGCCGAACCGCGCAAAATCACCCAGGCCAAACCGATCAACAGCACCAGCGCCGTGGCCCCGCCGGCCAACACGGCGTTGTGCCCCGCTGGACCTGCCTGCAACCACAGGGTTTCGTAGAACAGAATCACTTCGAACAATTCGCGATACACCGAGAAAAACGCCAGGGTCGCAAAGCCGAAACGCCCACCGCCACCCACCAGGCTGGTCTTGATGTAATCCTGCCAGGCCGCCGCGTGGCGACGGTCATGCATCCACACGCCCAGCCACAACACCATGACGCTGGCAAACAGTGCCGTCGCGCCTTCCAGCAGTTCACGCTGGGAACCGCTGACATCGATCACATAGGCCGCCAGCGCCCAGGTGCCCAAGCCGGCCAACAGCGCCAGGCCCCAGCCGGCATTGACACTGCGCACTGCCGATTGCTGACCGGTGTTACGCAGGAAGGCGAGGATCGCCGCCAGCACCAGAATCGCTTCCAGGCCTTCGCGCAGCAGAATCAGCAGGCCGGAAATGTAGCTCAGGGACCAACTCAGGCCATCGCTGCCGAGCAAGCCGGCAGAGGTCTTCAGTTTGTCCTTGGCCGCTTCCAGACGCTGCTCCACTTGCTCGATCGACAGACCATCCTGCAGCGACTGACGATAAGCCATCAGCGATTTTTCGGTGTCCTTGCGCACGTTGGCGTCGACGTTGTCCAGGGAGCTTTCGACCAGTTCGAAGCCTTCCAGGTAGGCCGCTACCGATAAGTCATAAGCCTGATCATGTTCACCGGCGCGATACGCCGCGATGCTCTTGTCCAGCGTGGCTGCGGTGTAGTCGAGCAGCTGTGCGGGGCCCCGCTTGACCTGCGGCGGCTGCGCGCGTTGCGCGCGGAAGGTCGCGGCGGCTGGCGCGCCGTCGGCGGCCTGCACTTCGGCCGGAGTCCGGCGGGCCAGATCGGCAAGGTTGTAGAGCCTGTCTCCGCTGGCGGTCGCCGGGTCGGCGCTGAAGCTGGCTATATAAGTGGCCAGGTCCCAACGCTGGCGCTCGTCCAGCTGATCGGCGAAGGCCGGCATGTCGGTGCCTTCCACGCCCAGGCCCAAGGTGCTGTAGATCGCATAGAGGCTCAGGTGATCCAGTCGCGCGCTGTCACGCAGATTGGCCGGTGGCGGCGTCAGGCCGACACCCGCCGGGCCATCGCCCGCTCCCGCATCACCGTGACACACCGAACAATGCTGGGCGTACAACGGCGCGCCACGAGCCGGGTCCGGGGTAATGATCGGGGCTTGGCTGACTTCATAGGCTACCGCCAGCTTCGCACCGAGCTGCCGCGCCTGACGGGCGACATCAGCGCCGTCCTGACGTGCGGCAATCGCGTCATGCAGTGCGCCAAGGCCCTGCTCCAGCCCGGCCTTTTCCGGCTTGACCGGCATGGCGGCGACCAAGGCCTGCACGGCCTGGACGAATTCAACCTGTTCGCGGTATTCGGCCTCGTTGACGACCTGGCCCGCCTGCACCGCCTGCGGATAATCCGCGCCGATATAGTCGAGCAAATGCAGGGCTTGCGGGGCGCCTTCCACCGTAGCGGCCAGCAGGTTGAAGCTGCACAAGGCAAGGACCGGCGCTAACAACCAGGCCAGGTAACGGGACGGCGCAATCATGAATGAATCTCATTTGGAAACACGAAGTAACATATTGTTCCTTCCCGATGACTTTCACTCAAGCTTTGTTGCGCTCTCGATGTGTTTCGAGCCTTTTTGTTTCAGTGACTTGGCTATCCCCAGTGATGGCACTTCTGAAAAATTAGCAATTAAAAAGCCATTACAATGCCACCATCCTTGCCTATAATGCCGCGCCTTCGTTATCGCGATTTGGCATCAAGGCTCCTTTTTTAATAAGGAATCGGCAAGCATCCGTTTCTGCCGATAGGTCCCCACAGCCCGACCAGCAACTGCGGCTGCCTATTCAGGGAAGAAGTATCCATATGGCATCCCGCGCCCTCACCGTGCTTGCGCTGAGCACCATCACGCTGCTTTCCGGCTGCTCCGCCTTTCGCAACTACGACTCCGAACTGGCCCAGACCAACCAGCAACTGGCTACCGGCAATGTCGACGCCGCGTTGACCCTGCTGGAAAAGAACAACACGGGCACCGACAAAGACCTGCTCTATTACTTCGAAAAAGGCGAGTTGCTGCGCGCCAAAGGCGATCTCAGCGGCAGCCAGAGTGCCTGGAGCAGCGCCGACCAGGTGGTGGGAGCGTGGGAGGATTCGGTCAAGCTCGACACGGCCAAATACCTCGCCCAGTTCGGCAGCCTGGTGGTGAATGACAAAGTGCGTCGCTACGAAGGCTACGACTACGAAAAAGTCATGCTGACCACACAGATGGCCCTCAACCTGTTGGCCACCAACGATTTCGACGGCGCGCGCACGGCGATCAAGAAAACCCACGAGCGTGAAGCGGTGATTGCCGATCTGCGCGACAAGGAATACCTCAAGAGTGAGGAAGAGGCCGAGAAGGAAGGCGTCACCACTCAATACAAGGATTTGCAGGGTTATCCGGTCGCCAGCCTTGACGCACCGGAAGTGGTCGGCCTGAAAAACAGTTACCAGAGCGCGTTCAGTCACTATCTGGCCGGTTTCGTCTATGAAGCCCTGGGCGAAAAAGACCTGGCTGCGCCAGGCTATCGCAAGGCGGCGGAACTGCGCCCGAATACGCCACTGCTGGAACAGGCACTGGTCAACCTCGACAAGGCGAACGGCAAGGACGTGGACAGCGACATCCTGATCGTCGTGCAAAGCGGCCTGGCACCTGCCCGGGATTCCATCCGCGTGCCCCTGCCCCTGCCGATCAGCGGCAACGTGGTGATCACGCCACTGTCGTTCCCGATCATCAAGCCTGATACCTCGACTGCCGCGCTGACGCAGATCGGCGTGGACGGCCAGCAACTGAGCCTGACTCAACTCAACAGCACCACCGCCATGTCCCGCCGCGCCCTGCGCGATGACATGCCGGGCATCATCGTGCGCACCACCGTTCGAGCGGTGAGCCGTGGCGTGATGCAGAAGCAGCTCAATGAAACCAACCCTCTGGCGGGCCTGGCCGTGGGCATCACCTCCGCCGTGCTTGAAGGTGCCGATACCCGGACCTGGCGGACCCTGCCGGACAACACCCAGGTGGTACGCCTGCGCCTGAAAAAGGGCGAGCACCAGATCACCCTGCCAAACATCGTCGGCGCCACGGTGGTCAAGGTCACTGTCGATCAGCGCTACCAGGTCATCAGCCTGCGCGCCGTGGGCAACCAAGTGTTCGCCGCCGGCCCGGTCGCTCGCGTGAACCCGAGCATCAGCCCGGCCACCGTGGCCAGCCTCACCCAACCTTGAGAACGGAGTCTTAGCATGCGTTTCAAATTCATCGCGGCCCTCGGCCTGGCCCTGCTGGCCGGTTGCGCCACCCCGCCGCCACCGGAGCCGGGCAGCGCCGCGAGCAAAGTCGTGGCTCAAGGCAAGCTGAAAAACATCGTGGTCGGCGCCATGCGCGTAGCGCGTGAAAACGGCTTCATGACGGTCAACGCGCAACTGAGCAACACCAGCTTCAACAACAAGACCTTCTACTACCGCTTTGCCTGGCTCGGCCCTGAAGGCTTCCCCATCGCCGAAGAAGAAACCTGGAAGAGCCAGATGATGTACGGCGAACAGACCAGCTTCATCCAGGCCATCGCACCGACCGCCAAGGCCGTGGATTTCCGTCTGGAAATCAAGACGCCTTAAGCCATACCCCTATTCCAGTTTCCAGAGAGCACTCCCATGTTTGCACGCTTTTCCTTCATCGCCGTCATCGCCCTGCTGGCCAGCGGTTGCGCCAACACCTCGCCGACCCTGGGCAGCAAGAACATCGGCTACGGCGACACCAAAGCGGTTGAAACCGTGACCAACGAGTTCGGTTCCACCGACCTGCAGATGATCGCCGAATCCATGACCCGCTCCCTGGCCCAGTCCGGCATCCTCCAGGGTCGGCCGGTGGTGCAGGTCTACGATGTGAAGAACAAGACCAGCGAGTACATCGACACCCGCGAAATCACCACCAGCATCAAGACCCAGTTGATGAAGACCGGCACTGCCCGCTTCTCCAGCGACAACACCCAGATGCAGAGCCAGGTCGACCAACTCAAGCTGCAGAACCAGAGCGGCCTGTACAAGAAGAACACCGTGGCCAAGACCGGCAACATGATCGCCGCCAAGTACCGCCTTGAAGGTTCGATCAGCTCGATCGTCAAGCGCAGCAGCGACTACAAGGACGTCTTCTACAAATTCAGCCTGCAACTGATCGACGTCGAAAGCGGTCTGGCCGAATGGATGGACGAAAAAGAGATCCGCAAGACCACGGAGCGCTGATCGATGCGCGCATGGATTGGCATGATGGCCCTCGCTTGCGCGTTCGGCGCGCAGGCGGCGCCAAAAGTGGCGGTGACGGATCTGGCGTATCAGGAACGTGTGGAGCAGTACATCCACATCGTCTCCGCACAAAGCAATTTCCAGGCGAGTCCCTACAGCGCCAGCGGATCGCCGAGCTACAACGAAATCGAAGCCACCAGCAGTTACATCGAGCAGGGTGAGCTGCGCAAGTTCACCGGTGACATCAAGGGTGAAATCCTGCGTACCGGCATGTTCCAGCTGGTGCAGGGCACGCCTTACACGTCGTCGTCCAAGGGTGACGTCTTTGATGTGATCAGGCGGATCAAGGCCGGCAATTTCAAGGGTGCCGATTACGTGCTGTTCGGCACCGTGTCGGACATCGACTTCACCCGCGACGTGACTGAGCTGGCCAATACGGACAGCCATTCCGCGGTGCTGGGGCTGACCCTGGTCGCGGACTTCAGCCTGATCAATACCCGCACCTTCGAGATCACCTCGGCCTTCACGGCGATGGGCGAAGGCCAGGACACCAAGCTGGTGAATGGCCGGGACATCAAGGTTTCGCTGAACCGCCCGCGGGTGGTACGCGAGGTGTCCAAGGCACTGGGTGAGGACGTGGCTGCACAAATGAGCCAGCAGCTTGGCGAAGGTGGTGACGAAGCACCAAGGCAAGCGCCGTTGCGCAACAACCTGCCAGCGGACTCGGCGCCCGTGATTCTGCGCTGACCGGCCGGCCGACAATGCAAAAGGCGACCTGAAAAGGTCGCCTTTTTTGTGCCTGGCGCAATCAGACCGCGGCTTTGCGCAGTGTCGCCATGAACGCCGCCGCGCCAATGAACAGCCCGGCAAAGGTGCGATTCATGCGTTTCTGTTGTTTGGGCGTGCGCAACAGGCGCAGCACCCTGGAGGCCAACCCGGTGTAGCCGGCCATGACGATCAGGTCGACGCAGATCATGGTCACGCCGATGATCACGTACTGGATCAGCAGCGGCGCATGCGGGTCGATGAACTGTGGCAACACCGCGAGCATGAACACCAGGGCCTTGGGGTTGCTGATGTTCACCAGGAAGCCACGGAACACCAGAGCCATCGGCTTGCCGATCTGGCGTACGGCGGCGTCATCGCTCATGTCGCTGGGCAGCGCGCGCCATTGTTTGATAGCGAGGTAGACCAGATAGGCCACGCCGAACCATTTGATCGCGTAGAAGGCGCTGGCCGATGCCGTGAGAATCGCGCCAACCCCGGCGCCGACAATCGCAATCTGCACCGCCAGGCCCAGTTGCAGGCCCAGGGCGTTCCAGTAGCCGCGCCAGAAACCGTACTGCAGGCCGCTGGACATCGACGCAATGGCGCCGGCACCGGGGGACAGGCTGATCACCCAGCAGGCGGCAAAAAACGCCAGCCATGTTTGAAGCTCCATTGCACACCTCGACTCAGACTCGTGACAGACGTCTAAGCTAATGCGGGTTTGGATGGATGACTACCGATTTTTTTGCAGGAATCAGCTAACCGCCGGCTTACTTCTCAAACCCGCTGGAAGGAAACACATCCGTCCCGCGCCAGCGCCGTACCGAACGCTGGAAGAACAAGCTGTTGGGCACCTGCACCATGGCGCTGCCCGTGCCGAGCTCTTCGGCCTCGACCAGCGTGGTGTAAAGGAGATTGATCGCCACCACCCGGCCTTTGACGCCAGGTTTGTCGGTGGTGTCCACCAACTCGACCACGTCGCCCAGGCGAAACGGGCCGACGGTAAAGATCAGGATCGCGCACAGCAGGTTCGAGAGCACGCTCCACATGGCGAAAAACGCCACCGCCGCGACCGCGACGAAACCGGATAGCGCGGTCCAGAGCACCGTGGCCGACACACCGAGTCGCTCCAGCACGAAAATCAGCGCGCTGCCCATGATCAGCCAGCGCAAACCGCCCCGCAGCGGCATCATCAGTTGCGGCGGAAACGGGTAACGCTCACCGAGACGGGTCAGGCCCTTGGCGACGAAACGCTGGGCGAAGTAGCCGGCCAGCAGGATCAGCAGGATTTGCACGCCGAGCCAGATCGGCTCGGCCCACACCGCCGGCAACGGCAACTTGAAGGCATCCATCAGGACAGCGCCTCCAGCTCCGCCTGCATGCTTTCCAGCAACTCCAGGGCTTCCATCCACGCCTCTTCCAGTTCCGCCTCACGTACTTTCAGCTTGGCCTGCTCGGCCAGCAGATCACGCAATTCATTCTTGCGCGCCGGTTCGTAGATGTCGCTGTCACCGAGACTGGCATCGATCTTCGCCAGCTTTTCGTGGAGCTTGCCCAGTTCGGCTTCGAGCTTGTCGGCCTCGCGCTTGTGCGGCGCCAGTTGCTGACGCAACGCCGCTGCGGCCTGACGCTGGGCTTTCTTGTCGGTCTTGTCCGGGTTCACCGGTGTCGTGCTGACCGGGGCGTTGCGCTGGCGATACTCCACCAGCCAGCGGGTGTAGTCCTCCAGATCGCCGTCGAACTCTTCGACCTTGCCGTCCGCCACCAGATAGAAATTGTCGGTGGTGCTTTTGAGCAAGTGACGGTCGTGGGAGACCACCAGTACCGCACCGCTGAATTCCTGCAGGGCCATGGTCAGCGCCAGGCGCATTTCCAGGTCCAGGTGGTTGGTCGGTTCGTCGAGCAGCAACAGGTTCGGCCGGTCCCAGGCAATCAGGGCCAACGCCAGGCGCGCCTTCTCGCCACCGGAGAAATTCAGCACCGGCTCGTCGATCCGCGCGCCACGGAAGTCGAAACCGCCGAGGAAGTCACGCAGGGTCTGCTCGCGCTCGGTCGGTGCCAGACGCTGCAGGTGCAGCAACGGACTGGCCTTGGAATCCAGAGAGTCGAGCTGATGCTGGGCGAAGTAGCCGACCACGGTGTTCTCGCCACGGGTCAAGCGGCCGGCCAATGGCGAAAGCTCACCGGCAAGGTTCTTGATCAGGGTCGATTTACCGGCACCGTTCGGGCCGAGCAGACCGATTCGCGCGCCCGGGGTCAGTTGCAGCTTGACCTTCTCCAGCACGGTTTTGTCACCGTAACCCAAGCGGGCATCGGACAGGTCGATCAGCGGGCTGGAGATTTTCTGCGATTCACGGAAGACAAAGTCGAACGGCGAATCGACGTGGGCAGCGGTCAGCTCTTCCATCCGCTCCAGGGCCTTGATCCGGCTCTGGGCCTGACGGGCCTTGGTGGCCTGGGCCTTGAAGCGGGCGATGTAGCTTTCCATGTGCGCACGTTGCACCTGCTGCTTCTCGTACGCCTGCTGTTGCTGGGCCAGGCGTTCGGCACGGGCGCGCTCGAAAGCGCTGTAGCCACCGCGATACAGGGTGATTTTGCGCTGATCGACGTGGGCCACGTGGTCGACCACGGCATCGAGGAAATCGCGGTCGTGGGAAATCAGCATCAAGGTGCCGGGATAGCTCTTGAGCCATTCCTCAAGCCAGATGATGGCGTCGAGGTCCAGGTGGTTGGTCGGTTCGTCGAGCAGCAACAGGTCCGATGGGCACATCAGGGCCTGCGCCAGGTTCAGGCGCATCCGCCAGCCACCGGAGAAATCCCCGACCGGGCGATCCATCTGCTCGTTGGTGAACCCAAGGCCGGCCAGCAACTTGCGCGCCCGGGCGTCGGCGGTGTAGCCGTCGGCGCTGTCGAGTTCCGAGTGCAGGCGGGCCTGTGCGGCACCGTCATGGGCCGCTTCGGCTGCCGCCAGGTCGCGTTGCACCTGACGCAGGCGCAGGTCGCCATCGAGCACGTAGTCGACCGCCATGCGTTCGAGCGTGTCGACCTCCTGGCGCATGTGGGCGATACGCCAGTCGGCCGGCAGGAAGCAGTCACCCGAGTCCGGGTGCAGCTCGCCCCGAAGCAAGGCGAACAGGCTCGATTTGCCGGCGCCGTTGGCACCGATGAGGCCGGCTTTGTGGCCGGCGTGCAGGGTCAGCTCGGCGTCTTCTAGCAGACGTTGCGGGCCACGCTGTAAAGTCAGGTTCTGAAGTCGAATCATAATGGCGGCGGAGTCTACCAGCTTCGCTCGCAACTGGCGCGAGTAGCACTATGTCCTCTGACCTGTGGAGCTTTTCCCTGAACACCTACGCCCGCCCTGGCATTGAGCAGGCATGCCTGCAATTGCAGGCGGCGGGGGTCAATGTGTGCCTGTTGCTGTGCAGTGCATGGCTGGGACAACGAGGCGTGGCCTGCGATGAGCAGCGTTTGCAGCAACTGCGCAGTGTGGCCTTTGCGTGGGACAGCGATGTCGTGCGGCCGTTACGCGCCTTGCGTACGCAATGGAAGGCCGCTGCCACGGCAGACGCCGATTTGCACAACATGCGTGAACAAGTGAAGGCACTGGAGCTGGAAGCCGAGCGGCATCTGTTGTTGCGGCTCGAGAGAGCGGCGCAGAGTTGGCCGCAAGGTGCCGAGACCGATCTGGCGGCCTGGCTGGAAGGTGCGACGGCGGGTGCCGCCCACCTGCACCGCGACGCGCTGCATCAGCTGCGCGTCGCGGTAACCGGCACTTAGGAAGCGCTGGTCGGGGTGGTTGCTGCGATCGATGCGGCGGCCGGCGTTGGCGCTGGCGTGGCTGTCGAGGTGGCTGCTGCCAAAGCAGACGTTGCTGCCGGAGCCGGGTTGGCTGGCTTGGCAACCGGTGCAGTGGCTGGCTTGGCCGCAACCGGCTTTTTCACTGCGGGCTTGGCGGCTGGTTTTGCAGCAGGTTTTGCGGCAGCCGGTTTGGCGGCAGCTGGCTTCGCAGCGGCGGGCTTCGCAGCGGCGGGCTTGGCGGCTGGTTTGGCGGCAGCGGCTGGTTTCGCTGCAGCCGGTTTTGCGGCTGGTTTTGCAGCAGGTTTAGCCGCGGGTTTGGCAGCCGCTTTTGCGGCGGGTTTTGCCGCTGGCTTGGCTGCTGGTTTTGCAGCGACGGGTTTTGCAGCCGGCTTGGCGGCAGGTTTCGCCGCAGCGGTTCGGGCGGCAGGTTTTGCTGCTGGTTTAGCGGCCGATTTAGCTGCCGGTTTTGCTGCTGGTTTAGCAGCCGGTTTTGCAGCCGGTTTAGCGGCAGTGGTTTTGGCCACTGCCGGTTTGGCAGCGGCGGTTTTTGCAGCGGCAGGTCGGGCAGCGGCAGGTTTGGCAGCCGTGGTTTTAGCAGCTGGTTTTGCGGCGCTGGCAGCAGCCGGTTTTCTCGCAGCCGGTTTTGCAGCAGGTTTGGCTGCGGCAGTTTTCGCTGCTGGTTTGGCAGCAGCAGTTTTTGCAGCAGCAGGCTTGGCCGGTGCTTTTGCAGCAGCCGGTTTGGCAGCGGCTTTCTTCGCAGGAGCCGCAGCAGGCTTGGCCGCACGCAGGGACAACGCCTTGCCGACAGCCTCTTGAACACGACCGACGCCCTGGGCCAGTTTCAGGCTCTCCTGGGCATCGCGCTTGAGTTGCAGAATGTAGCCGCGGGTTTCCGATTGACGATCCTTCAGGGCATCGAGCAGCTCTTCAAGGTCGGCGACTGCGCCCTTGGCCTTGGCTTGCGCCTTGGCTTTTCCGGCCGACGCAGCGTCCTGCAATTTGGTGCGGGACTTGTGCAGTTTTTCTTGCGCTTTTCCGCGCTGCTTTTCCAGTTTGGCGAGCAGTTTTTCAGCATCAGCCAAGGCTTCGGAACAAGCGGTTTCCAGATGCTCGAGCAGGCTGCCCGAGAGTTGTTGGAGCAGGTGCAACGGAGTGCTTACTGGCTTCTTGGTGGCCGACATGGTTTACCTCCTGGCTGAAGTGAGTGCGGCTCATACTAGACCTCTGCTGCAACCGCCGCTAGGGCATGTTGACACTATCGAAAGCGTTGTGTTGCAAAGGACTGAAAAACTTCTGCGTCGACGCGAAAGCAGTTCACCGTTGTGCGCATTCTCACTGGCATAATCGCCCGCAATTCAGGTCGGAGAGTGCCCATGTCGCGCTACCTTTTTTTATCGCTGTGCGTGTTTTTTTCGGTGGCCCAGGCCGCCGAAAAAACACAGGAAAATGAAGCCCGTGATCTCGCTTACAGCCTGGGTGCCAGCCTTGGCGAACGCTTGCGCCTGGAGGCTCCCGACCTGCAACTCCAGGCACTGGTCGAAGGATTGCAGCACGCCTACCAGGGCAAACCGCTGGCGCTGAAGGACGAACAGATCGAGCAGATATTGACCGAACACGAGGCACGGATTGCCATGCAGCCGGCCGAGCCGCAAAGCGAAATGGCGCTGGAAAAGGAACAACGTTTTCTCGCCACCGAGAAAGCCAGGCCCGGTGTGCGCGAACTGGCTGACGGCGTGCTGCTGACCGAATTGACACCGGGCGCTGGCGCCAAGGCAGGACCCAACGGCAAGGTGCAGGTGTTGTACATCGGTCGTTTGCCCGACGGGACGGTGTTCGATCAGAACAGCCAGCCACAATGGTTCAGTCTCGACAGCGTGATCGCCGGATGGCGCAGCGCATTGCAAAACATGCCGGTCGGGGCGAAGTGGCGACTGGTGATTCCATCGGCCCAGGCCTATGGCGCCGACGGTGCGGGCGACGTGATCGCACCGTTCACGCCGCTGGTGTTCGAAGTTGAACTGCGTGGCGCAACCAGCTGACAGCGGAAATGAAAAACGGCGTGCCGTGGCACGCCGTTTAAGGGTCTTGCGGGAAGCGATTCAGGCCTGAACCGGATCGGCTTCCTTGTGCGCGGTGTGCAGCACTTCGATCAGGCAATCTTCCAGTTCGAAGCGTTCGTGCAACAGGCCACCCAGCTCCTTGAACTTCTCCGCAACGCATTTGCCTTCGTCGCAAAGGTCATTGAACGCCAGCAGCTTTTCAGTGATGACATCGATGCGCGGGTAGATGGTCTCGGCGAGCTCCAGGCCACGCTTGTCGTTGAAGGCCTTGGCCTCCCCCGTCAGTTGCTCGTAGATCTCGAAGTGTCCGGCCGATACATAATCGACCAGCACGCCGCAGAATTCCTGCAAAGGCTTGCGATTCGTGGACAGTGCCTCAGGATCGGCACCGAGCTTGTCGTATGCATCGATCAGTTCTTTGCGCTCCTGCAACCAGCGATCGATCAGCAGGTGCACTCCACCCCAGCGTTCCTGAGCATTCTGACAACTTTCGAGCATGGTGATCTCTCTTCCCTTGTGGGTCAGCTGCTCTATGCCCGCTCGCCTCTTGTAACGTCGGTGGGCGGTCAGGCAGAGCGTCATCGAGCAACATAATTCCAATGACACGTGCGGGCCAGATTATGCCCGCACGACACTGGCTTCAAGGTACGCAGGCGATAAAGTTCATACAAGTGTTTAATCGCCCGCAAAGGCCCGGTGCGACGACTCGCCGCTGAGTGGTCGCTGATAGCTGATCCAGACCAGTCGCAACGGCTGGTAAACCGCCAGAATCATCATCGCGACGAAGTACAGCAGGCTCCACTCGGTGAGGCTCAGATCGAACAGACTCCAGGAAACCTCCACACATTCGCCACCGCCCTTGAACAATTGCTGCAGGACGGATAACCACGCAGAACCGGCGAACAGATCCGCCAGGTGGGTCGAACACACCGCCGCGTGCTCCATTGGCAGGCTTTGCAACAGAACCTGCCGCCACGCCGCGACAGTGCCAGCCAGGCTGCAACCAAGACAGAGCAGCCAATACAGAACGGTGCCTGTGCGACCCGGACCATGGACGGAAGCCATCAGGCAGACAACGGTCAGCAGCGCCAGACAAAAACGCTGCACCTGGCACAAGCCGCAAGGCCGCAGGCCGAGCGCATATTCCAGGTAGTAGGAAACGCCCAACGCCAGGGCACCCGCGATGAAAGCCATGAAGAACAAGGAGCGTGAGCAGGCCAAAGACATGGCTTTTCCGTAAAAGTAGTGACAGACCATTACGGTAGAGGAAAGCGCGACGGCCTTTCAAGGCAAGCGCCCGCGGAGACTTCAGCAGAAGCGTAGGGAAATACCGACGCAGGCGAGAGGATAAAAAGTAGTCCTCTGTAGGACTTTGCCTGCGACGAGACTTGATGACCGAGTTTCAGTAAAAAATCGCGCTGCGGCGAGGACATTTGCTTGCTCGCCGCAGCTCACCACTCAGACGCCGGAGCCTGGCGCCAGCGGATCGGTCAAGCGCTGACCGGCACTGGCAGAGGGGCGGCGAGCAAGCGCTCATCCAACAACCCCAGGCCTTCCTGAAACAGCTGGTTGCTGCGCTCGGTATCGCCCATTTGCGCCAGCAACCGGGCCAGCTCCGCACAGGCTTCCGGATTGCGTTGTACACGCAGGCTGCTTTCCAGATAGTCCCGCGCCTTGCCCCACAAACTGTTTTGCAGGCACAGACGCCCCAGGGTCAACAGCAGGCCCGGATCGGCCGGATGTTCCTTGAGCCAGCCTTCGGCGGCCTGCAACTGGCGGGTCGGATCACTGCCGCGCACCAGTCCGTAGAGACGTGCCAAATGACTGTCGTAGTTGCGCTTGAGTGCGGTGCGCAGGACTTCCTCGGCCTGGACCTGAGCCCCCAATTGCCGCAGTTGCTCGGCATAGGCGAGTATCAGTTGCGGCTCCTGGCGTTGTGCCGAGGTCAATTGTTGCCAGGCACGCTCCAGCGATTGCTGCCCGACCGTGCCGTCCTCTTCCCGTTGCGCCGCCAGGGACAGGTTCGCCCCCCAGGCCCGACGCTCCAGTTCGGCGAGTTCGGTCACCGGCAGGACTTTGTCCTTGCGCAGTTCCGGCAGCAGGCGAATCAATGCCGACCAGTCACCACGCTGCGCAAGCAGGCGCTGCAACTGACGCAAGGTCTGTGCGTTGCGGGGATGGCGTTCATGCATGGCTTGCAGGGTGGCGAGGGCGCCGTCGGTATCACCGCGGTCGGTCTGCAACTGGGCGTGGTTCAAGGCGATCGCCAATTCGGCCTGAGGTTGACGCTCCAGGGCGCGCTCCAGCAAGTTGTCGCTTTCTTCGTAATTGCCCAGTTCGTTTGCGGCACGTGCCGCACCGAGGTAATAAAGCAACGGCTGGCGCTCGGCCTCGGCAGCCCGATGCAAATGACGCTGCGCGCTGGCCCAGCGACCCTCGGCCAGATCCAGCTGACCGTGCTCGATCGCCACCTGCACGCGACGGCTGCGGTTGCGCGTGGACCACGGGTTGACCACACCACTGGACGCCATCACCAATTCGACCAGTGTCTTGATGCCCCAGATCACCAGCCACAGCACAGCCACCAGCGCCAACGTAGCCCACAGGCTCGACTCATAGCGGAAGGTCTTGTAGGCAATCAGCACATACCCGGAATGTTCGGCAATCGCCAGTCCCAGCGCAGCGGTAGCGGCGATCACGAGGAACACGACCACATAGAGGCGTTTCATGGCGTGGCCTCCGGCGCGGTGTTCGCGGCAGGCCTGGCCATTGGCTTGACCGAGTCCTCGGCGTTGACGTTGCGCCGCTCCAGGTACCCCTGCACGGCGCTCAGGGTGCCGGTCATATCCGGCGTGACCACGGTGACCGGTTGCTTGCTCAACTCGGCCACCTGCTCAAGCATGACTTTGCTCTGTGCGTTGTCCGGGTTGAAGTTGCCCTTGAGGATGTCCCGCGCCTCGTCCAGCACCTGCGAGTAAACCGCGGCCTGACCGTTGAGTGCGGCCCATTGTGCCTGCTCCAGCGCCAGGCTCAGGGCCAGGCGTACCTGACTCAGGCTCTGACCGGCGAGCAAAGGGCGAACGTTTTTGTCGGCATTGAAATCGATACGGATGTAGCGCGAAATCTGATCCCACCATTGCGCCCAGCGACTGGCACCGTCGCCATCGGCGGTCAGGCCCAGCAACGAGTCGCCACTGTCCTTGTACTCCGGGGCCAGCTCGGTGAGGCTGGTAACTTGATCGCGCAGTGCGCCCAGACGCAGGAACAGCCCGGTACGATCCGGTTGTTCGGTACTGCGCAAGGCGATCAGGGTCTTGGCCACCTGCTCGCGTGCGGCAAAGGAGCCCGGATCGTTCTGCTCGCGCAGTATCTCGTCGGCGCCCTGGACCAATGCCTGGGCGCTGCTGATGTCCTGCAAGGCAGACAGCCGCAGGCTGGCCAGCCGCAGCAGATGCTCGGCCTCGGCCAGGCGCCAGTCCTTGCGGCTGGCGCCGAGTACGGTTTCCAGACGCTGGTTCAAACGCTGCTGATCACCTTGCAGCTGAATCACCAGGCGACTGCGTGCCTCCAGCTCATCGGCGGCAGGCAACTGGGCCAGGCGTGCGCTCAGGCGTTCCTCATTGAGCTTGAGGCTCTGCGCCTGGTCATTCAACGCCTGGACCTGACTCAACTGCTGCTGATTATTGGCCTGCAGGTGACGCACCTGCCAGACACCCCAACCGCCTACCGCGACACCGGCCGCACCCAGCAACAGCGCGACGATAGCCAGGCCATTGCCTCGACGCTGCTCGGCAGCTGGTGGTGGCGGCTGCGGCATTCCATCAACAGGAGCATCGATAGGTGCATCAAGCACCGGTCGCGATTCATCTTTAGGCAAGGCTGTTTCGCTCACGTATCCATCCTTTGCATTAGAAAACGGGTACGGGTTGCTCCCGTAACGCCGTCAGCAAGGCCGCGGCACTGGCGCCGCGACAATCCACAACTGTTTTGGCCCCGGCGGCACGTGCCAGCTCGGCAACCCTGGGGCTCGGTACAAACAACGGCAGCCGCGCCAACTGCGGCCAGGCATCGCCGGCCAATTGATGCAGGTGCTCAAAACCTTGTCCACTGCTGACCACCAGTCCGTTCAGGCGTTCCGCCTGGATCCGTTGCGGCAGTGCCGCCGGCGGGTAAATCGGCAAGGCCCGGCGGTACAGTTCCAGATACTCGACACTAGCACCAAGCTCACGCAAACGCTCAGCCAGCAACTCGCGCCCGCCCTCTCCGCGCAGGATCAACACTCGCGAGCCGGGTTGGGCGATAGCCTCGCGCAGTCGGGAAAGCTCGAGCAAGGCTTCACTGTCATCGCCTTCTGCCGGGAAGCTCACGTTCAATCCGTGATCCTCAAGGATCTGCGCTGTCGCCGCGCCGACGCTGAACCACTGCACGGCGGGCAGCGCAGGCCAAAACCGCTCGAGCAGTTCGACGCCGATGCGGGCTGCCGGCTTGCTGACCACGATGACGGCGCAGAATTGGTCCAGCGTCTGAATCACCTGGCGCATTGTGTCAGTGGCCGCAATGGGCACGATGTCCAAAAGCGGCAGACTGTTACTGAATATCCCCTGCTCGGCCAAAAGACTGCTTAGCGCCGCCGCCTCTTCGGCGGGACGCGTCAGCAGCAAGCGCCAGCCGGTCACTCGTGGCCAGCCTCGCCATAGACCGCCTTGAGGATGTCGTCGGCACCCTGGCTGAGCAGGTCTTCGGCCACTCGTACGCCGAGCGCCTCGGCATCGCCGCGAGGGGCGCGGGCCTGGGCGCTGAGCAGCAGGCCACCGGCCGGGTCACCCACCAGTCCGCGCAACCAGAGCTGCTCACCTTCCAGCACGGCGAAGCAGGCGATCGGCACCTGGCAACCGCCATTGAGGTGCTTGTTCAGGGCACGTTCGGCGATCACGCGGGTGGCGGTGTCCTGGTGATGCAGGGGCGCCAGCAGTGCATGAATTTCACTGTCGACGCTGCGGCATTCGATTCCCACCGCACCCTGTCCGCCGGCCGGAAGGCTGTCGTCGACACTGATGGCCGATGTGATGCGATCTTCAAAGCCAAGCCGGATCAGGCCGGCGGCGGCGAGGATGATGGCGTCGTATTCACCGGCATCGAGCTTGGCCAGGCGGGTGTTGACGTTGCCGCGCAGGAAGCGGATTTCCAGGTCCGGGCGACGGGTCAGCAATTGTGCCTGGCGGCGCAGGCTGGAGGTGCCGACGATGCTGCCCCGGGGCAACTCATCCAGGCTGGCATAGGTGTTGGAAACGAAGGCATCGCGCGGATCTTCCCGTTCACAGATGCAGAACAGGCCGAGGCCTTCGGGGAAGTCCATCGGCACGTCCTTCATGGAGTGCACGGCGATGTCGGCTTCATTTTCCAATAGCGCGGTTTCAAGTTCCTTGACGAACAGGCCCTTGCCGCCGATTTTCGACAGTGGTGAGTCAAGCAGCTTGTCACCACGACTGACCATGGGGACGAGGCTCACCAGCAGGCCCGGATGAGCGGCTTCAAGGCGGGCTTTGACGTATTCGGCCTGCCACAGGGCGAGTGCGCTTTTGCGGGTGGCGATGCGGATTTCGCGAGAGGACATGGATCAATCCGTACTGAATAGATATGACGGATAATAACAGCTCAGCCAAATCCACTTTGACTTGTATCAGATACTACTCGGCCTCCCTGGCCCCGGATCTCCGGCAATCGGGTGTGAAATCAGCCTGTGCACAGCTTTTTAAAGCTGTTGCATCATCTTGCGCACGCCAGCCACATGGCGCCGGCTGACGATCAGCGCATCACCGTTGAGGCCCTTGAGGAACAACTGAAAATGTCCCAGGGGTGTGCGTTGCAATCGCTCGATACGCTCGCGGGCGACCAGTGCATTGCGATGGATACGCACAAAACGGTCACCGAATTCGTCCTCGAGGGCCTTGAGCGGCTCATCGAGCAGCACTTCACCGCTCTCGTGGCGCAAGGTCACGTATTTGTGGTCGGCAATGAAGTACACCACCTGATCCAGCGGAATCAGCTCGATCCCTTTGCGGGTTCGGGCGCTGATATGGCTGCGCGGGCCGCTGCCGCTTTCGGCGGCAGGGCGGGTCAGGGCGCCGAGCTGGGCACGATTGGGGCGCTCGGCTCTCTTTAATGCGTCATGTAATTGTTCAGTTCTCACAGGTTTCACCAGATAGCCTACGGCGCTGGACTGTAAGGCTTCCACGGCAAATTCATCGGGCCCGGTGCAGAACACCACGGCGGGCGGAGTTTCGCGTTCACATAACCGCGCAGCCACTTGCAGGCCATCCAGGCCGGGCATGCGGATATCAAGCAACACGATATCCGGTTTGTGACTGTCGATCAGTGCCAACGCCTCTTCGCCATTCGTGGCACTAGGCTCCAGGACAGTGTATCCCTCGAGTTCGCCAACCATTCGGCTCAGGCGCTCGCGGGCCAAGGGTTCGTCATCAACGATCAGGACATTCATATTGCGCTGGATTCCTGCGTGAGTCTCGCACAAGGATAGCGTAGACAGGTGAAGTGACGTCCGTCACCGCGATCCACGCTAAGACTAGTCCGAGCGCCAAAAAGTGCCGCTGGTCCGGCGGCTAAATTTTCATTTGCCGGGCGATTGGCGGCCCAGGCCCGCATTGGCGACACATCGCCACAGGGTTTGCTGATACGCAATATGAACACCCCCTCTTCTTATAGTCAGCGGCTGAAGCGAGAAGTGCGCTGATCCTACTGTCCAACTGTAGACGGTTGCCGGGACGATACAGCTCAATCGGAAAATATCGTTCGGCAAAAATGCGCATGCCTTGCACGGGCCCGGGCTCTGCTCCCTCCAAAAAACGTATCGACCAGTGTCAGCGACAGGGTTGGCAACCCTGTTATTATCCGCGCCAGCGTTCCACGCCTTCTTTCTTCAAGCCGATACGAGCGAATTCATGAGCACTGACAAGACCAATCAGTCCTGGGGCGGCCGCTTCAGTGAACCCGTCGACGCCTTCGTCGCCCGCTTCACCGCCTCCGTCACCTTCGACCAGCGCCTGTATCGCCACGACATCATGGGTTCGATCGCCCACGCCACCATGCTGGCCAAGGTCGGCGTACTGACCGATGCCGAGCGCGACAGCATCATCGATGGCCTGAAGACCATCCAGGGTGAAATCGAGGCCGGCCAGTTCGACTGGCGCATCGACCTCGAAGACGTGCACATGAACATCGAGGCACGGCTGACCGACCGCATCGGCGTGACCGGTAAAAAACTGCACACCGGCCGCAGCCGCAACGACCAGGTCGCCACCGACATCCGCCTGTGGTTGCGTGACGAAATCGACCTGATCCTGGCCGAAATCACTCGCTTGCAAAAAGGCCTGCTGGAACAGGCCGAGCGCGAAGCCGCCAGCATCATGCCGGGCTTCACCCACCTGCAGACCGCCCAGCCGGTGACCTTCGGGCACCACATGCTGGCCTGGTTCGAAATGCTCAGCCGCGACTACGAGCGCCTGGTCGACTGCCGCAAGCGCACCAACCGCATGCCGCTGGGCAGCGCTGCACTGGCCGGCACCACGTACCCAATCGATCGTGAATACACCGCCCAACTGCTGGGTTTCGACGCGGTTGGCGGCAATTCGCTGGATAACGTCTCCGATCGCGATTTCGCCATCGAATTCTGCTCGGCGGCCAGCATCGCGATGATGCACCTGTCGCGCTTCTCCGAAGAGCTGGTGCTGTGGACCAGCGCGCAATTCCAGTTCATCGACCTGCCAGACCGCTTCTGCACCGGCAGCTCGATCATGCCGCAAAAGAAAAACCCGGACGTGCCGGAGCTGGTGCGTGGCAAAACCGGTCGCGTATTCGGTGCGCTGATGGGCCTGTTGACCCTGATGAAAGGCCAGCCCCTGGCCTACAACAAGGACAACCAGGAAGACAAGGAACCGCTGTTCGACGCCGCCGACACCCTGCGCGACTCGCTGCGGGCCTTCGCCGACATGGTGCCGGCGATCAAGCCCAAGCACGCAATGATGCGCGAAGCGGCCCTGCGCGGCTTCTCCACCGCCACCGACCTGGCCGACTACCTGGTGCGTCGCGGCCTGCCATTCCGTGATTGCCACGAAATCGTCGGTCATGCCGTGAAGTACGGCGTGGACAGCGGCAAGGACCTGGCGGAAATGAGCCTGGAAGAACTGCGCAAGTTCAGCGACCAGATCGATCAGGACGTGTTCGCCGTACTGACCCTCGAAGGTTCGGTCAATGCCCGCAACCACATCGGCGGCACCGCACCGGCTCAGGTGAAGGCTGCCGTGGTGCGCGGCCAGGCGTTGCTCGCCAGCCGCTAAAAGCTTCGCGAGCAGGCTCGCTCCCACATTGATCGTGTTTACACATCGAACTCTGTGGGAGCGGGCTTGCCCGCGATGACTGACTTCAAAACCCCACAGAACTACTTCTTGGCCGCGATCATCGCCATGAACGCCGGCATCGCTGCTTCCTTGTCCGCCGCAATTCGCTGCACGTTCGGGTTTTGCTCCAACAGCGCCAGCAAGGCCTTGGCCGCCGGCAGCTCGGCCAGCAGATCAATGCCAAAGAGTTTCTTCGCGACCCCACACGCCAACGGCACGCTGTACAGGAAATACAGGTCCGCCACGCTCAGGCTGTCGCCAGCCACGTAAGGACTGAATTTGCCGTGCCGGCCCAGCGCCGCTATCCCCAGCAACAGTTCGGCCTTGGTCTTCTCCTTGATTGCATCCGGCACGGTCACGCCAAAGAACGCTTCGCCGTAACTGGCGCGCCCTGGCAATTCGATGTACAGCTCGATTTCCTTGGCCAGTGCCAGCACCTGCGCGCGCTCGAACGGATCGCTCGGCAGCAATGGCGTGCCGCTCTGGCTTTGCTCGATGTATTCGAGGATGACGCTGGTTTCATTGATGAAACCCTGCTCTACCTGCAGGACCGGGACTTTTCCGCGAGGGCTGATCGCCAGTGCCTCGGGGCTGCTGCCGGCGTAAAACGGTACCTCTTCGAAGGGCAGCCCTTTTTCCAGCAGCGCCAGCTTGACCATGTTGTAGTAGTTACTGACGGAGAATCCATAAAGCTTGATCATCACAAAGCCTCCAGGCCGTGCGGGGTGGGCAGTGCCTGTTTATAGAACGCCGCCGGGATTCTTGCCAGCAGCATCACGCCGCTGAATGCAGGTAAACTGGCCGCCTTTCCCTGAGGAGCCTGCCATGAGCGAGCCAACCGATATCGACAACGACGAAGAAGAGTTCGCCGAAAGTACCCTGATCCAGGCCATCGAAAACCAGATCGAAAGCGACAACCCGCCAGCGGCCAAGGCGACGTTCAACAAGCTGACGCTGGTGGGTTACGAGCGCGAAGAAATCCTCAACCTGATGGCCCACGTTTTGGCGGTAGAAATCGACGCGATCCTCGAAGAAGACCGCGCGTTCAATACCGAATGGTATGAAGCCGCACTGCGCGCATTGCCCGAGTTGCCGCCGGAAAAGCAATAAGCCCACGCCCCCTGTAGGAGCGAGCCTGCTCGCGAAAAACCCGAGAGCGCCGCGGGGCATCAGGTTTCCAGCGTTATCGTTGACGACCTTCGCGAGCAGGCTCGCTCCTACAGAGGTAAAAAACCCTGTCGCGAGCACTGGACATGCCGCGCAAGCGGGTTCACCTTAGGGACGCTGTCGTCCAATTCCTAGAAAGTCTGGAGTCCTTATGTCGCTTACCCCTGAGTTGGTTGCCGAACTGGAAGTCCTCGCACTCTTCAACCTGGACAGTTCCCAGGAAGGTCTGAAAATTCATCAGACCGCTGCCCCGAAACACATTGCCGCCGCCAAACGTCTCTTTGAAAAAGAACTGACCGACCAGCCTGATGGCGGTTACCTGACCAGCCTGGGTCGTGACGCCGCGCAAAATGTGCAAACCGTGCTGACCATTCTTAACGCCGAAGTAACAGCCTGAATTCTGCCGTGTCGCCCACGGAGACCCCGATCCAGGGATTTCCGCGGGCACATACCCTGATGCCTGTCTCCAGCCGTTGGAAACCTGACGCCAGAAAAACAAATTCAGCTTAAAAGTCCTCGCCTCAAGGCGCTAAACTGCCCCTCATCCGAAGAGCCCCACGTCCGAGCCCTGCGAGCCGGTTTGAGCTGACATGACGCGCACCCATGAAATCCGCCCTGATCTGGACGAAGGAATCGACCGCAAGGTACTCAGCCAGCTGCGCGCACGCTTTCTGAAACTCAACGAAGGACGCATGGCTCGCGCCATGGAAGGCTTGTCGACCCGCCAGCAAGGAGTCCTGACCTTGCTGCCGCTGTTTTTCCACGTCAATCATCCGCTGTTGCCCGGCTACGTTTCCGGCAGTACGCCGGCGGGGCTGTCGAATTTCGAGCCGGATGCCAATGTACTCGCTGAAGCCCAGCGCCTGACCCGTTCGTTTTCCTACAAACCGCGCCACGGCAGCAACCCACCCCGGCCGATTCACGGACTGTTCCTGATGGGCAGCCTCGGCACCCTGGCCCAGGCCGACCAGAGCGACATGGATGTGTGGGTGTGCCATGGACCGGACCTGACCGAGAACGAGCTCGCCGAACTGCGCAAAAAATGCCAGCTGCTGGAAACCTGGGCTGCCAGCCAGGGTGCCGAGGCGCATTTTTTCCTGATCGACCCGAGCCGTTTCGTCCGTGGCGAACGCGACACCCAACTGAGCTCGGAAGATTGCGGCACCACCCAGCACTACCTGTTGCTGGACGAGTTTTACCGCACCGCGATCTGGCTCGCCGGGCGCACGCCGATCTGGTGGCTGGTGCCGGTCTACGAGGAAGCGAGCTACGACCGCTACACCCATACCCTGATTTCCAAACGCTTCATCCGCGCCGACGAAACCCTCGACCTCGGCAACCTGGCCTTCATTCCGCCCGGAGAATTCATCGGAGCCGGGCTCTGGCAGCTGTTCAAGGGCATCGAGTCGCCCTACAAGTCGGTGCTCAAGCTGTTGCTGACCGAGGTTTACGCCAGCGAACACCCCAGGGTCCATTGCCTGAGCCTGCGCTTCAAGCAGGCGGTGTTCGCCAACCGCCTCGACCTCGACGAGTTGGACCCGTACGTCGTGGTGTACCGGCGCATCGAGGAATACCTGGTCGCCCGCAACGAACCGGAACGCCTGGAACTGGTGCGCCGCGCGCTGTACCTGAAGGTCAATCGCAAACTGACCGGCAACAGTCGCACACAGAGCTGGCAACGTTCATTGCTTGAGCGCCTGGCCCACGAATGGCACTGGGACCAGCGCCAACTGGCCCTGCTCGACAGCCGCAGCCAGTGGAAGGTCCGTCAGGTCAGCTCCGAGCGGCGGGCACTGGTCAACGAGCTGAACTACAGCTACCGCTTTCTCACACAGTTTGCCCGTCACGAACAAACCGTCAGCCGCATCAACAAGCGTGACCTGAGCGTCCTCGGCCGTCGGCTGTACGCCGCCTTCGAGCGCAAGGCCGGCAAAGTCGAGTTCATCAACCCCGGCATCGCCCCGGACCTGGCCGAAGACACCCTGACGCTGGTGCACGCGCCGAACAAGAAAGAACCGGGGCAAGGCCAATGGGGTTTGTATAACGGCAGCCTGACGGCGCTGGAGTGGGAGCATTTCGCGCCGATCAAACGCAGCCGTCACTTGCTGGAACTGCTGACCTGGTGCCACCGCAATGGCGTGATCGACAGCAGTACCCGCCTGGCCTTGCACCCCGGCACCAGCGACTTGAGCGAATTCGAGCTGTTCAACCTGCTCGGCAGCCTGCAACAGACCATTGCCCTGCCCTTGCCCACCGTCGCCGAAGAGCCTCTGTTGCGCGCCAGCGTTCCGAGTGAAGTGCTGATCCTGGTGAATGTCGGCATCGATCCGCTCAAGCACCATCGTGACCTGAACATCCTCATGACCACCGAGCGCACCGACTCCCTGAGCTACGCCGGCGTCCGGGAAAATCTGGTGCTGACCCTGGACCAGGTCACGCTCAATAGCTGGAACGAAGTGCTGGTCGCTCGCTATGACGGCCCCCACGCTCTGCTCGACTGCATCCGCGACTATCTCAACAACCTGCCGGCCGGACCGCAACAGCCGAAGCTGCGGGTGCGCTGTTTCTGCCACAACCGCGCGCAGTTCATCGCCCAGCGCGTGGAAGACATCCTCGATACCGCGCAGAACCTGCTGCTGAGCCGGCTCAATCACCGCTACCTGATCCAGGTCCAGCAGCACTACCACGTGCTCGAGCTGGTGCCGGGCCAGGTCCAGCACATCGCGCTGGCCAACTTGCCGGCGCTGATCGATTACCTGGGCGAGGAAATGGCCAGCTACAGCCCGCTTCACCTGGACCCCAATGCATTGCAAGAGCACGACCTTGCGCTGTTTCTGCCGACGGGCCAGCCGGACTGCATTCAAGTGTTCTATCGGGTCAACGAGAATCAGGCTGATCTGTACGTGCTCGATGAGTTCAATGCCCTGTGGCAGCAACGCCTGCCCTGGCACGACGAGCAAAGCCTGCTGGTGCCGCTGCAGCGCTTCCTGCAATCGATTCAGTACCGTCGCGATGCCCTGTTGCCGATGGACGCAGCCCATCCCTTGAACCTCGACATCCTGTATAGCCAGTTGCTGCCGTCAGGTCCTGGCCGGGCGCGTCGCATCGAGGCCCGACCGGTACCGCAGACACCGGTGAACAAACCGTTCTACGACGTGCAGGCGATCGTCGGCAAAGCCGCACCGGGTCAGGTGCAGGTCACGTTGTATTGCAATCAACGGGAGTTTTCCGAGTTGGAGCATGGCGACCAGCTGTTCAGCGTGGTCGCCCGGGAAATCGTCGGGCAGCGCCGGGAAACCGAACGCTATCGCTGCTACATCACCGATCTCGACCTGTCAGGCCTGCTCGGTGAAGGGCAGAGTTCGACCCATCTGTATCTGCGTTACAAAGCTGACCTGGAGCAGGCATTGAACGAGGCGCTCGATCAGGTCTGAAGGGATGTCACTCGGGGAACGCGCCGCCATTGGCCGGCTGCGATTCGACTTCCAGCAGCGTCAGTTTCAGGGTCTTGCCGCCCGGAGCCGGCCAGTCGATATGCTGGCCAACCTTCAGGCCGAGCAACGCGCTGCCCACCGGTGCCAGGATCGAGACCTTGCCTTCGTCGGCATTCGCATCCTTGGGGTACACCAGGGTCAGGTGGTAGTCCTTGCCACTGCCTTCTTCGCGGCAATGCACGCGGGAATTCATGGTCACGACATCCGCCGGCACTTCATCGTGACCGACCACTGTATCGGCGCGATCCAGCTCGGTTTGCAACGCGATAACGCCCGGCAACGTGTCGTCCAGGCTGTCGATCAGGCGCTCCAGGCGCTGGACGTCCAGACGGGTAAGGGTGATGGAAGGTGCGGTCATGATCTGGGCAGACTCCTTTCTTCTGCACGAAAAAAGCAAAACCCCGCCAGAAAAAGGCGGGGTTTTCATAAACCTCGATGGGTTGAGGCGTTTCCGGACACTATCACAGCTCAAAAAATATACAAGCTGGGCGATACAGCTTCCGCGCGGCCTTTATGCCAAGGATTTGCGGTGAGCAGCCTCGGCGCAAATCACCCGTCGGCGCTGATCATCGGCCGAGCGCCATTCGCGGATGTCTTCGACATGGCGAAAGCAGCCCAGGCAGACTTTCTGCTCGTCCAGCCGGCATACACCGCTGCACGGCGACGGCACTGCGGGGCTGACATTGCTGTATAGCGGCTTTGGCGCACGGACCGGAACGGGTTGAGTCACAGACTTACAGACCTTCGAAATCCAGTTCGACACCGGCCTGTTGCTGGACGATGCGCTCAAGCATTTCACCCAGTTGCTCTTCACTCTTGTCGCACATCCAGCGCTCGCTTTCTTCGTCGTAGTCGAAGTGGAAACCACCGGACACCGCCGCCAGCCACAGCTGACGCAGCGGTTCCTGGCGACTGAAGATCAACTGGCTGCCGTTCTCGAACTTGACGGTCAGCACACCGGCCGAGCTTTCGAGGTCGATGTCCAGGTCGCTGTCGTCAAAGATGTCCTCCAGGGTTTGCTGGGTGGCATCGACCAGGTCGTGGAAACGCGCTTCGGACAAACTCATTACGGCAACCTCAAAAAGTGTCTGATCAGGCTCAAGCGCCGCAAGATACGACCGAGCCCCGTCGATTGCAAAGGATAACGACCAAGGACCGTAATCAACAGGCCTGGCACTGCAACTGTGTGGGCTTGCCCGCGATGGGGCCGGCACATTCAACATCATTGTCGACTGAACCACCGCTATCGCGGGCAAGCCCGCTCCCACAGGGTTCGATGTGCTTGCGGCCAACCCCCGCCGGACGGGCGGTCCGTTGCATAGGCAAGCTGCCGGGTGGCCGGTATACTCTGGCGCAATTAATGCATTTTCAAGGATTTCGCCATGAAGCGCCTGATCTCTTCCCTTGCTGCGCTCCTCGCGGTTGCCTGCCTTGTGTCGGCCTGCGGTCAAAAAGGCCCGCTGTACCTGCCCGATGAAGACCAGGACCCTGTCGAGCAAGCCAAGTCGTCGCAGCAACAGCCTGCCTCCAAAGCACACAAGCACGACGTCTACCAATAATAAGGGAACCTCATGGACGCTTTTAACTACCGTGACGGTGAACTGTTCGCGGAAGGTGTTGCCCTGTCTGCCATCGCCGAGCGCTTTGGTACACCCACCTACGTTTACTCCCGTGCACACATCGAAGCCCAGTACCTGGCTTACGCCGATGCACTGGCCGGCACGCCGCACCTGGTGTGCTTCGCGGTCAAGGCCAACTCCAACCTGGGCGTACTGAATGTCCTGGCGCGTCTGGGCGCCGGTTTCGACATCGTCTCCCGTGGCGAGCTGGAACGTGTACTGGCCGCTGGCGGCAGCGCCGACAAGATCGTGTTCTCCGGTGTCGGCAAGACCCGTGACGACATGCGTCGCGCCCTGGAAGTCGGCGTGCACTGCTTCAACGTCGAATCCACCGACGAGCTGGAACGCCTGCAAGTAGTCGCCGCCGAACTGGGCGTTCGCGCGCCGATTTCGCTGCGTGTGAACCCGGACGTCGATGCCGGCACCCACCCGTACATTTCTACCGGTCTCAAAGAGAACAAGTTCGGCATCGCCATCGCCGACGCCGAAGACGTTTACGTGCGCGCCGCGCAGCTGCCGAACCTGGAAGTGGTCGGCGTCGATTGCCACATCGGTTCGCAACTGACCACCCTTCCACCGTTCATTGACGCCCTCGACCGCCTGCTGGGCCTGATCGACCGCCTCGGCGATTGCGGCATCTACCTGCGCCACATCGATCTCGGTGGCGGACTGGGCGTGCGTTACAAGGACGAGGAGCCGCCACTGGCTGCCGACTACATCAAGGCCGTGCGCGAGCGTCTCGACGGTCGTGACCTGGCGCTGGTGTTCGAGCCGGGCCGCTTCATCGTGGCCAACGCCGGCGTACTGCTGACGCAGGTCGAATACCTCAAGCACACCGAGCACAAAGACTTCGCCATCGTCGACGCCGCCATGAACGATCTGATCCGCCCGGCGCTGTACCAGGCCTGGATGGACGTCACGGCCGTGCGCCCGCGCCAATCCGCGGCCCGCGCCTACGACATCGTCGGCCCGATCTGCGAGACCGGCGATTTCCTGGCCAAGGATCGTCAGCTGGCGCTGGAAGAAGGCGACCTGCTGGCCGTGCATTCGGCCGGTGCCTACGGGTTTGTCATGAGTTCCAACTACAACACCCGCGGTCGTACCGCCGAAGTGTTGGTGGACGGTGATCAGGCATTTGAAGTGCGTCGCCGTGAAACGGTAGCCGAGTTGTTTGCTGGCGAAAGCCTGCTGCCGGAGTAAAACCATGCTGCTGCGTTTTACCAAGATGCACGGCCTGGGCAATGACTTCATGGTCCTCGACCTGGTCAGCCAGCACGCGCACATCCTGCCCAAGCATGCCAAGCAATGGGGCGACCGGCATACCGGCATCGGTTTCGACCAGTTGCTGATCGTCGAAGCGCCGAGCAACCCGGACGTGGACTTCCGCTACCGGATCTTCAACTCCGACGGTTCCGAAGTGGAGCAGTGCGGCAATGGTGCACGCTGCTTCGCCCGTTTTGTGCTCGACAAGCGCCTGACCGCAAAACGCCTGATCCGCGTCGAAACCAAAAGCGGCATCATCGAGCTCGACGTGCGTAACGACGGCCAGATCGGCGTCAACATGGGCGCCCCGCGCCTGGTGCCAGCGGATATTCCATTCCAGGCGCCAGAGCAGGCCACCAGTTATCAGGTCGACGTCGACGGCACCCCGGTCGATCTGGCCGCCGTGTCCATGGGCAACCCCCATGCCGTGCTGCGGGTCAGCGACATCAACAATGCGCCGGTGCATGAACTGGGCCCGAAAATCGAACATCACCCGCGCTTCCCGGCACGGGTCAATGTCGGCTTTCTCCAGGTCATCGACCGGAGCCGCGCGCAATTGCGCGTCTGGGAGCGTGGAGCCGGGGAAACCCAGGCTTGCGGAACCGGCGCCTGTGCCGCCGCAGTGGCCGCGATCAGCCAGGGGTGGATGGATTCGCCCCTATTGATCGACCTGCCTGGCGGGCGCTTGTCCATCGAATGGGCAGGCCCTGGCCACCCGGTGATGATGACCGGCCCGGCAGTGCGTGTATACGAAGGACAAGTGCGTCTTTGAGTGAGCGAAACCCATGACCGACAAGCCTCAGGTACCCGCACGACAAGCTGACGAATCACCGTCCGAAAGCCTGGAGGCGGCGGCTGTTGCCGCGTACCTGGAGGCTCACCCGGACTTTTTCGTCGAGCACGAAGAACTGCTGCCGTCCCTGCGTATTCCCCATCGGCGCGGCGACACCGTGTCGCTGGTGGAGCGTCAGATGACCATCCTGCGCGACCGCAACATCGAGTTGCGCCACCGTCTTTCTCACTTGATGGACGTGGCCCGGGACAACGACCGGCTGTTCGAAAAGACCCGTCGCCTGATCCTGGCGCTGATGGATGCCGCCAGCCTGGAAGACGTGGTGATGTGCGTCGAAGACAGCCTGCGCCAGGAGTTCCAGGTACCCTTCGTCAGCCTTATCCTGCTGGGTGACAACGCCATGCCGGTCGGCCGCTGGGCCACTCACGCCGAGGCACAGGTGGCCATCGGCGGCTTGCTCTCGGAAGACAAAAGCGTCAGCGGCAGCCTGCGTGAGCATGAACTGGACTTCCTGTTCGGCGAGGAGCAGCGCAAGCAGATCGGCTCCACCGCAGTCGTTGCCATCAGCCATCAGGGCATTCACGGCATCCTGGCCATCGCCAGCCGCGACCCTCAGCACTACAAAAGCTCGGTGGGCACCCTGTTCCTGAGCTACATCGCCGAAGTCATGGGCCGCGTGCTGCCACGGGTCAACAACTCCCTGCGCTCGGTACGCTGAACATGGAACGGCAACTGGACGCTTACTGCGAACACCTGCGCAGTGAGCGACAGGTGTCGCCGCACACGCTGTCGGCCTACCGCCGCGACCTCGATAAAGTACTGGGCTGGTGCATCAAACAGAACATCGGCAGCTGGGCGGCGCTGGACATCCAGCGCCTGCGCAGCCTGATTGCCCGCCTGCATGCCCAGGGTCAGTCATCGCGCAGTCTGGCGCGATTGCTGTCCGCCGTTCGCGGGCTTTATCACTACCTGAACCGCGAAGGCCTGTGCGACCACGATCCGGCCAATGGCCTGGCGCCGCCGAAAGGTGAACGTCGCCTGCCGAAAACCCTGGACACCGACCGCGCCCTGCAACTATTAGAGGGCGGCGTTGAAGACGACTTTCTGGCACGTCGAGACCAGGCGATTCTGGAATTGTTCTACTCCTCCGGACTGCGGCTATCGGAGCTGACGGGGCTCAATCTCGATCAGCTCGACCTCGCCGACGGCATGGTCCAGGTGCTCGGCAAAGGCAGCAAGACCCGCGTGCTGCCGGTAGGAAAAAAAGCCCGCGAAGCGCTGGAGCAGTGGCTGCCACTGCGAGCCATGGCCAACCCGGCGGACGATGCGGTGTTTGTCAGCCAACAGGGTCGACGTCTCGGACCGCGAGCGATCCAGGTGCGGGTCAAGGCTGCCGGCGAGCGCGAACTGGGGCAAAACCTCCACCCGCACATGCTGCGGCACTCCTTTGCCAGCCATTTGCTGGAATCCTCCCAGGATCTGCGCGCGGTGCAGGAGTTGCTCGGGCACTCGGACATCAAGACCACGCAGATCTACACCCACCTGGACTTCCAGCACCTGGCCACGGTCTACGACAGCGCCCACCCACGGGCCAAACGCATGAAAGGCGACGATTCATGAGCATTCAGTTGATCACCTTCGACCTCGACGACACCCTGTGGGACACCGCCCCCGTCATCGTCAGCGCCGAAGCCGTTTTGCGTGCATGGCTGACCGAGCACGCGCCCAATCTGGGGGCTGTGCCGGTAGAACATTTGTGGGCCATCCGCGAACGCATCCTGAGCATCGAGCCGAACCTCAAGCACCGCATCAGCGCCCTGCGCCGGCGCGTGTTGTTCCAGGCTCTGGAAGAAGCCGGTTACCCCCACGCACAAGCGTCAGACCTGGCCGACCAGAGCTTCGAAGTGTTTCTGCATGCCCGACATCAGCTGGAAATCTTCCCGGAGGTGCAACCGACCCTGGAAGCGCTGGCCAACCATTACGCCCTGGGCGTAGTCACCAACGGCAACGCTGACGTGCGGCGGCTGGGGCTGGCGGATTACTTCAAGTTTGCGTTGTGCGCCGAAGACATCGGCATCGCCAAACCCGATGCACGACTGTTTCATGAGGCGTTGCAACGGGGTGGTGCAACCGCCGAAACCGCGGTGCACATCGGCGATCATCCGGGCGACGACATTGCCGGGGCACAGCAGGCGGGGCTGCGTGCAATCTGGTTCAACCCGGCGGGCAAGACCTGGGAAGCGGAGCGCTTGCCGGATGCCGAGATCCGCAGCCTGACCGAGTTGCCGGCGTTGTTGGCGCGGTGGAATAGCGGCGCAACATCGAATCTGTAGGAGCCGGCTTGCTGGCGAATGCGTTTTATCATTCAACAATAATGTTGGCTGACTTGTCGCCATCGCCAGCAAGCCGGCTCCTACAGAGATTGCGTCAGGCCTGAGGGTTTTGTTTCAGGCATGAAAAAGCCCGCAGCGACGGCGGGCTTTTTCAGCAAGCGGGCAACAGGCTCAGATAGGCCGGCTGCCATACTTGTTGTCAGGCTTCTTGGGAGGATCGGCGACCACATTGGCCTCCACTTCCTGCACCTTGCCACCCTTCGCCAAAAACTCCTCCATGGCCCGCGCGAGAGCATCGCGTTCCTTGTTCTTGGCTTCGACACTCGGCAGCTCATCGACCGATACCGCTGCCTTGGCCTTGCCTTTGGCGGTCGGAACCGGCGCATCACCGCCGTCGTCTTCAGCGACGTCTTCCGCCGCTGCTTCCAGACCTTCTTCGGTTTCGTCGTCGTCGCCTACTTCGAGGTCGTCGTTTTCCAGATCATCGTCGCTCATGTTCTACCTCATGACTTGCGAAAAGCAGATTAGTTATAGCCCAGCTTTGCCCTCTGTCGAAGGCTGCCGGAAAAAAATCAACAGCCGCTGCTGACCAGCGGCTATGCCTCTTCACCGTGCACGGTGGCGAGGACTTTACGGGCACCGCCATGATCACGGTGCTCGCCCAGATAAACGCCTTGCCAGGTCCCCAACGCCAGCCGGCCTGCCGCAATCGGCAAACTGAGCTGACAGCCAAGCACGCTGGCCTTGAAGTGCGCCGGGAGGTCGTCCAGGCCTTCGTCGTTATGCTCATAGCCGTCTGTTCCTTGTGGGATCAGACGATTGAAAAACCGTTCGAAGTCGCGACGTACCGCCGGATCGGCGTTCTCGTTGATGGTCAACGACGCCGAGGTATGCTGCAGCCACAAATGCAACAGACCGACCCGACACGCCTTGAGTTCAGGCAGGCCGGCGAGTAACTCGTCCGTTACCAGATGAAAGCCCCGGGGCCTCGCCCGCAAGGTAATCAGAGTCTGTTGCCACATACAGTTCTCCGCACGTTCGGGGCGCATTCTAGCGCGCTCTGGGAAAAAACAAAGGCCCTAATATTCCTTCAATCCTGTAAGCCTTCGACGGCACAAAAACACCCGACGTAAACATCGTAAAACCTGTAGGAAAAAACCTTTCAGCTCAGCCTTCAATGACAAATTTCAGACAAAAAAATGCCCGGCAAGCCGGGCAGTTTTTTATGCGCGTGCTTACAAGTTGTAGCCGCGTTCGTTGTGAAGCGCCAGATCGATGCCGACCGCTTCTTCTTCTTCGTTGATGCGCAGCCCCATGACCATATCCAGCACCTTGAGGATGATGTACGTAGCGATCGCGGTGTAGATCACCGTGAAGCCGACGCCTTTGCACTGAATCCATACCTGTGCGCCGATGTCGGTCACGGTGCCGAAGCCACCCAGGGACGGCGCGGCGAACACACCGGTCAGGATCGCGCCGAGGATACCGCCGATACCGTGCACGCCGAAGGCATCCAGGGAGTCGTCATAGCCGAGCTTGCGTTTCAGGGTGGTGGCGCAGAAGAAGCACACCACGCCAGCCGCCAGACCGATCACCAGAGCGCCCATCGGGCCTACGGTGCCGGCCGCCGGAGTGATGGCGACCAGACCTGCAACCACACCCGATGCGATGCCCAGTGCGCTTGGTTTGCCGTGGGTGACCCACTCGGCAAACATCCAGCCCAGTGCCGCAGCGGCGGTAGCGATTTGCGTTACCAGCATCGCCATGCCGGCGGTGCCGTTGGCCGCAGCGGCGGAACCGGCGTTGAAGCCGAACCAGCCGACCCACAGCATGGCCGCGCCCATCAGGGTATAACCAAGGTTATGCGGGGCCATCGGCGTGGTCGGAAAGCCTTTGCGCTTGCCCAGTACCAGGCAGGCAACCAGACCGGCCACACCGGCGTTGATGTGCACCACGGTGCCGCCAGCGAAATCGAGCACGCCCCAATCCCACATCAGGCCGCCGTTACCCGACCAGACCATGTGTGCAATCGGTGCATAAACCAGGGTGAACCAGATGCCCATGAAGACCAGCATCGCGGAGAACTTCATCCGCTCGGCGAAGGCGCCGACGATCAACGCCGGGGTAATGATGGCGAAGGTCATCTGGAAGGTGACGAACACTGCCTCAGGGAACAGCGCCGCAGGACCGGTCAGGCTGGCTGGCGTGATGCCGGCGAGGAACGCCTTGCCCATGCCGCCGAAGAACGAGTTGAAGTTGACGACGCCCTGCTCCATGCCCGTGGTGTCGAACGCGATGCTGTAGCCATAGATGACCCACAGGACGCTGATCAGACCGGTAATGGCGAAGCACTGCATCATCACGGAAAGAATGTTTTTCGACCGAACCATGCCGCCGTAGAACAGCGCGAGGCCGGGAATGGTCATGAACAGCACCAAGGCTGTCGAGGTCAACATCCAGGCGGTGTCGCCGGAGTTGAGGACTGGAGCCGCCACTTCGTCTGCCGCCAAAGCAAGGCTGGGCATTACGATAGACAACAGGGCTCCTAGCCCTGCGAATTTACGCAGAGTCATATTGTTTTCTCCTGGGGCGTTGGGTTTGTGGCGGCTTAGATTGCGTCGGTATCGGTTTCGCCGGTACGGATGCGAATCGCCTGTTCCAGATTGACCACGAAGATCTTGCCGTCACCGATCTTGCCGGTGTTGGCAGCCTTGGTGATGGCCTCGATTACCCGGTCCAGATCCTTGTCGTCGATGGCGACGTCGATCTTCACCTTGGGCAGGAAATCGACCACGTACTCCGCGCCGCGATACAGCTCGGTGTGACCCTTCTGCCGACCAAAGCCTTTGACTTCAGTGACGGTAATGCCCTGCACGCCGATCTCGGACAGCGACTCGCGTACGTCGTCCAGCTTGAACGGCTTGATGATGGCAGTGACTAGCTTCATGAAAACTCTCTCCCGAATTGGTGGACTTGCCCCAGGAAAACAAACCCGTCTCAAGTCTAAGCGCAGTGCCTGGCTTTGTAACGCATCGTCGGCCTTACCTGCCCGTCCGACGCCAGCTAACCGCTCCTGCGAAACACTCCCCGCGTTCCGCCTGGCGCACTGCATTCGTCACAGCGACTGCATCAGTGCATGGGTCACCTGCATCTAAGCAGAAAGCTTGCCATGTCCACAAAACTGACTGTTTTCAAGTGTTTACCGGATGATGGTGGAGACATCGCAACAACACCCTGCACGTTACGCACAACAACGGTGCGACACCGTCCGTCTCCATGCGCGAAAAGCGTGCACCTCCCGCCTGCGAAAATGACTATAGACACTGCGTGGTACACTGCCCGCCATTGTTTCCAGGACATTGCCCATGCTCGCGCCAAAAGACTTCCTCGACGCCCTGACCGGCACCGCCTCCCGCCTCTTCAGTGGCGACACTCCTCTGCCGAAAGCCGAAATCGAAAGCCAGTTCAAAATGTTGCTGCAAAGCGGCTTCAGCAAACTGGATCTGGTGAGTCGGGAAGAGTTCGATAGCCAGATGGTTGTGTTGGCGCGCACGCGGGCAAGGCTGGAGAGCCTTGAGGCGAAGGTGGCGGAGCTGGAAGCGAAGCTGAATCCACCCGCCGAGTAACCCCCAATCCCTGTGGGAGCGGGCTTGCCCGCGATTGAAGGTCGACACGACCTTCAGCTTTTCCCGTAGGAGCTGCCGCAGGCGATCTTCTGATCTCAAGCCCCGCAAAAATCCCGGCAACGTCCTACAAACATCACACCGCCGTCCGATTGCGTCGCTAAGTATCCGGTCTCTAAGCTCATCCCCCTGCTGAATGTTCAGCACTGGGTTTGGCGACCCGGAAGCTTAAGGCGTACGACTACTATCCGAAGGCGGTATTTACTCCGCCACATCGAGTCATGGCGGTTGTGCGTGGGAGATCTTCGGGTCTGCCGGGTTCCTTTTGCTCCGGTTCGCCAACCCGCGTACAACTGCCACCCAATTGTTTGGCGACAATTACTGGCAGCCCTTAAGCAAAAGGAGCTGTATCAATGAATAGCGATGATGCTTACCTGGTCCCTCACGTCTTCATCCGCCACAAACTCCACCTCCATGCACTTCTCCTGCAAAACCAACCCTGGTTCAGTGCCCGCGACCTCGGCCGCCTCCTGCGCCTCTACCTCGACGAACGCGCCGTCCGAAAACTCGACCCCGACCAACGCCAAACCGTAAAAATGCTCATCCACGGCAGCATCGAAAACACCCTGCTGATCAGCGAATCCGGCGCCTATGCCATGCTCGTCTACCACTACTGCCCCGAATACAGAGCCCTGCGCGAATGGCTCACCCACGAAGTCGTCCCCGCCCTGCGAGACGCCCAATACCCCACCACAATCGAGCGCCCGCAACTAAGCCTGCTCAATTGGCCGGAAATGTCGTTGAGCCTGCTGCACTGGAACAACCAGCCGTGGATTCGGCTGCAGGATGTGCCGCAGATGATGAGAGAGCGGGCGCAGGCAACACGCCCGGTAGAACCGTGGTGGAAGCGGGCTTCACGGGTCTTGCAGTCGCTTTGAGCATTTAACGTTCAACCACGCTCAATCCAGGCTGCGCGCAATTCGTAGGTCGATTGCAGACACAGCCAGAAATCGTATCGATCTCACTCCCAGGCACAGGAGGTGTCCATGATTCACAGAAAGCGAAAAGCCAAGCTTTTACTCATCATTCAATATCATGCTGAAGCACTTCGGCTAGGCGGCAAGATTTCAGCCAATCAACAACGATTTCTTGATGTCGCTGCGTCTCACGGCAAAGACCTTGAGCCTCCGGGCTTGCTTGCCGGTAAAAGAGCCTGAAACTGTCTACCGAAGAACCGCCTGAATGGCGGTTTTTTTCTGCCCGCCCGTCCGGCGATAGCTCGCAACATCCTGCGATAGTTCACCTTCCCTCCCGCCACGCAAAATCCCCATCCCCTGACTACCCTTGAAAAACCCGCAGGAAGCGGCCCCCGTTTAGCTCAAGGAACGACCATGTCCCTCTCCATCGTCCACAGCCGCGCCCAGGTCGGCGTGGAGGCGCCTCCCGTTACCGTTGAAGTCCATCTGGCCAATGGTTTGCCGTCGCTAACCATGGTTGGGTTGCCCGAGGCGGCTGTAAAGGAAAGCAAGGATCGGGTGCGCAGTGCGATCATCAATTCCGGGCTGCAGTTTCCGGCACGACGGATCACCTTGAATCTGGCACCAGCGGATTTGCCCAAGGATGGCGGGCGGTTCGATCTGGCGATTGCCCTGGGGATTCTCTCGGCCAGCGTGCAGGTGCCGACCCTGACACTGGATGATGTGGAGTGCCTGGGGGAGCTGGCGCTGTCAGGTGCGGTGCGGGCGGTTCGAGGGGTGTTGCCGGCAGCATTGGCGGCACGCAAGGCCGGGCGCTGGCTGATGGTGCCGCGGGCGAATGCGGAAGAAGCGTGCCTGGCGTCGGGACTGAAAGTGATTGCTGTCGACCATTTGCTGGAGGCCGTCGCGCACTTCAATGGGCATACACCGATCGAGCCTTATGCGTCCGATGGACTGATCTGCGCCAGCAAACCCTATCCCGATCTGAATGAAGTGCAGGGGCAGCTTGCGGCCAAGCGTGCGTTGCTGATTGCGGCAGCAGGCGCTCACAACCTGCTGTTGAGTGGACCTCCAGGGACCGGAAAAACCTTGTTGGCGAGTCGTTTGCCCGGATTGCTGCCGCCGCTGAGCGAAAGCGAGGCGCTGGAAGTGGCGGCGATTCAATCGGTCACCAGCTGTGTACCTTTGCGCCACTGGCCACAACGCCCTTTTCGCCAGCCCCATCACTCTGCCTCCGGCCCCGCTTTGGTGGGTGGCGGCTCGAAACCGCAACCGGGTGAAATTACCCTCGCCCACCACGGCGTGTTGTTTCTTGACGAGCTTCCCGAGTTTGAACGCAGAGTCTTGGAAGTCCTGAGGGAGCCAATGGAATCGGGGCATATCGTGATCTCCCGAGCAAAGGATCGCGTGCGTTTTCCGGCGCGTTTTCAATTGGTGGCGGCAATGAATCCGTGCCCCTGTGGATATCTTGGCGAGCCGAGCGGACGCTGTTCCTGCACGCCGGACATGGTGCAGCGTTATCGCAACAAACTCTCGGGGCCGCTGCTTGATCGCATCGACCTGCATCTGACCGTCGCCCGGGAAGCCACGGCGTTGAATCCGGCGACGAAGCCAGGAGAGGACAGTGCGAGCGCTGCGAAGCGGGTTGCCGAGGCACGTGAACGCCAGCAGAAACGTCAGGGCTGTGCCAATGCGTTTCTGGATTTGCCGGGGCTGCGTCGGCACTGCAAGTTATCCACAGTCGATGAGCACTGGCTTGAATCCGCCTGTGAACGATTGACCCTTTCACTGCGTTCGGCGCACCGTTTGCTCAAGGTGGCGCGAACGCTGGCGGATCTGGAACAGGTTGATGCGATCAGCCGGGAGCATCTGGCGGAGGCGTTGCAGTATCGGCCTGCGACTCAATAAGTGCTGAAGACAGTTGCTCCCACAGGTTCTGCGTCGTTCAAAAATCCTGTGGGAGCGTGGCTTGCCCGCGATGGCGATTTCAGCGGCACATCAACGAAAGCGATCAACCTCTGAACGCAAGTCCGCCGCCAATGATTCCAACTCTTTCGCAGTCACCGCGAGATTGGAAACCACCTCCCGCTGCTCACTGTTGGCCAGCGCAATACTTTGCAGATTGCTGCTGAGCAAGGTCGCGGTGCTGCTTTGCTCCTGCGTTGCGGTGGTGATCGCCGCGAACTGCTGACCGGCCGAACGACTTTGCTCGTCAATCCGCGCCAGCGCCGAAGCCACGTTGGCATTGCGCGACAGCCCTTCCTGCATCAGCACATTGCCCTGCTCCATGGTGCTGATAGCGTTGCCGGTTTCCTGCTGGATGCTCTGGATCATGCCGGAAATTTCGTTCGTGGCCTCGCGGGTACGGGATGCCAGGTTGCGAACCTCATCGGCCACCACCGCAAATCCCCTGCCCTGCTCGCCAGCACGCGCCGCTTCGATGGCGGCGTTGAGCGCCAGCAGATTGGTCTGTTCGGCAATCGAGGTGATCACGCCGACGATGCCACCGATTTCCTGGGAGCGCTGACCCAGGGTATTGATCACCGTCGCGGTGCTGTTCAACGCACCGGCGATTTGCTCGAGCGACGAGGACGCTTCGTCCATCGAGGTACGACCGATTCGGGTTTGCTCGGCATTTTCCTGAGCCAGGCGCTGGGTGCTGCCCATGTTGTCGGCAATGTTCAGGGAGGTTGCGCTGAACTCCTCCACGGCGCCGGCCATGCTGGTGATTTCGCCGGACTGCTGCTCCATCCCCTCGTAGGCGCCGCCAGACAGACCGGACAACGCCTGGGCACGGCTGTTGACCTCTGCCGAAGCCTTGCGAATGTGCTCAACCATCGTCGACAAGGCCTGGCTCATCTGGTTGAACGCGCGGGCCAACTGGCCGATCTCGTCGTTGCTCGACACGCTCAGGCGCACACTCAAATCGCCGGCACCCAAAGCTTCGGCCTGACGTACCAGATCACCCAAGGGCGCCAGTTTGCTGCGCAGCAACCAGACGGCCGAACCCACCGCCAGCAACATGGCGAGCAAGCTGCCGATGGCCAACTGCAGACCGACGCTCCAGGTCACCGCGCGAATTTCGCTTTTCGGCATGCTCGCCACCACCGACCACGGTCCCCCTTCGAACGGCACGGTCAGGCTGTAGAAGTCTTCGCCCCTATCGCTCCAGAACTCACCCTGGCCCGGGGTTTTCGCCAGGTTGGCGATGGTCGGGACGGCCTGATCCAGTGCCTGGACACCGGCGATGGGCACCAGCCATTTGTTTTGCTCGTCGAGCAGTGCCAGGGAGCCGGTCTGGCCGATGCGGAAGCGCTTGAGGTTGTCGAATTGCGCGTTCTGCGCTTCGGTGTAATCGAACCCCACGAACAGCACCGCAATGACTTTGCCGCTGTTATCGCGCACCGGCGTGTACTGCGTCATGTAGGAACGTTCGAACAACAGCGCACGGCCCACGTAGCTTTGCCCTGCCATCAGGCGCGCGTAGGCCGGATGAGCATGATCGAGCAGCGTGCCGATGGCGCGATTGCCGTCCTGCTTGGTCAGCGAGGTGCTGACCCGGATGAAGTCCTCGCCACTGCGCACGAATACCGTGGCGACACCGGCGGTCATTTGCTTGAACTCGTCGACTTCGTTGAAGTTGTTGTTCAGCACCTCACTGCCCAGATGCAGACCCGGTGTCTGCACGCCGCCCACGGTGACCGGTTCATCCGGGTGCACGCTCAGGCCCGCGCTGAAACGCTTTTCAAACAACCCGCTCAGGCGCTGAGTGCTTTCACGCAAGGTGCCGTGGAAGGTGCTCAACTGATCGGCCAGCAATCGGGCTTCGCTGGCCAGATGCTCCTCACGGGTCGCGAGGTTGGCCGAGTCCAGCGAACGCAGAGCGAACAGGGTACTGCCGCTGATGACGATCGCCAGTATCACGGCGAGCGCGAGTCCCAGTTGAGAGGCGATGCGGGCGCGAGGTTGAGACATGACAGCTCCTGGCCGAGTGAGCGGATCATCCTGATCGCGACGCAGACTCGGCAAAATTTCCGGTAGTAGGGGGAAAACGATGGACCTGAACGAAGGTTCCATTTGCCAATATTCGGCGGCAAACGGGAATACTTGAGTGGTTCACCGGGAGATAACCTGAAGCCGTCATTGCGGCGGCTTCATCGTTTCAGCTCAAGTGCACGACATCCGGCAACTCCATGGATCGGACTTCGTTTTGCAGAAAGTCGCTGAGCCGGCGCATGCGCTCGCCGCCGGGCCGGGTTTTCGGCCACACCAGGTAATAACACAAGCCGCTGGCCACCGCGGTCGGCCACGGCAGGCTCAAGCGTCCCTGGGCCACGTCCTCCGCGACCATCAGCAGATCACCCATGGACACGCCATAGCCCCGGGCAGCGGCAATCATGCCCAGCTCCAGGGTATCGAACACCTGGCCGCCCTTGAGCGACACCTGTTCGGCCAGACCCATGCGCTCCAGCCAGTTGCGCCAGTCACGCCGGTCCGGCGTCGGGTGCAGCAACTCGGTATGGGTCAGGCGTTCGACATCCCAGGGCTGGTCATCCCGCAGGTTGGGCGCACCGACCGGGATCAATTCCTCGGGGAACAGGTAGCTCGCCTCCCAGTCCGGAGGGAAATGGCCGTTACCCAGGAGCACGGCGCAGTCGAACGGCTCGTCGTTGAAATCCACCGAGTCGACGTCCATCCACGCACTGGTCAATTGCACTTCGTTGCCGGGCTGCAAGTGGCGGAAGCGACTGAGGCGCGCCAGCAACCAGCGCATGGTCAGGGTCGACGGGGCTTTCATGCGCAGGATGTCGTCTTCGGCGCGCAAGGTATTGCAGGCGCGCTCCAGGGCGGTGAAGCCTTCGCGAATGCCCGGCAGCAGCAAGCGCGCCGATTCGGTCAGTTGCAGGTTGCGGCCACTGCGATGAAACAAGCGGCAGGCAAAATGCTCTTCGAGCGTACGAATATGCCGGCTGACCGCACTCTGGGTAATCGACAACTCTTCGGCCGCCCGGGTGAACGAGCTGTGCCGCGCCGCCGCTTCGAATGCGCGCAGGGCATACAAGGGAGGAAGACGACGTGACATTCGGAAAGCTCCTATAGCGGGATTCGGCAACCCTATCAGAAAGTTGCCAAGCATGAGTTTTAATCATGCAACCCATCCTTTTTATCCCTTTGTGCATTCCCCGCAAAGCGCCGAGAATCGGTGCTTTCCTGTTTCCTTTGATAATCGAGCGTGATGACCATGCAGCATCCAGCACGTACTGAACTCTGGGCCATCCTGCGGCTGGCGGGGCCGCTGATTGCCTCGCAGTTGGCGCACATGCTGATGGTCCTCACCGACACCCTGATGATGGCGCGCCTGAGCCCCGAAGCGCTGGCCGGTGGCGGGCTCGGTGCGGCGACCTATTCGTTCGTGTCGATTTTCTGCATCGGCGTGATCGCGGCGGTCGGTACCCTGGTGGCGATCCGTCAGGGTGCCGGCGATATCGTCGGGGCTACTCGGTTGACCCAGGCCGGGTTGTGGCTGGCATGGCTGATGGCGCTGGTCGCCGGTTTGCTGCTGTGGAACCTCAAACCGGTGCTGCTGCTGTTCGGCCAGACCGAGAGCAACGTCCAGATGGCCGGGCAGTTCTTGATCTTCCTGCCGTTCGCCCTGCCCGGCTACCTGAGCTTCATGGCCCTGCGCGGATTCACCAGCGCCATTGGCCGGGCGACGCCGGTGATGGTCATCAGTGTGGGCGGCACGGTCGCCAATTTCTTGCTCAACTATGCGTTGATCACCGGCATGTTCGGCCTGCCGAAGCTGGGGCTGATGGGGATCGGGCTCGTGACTGCGATTGTCGCCAACCTCATGGCGCTTGCGCTGGCGTGGCACATTCGGCGGCATCCTGCCTATGAGGCCTATCCGCTGCGTCAGGGCCTGTCGCGGCTCAACCGGCAGTATCTGAAGGAGCTGTGGCGCCTGGGCCTGCCGATTGGCGGCACCTATGCGGTGGAAGTCGGGCTGTTTGCCTTCGCCGCGCTGTGCATGGGCACCATGGGCAGCACGCAGCTGGGCGCACACCAGATCGCCCTGCAAATCGTCTCGGTGGCGTTCATGGTTCCGGCGGGTATCTCCTACGCGATCACCATGCGCATCGGCCAGCACTACGGTGCCGGGCAACTGCTGGATGCGCGCCTGGCCGGGCGGGTTGGCATTGCCTTCGGAGCGGCGGCGATGCTGTGTTTCGCCATGGTCTTCTGGCTGCTGCCGAACCAGTTGGTCGGTTTGTTTCTCGATCACAACGACCCGGCGTTCCGGGATGTCATCAACCTGGCGGTGAGCCTGTTGGCGGTGGCGGCATGGTTCGAGCTGTTCGACGGCGTGCAAACCATTGCCATGGGCTGCATTCGCGGGCTCAAGGATGCCAAGACCACTTTCCTGGTCGGCCTGGGCTGCTATTGGCTGATCGGCGCTCCGGCGGCGTGGTGGATGGCTTTCCACCTGGACTGGGGGCCGACGGGCGTGTGGTGGGGCCTGGCGCTGGGGCTGGCGTGCGCGGCGGTGAGCCTGACCCTGGGGTTTGAGTGGAAGATGAAGGGGATGATTCGGCGCGAGCCGGTGTCACAACGATTCGAGGCAGTTCAGGCAGAGTGAGATCCCCTGTGGGAGCGGGCTCTGTGGCGAGGGGGCTTGTGCGCCTTAGCTGACGATTTCCAGCATCGGCTGCTCGCCGGAGCCAAACGTCAGATACTCCACCAACTCGGCCAGCGGCAATGGCTTACTGATCAAATATCCCTGCACTTGATCGCATTCAAACCCGCGCAGCAGATCCAGTTGCTCCGGCGTTTCCACACCTTCGGCGACCACCTCGAGGTTGAGGTTGTGCGCGAGGTTGATCATCGCGTGGACCAGTTTGCGGTTTTCCTCACGCTGTTCCATGCCGCCGACGAAGCTCTTGTCGATCTTCAGCAAGGTGATCGGCAGGCTGTTGAGGTGCACGAACGACGAGAAGCCGGTACCGAAGTCATCGAGGGAGAAGCGCACACCGAGGCGCCCCAGGGCGTCCATGGTCTGCTTGACCAGGTCGCTGCGGCGCATGACCGCGGTTTCGGTCAGCTCGAACTCCAGCCACTGCGCCTCGACGCCGCGCTCGGCGATCAGGCGGCTCAGGGTCGACAGCAACTGACTGTCCTGGAACTGCCGGAACGACAGGTTGATCGCCATGTGCAACGGCGGCAAACCCAGCTCAAGCAGCGCCTGCATGTCGCGCAAGGCCCGGGAGATCACCCAGTAGCCCAGCGGCACGATCAGGCCGCTCTGCTCGGCCAGCGGCACGAACTCGCTCGGCGGCAACAAGCCGCGCTCGGCATGGCGCCAGCGCACCAAGGCTTCGAGGCCGACGATCTGCCCGTCCTCAAGGTTCAGGCGTGGCTGGTAATGCAGTTCCAACTCGTCGCGACGCAACGCCCGGCGCAGCTCGGTTTCGAGGTCGGCGATGCTGCGGGCATTGCGGTTGATGCGCTCGTTGAAAATGTGAAAGGTGCAGCCTTGGGTGCTTTTGGCCTGCTGCATGGCGATATGCGCGTGCCACATCAGCGGGTCCGCGCCGGCCTGGGCCCGGGCGTGGGCGATGCCCAGGCTGGAACCGATCAGCAGGCTTTCGCCATCGACCCAATAAGGCTCGGCGAGCGCTTCGCTGATGCGCTCGGCCATCCACTCGGCACGCTGGGGTGCACGGCGGGTGTCGATCAGCAGCGCGAATTCATCACTACCCAGGCGTGCCAGTTGATCGCCGGCCTCGAGCTGGCTCTTGAGCCGCGCCACCACCTGCAGGATCAGACGGTCACCGGCCTGATGGCCAAGGGCGTCGTTGGCGTAACGGAAATTGTCGAGGTCGAGATGACCGAGGGCCAGGCCACGACCGTCGTTTTCCGCCAGTCGGGCTGTCAGCAGGGTCTGGAAGCCCTGGCGGTTGGCGATGCCAGTCAACGGATCCTGTTCGGCCAGGCGTTGCAGGGTGTTTTCCAGGACGCCACGCTCGCGCACATGGCGCAGGCAACGGCGCAGCATGCCGGGGTCGAGATGGTCACGCACCAGCCAGTCACTTACGCCGTCGGGCGGGGTCAGTGGCTCATGGTCGAGCAGCAACACCGTCGGCAGGCTGCAACGGCCCGGCGCCGGTTGAAGTTGCGGGATGGTCAATAACACCGCGCTGCGGTTGTCATCGAACAGGCTGCTGACCGACTCCCAACTCGGCGCGCTGATGAGCACAACCGAGCTCCCCATCGGAGCCAGACACTCGCGCAACAACGCTGCCCACGCTGGCTCTTCGGCCAGTAGCAGCAAACGCAAGGGTTCGACAGGCGTAGACAAGCTAGCTCCCTAGACTCTGCAAAGATGTAGGCGACGGGCATTATGCCGTTCCGATGACCAATGACAATGACATCAGTGAGCAAAACCAGCCCTTTGTATCCGGAATTACGAACATTAGCCGCAAATTCGTTGCGCATCCTGCGTGAAAGTAACAAAACCGGCAATTACAGATAGCGTGGTACGTCACAAGTCGGACAGAGCAGCACAATTCGCTGAGCCTGTTAAAATGCCGGCCCATTTCGTGACTGAATCCTGAATTTACGTATGTCCCGACTCAATCCCCGGCAGCAAGAAGCCGTGAACTACGTCGGCGGCCCTCTATTGGTGCTCGCCGGTGCAGGCTCCGGCAAGACCAGCGTGATCACGCGCAAAATCGCGCACCTGATCCAGAACTGCGGCATCCGCGCCCAGTACATCGTCGCCATGACCTTCACCAACAAGGCCGCCCGCGAAATGAAGGAACGGGTCGGCACCCTGCTGCGTGCCGGTGAAGGTCGCGGGCTGACGGTCTGCACCTTCCACAACCTGGGCCTGAACATCATCCGCAAGGAGCACGTGCGGCTGGGCTACAAACCGGGCTTCTCGATCTTCGACGAGACCGACGTCAAGGCCCTGATGACCGACATCATGCAGAAGGAATATTCGGGCGACGACGGTGTCGACGAGATCAAGAACATGATCGGCGCCTGGAAAAACGACCTGATCCTGCCGGCCCAGGCCCTGGAAAACGCGCGCAACCCCAAGGAACAGACCGCCGCCATCGTCTACACCCACTATCAGCGCACGCTCAAGGCGTTCAACGCGGTGGACTTCGACGACCTGATCCTGCTGCCAGTGAAGCTCTTCGAAGAGCACGCCGACATCCTCGAAAAGTGGCAGAACAAGGTGCGTTACCTGCTGGTCGATGAATACCAGGACACCAACGCCAGCCAGTACCTGCTGGTGAAAATGCTCATCGGCAAACGCAACCAGTTCACCGTGGTGGGTGACGATGACCAGTCGATCTACGCCTGGCGCGGCGCCCGCCCGGAAAACCTGATGCTGCTCAAGGACGACTACCCGTCCTTGAAAGTGGTGATGCTGGAGCAGAACTACCGCTCCACCAGCCGCATCCTGCGCTGCGCCAACGTGTTGATCTCGAACAACCCGCACGAATTCGAAAAGCAGCTGTGGAGTGAAATGGGCCACGGCGACGAGATCCGCGTGATCCGCTGCCGCAATGAAGACGCAGAAGCCGAGCGCGTGGCCATGGAAATCCTCAGCCTGCACTTGCGCACCGACCGCCCCTACAGCGATTTCGCGATCCTCTATCGCGGCAACTACCAGGCCAAGCTGATCGAGCTGAAGTTGCAGCATCACCAAGTGCCGTATCGCCTGTCCGGCGGCAACAGCTTCTTCGGGCGCCAGGAAGTGAAAGACCTGATGGCCTACTTCCGCCTGATCGTGAACCCGGACGACGACAACGCCTTCCTGCGCGTCATCAACGTGCCGCGCCGTGAGATCGGCTCGACCACGCTGGAAAAACTCGGCAACTATGCAACCGAGCGCAAGATCTCGATGTACGCCGCCACCGACGAAATCGGCCTGGGCGAGCATCTGGACAGCCGCTTCACCGATCGCCTGTCGCGCTTCAAGCGTTTCATGGACAGGGTTCGCGAGCAGTGCGCCGGCGAAGACCCGATCTCGGCCCTGCGCAGCATGGTCATGGATATCGACTACGAAAACTGGCTGCGCACCAACAGTTCCAGCGACAAGGCCGCCGACTACCGCATGGGCAACGTCTGGTTCCTGATCGAGGCGTTGAAAAACACCCTGGAGAAAGACGAAGAAGGCGAGATGACCGTCGAGGACGCCATCGGCAAACTCGTCCTGCGTGACATGCTTGAGCGTCAGCAGGAAGAGGAAGACGGCGCCGAAGGCGTGCAGATGATGACCTTGCACGCCTCCAAGGGCCTGGAATTCCCCTACGTGTTCATCATGGGCATGGAAGAGGAAATCCTCCCGCACCGCTCCAGTATCGAAGCCGACACCATCGAAGAAGAACGTCGCCTGGCCTATGTGGGCATTACCCGCGCCCGCCAGACCCTGGCCTTCACCTTCGCGGCCAAGCGCAAGCAGTACGGCGAAATCATCGATTGCGCGCCGAGCCGCTTCCTCGATGAGCTGCCACCGGACGATCTGGCCTGGGAAGGCAACGACGACACGCCGCCCGAAGTCAAAGCGGTTCGCGGCAACACAGCATTGGCAGATATACGCGCGATGTTAAAGCGCTAGAATTGACCACTTTTTTAAAACCTTAGGGCGCACAAGGCGCCAACAGAGGACAGCTTCATGGAAGCCCTGCACCAGAAAATCCGCGAACAAGGCATCGTGCTTTCCGACCAGGTCCTGAAGGTCGACGCCTTCCTGAACCACCAGATCGACCCGGCCCTGATGAAGCTGATCGGCGACGAATTCGCCACGCTGTTCAAGGATTCGGGCATCACCAAGATCGTCACCATCGAAGCCTCGGGCATCGCGCCTGCGATCATGACCGGTCTGAACCTGGGTGTGCCGGTGATTTTCGCCCGCAAGCATCAGTCCCTGACCCTGACCGAGAACCTGCTGTCGGCGACCGTCTACTCGTTCACCAAGCAGACCGAAAGCACCGTGGCGATCTCCCCGCGTCACCTGACCAGCAGCGACCGCGTGCTGATCATCGACGACTTTTTGGCCAACGGTAAGGCGTCCCAGGCGCTGATTTCGATCATCAAGCAGGCCGGCGCTACCGTTGCCGGTCTGGGCATCGTGATCGAGAAGTCGTTCCAGGGTGGCCGTGCGGAGCTGGATTCGCAGGGGTATCGCGTAGAGTCGCTGGCTCGCGTGAAATCGCTGGCCGGCGGTGTCGTGACCTTCATCGAATAAATCAGCTGCAATATAGAACCTGTGGGAGCGGGCTTGCCCGCGATGAGGCCATATCATTCAACATAAACGTTGGCTGATATATCGCCATCGCGGGCAAGCCCGCTCCCACAGGGATCACTTGCGTTGCTGAGCTTGTGCGGTTGCCTTTAGGCCACTGAGCAACAACCGCTGGTACAAATCCTCCTTCAGCCCTTCCGGCTTGCTCAACTGCATGCGTTGCAGATGCTCGGGAAACGCCGCAGGCTCCGGTGCATCCAGCGCTGCCTTGCCCAACTCCAGCACCTCGCTCAGCTTGAACTTGCTCTTGAGCCAGTTCAGCGCCCGCAACACATCCCGCTCCACTTCGGTGAAATCACAGCCCAGCGGATACTCCGGAAACAAATTCGGATGCCGGGCCTGAATCGCCTGCAATCGTTGTGGACTGTTCTCGGTAAAGCGCGGATCGAGACGGAAATCCTTCGGCAGTTTGCCGACTTTCTGCGCCTGCTCGATCAGCCCCTGCTGAAAACGCGAGTCGCTGATATTGAGCAGCGCCTCGATCACCGCCGCATCGGTTTTGCCACGAAGATCGGCAATGCCGTATTCGGTGACCACGATGTCCCGCAGGTGCCGGGGGATTGTGCAGTGCCCGTACTCCCAGACGATGTTCGAGCTGACGTCGCCTGCGGACTCGCGCCAGCTGCGCAGCAGCAACACCGAGCGCGCGCCTTGCAGCGCATGGCCCTGAGCCACGAAGTTGTACTGCCCGCCGACACCGCTGAGCACACGACCGTCTTCGAGTTGATCCGCCACCGCGGCACCGAGCAAGGTCACGGTGAACGCGGTATTGATGAACCGCGCATCAAGACGCTGCAAGCGCTTGAGCTCTTCCTGGCCATAAAGCTCGTTGATGTAGCTGATACGGGTCATGTTGAATTCGAGCCGCTTGCTTTGCGGCAGCTCGCGCAGGCGATCGTAGAAACTGCGCGGCCCGAGAAAAAAGCCGCCATGCACCGAGATGCCGTCGGTTTGCGCGGCTTCGTCGAGGGTTCCGGCATTGGCCTGCTGTTGGGTCGTCACGTCCGGGTAAACCTTGCGCCGCACGATCCCGGCATCCGCCAGTACCAGCAAGCCGTTGACGAACATTTCGCTGCAGCCATACAGGCCTTTGGCGAAGGGTTCGATGCCGCCTTCGCGCTCGATCAATTGCGCCCACTGGCTGAGGTTCACCTCGGCCAGCAATGCCTTGTAAGCGTCGCTGTCGGCTTGCCGCGCCAGCAGCGCCGCCGTCAGCGCATCGCCCATGGAACCGATGCCGATCTGCAAGGTGCCGCCATCGCGTACCAGGGTGCTGGCATGCAAGCCGATGAAATGGTCCTGGAACCCGACCGGCATGTTCGGTGTGGAGAACAGCGTGGTGTTGTCCTTCTGGTCGATCAGCAGGTCGAACGTGCCGATGCCCAGCTCCGCATCGCCAGGCATGTACGGCAGATCGTTGTGCACCTGGCCGACCATCAGGATGGTTTCTCCGGCGGCGCGGCGCCTGGCGATCATCGGCATCAGGTCGAGGGTGATGTCCGGGTTGCAGCTGAGGCTCAAGCGGTCGGGATGCTCGGCATGGCTGGCGACCAACTGCGCGACCAGGTTCAACCCGGCGGCATTGATGTCCCGGGCTGCATGGCTGTAGTTGCTGCTGACGTAATCCTGCTGCGCCGTGGCACTGTTGAGCAGGCTGCCGGGCTGCATGAAAAACTGCTGGATGTGGATGTTGCCCGGCAGTTGATCGCGACGCAGGTCGGCGAGGAAATCCAGCTCGGGATAATCGCCGAACACCCGTTCTACAAAGGGTTCGAGGAAGCGCTTTTGCAAGCCGTCACCCAAGGGTGGCCGGCCCAGGCACAGCGCGGTGTAGATTGTCAGGCGCCGCTCGGGCAGCTGCGCAACACGCCGGTAGAGCGCATTGACGAAGGGGTTGGGTTTACCCAGCCCCAAGGGCAGCCCCATGTGAATGTGGTCCGGCAACCGCGCCAGGACGTCATCGACCGCCTGCTCGATAGAACACAACTGCACCATCGCTTGCTCCCTCACGTTCCATGACTTGGGCTTGGACCGAGCTTGCCGGGTCTTTGCTGCAATGAACAGCCTATAAAAACTGGACTGACCCCAAAATGTTGGACGGTCTACTGCCACATGCCCACTGACTGAGTCCTGTATTCCACAGGACTCAGTCCGCCGAGCTTTGATTTGATCCGATCATGATTGTAGTAACTGATGTACTC